>JAZONC010000026.1:0-2177 GCA_045654285.1 Alistipes sp. | reverse complement strand
TTGTTGTTGAGGATGCTGGCGATTCACAGAATGTACAGCCCGGTCAGATCATCTCACTGCGTAAGTTGCGTGACGAGAACTCATCGCTCAAGCGTCGTGATATGAAGATCGTTAAGGTTCGTGACATTGTTCCCGCTACCTCTAACCAGGTTCTTCAGGGTATTACCCGCGCAGCTTTGCAGACATCGAGCTTCATCTCGGCTGCATCGTTCCAGGAGACTACTAAGGTGCTGAACGAGGCTGCTATCCAGGGCAAGATCGACCCGTTGGCAAACCTCAAGGAGAATGTCATCTGTGGTCATTTGATCCCCGGTGGTACAGGTCTGCGTGATTACGACAACCTGATCGTTGGTCTCAAGGCCGATGTTGAGGGCTTGGCTCAGGCAGAGTAAATAAACACTCTATAATTAAAACCGCTATCCCGCGTGGGATGGCGGTTTTTTTGTGCAGTGGCTGTTTTTTTGTCTGCCCGACTACCTAAAATAGAGTAAATATAGGAAAAATTGCTATCTTTGTAGTCGGTGTATTTGAAAAGACCCTTTTGGCTCTATAGTTCAAGGGATAGAACAAAGGTTTCCTAAACCTTAGATTCGCGTTCGAGTCGCGGTGGAGCTACAAAATGTTGATGCAATTATGAGAGTATTTCGAAGCGTAAAGGACTTGGGTGATTTGAACCTTGCCTTGCAGGAGGCTATGGAGATCAAGGCCGACCGTTATAAGTATCAAGAGTTGGGTAAGAACAAAACCGCACTCTTGATTTTCTTCAATAATAGCCTGCGCACACGCCTCAGCACGCAGAAGGCGGCGATGAATTTGGGTATGAATGTCATCGTGCTCGATGTAAATCAGGGCGCGTGGAAGTTGGAAACGGAGCGTGGCGTTGTGATGGATGGCGACAAGAGCGAGCACCTGCTGGAGGCGATACCCGTTATGGCGAGCTATTGCGATATTATCGGAGTGCGTTCGTTCGCCCGTTTTGAGAGCCGCGAGGATGACTATCAGGAGAAGATTCTCGAGCAGTTTATCCAGTACTCTGGCAAGCCCGTCTTCTTTATGGAGAGTGCAACGGTGCACCCCTTGCAATCGTTTGCTGATTTGATTACCATCGAGGAGTACAAGGAGCGCAAGCGCCCAAAGGTGGTACTCACGTGGGCACCCCACCCGAAGGCTCTGCCGCAGGCTGTGCCCAACTCGTTTGCCGAGTGGATGAATGCTGCCGATGTAGATTTCGTGGTTACTCACCCCGAGGGCTACGAGCTCGACCCGCAGTTTGTGGGCGACGCGAAGGTGGAGTACGACCAGATGAAGGCCTTCGAGGGAGCTGACTTCGTCTATGCTAAGAACTGGAGCTGTCCTGGCGTTACTCGCCCTGAGGACTACGGCAAGGTATTGTCAAAGGATATGAGCTGGACCGTTAGTGAGCGCCAGATGGCCGTTACTAACAACGCTCACTTTATGCACTGCCTGCCCGTGCGTCGTAATATGATTGTTACCGATGATGTTATCGAGTCTCCCCGCTCACTCGTTATTCCCGAGGCAGCCAATCGTGAGATTTCGGCAACGGTTGTGTTGAAGCGAATGCTTGAGGCTTTATAGAAAATATAGAAACAAAGAAGGCTACCCGAAAGGTAGCCTTTTCTATTTTTATTCATCGTAGCTTGAGTTATCCCAGCAGTGCGTACACAAATCCTCCTTCTTTAGACCAATCGCCTCCACCAAGTCGTCCAGACGCTGGAACTTGAGCGAGGTGAGCTGCAGATGGCGGCACATAATCTCAACCATCTCCTTGTGCTTGGGCGAGTCAGGATTAGCATACTCCATAAATACTGAATCGGGGATATTATCCATTCCGCCCTCCATATCACGAATCACACGACGAGCGTAGAGGTCGTATGTGCTACGCGATGTCGAGAAGTTGAGGAATCGGCAGGGGAAAATAAGGGGCGGACACGCAATACGCATATGTACCTCCTTAACACCTGAATCCAGCAACTTTACAACATTATCCTTGAGCTGTGTTCCGCGAACAATACTGTCGTCCATAAACACAATCTTCTGATTGTGAGTGAACTTGCTGTTAGGCAGAAGCTTCATCTTGGCTACAAGGTCGCGCATCTTCTGATTCTGCGGCATAAAGCTACGGGGCCAAGTGGGGGTGTACTTAACGAAGGGGCGCT
>JAZONC010000025.1:0-34188 GCA_045654285.1 Alistipes sp. | reverse complement strand
ACAACATTGTAGAAAGGGAGTGGGAATGTTGCACCAGCACCCGAGAGCTCCTGAGCCTCACGCACTCCATTTGTTGCATTACCGCCGCAAGATACCATTGTAAAGGCTGCGACCATTGTCACGACTGACTTAAAAATCTTTTTCATATTACTTTTATTGATAGTTAATTACAATTATTAGAAACCAAAGAAACAGCTTACATACAAGTAGTACTGGTCTTTAATATCGCTACCCTTTGGCGCATTGTAGCGGAAATTAGGTGCAATCTTCACATACTTGCAGGGACGAATCTCAACACCCGCCATATAGGTCGATTCATCTTTCTTGATGTTCCAATCATTCTTCGACCAGATGTTGTCGTAGCGAGCAAAGGCATTCACCTTCTTGCCCAATTTGACCGTAGTATAGAGTGATACACCCGCCAAATCAGCATCCTCGACATTGTTCATATTTTGGATAATGTTATACTCTGCGCCCAAAGAGAAGTAGTCGTTCTTGTATCCAGCAAAGGCTGCATATACATAGGTGTCCTCGGCAGAGACTTTGTCGCCCTCGTTATAACTTCCGTACAAGCGCAGGGTGAGTCCCCTTACTGGCTTGAAAGTCCAACCCATACCATAGAGCAGACCATCATTTACCTGCAATTTCTTGTAACCATTACCATTCACCACAATAGCATCTCCCGACACCCAATCGGCGAACTTGTATGATGCCGAGATACCCAGGTCGGCACTGCTTGCAAACTTGTAGTAATCCTGCAACACCATCTTCATATAGCGATAACTCCAAAAGTCCTCCTGCACCTTGAAACTTGTGGTCGAAATAAGACCTCCGTTAAGTGTCAGGCGGTTGTGCTTCCAGCTCACCTGTGCATTCTTGATGTATGCCACCCGCTGCAAATCGTCCACATCACTTGATTTGCCAACATCCATCACGGCCTTAAACGACAAGCCATTGCCCATATCGTACTGATAACCGAAATAGCTTCTGTCCATCGAAAAGCCTCGGTCATCATTCTCAGCCCCGAAACCCGTGTGAAAGTTTCCAAATACATTAATAATAGCCTTTCCCTTAGGCTCTACGGTTTTGGCATCTTGTGCCTGTGCATTGATACCAATGCAGGCTAATAAACTCGCCAAGATTACCACTTTCTTCATAATTAAATAATGTTGTTAAGTTAATGTCTGTTTCTTTTTTCCACACCGCAAAAGTATTGTCGTAAAGTTTCATAAATGTTTCAAAACAATTAGGCTTTGGTTAAGAATCCATAACAGTATGAAACAAAAAGAGCGTGCCCAAATCCTGGACACGCTCCACGCCATATAATGACAATCTTACTATTTGTGAATGAATGCTCGCTCCAAATCCTGTGAGACATTAATCATATAGTCACCCATATGCTCCAATTCATTCATAATATCCATATAGTAAACGCTCGTTTGGTAACTCTTGCTGCCATTGTCAATCTCCTCAACCACCGCATCTCGGTAATTGTTACGCAGAGCGTTGATGTGAGACTCGGCATTGTAAGCATTCACAATGTTGGTCAATGTGCCCTTGTGGGCTGCCTCCAAATTCTCAATCATCACATCGTATGCATAGATAACAGCATCGACCATAATGTTAAGATTCTTAATTGCCTCTGCGTCGAATGACTTCTTGTGTATATTCTTTCTCGACAAGATACGGCTAATAGCCTCGCCTGAATCTCCCAACGATTCCAACTCACCGATGATTTTATACATCGATTTAATCTGCATAGATGTGCCAGCACTAATCTCCTCAGCCGTTACACCATTGAGGAACGAAGCAATCTCAAACTCGATACGGTCTGAAATCTCCTCATACTTCACCAGTTTACCTCGCAGAGTCTCGAAGTTATCAGCATTGGTCTCGTTGATAGCCGACTTGGCATAGTTGGTACCATTCTTTGAAATCTTGGCAAAGTGGATAATCTCGTCGAAAGCCTGCTCCACGCTCAACTCGGGCGTAGCCAAATGACCTGCCGAGATATACTTCAAGCGGAATACCTCTTTCTCCTGATTCTCGGGTGTGCGGATAATCCAGCATACAGCCTTGCTAATCCAGCCCGTAAACCAAACCAAAATCAGTGTATTGGTTACATTGAAAAGCGTATGAAGCATTGAAAGACCATACAGCGCAGCCGTACCCTCGGCCGATGCAGAGTCGCTAACAGCAAAACCCTCGGCCGTAGGATTAGGCAGACCAAAAAGATTCTCGGTGATTATGCCTACCAATTTTAAGAATGGAGTAAAGAGCAACAAAGCCCATACTACGCCGAATACATTGAATATGGTGTGCGACATAGCGGCACGCTTGGCCTGAGTATTACCAATCGATGCGGCGATGTTGGCAGTGATAGTTGTACCGATATTCTCACCCAACACCATTGCGCAAGCCATATTAAATGGTATCCAACCCATACTCAGCATAATGAGAGTGATAGCCATCGTTGCCGATGATGACTGCAATACAAGTGTAAGGATTGTACCAAAAGCGAGGAACAACAACACCGAACCAAAGCCGTGAGCCGACCAAGCTGTAACGAACTCCAACACCTCGGGAGTCTGACGCAAATCGGGTACCGACTCCTTCATAAACGATAGACCAAGGAACAAAAGGCTGAAGCCAACTATTAACTCACCTATATTCTTACGCTTATCTCTTTTCGAGTTTGAGAAAAGGAAACCGAATATCATCAAGGGAATGGCGAGAGTTGATATATCCGCCTTAAAACCCAGCCAAGATACCATCCATGCGGTGATGGTAGTGCCGATATTGGCACCCATAATAACGCTGATAGCCTGTGTAAGGGTAAGGAGTCCCGCATTAACGAAACTAACCACCATTACCGTTGTCGCTGACGATGACTGAATGACGGAAGTAACACCAACGCCTGTCAAAACACCCTTCAGCGGGTTAGATGTCATTGCTGAAAGAAATCCACGCAACTTCTCACCAGCTGCTTTCTGCAATCCTGAACTCATTAGGTTCATTCCGTAGAGGAACATACCCAATGCTCCTAATAATGTAAAGATTTGTAATATTCCCATAAAATTTATATGAATTTTCAATTGCAAAGAAATTGTGAAATTGTTTCATAAATGTTTCAAAAAGATTAGTCTTTCGTTAAATGCATCTATTTTTGGAAAAATTATTACATTTTTGTTAAATCTATTTTAGGGTATTACATCATTTGTCAAATCTCCGTAATTTTGCATTGCAATCTTATAATTATTAAGTATATGGCAGCAGAACGCATATTGATAGTGGATGACGAGGAGACCTTGTGCGAGGTGTTGAAACTAAACCTCGAAAATGAGGGGTATGATGTAGATGTGGCATTTAGTGCTGAACAGGCTCTCGGCTACAATATAAAAGAGTATTCACTCATTCTACTCGATATTATGATGGGCGAAATAAGCGGTATCAAGATGGCTAAGATGTTGAAAAACGATGTTGCTACGGCTGATATCCCAATCATCTTTTGCACGGCTCGTGATACCGAGGACGATATGGTTATGGGACTCAACCTCGGTGCCGATGACTATATTATGAAGCCATACACCGTGCGTAATGTCATAGCACGAGTTAAGAGTGTTTTGCGAAGAACGGCATCCCACAAAGGGAATTATGTGTCGGCTGAAAAACAAAATCGTTTAGTGGTTGATGGCCTTTGCCTCGATTTAGAGTTTAAGCGTTGCACGGCCGATGGCGAGGAGGTAAAGCTCGCACGTAAGGAGTTTGAGTTGCTCGCCTATTTGATTCAACATCGTGGAAAGATATGCTCACGAGAGCAAATCCTTAATAGAGTGTGGAGTGATGAGGTTGTCGTTCTTGACCGCACAATTGATGTAAACATCACACGCCTACGCTCGAAGATTGGCGCATACGGCTCATATATCGTAACCCGTTCAGGCTTTGGCTATGGCTTTAGAGACTAAAAAATCATATCACAAGCGACTCTTCTTGCAACTCATAGCCTTCTCGTGGGCAATGGTGCTATGCTTCGTTGGATATCAATATATAAGAGAGAAAGAGTATAAGTCGGAGTTCTTGAATGCCCAGTTGCAACAGTATAATCGCCATCTGCTCGCTACGGTCGAAGAGGGTGAACCGTATGAAGATTATATCGCTACGCACGACAAGCCTTTTGAAGAGTTGCGAATATCGATTATCACACTTACGGGTGCTGTTATCTACGATAATATCATCCCACTCGACTCACTTGATAACCATCGAGGTCGTCCAGAGGTGGCGAATGCTCTCATAAGAGGTGAGGGGTATAACATAAGCAGACACTCGACAAGTGACGGACGTAACTATTTTTACTCTGCAACACGAGGGGAACGAGTTGTTGTCCGCACAGCCATTCCATATTCAGGCACCTTGCAAGACCTGCTCGAAGCAGACTGGTCATTTCTGGTTGTGATGATTTCCATCACGCTTGCTATGAGCGTTGTAGCATACTTTACCACTCGCAAACTTGGTAAGGATATAGAGCGAGTCAATCGCTACGAGGCTGAACAGGAGCGGAATCGCCTTAAACGCCAACTCACCAACAACATCAACCACGAACTCAAGACCCCCGTTGCCTCTATTCAAGTATGCCTTGAAACACTGCTCTCGGGTATTAGCCTTAGCGAAGAGAAGCGTCAGGGACTCATCGAACGATGCTATGCAAACAATGACCGCCTTCGCCGACTGCTTAACGATGTATCGCTGATAACAAGAATGGAGGACGGTAGCGCACTAATAGGTAAGGAGAGAATTGTAATCAACGATATAATCGATGAGGTGGCTAAAGAGTTGGAGATGCTGCCCGAAGATGAACGCCTGCTACTCCATACCGATTTTAGCGACGAGGTTATCATTGATGGCAACCCATCGTTGATTGGCTCCATTTTTCGCAACCTAACCGAGAATGCCATTGCCTATTCCGAGGGTAGAAACATCTATATATCGCTACTCGAAAACAATGAGAAGCTGTGCCGCATCTGCTTTGAGGATGATGGCAAGGGTGTTGAGCAGAAACACCTATCACACCTCTTTGAGCGATTCTATCGTGTGGACAAAGGTCGCTCACGCCAAAAGGGTGGTACTGGTCTGGGACTTGCCATTGTAAAACACGCTGTCCAATTCCACGGCGGCACAATCATCGTCACAAATAGGCCCAATGGCGGTCTTATGTTTGAGTTTACTTTGAGTAAGTGACCTTACAATGAGCCTCGGGTTAGTCAGATAACTCTTTGATATTACTGCATACAGAAATGGGTAGTCACCAAATAGTGATTACCCATTTTTCTGAATACACCCAAAGGTTGAATACACTTGATGTGTTTTAATAATGAAGTTTTGATTATCGTTTCCAATCATCAAGCCACTTCATAAATCTAATAACACTCTCGTAGTCCTCTATAAAGCGGTTAGAAATTTCGATATGGTGTCCTACTAAAGAGGAGAAACCACATTAGGTTTCTCCTTTTTCATATCAATTAAAACTACTCCGAAATCTCGCTCTTTAGACGAAGCGTATGACCAAGGTCCTCGATCTCGAAGATGTGAGCGCGCTCCTGACCTGCTGGGGAGTTGGGGGCGTGTAGCACCACACACAGACGACCATCAAAGGTCTCGAAAATCATACCGTGGCCACCGTGCTTATCGAACAAAGGCTCCGCCTGCTGACGCCACTGGCCGATAACCTTGCCAGTTGTTGACTCGGCAATACCTATGGCGTAATCGCCATTCTTAAAACTCGACCATATCATCAACAGCTTACCCGTTTTGGTGCGATATAGATAGCATCCGTCAGTTACATAGGTACGCGAGCCATCGGAGCGCTCCGAGCCTGTTGACCACTCGGCAGCCGACGCGCAAAACAGACGCACGGGCTGACCCACCGTACCCGAGAGATCGCGCTTGAGCTCGACGAGTTCCATCGTGCCGTCGCCCATCTCTACCCACTCGTGGCAATAGATCATATAGGGCACTCCATCCTCAACCCACAGCGTACCATCCAGACACATCTGCCCCAGCGGGGTGTGAGGTTGCTTGCTCTCGAAGGGGAGGAAAGGACCCTCGGGCTTCTTCGACCAGAAGATCTGCGTTGCACGATGCGAATAGGCGGGATGACCCTTCTCGGTAGCCTTCCATAGAATATCGCTATTGAGCGTACCAAAGAGGTAATACTTTCCCTTATACTGATGCACCTCGGGCGCCCATACTGTGCCAGTGATCCAGTTGTCGCGCGGCACATCGAAGACGCGCACAGGACCCTCCCACGACTTTAGGTCGCGACTCTTATAGGCCACCATTCCGCCATAGGTCTGACCATTCTCGCTCGTAGAAGATGATGCGTACATATAGTAAACGCCCTCCTTCTCGACGGGCATAATGTAGGGATCGCGAATGTAAATATCCTTCAGCGAGAGGCCCTGCGCCCGCACTCCAACCAACGCAGCAAGAGCAAGGGCAATTGTTAGAATTGTTTTTCTCATAAATCTATAGTTTAGTGTTAAAATACTCAATAATCTTTCGCGCACGCGCCATACCAATCACCTCCGCCAACTCCTCAACCGTCGCCTCGCGCACGCCAGTAACCGTGCGGAAGCGGCGCAAGAGAGCATTGAGACTCTTGGAGCCTATACCAGGGATCTGCTCCAACTCGCTGTTGATAAAGGTCTGACTACGCTTCTGGCGATGGAATGTGATACCGAAGCGATGCGCCTCGTCGCGTATGTGGCAGACCACCTTCAGTGGCTCGCCGGTGCGGCTAAGATAGTATGGGTCGGGGTCATTAGGGAAGAAAACCTCCTCGATACGCTTGGCAAGGCCGACAATAGGCACACGCTTCTCGATACCCAACGCACACAGCACCTCGTAGGCACTCGACAACTGCCCCTTGCCACCATCCACGATTATCAGGTCGGGCAACTCGGCATCCTCCTCCAGCAAACGAGAGTAACGGCGATAGACAATCTCGCGCATCGAGGCAAAATCGTCGGGGCCAACCACGGTCTTTACATTGAAATGGCGATACTCCTTGCGCGAGGGCTTTCCGTCGCGGAAGACCACACACGAGGCTACAGGATTAGTACCCTGCAAGTTAGAATTATCAAAGCACTCTATATGGCGGGGCTGATGGTCGAGATGCAATTCGCGCTGCATAGCACTCATCAGACGCTCGGTATGGCGTTCGGGATTCTTTATCTCAAGATTTTTCATCTGCTCGGCACGATAGATACGGGCACTCTTTAGTGAGAACTCCAGCAAGTCGGCCTTCTCGCCTCGCTTGGGCACGGTAAAGATCACCTTATCGAACAGAATAGCTGCCGAGGGTAGGAAGGGAACAATCACCTCGCGCGATAGGTCGCCAGCAACATTTTCTACTATATACTGAATCGCCGCCGAGAGCATCTCCTCGCGGGTGGAATCGACACCAGTCGTTAGGCGCACAGTATGCAGTGCCACGATGGAGCCGTGGCGCAGACGAATAAAGTTACAATATGCCACATCGTCATCCTCGAACAGTGAGAAAATATCGCAATCGACAATCTTAGCACTCACCACCACCGAGCGGCTCTGGTAGTTGACCAGTGCATCCAAGCGCTGTTTAAATCGCTGCGCTGCCTCGAAACGCAAATCGGCAGCCGCAACATTCATATTCTCCTCCAGGTAACGGCGTACGGGACGCAAATCGCCCTTCAAAACAGAGCGTACCATATCGGTAAGCTGACTATACTCCTCCTCGCTCTGCTCGCCAATGCAGGGCCCCTTGCAGTTACCAAGATGATATTGCAGACATACGCCATATTTGCCACGAGCGATCGCCTGCGGTGAGAGATTCAACTTACAAGTACGCAGAGGCACTACTTCGCGAATAAATTCTAACACAGAGCGTTGCATCGATATTGAGCCATAAGGGCCAAAATATTGCGAGCCATCGTGGCGCAACAATCGTGTTGACTCCACGCGCGGAAAATTCTCTTTACGCAGAACAATCCACGGGTAGGTCTTGTCGTCCTTGAGAAGAATGTTATAGCGAGGCTTATGGGTCTTGATAAGCGAGTTCTCCAACAACAGAGCGTCCTGTTCGCTCCCCACTACGATATGGCGTATGGCGCAAATCTGCTTCACAAGCACACGCACCTTAGCCGAATGGTCGCGACTCTGCACGAAATAGGACGAGACACGCTTGCGTAGCGATTTAGCTTTACCCACATAGATAATCTCCGCATTTTTATCTAAAAACTGATAAACGCCAGGCTCAAGTGGCAATGCGGCCACCTGTTCACGCAACGACTCCTTTATGTTGAGTAACTCTACCATATAGCAAAAATAACGAAATATTTTCAAATCGCACACTTTCAGCAATAATTCCATACGAACAACATTTTTTACACTTTTTATAGCAAAAACGGGATTTTTTTTTAGTACATTTGTATCAACAGCAAACTAAACATTTCACATTAAATCCATAGTTCGTATGAAACGATTTTTCTCAATCATCGTATTGAGCGTAGCGTGCTTTCTAACAGCGTGTATCGACGAGCAATACGATTTGACAAATCTCAAATCTGATGGTATGGCTATTGGTAGCGATACCAGTGAATTCCTGATGCCATTAGTAACAGTTAAGTTCTCCCCGAGCGACATTAACCAAAACTCGAACGAGGGTATGTCGTCAATCACTGAACTGCGCGAGCAGATTAATGTGTGGCTCCCAGCCTCCCTACCCAACGATGTTGATTACATCGACATCAAGGCGTTAGGGAATAGCCCCGATTACCGCACAACTATCCTCGAAGCTCTGTTTGAGGAGATGACCGTCGATGCGCAGAAGCGTTTGCAGGTGTGCGAATATGTGATGGAGACCTATGCAGGGCTATTTATTGAGGCTCTTGCCGAGTCATCAAATCCCGCCCTTGTTATCGCATCGTCGCAGATTTCTAAGCTACCTTCCGATGAGGGAGCATCAATTCTTGCACAGCTCTTTATGACATTCCCCAACGATGTGCAAGCAATCTTGCACGATATATCGACCGAGGATCTAATCGAGATCAATCTCGACGATGTAATGACCGAGATACCATCGCTCGATATTTCAGAGGATATTGAGGCAATGCTCTCGGATAACCTCGACCCTTCGACAGTTGAGAATGCCATTAATGCACTCTATCTGTTTGGTGAGGCTACGAGCAGTTTCCCCTTCCAGATACATATTCAGCCAGCAATCCAATACACTCAAATCAACTTGGGAGAGATCTGCATCGACTACAATACGGCCTCCACAATTCAGGAGACTCGCATCTACCGTGAGGATTTGCAGATACTATTCAATGGCTCACAACTCGTAATGCCAATCTCGCTTGACCGCTACTACCCCTACAAGGAGTTCAACGACGATAGCGAAATAAGCATCTCGCTCAGCTTGCGTAAGACTGGTGGTTTGAAAATATAAAAAGCCCTATTACTATGAAAAAGATATATACACTGTTTTTAGCCACACTCATTGTGGTGAGTGCTTCGGCTCAGAATCATACAGCATACTTTATGGAGGGCTCTGCCGCACGTAATCAGTGGAATCCCGCCTTTGCCCCTAATCGCGGTTATGTAAACATCCCCTTAATCGGAGGATTGCAGGCCGATGTGCAGGGCAATATAGCATTGGATAACTTTATCGTTCTGCAAAATGGCAAACTATCGACCATCCTCGATGCCAATGTGCCCGCTTCGACAGCCCTCGCTGGTCTGGACGATATGAATCGTATCGGAGCAAGTATGAATATGAACCTAATTGGCTTTGGTGCCTATACTAAAAACCAGCGCAACTTCTGGTCGGTGGATGTGAATATGCGAATGGATGTAGATGCTCGCGCACCCTACGAGTTCTTCTCATTCTTCAAGAATGGCACATCGGGTAACTTTGCCAACCTCGGAATGAGTATGGATAGCTACCTCGAGACAAGCTTCACCTACTCGTTCCCCGTTATCGACAAACTCTACATCGGCATACGCGGTAAGTTCCTCGTTGGTGCAGCCCGCGCGGCATTTAACTTCGACGACTTCGAGGCATATATGGGTGCCGACCGTTGGTATGCTCACACCGTAGGTACGCTGGAGGTATCGGGTATGATCCCCGACACAAAGGTATCAAGCGACGGCACACGAGTATATGACTTCGACGATATGGGCGATGAGCTGAAAGTTCCCAGCGGATACGGCTTTGGCGTCGATATTGGTGCTACATACGACATTTTGCCCGAGTTGCAGGTGTCGCTCTCGGTAAACGACATAGGCCTTATGGCGTGGTCGGACAAAAACAGCGTTACCGGTCGCGTAGATAAGGATGTTGAGTTTACTGGAGTAGAGGTCGGTGCCGATGGCTCAGCCACTCAACCTTCGTTGGATCTGGGCGACTTAGGATTCGCCGTGGCCGACAACACAAGCCTCACGAAGGCCCTGCGTGCATCTGTAAATGCTGGTGCCGAATACAACTTCCTTGATCGTCGCATCGGCTTGGGCGTATTCTACAGCGCTAAGTTTTGGGAGTACAAGACTCGCCATAGCGTCACCACCTCGGCAAACTTCCGACCCCTTAAGTGGTTGCACGCATCGGGTAGCTATACATTTATGGGGGACGATAATCATGCCGTGGGATTGGGCCTTAACATCTGTCCAGGCTTTATCAACTTCTTCGTGGCAACCGACCTATTGCTCAGCAAGAAGACCCCGCAGTGGATACCCATACACCAGGGTAATGCCAACATCACCTTCGGCTTGGGAATCCCCATCGGCCGCCAGGGAGAGAGACATTAACAACCAAAATAGGCTACCCGCTCGAGGTAGCCTATTTTATTTATCTGCTTGCCGATATAACTCTATCCACTCGTCTGTCGTGCGCCTCGACAGGCAACTCATCGCATAGTTGACACGCATAACACACACCCACGGTCAATGCGCGAAACCCCTCTCGGGCCATATAGCGGTCGTAGTAACCTTTTCCACGACCAAGCCTAACGCCCGACGAGGTGAAGGCTACACCTGGCACCACCATCAAATCAATATCTCCAGCAGGGCACACCTCTCCCGCCTGCGGCTCTTGTATGCCGTATGCACCTGCGCCGAGTGTCTGCTTATCGTAATAGAAAAACTCCATATCGGGAGTGCCATCCGCCCTATCTCCCACCCTTGGCAACACTACTCGGCACGGTAGTTGCTCCGCCAACGAAGCAATCTGCACCTCGTCAGAGAGAGGTGAGAAGAGAGCCACCACACGAGCCTCACACTGCTCGATGAGCTCGCGAAGTTGCGCCATCACCTGCGTCGATTGCTCATTTCGCGATTCAGCCGAGAGAGCCAAAATTCCTGATTTTATGCGTCGTCGCACATCTTTCTTCTCCATTTTCGACAAAAACTACATTATTAACCGTAAAATAGTTCACCTAAATAGGCTGTTTCTTCGAAAGAATTATTATCTTTGCGCTAAATTATGCAAAAACAATTTCACAAACAAAAATAAACAAAATCTTTAAATTATGAGCTGTTTTTTATGTAATTCATCTCTTGGAAAGAAGCTTGTAATGAGCGTAACAGGTTGTTGCCTCGTTCTCTTCCTTCTCTTCCACATGTCAATGAACCTCGTTGCGTTGATCAGCGCAGAGGCCTACAACATGGTATGTGCATTCCTTGGTGCCAACTGGTATGCTGTTGTTGCAACAGTGGGTTTGGGTGCTTTGGTTGTTCTCCACTTTGTTTACGCGTTGATCCTTACCGTAAACAACTACAAGGCTCGCGGTACTCAGCGTTACGCTGTTACTGTTAATGAGCCCGGCGTAGAGTGGTCATCAAAGAATATGCTTTTGTTGGGCTTCATCGTAGTTGTAGGTTTGCTTCTGCACTTGGCTCACTTCTGGTCAAAGATGATGTTCGTTGAGCTTTTGGGCCACCACGAGAATTCGTTGGGTCTTTCACCCACCGATGGTGCCGCTCTTATCGAGTACACCTTCTCACAGTGGTACAATGTTGTTCTCTACATCGTATGGTTGGCTGCTCTTTGGTTGCACCTTAACCACGGTGTATGGTCAATGTTCCAGACCGTAGGTTGGGCTAACGATACTTGGTATCCTCGCCTGAAGTGCGCTTCTAAGATCGTCTCTACTTTGGTAGTAGTTGGCTTTATGGCCGTAGTAGTGGCATTCTTCGTTTGCAGCCTGTAATCTCAATTCACTGAACAATTAAAATTAGACAAATATGGCTTTAAAGTTAGATTCTAAAATTCCTGCTGGTGCGTTGGCCGACAAGTGGAGCAACCACAAAGCAGCAATCAAGGTTGTAAGCCCCGCTAACAAGCGCAAGTTGGACATCATCGTAGTTGGTACAGGTTTGGGTGGTGCATCTGCAGCTGCTTCACTCGGTGAGTTGGGTTACAATGTAAAGATCTTCTGCATTCAGGACTCACCCCGTCGTGCGCACTCTATCGCAGCACAGGGTGGTATCAATGCAGCAAAGAACTATCAGAACGATAACGACTCTATCTATCGTCTTTTCTACGATACTATCAAGGGTGGTGATTACCGTGCACGCGAGGCTAATGTATATCGTTTGGCCGAGGTATCTAACCTCATTATCGACCAGTGCGTAGCTCAGGGTGTTCCTTTCGCTCGCGAGTACGGTGGTCTGTTGGCTAACCGTTCATTCGGTGGTGCTCAGGTATCACGCACATTCTACGCTCGTGGTCAGACCGGTCAGCAGCTCCTCTTGGGTGCTTATGCAGCATTGAACAAGGAGATCGCCGCAGGTTCTGTAAAGAGCTACCCCCGTCACGAGATGTTGGACATCGTTGTTGAGGATGGCGAGGCTAAGGGTATCATCGCTCGTAACTTGGTAACAGGTGAGATTGAGCGTCACGGTGCTCACGCAGTAGTTATCGCTACAGGTGGATACGGTAACGTATTCTTCCTTTCAACTAACGCTATGGGTTCTAACGGCTCGGCTGCATTCCAGTGCTACCGCAAGGGTGCTGGCTTCGCGAACCCCTGCTTTACTCAGATTCACCCCACTTGTATTCCTATCCACGGTACACAGCAGTCTAAGTTGACTCTTATGTCAGAGTCATTGCGTAACGATGGTCGTATCTGGGTTCCCAAGAAGAAGGAGGATGTTGAGGCTATCCGCAAGGGTACAAAGATGCCTTCGCAGATCGCTGAGGAGGATCGCGACTACTACTTGGAGCGTCGCTACCCCGCCTTCGGTAACTTGGTTCCCCGTGACGTTGCATCACGCGCTGCTAAGGAGCGTTGCGACGCAGGCTTCGGTGTGAACGAGACTGGTTTGGCTGTATTCCTCGATTTCAAGACCGCTATCGAGCGTTTGGGTAAGGAGATCATCAAGCAGCGTTATGGTAACCTCTTCGATATGTATGAGGAGATTACAGATGTTAACCCCTACGTGCAGCCTATGCAGATCTACCCCGCTGTTCACTACACAATGGGTGGTATCTGGGTTGACTACAACTTGATGACAACTATCCCCGGTTTGTACGCTATCGGTGAGGCTAACTTCTCTGACCACGGTGCTAACCGCCTTGGTGCATCGGCACTTATGCAGGGTTTGGCTGACGGTTACTTCGTACTTCCCTACACTATTGGCGACTACCTCTCAAAGAAGATTCAGGCACCTAAGGTATCTACCGACACTCCCGCATTTGCTGAGGCAGAGAAGGCTGTTAAGGATAAGATCGCTAAGTTGTTCGCAATTAAGGGTAACCAGTCGGTTGACGATATTCACAAGCGTCTTGGTAACATTATGTGGGACAATGTAGGTATGGCTCGTACCGAGGAGTCTTTGAAGAAGGCTATCACTGAGATTCAGGCACTTCGCAAGGAGTTCTGGTCAGATCTTAAGTTGGTTGGTACCGAGGATTCGTTCAACGTAGAGTTGGAGAAGGCATTGCGCTTGGTTGATTACCTTGAGCTCGGCGAGTTGATGGCTCGCGACGCACTCAACCGTGAGGAGTCTTGCGGTGGCCACTTCCGCTCAGAGCACCAGACTGAGGATGGCGAGGCTTTGCGTCACGACGACAAGTTCGCCTACGCTTCAGTTTGGGAGTACAAGGGTATGGATGTAGAGCCCGAGATGACTAAGGAGGTTCTCGACTACGAGTTCGTACACCGCGCACAGCGTAACTACAAAGACTAATTTTTGACGTTGAACTTTAATATAAATTAAGAATATGAATTTCAAATTAAAGATATGGCGTCAAAAGGACGCTAAATCAAAGGGTGAGTTCAAGACCTACGAGGTTAAGAACATCTCTGCCGACACCTCATTCCTCGAGATGCTCGACATTTTGAACAACGACCTTGTTCACGCAGGCGAGGAGCCCGTGGCTTTTGACCACGACTGCCGCGAGGGTATCTGCGGTATGTGCTCATTGCACATCAATGGCCACGCTCACGGTCCTTCACAGGCTGTAACAACTTGCCAGATGTATATGCGTAAGTTCAAGGATGGTTCTACCATCACTATCGAGCCTTGGCGTTCGGCTGCATTCCCCGTTATCAAGGACCTCGTAGTAAATAGTGGTGCTTATGACGAGATTTTGCTGGCTGGTGGTTTCGTATCAGTACGCACAAACTCAGTACCCGACGGTAACGCAATTCCTATTCCCAAGGCTGATGCTGACGAGTCTATGGACGCTGCATCTTGCGTAGGTTGTGGTGCTTGCGCTGCTACTTGTAAGAACGGTTCGGCTATGTTGTTCGTTGCTGCTCGCGTATCTTCACTCGCTAAGTTGCCCCAGGGCCGCGTTGAGGGTGCTCGTCGTGCTAAGGCAATGGTTGCTAAGATGGATGAGCTCGGCTTCGGTAACTGTACCAACACCGGTGCTTGCCAGGCACAGTGCCCCAAGCAGGTATCTATCGCACACATCGCTCGTCTTAACCGCGAGTTCTTGGCTGCGAAGTTGCAGGACTAATACTTAATAAGTATAGTTATATCGAAAACGCACTCCTTATGGGGTGCGTTTTTTAGAGTATTAAAGCCGTATTTTCACCCGGGAATACGGCTTTTTAATGTTTCCATAGGCGATTCACCCCTCGATTTGGTCGATTCACCCTGCAAGAGTGTCATTTGACCGACTGGATGAATTGTTCTTAGCAAAAAGGTGCTAATTTTGTCTATGAAGAGAAACAAATAAATAAACAGATAATATGAAACGATTTTTCTTAGTAACACTGGCACTTTTAATCAGCTTCTCTGCCTTTGCGCAGAGCTCAAAGATTACAGCCACTATTACTGATGCTGCTAACAAATCGGCCGTTATAGGTGCTGTATTTGAGTTAGCACCTGCCGACGATGCCGACAACGAGAGCAAAAAGAAATACTACACCTCGGGCGGCGAGGGCGACATCTCGATCTCGGGCGTGGCGTATGGCAAGTATAAGGTGAAGATTACCTATATCGGTTATGCCGACAAGGAGATGGACATCGAGGTGAAGAGTGCCAACACCAAGTTGGGCGACATCGCCTTGGAGGAGGGCACTACCCGCATCGAGACCGTCGTAAAGACCGTGCAGGCTATCCGTGCATCACAGTCGGGTGATACAATCTCTTATAATGCCGACGCCTACAAGGTGGCTTCGGATGCAGATGTTGAGGGTCTGTTGAAGAAGATGCCAGGTATTCAGGTGTCGGATGGTCAGGTAACGGCTCAGGGTGAGGCTATCCAGAAGATTTTTGTCGATGGTAAGGAGTTCTTCGGCGACGACGTGGCAACTGCCATCAGTACTCTGCCCGCGCAGAGCATCCAGTCGATCGAGGTATTCAACAAGCTCAGCGATCAGGCCGAGTTCTCGGGTCGTGATGATGGCGACAGCTACAAGGCGTTGAATCTTATCACCCGTGCAGGTATGCGTCAGGGCGTTTTCGGTAAGGTATATACTGGATACGGCTACCAGCCTGAGACCGACCGCGTAACCGACCACAACAAGTATATGGTGGGTGGTAATGTGAATATCTTCAACGGCGAGAGCCGCACCACCGTAACGGGTCTTTTGAATAATATCAACCAGCAGAACTTCTCATTTCAGGATATCCTTGGCGTCGCTGGCGGCGGTATGGGTGGCCGCGGTGGCGGTATGGGTGGAGGCTTTATGCGTGGCCGTCAGGGTGGTATCGCCAATGTAGGTTCGCTCGGTTTGAACTATTCTAACAACTGGAAGAACAATAAGATCAAGTTGCAGGCAAGCTACTTCTACAACCGTACCCGTTCGAAGAACCTCAACGACCAGATCACCTGGTATGAGGCACCGCTGGAGAACCTGGGCACGAAGGAGCAGTCAGCATACTCTGACAACAAGAACTACAACCACCGTTTCAACGCCCGTTTCGACTGGCGCATCGCAGACAATCAGTCGATAATGACTCGTACTAACTTCAGTTTCCAGGGTCATACCCCCTTCAGCGAGACCAATGGCTACCAGGATGGTTTGGACTTCTACAACATCATTATGAGCGGCAGCAATGGTGAGAACAAGGGTTACAACTTCTCTCAGTCGTTGCAGTACAACCTACGCCTTAACGAGAAGGGTCGTATGATCTCAGTGAACGGTGATTTCAGCTACCGCGATAGCGACAATGACTCACGCAGCTTCTCTACCGAGCGCACTATTGACAATGGCGATGGCACATACGCTCCCTACTTGCGTTACCTGTCTAACCTTTCGGGTTCAAGCAATATGGGTGTATCGGCCGAGGTGGAGTACACCGAGCCTATATCAAAGTATTCGCAGTTCTCTTTGGAGTATGAGTTTGAGCTCACCAATCAGGATAGCGATCGCGACACCTATAACTTTGGTAACGACGGCACATACACCGACGGAGTTCTTGATCCCCGACTCTCGAATGTGTATACAAGCGACTATATGATTCACGCTGTGGGCCCGAGTTTCAACTGGAGCAAGAACCGCAACAACATCGTAGTGGAGTTGAACTATCAGCACTCGACTCTCGACGGCTATATCAAATCATCACAGGAGCAGAAGATTACGCGTTCGTACAACGACTTCACATACTTCGTGCGTGGTATGTTCTACCTCAACCAGCAGCACTCGATCAATGTGATGGCGCGAGCTAATACCAACAACCCCGGCATCCAGCAGCTGAACAGCATCCTCGACATCTCGGATATGCAGTATATGTCAACCGGTAACGAGCACTTGGATCCCGCCTACTCACATATGTTTATGTTGAACTACAACTTCACCAATCTCGAGAAGGGTCGTACCTTGATGCTTATGGGTATGTTCAACACCTCGAACAACTACATCGGTCAGAGCCTCTATACGGGTGCTAACGCCGTGCAGAAGTTGCAGGAGCTCTACGGCACAGCAGCAGATGGATACAAGCCCACGCAGTTCTCGACATACGAGAATGTAGGCGGTCAGAAGTCGATTACGGGTATGCTTCACTACGGCTTCCCTATCAACTTCCTCAAGTCTAATGTAAACTTTAACTTCGGCGTAAACTACTCGGAGACCCCCTCATTGGTTAACGGAGAGCGTAACATCGCCAGCAATATGGGCTACAACGGAGGTGTAACATTGGGTAGTAACATTTCGGAGAATGTTGACTTCACCATCGGTTGGAACGGAGGTTACAACCTCGCCGACAACTCATTGGCAGCACGCGGCAACAAGAACGAGTACTTCAACCACGCGGCTTCAGGTAACTTGAAGGCAGTGTTCTGGAAGGGTTTCACATTTACCGCATCGGCAAGCTATGTGCAGAATATCGGCTACACCAACGACTATAACGACTCTTACGCACTGGTTAATGCCTATGTAGGTAAGAAGGTATTCAAGAACCAGTTGGGTGAGGTATTGGTCGGTGTGAACGACATCTTCAACCAGAATACATCATTCGCTCGCTCGACAGGTTCAGGTTTCACCCAGAACACTTGGAACAGCGTAATTGGTCGCTACTTCACCGTTCAGTTCACTTACAACATCCGCGCCTTCGGTAAGAAGGGTTCGCAGAACATCAACGACTACCAGATGCAGGGTCAGCGTGGTGGCCGTCCCGGTGGAATGCCCGGTGGTCGTCCCGGTGGAATGCCCGGTGGTCGTCCCGCAGGTGGTCCCCCGATGGGAGGTCGTCCTCCCGGAGGCTTCGGTGGAGGTATGAGATAAGCCCCCTTTGTAATAATAATTAAATATTAATTGTGGCGAGGCTGTGCGAGAAATCGTACAGCCTTGTGTTTTACATAGATACACAACCTGATTACTATAGACAAAAAAAGAGAAGTTCTCTCGAACTTCTCTTCTGGTACCCAGAGCCGGGGTCGAACCGGCACAGGGGTGAACCTACTGGTGTTTGAGACCAGCGCGTCTACCGATTCCGCCATCTGGGCATCAATCCTTGAATTGACGGTGCAAATGTAGACATATTTTTCTTATTCGCAAAAAAAACATCAAAAAAAATAACTCACACCCCTAAAATATTTCTTGTGCGCGTGGTTATGTGAATAAAAATCTCTAAATTTACGATTGAAAGTATGTACTTTTAATATTAAGCCCCCTTTGTTTAATACGCGAAACATCTTTACGATAATATGACAAAAGAAGAATACATAAAATTATTAAAGTCTGACTATTGGAAGGGGTATTCGTACTCTTTAATCAAAGAGCGCAACTTTACCTGCGAAGATTGTGGTAGAATTTTCCTTAACGAAAGAAATAAGTTGCAGGTTCACCACCTCGTTTACCGTGACGTAAATCCTTGGTCATATAATCCAGAAGAAGTCGTAGTATTATGCGAGGAATGCCACAAAAAGCGTCATCATATTACAACACCTACTTCACCGATAGGCGATGCATCTGCATATTATACTCAACAACCGCTAAATAAATACCAAGACACAATAACTCCCTATATAAGCAATAAAAGCGATTTTCAAGGCCCAAGAACTACTATCCGCAAAGACAACTTAAGAGCTAACTCTCCTGATCCTTTTGAGACAAATAATCGGATTAAGTTTCGATATTTAGTGGCTGCCTTCGTTACTTTATTAGTGATATTACTAAATTTTAACAACATATCAAAAGATGAAGTAGAGATCTCTAATAATGAGTCTTTAATGCAAGTTATTGATGTAGAGCCAATCGTTGAAGAATCATCAACACCTATTGCATCAAAAAATAACATTACGAAAAAACCAATTCACACTCCTTCAAATGGTATAGACGAAGATATTCATGATACACATCAAAATCAAGAAGTATCTGTAGTCCAAAAATATTCAAATATAGGATCTTCATCAACTATTATGTCAGAAGAACTAAGAATAGATGAGAATATACTACTCGCTCCTAATCGAGATGAATCAGAGCTTTCAACATTAGAAATGTTGGAAAGAAAACAGCATGCTGACGTTGTAGAACGTGCACGAGAAGTAGGCGTTAGTACGGAAGGTTCTACGTTAGATATACTGGAACGAATAAACCATGCTAACGTTGTAGAACGTGCGCGAGAAGCAGGTGTTAGTACGAAAGGTTCTACATTAGATATACTGGAACGAACAAACCATGCTAACGTTGTAGAACGTGCGCGAGAAGTAGGTGTTAGTACGGAAGGTTCTACGTTAGATATACTGGAACGAATAAACCACGCTAATGTTGTAAAACGTGCGCAAGAAGTAGGTGTTAGTACGGAAGGTTCTACGTTGGATATACTGGAACGAATAACTCGAAAAGAATTAGAAAAATATAATAACTAATTTCATAAGGCGGAGAATATATTTTATTATCTCCGCCTTACATTTATATCCTTTCTAATATTTAATCATATAAAATTGCAATTATTAGATAAAAATCTATAATTTCGCCTTTGGAAAACTATTAACAAACAATACAATGAAGAATAGACTCATTCTTTTAGCAACCTTTTTGCTTATGACAACCTTCTCGGTTACGGCACAGAATGCCGACCGCAAATTACTCTCAATCGAGGATGTGGTACTCAACCGCGACCTCACACCCAAGACTTACACTGCTCGCTGGGTAGGCGACAGCGACTCTTATGCTACGGTAGAGCAACAGGAGCTCGTGGCTTACGATGCTCGCACGGGCAAGAAGCGCACACTGATTACCATCGACAAGTTGAACGAGTTGCTCGACACCAACTTCAAGACATTCCCCGCCTACTCGTTCGACGACGCCGAGTCGCTGGTGGTATCGGCACACAACCGTCGCTATACAATCAATCTGAAGTCGCTCACCATAACTTCGCAGAACACCATCCCCACAGGTGGCGAGAACCTCACACGCCAGAGTGGCAATGGTAGTCTCTACGCCTACACCAAGGAGAATAACCTCTACCTTTGGGACGGCACATGCGAGGTGGCAGTAACATCTTTCGAGGATAAGAACATCGTATGCGGACAGACAGTTAGCCGTAACGAGTTCGGCATCTCGGGCGGTATCTTCTTCTCGCCCGATGCCAAGAAGTTGGCCTTTTATAAGAAAGACGAGTCGCGCGTAACAGACTTCCCCCTGCTCGACATCACCACACGCACAGGTACACACAAGAGCATTAAGTATCCGATGAATGGTATGCCCTCGGAGCTCATATCGCTGGGCGTTTACGACATTGCATCGGGCAAGACAATCTATCTGCAAGTAACCGACTTCGACGAGGAGCGCTACCTGACCAACATCACCTGGTCGCCCGACTCTGAGCGCATCTACATTCAAGTACTCGACCGCGCGCAGAAGAACATACATCTGAATTCATACTCAGCCACAACGGGCGAGCAGCTCAAGCAGATTCTCACCGAGCACAACGACCGCTGGGTGGAGCCTCAGAATCCTCTGGTATTCCTCGAGAGCGACCCGTCGCGCTTTATCTACTCGACTGACAACCGCGACGGTTACTGGAACCTCTACCTCTGCAACGACGAGGGTAAGGTGGAGCGCCTGACCAAGACCGACGCCAGCGTGAAGTATCTCTCGCAGGACGCAAAATATGTATATTACACATCGGCCGAGGTATCGCCCATCGACAACCACCTCTTCCGCGTGGAGATTGCAACGGGCAAGCAGACCCGCCTCACAACAGCCGAGGGCTGGCACACAGCGTCGGTGAGCAAGAGCGGCAAGTACTTTATCGATAGCTACTCATCGCTCAATGTGCCCCGCGTAGTGGAGTTGGGTCGCACCGACCTTAAGCCTGCACGCGAGCTGTTCCGCGCCGATGATCCCACCGTGGGTTATAACTACGCACCCATCACCATCGGTACGGTAAAGAGTGCCGACGGCAAGTACGACAACTACTACCGTCTGATTAAGCCTCTGGACTTCGACCCCACTAAGAAATACCCAGTAATTCTCTATGTATATGGCGGCCCTCACTCGCAGATGGTGCAGAACACCTACCTGGCTCAGCTACGTCGCTGGGAGATGTATATGGCACAGCGTGGTTATGTGGTATTTGTAATGGATAACCGTGGAACTTCGAACCGTGGAGCAGAGTTCGAGAAGGCCATCCACCGCCAGTGTGGTCAGGCCGAGATGGCCGACCAGATGGCTGGAATGGAGTGGCTGATGTCGCACGAGTGGGTAGATAAGGATCGCATCGGCGTACACGGCTGGAGCTATGGAGGTTTTATGACTATCTCTCTGATTACTAACTACCCCGAGGTATTCAAGGTAGGCGTTGCGGGTGGTCCCGTTATCGATTGGAAGTGGTATGAGGTGATGTATGGCGAGCGCTATATGGACAATGTACACAACAATGCCGAGGGCTTTGAGAAGACAAGCCTTATTAACAAGGCTAAAGACCTCAAAGGCAAGTTGTTAATCTGCCAGGGTGCTGTGGACAATGTGGTTGTGTGGGAGCACTCACTCTCGTTCGTGCAGGAGTGCGTAAAGAACAATATTCACACCATCGACTATATGCCCTACCCCGTGGCCGAGCATAATGTTTATGGCCGCGATGCGCTACACCTATATAATAAAATCACGAACTACTTCGAAGATTATCTGCGATAAAAAAGACTTTTGGATACCGACGCACGGCTTTCATGATAAAAGGTGAAGCCGTGCGTTTTTATGTAAAAAATAACATTTTGAGTTGCTTAAATGGAATATTGTTCGTATCTTTCGAGTTGAAAATGTACATAAATAATTAATTAACAATTTAAAAAATAGAATTATTATGAATTTATTGTTTATTGGCGGTCTTGGTACCAGCGAGATTTTACTTATCGTAGTTGCCCTGTTGCTTTTGTTTGGTGGCAAGAAGTTGCCCGAGTTGATGCGTGGCGCTGGTCGTGGTATTCGCGAGTTCAAGGACGCTGTAAATACAGCTACCGCTCCCGAGGAGGATAAGAAGCCCGAGTCAAAGAAAGAGGAGTAACATACTAACAGCTACGGGTTTAGGGTAATGAGTAACGAGCAGATTCACGACGAAGCGGAGATGACTTTTGGCGAACACCTCGACGAGGTGCGCAAGATTCTTGTCCGCGTTTCAATTATTTTTGCACTCCTCTTCATTGTGCTTTTCATAATGAAGGGCATTGTGTTGGATGTTGTTTTCGCCCCCATTCGCGAGACATTCCCAACCAATAGGCTCTTCATCTGGCTGTCAGAGTTGATGGGCGCCGAGGCGTTGAGAATTCACCCCGAGAATGTGGACTTGTTCAACAACAAGATGGCGGGACAGTTCCTCTTGCACATCAAGAGTTCACTTGTCGGCGCATTTGTCATCGCATTCCCCTACTTGATTTACGAGTTGTGGTTATTCGTAAAACCCGCACTACCACCCCATCAGCGTAAGCAGAGTATTCGCTATGTAATCGAGACTCCTATCTGGTTCATCGCAGGTTTGTTGTTCGGTTACTATGTTATCTCACCTCTTGCTATCAATTTCCTTGGTAACTATCAGGTTAGTGAGCAGATTAGCAACATCATCGATGTTAGCTCGTTTATGAGCACCGTTATCAGCGTTTCGTTCGCTGCTGCCATTGCTTTCCAGCTCCCGCTCCTGATTCGCCTTTTGGCATCAATGGGCATCGTTACCTCGAGTGGTATGCGCCAGTATCGCCGTGTGGCTGTTGCCGCACTGCTTATCTTCGCAGCGGTTATCACCCCGCCCGATGTAATTAGCCAGGTATTGATCTTCGTTCCTTGCTACGCACTCTACGAGTACGGTATCGGCATTGCCGAGCGTATCGAGAAGCGTCGTGCACACGAGGAGGAGGTATATCAGGCACAGCTCGCTAAAGAGAAGGCCGAAGCTGAGGCTAAAGCCCAGGCAGAGCGTGAGGCCGCAGAGAAGGAGGCCGCAGAGAAGGCGACAGAGGACGAGAACAACGAGCCCAACGACGACAATACCCCCGTGCAGAGCACCGAGCAGACCGAGTCTGACTCAGCAACCGACAACGCCGCAGAGGCAGAGGCCACTGAGCCCGAGCCTGAGCAGGCTACGGAGGAGAGCGCAGAGGTAGCCGAGGAGGCCGAGACACCTGCCGAGCAGTCGGCACCGAAGAGTGGTGAGCAGACCGACGAGGCTCCCGACAACCCCAACCCAGGCGATTACTTGGTAACCGAGGAGCACGAGGTAACATTCGGCGTGAGCGAGAGTTCTGAGGAGGAGCTCGAGATTATGCGTCGCTTTATGAAGAAGGAGGAGTAAAAACTCTTCACCCCTGAAGATTGTGGATAGACTTGGATTTTTCAAGCACGGCTTGTCATCACTGCTTGAGGTTGCTCAATCGATGATCGGCCTTAAGCACGCGGCAGACTCGTTCACCGGGGCCGTAGATGAAGCGTTGAGCAACATACAGACCGACATTGGTCTGCATCTACCATCGCTCGATGCGGCTATGTACGAGGATCCACAGGGTACCATCTACGATATAGCCGAGATGGGTTACACCCTGCTTGAGGTGGGTGTTTATGCCGCAGGTAAGATACACAACCTGCCCATAGCACGCATTAAGGAGTTGGCCGACGGAGTGAAGCTCAAGATTGTAAGTGCTCACATCAACAAGCTCTACGAGCGACCGAGCGTAGATCCAGATAAGGCCTCACAAGCCGAGGAGTGCACACCCAACGAGGCTTCGCAAGAGCAGAAGCCCGACGCCAACACTGAGTGGTGGCGCAAGGCTCTCGATGATGTGGAGGCTATGGGTTGCAAATATGTGGTTGTGTCGCGACTGCCCGACTACCCTACCGACGAGGTGATAACCGACTATGTTGGGTATTTCAACCTCATAGGTGAGTTGGCCGCAGAGCGAGGTATACAGTTCTGCTTCCACCCCCGCAAGGTGGATATGCAGGGGGGCGAGGATGGAAAACAATCTCCATTCGCCCGCATTGCCGCAGAGTGTGATGCCGAGAAGGTGAAATTTCAGATTGATACCTACGAGGCTACCGAGGCTGGAATCGACATCGAGGAGCTACTAAAGCAATATGCTGGGCGCGTGCCGTTACTGCACATTCACGATTACATAATCGTGGGTGAGAGCTGTAAGATCGACTTCGAGAAGATTATCGCTCAGGGAATACGCACGGGAGTAAAAGACATACTACTCGAGGTGAGCAGTTACTCGCTACCTCCCAAAGTATGCGTCGAGCGTAGCCTGCTCAATGTAAAAAACCTACCCAGCATCCGCTATTAGCACTCGTAACGAAGGCAGAGCGACCAACAACGCTAAGGGCTGGTAAAAAGGCAAGTAGTGTGATGACTCAGAGTGTGGCGACACACAAAGATTAAGAATAAAGCAAAAGCTTAAAATAAAACCTTTATTAACCTTAAAAACTAATAACATGTCAAAGAAGATCTCAAGAGCTGACTTTTTGAAGACCTCAGGTGCAGGTCTGGCAGCAATGACCGTTGTTCCCAACAACGTAATGGGAGCGGCTTTCGGACACAAGGCTCCATCTGACAAGTTGAATATCGCAGGTGTCGGCGTCGGCGGACGTGGTGCAAGCGTACTGAGCGACTTGGCAGAGGAGAACATCGTCGCATTGTGCGATACCGACTGGAACTATGCTAAGGGACAGTTTGAGAAGTATAACAAGGCACAGCGCTTCTGGGATTGGCGCGAGATGTACGACAAGATTGGCAATCAGATTGATGCCGTTATGTGTGCTACTCCCGACCATACTCACGCCATCGTAACTGCTGCCGCTATGGAGATGGGCAAGCACGTTTACACAGAGAAGCCTCTTGCTCACTCAGTATATGAGTCTCGCTTGCTTACTAAGCTTGCAGCTAAGACTGGTGTTGCTACTCAGATGGGTAACCAGGGTTCTTCAGCTGAGGGCGTTGAGCAGGTATGTAACTGGATTTGGAATGGTGAGATCGGTGAGGTAACTCGCGTTGACGCTTTCACTGACCGTCCTATCTGGCCCCAAGGCTTGATGGTTCCCACTGAGGTTGATCCTATCCCCGAGACTTTGAACTGGGATCTCTTCCTCGGCCCGGCTAAGTATCGTCCTTATAACAAGCTCTATCAGCCTTGGAACTGGCGTGGTTGGTGGGACTTCGGTACAGGTGCATTGGGTGATATGGCTTGCCACATCCTCCACCCTGTATTCAAGGCCTTGAACTTGCAGTATCCTACTAAGGTTGAGGGTTCTTCTACTACACTCTTGACCGACTGTGCTCCCAACGCACAGATGGTTAAGTTGGTTTACCCCGAGCGTGGTAGCATCCACAACATCAAGTTGCCCGAGGTAACTGTTACTTGGTATGACGGTGGTTTGATTCCTCCTCGTCCCGAGGGATTGGAGCCCGGCAAGAACCTCAACGATGGTGGTGGCGGTGCAATCTTCTACGGTACGAAGGATGTCCTCGTATGCGGTTGCTACGGTCGTAACCCCTACCTCCTCTCAGGTCGTAAGCCCGCTACTCCCAAGCGTGCGCGCCACGTCGAGCTCTCACACGGTAAGGATTGGATCCGCGCTTGTAAGGAGAACAAGAACTCTCGCACAAAGACTAACTCTGACTTCTCAGAGGCTGGTCCTTTCAACGAGATGGTTGTTATGGGTGTATTGGCAGTACGCCTACAGAGCCTGCACAAGACTTTGGAGTGGGACGGTGCAAATATGCGCTTCACTAATATCAAGCCCGATGAGACTATCCGCATCATAACCGAGGATAGCTTCTCAGTTAAGGATGGTCACCCCACATTCACAACTAAGTACACCGATCCTATCAACGCACAGGAGTTCGTAGCTGAGATGATCAAGCACAACTACCGTGAGGGTTGGAAGCTTACTGATATGCCTAAATAGGTTTAACTAAAATAACAAATTACACACAATGAAGAAAATTTTGATGATGGCCGCTATGGTTTCAATGTTGGCTAGCTGCGGTGGCAACGGCGCAAAGAAGGCTGAGGCAACCGCTGAGGACAATGCTAATACAGTTGTATTGTTCGATGGTACAAGCACTGAGGGCTGGCGCGGCTATGGTATGGAGACTCTTCCTGCTCGCTGGACTATCGAGGACGGTTGCTTGAAGATCAACGGTTCAGGCGGTGGCGAGGCTCATGTGGCTGACGGTGGCGATATTATCTTCGCTGCACAGAAGTTCAAGAACTTCGAGTTGGAGTTGGAGTGGAAGGTTGCTAAGGGTTCAAACTCTGGTATCTTCATCTTGGCTCAGGAGGTTAAGAAGGAGGATGGCACTTACGAGCCCATCTACATCTCTTCACCTGAGTGCCAGGTATTGGATAACGAGAATCACCCCGATGCACGTTTGGGTAAGGATGGCAACCGTATGTCATCTTCACTCTACGATATGATTCCCGCTAAGCCCCAGAACTCAAAGCCTCACGGTGAGTGGAACAAGGTTAAGATTCTTTGCTACAAGGGTACTGTTGTTCACTATCAGAACGACGAGGCTGTTGTAGAGTACCATTTGTGGACTCCCCAGTGGACTGAGATGCTTCAGGCATCTAAGTTCTCAGAGGAGAAGTGGCCCGTAGCGTTCAACTTGTTGAACAACTGCGGTGGCGAGAACCACGAGGGTTACATCGGTTTGCAGGATCACGGCGACGATGTTTGGTTCCGCAACATTAAGGTTACTATTCTCGACTAAGAGTATAACCGATAATAGCAAGGGCTGCCCCAACGGGTGGCCCTTTTTTTGTGTTTAACTTTCCGCGTAGCGCCACATTTTCACATCTGATATAGTGGCAGATACAGCCTGAGTGTGTAAGTGAAAATGACCGTCTTCTACAACAGAAAATAAAATCTCACTGATAGATATAAATAAATTTATTAATCCTCTTTTTGTGGGAAAGTGGAGCAAATGCCAGCACACTGCCAGCATACAACGAAATCTGTTATAAAGTATCACTAAGAAGCTTATAACTTTGTAATAACATACTTCAATTAACACGACAGAGCCTGCCTATTTACTTAGGCAGGCTCTGTTTTCACTATTATACAACTCCTTACATCGCAAACGAGAGCGTTACACCCAAGCGGCAGGGCTTGCCGTGATTGTAGAAGTTGTTGTTCATCGACTTAAAGTAGAATGTGTAGTAGTCGGTATTGGTCAAGTTACGGCCCCACAACGAGAGTGCGAAATCGCCCTTGCGAAGCTCTACCGAAGCGTTTAAGAGCGAATAGAAGTCCTGCTTCAGGGTGTTTGCCTCATTCCAATATATCTCGCCAGCACCCTGCCAAGAAGCCGAGAGAACAATCTCATCGAGCAGGCGACCACCAATCCACATATTATACATCGCACCAAGCGAAGCGGTATGCTTGGGCGCATAGGGCAAGTTGTTGCCCGAGTAGTCGTTCACACCATCGTTGAACTCCTCGAACTCGGCGTGAGTATAGCCATAGTTTGCCGTAAGGCGCAGGTGGCTCATATTCACTAATCTAAACACATCCCACGCGGCCGAAAGTTCCACGCCACGGCTACGCGACTTACCTGCGTTTGACATCATACGACCTGTCGTCAAGCCATCGGGGAAGACAGTAAGCTGCTGATCGCGGCACTCGATCCAGAAAGCAGCAAAATCGATATTAACACGCTTATCGGCAAACTGCAAATGGCCTCCAACCTCGTAGTTCCAGCTATACTCAGGGTCGTAGGTAGTAACCGACGCCTCGTCGTATGAAGACTGACCATTTGAGTTACCGCCCGAGAGTTGTGCCATAATTTTATTCTGCAGAATATCAGAGAAAATCTGCGTATTGAATCCTCCAGCCTTGTAGCCACGAGTTGCGGTTGCATATATCTCGCCCACACCCGTAGTATAGTTAATGGCAAACTTAGGCAACAGTTCCAGATAATCCAACTTCTCCTCGCCCTTAAACTCGACCAATTCGTCCTTCTCCATAATGGGAGCACCAGGACGCATAGCACTCATATCCACGGAGTAATGCACCGAAGAGTAGTTATCAAAATCCATCTTTGAGCTCTCATAATCCACGCGTAAACCAGCAGTAAAGCGCCAGCGTTCGCCTGCCTTCAAAGAAGATTCGTGATAGAGCGCTAGACCGTAAGTAGGCAAATCAAAGTTACTCTCAATGGCAAACGGATCAATAGATAAACCCTTTTTAATAGGAACTCTATCGGGAATATTTTTGATTATCATCTCACTAATACCATCCTCCAGAATAGTTACGGGGGCGCTCATATCTATCTTCTTATAGAAACCGTAAGCACCAACAAGCCACTGCCAGCGGCGCGACTTATCGTTCGAGCGCAGTACAATATCCTCGGTAAAGGCGTGTTCGTGCTGCTCCTGCTCAAGAGTAAAGAGTGAAGCAGGCGTAAGGTCATTATCCATACGCATACGGTCGTGCATATACTGATATGATGTTGTAGCCGAGAAGTTTACCTTCTCACCGGCGTGCGAGAGCACAAGACCATCGCTAAAGGTGTAGCGCATATATCCGCTCGGGCTGTTGTAGTTCACATCGCCTACCACATCACTCTCCTCATCGTACAAGGCGTAAGCATAACCACCCTCGTTATCGTAGCCAAACGATGCCGAGTTGTCAATCTCCCAGCCGCGACCCAAATCGCCCACAATGCGCAGGCGACCACCACTGCTCTCGCCCCAATCGACATTGCTACCATTGTAGGCATTCTCGAAGAAACCATCGGTACGGTTATAGTATCCACCCACCGATATGCCGAGCTTACCACCGAGCGTACGGCCATAGTATGAGGCTTTGGCACGCAGGGTATTACCCGAGCTATACTCGGCCTGCGCACGCACACCCTGATAGTTCATAGGCGAGAGGGTATAGACATTCATCTGACCACCCATCGTGTTACGGCCGTAGAGCGTGCTCTGCGGACCACGCAACATCTCGATGCGTGCAATGTCGAGCATATCGAAGTCGTAAGTATTCTTGTTAAGGTAGGGCACGCCATCTACGGTAAGTCCGATGATAGGCTGGTCGATACGCGCACCGAAGCCACGAACATAGATCGACGAAGTCATCTTCGAGCCGTAGTCGGGCTGATAGAAGTTGGGCACGATGGCCGACAGATCCTTTATAGAGAGTACGCGCTCGCTTTTGAGCAACTCGCCGCCAATAACGCTCGACGATATAGGCTGCGACTTAAGACCATAGTGCTGCTTAGGCTGACGCACCGCCACGCCCACCTCGTCGATTGAGAGGTGTTGCTGTATAAGTGAGTCAGGCTGCTCGGTCGATATGCTCTGGGCGCGGGCCGCAGTGAAAGGGATTATAGCCGATAGAAATGCTATAACGGGAAAAAGTCTCTTCATAATGCAGTTTTTCAAATTACGGCACAAAGGTATAATCTACAGCGAGACACATCAACTATAATAAATTATAGTTTTGTTTTTTCGCAGAATATACTATCTTTGCAATATGAGCATTAAACCCACGATAGTTGTCATTCATCCCAATTCGCTATGCTGTATGGCGATGCGAACCATCTTGGTCGATATAGCTCCGTTTATGGGTATGTGGGGCGATGTGGAGATTGCCACATTCAACTCGATGAAGCAGATGGAGCAGGAGAGTCCCGAGCTGGTGCTTCACTACTTCGTGGCCGAGCAAGTTCTGGTGGATAATATGCCCTACTTCGCACCACAGTTGCGTCGATGCATAGCACTGACCGAGAGCGACGAGTCGGCTCTGCCCGAGGCCTGCCGCAGGGTGGATATACGCCGTCCAGAGCAGGAGTTGCTCAAGGCGTTTCTGATGATGCAGAGTAATGCTCACCTCACACACGGTGTGGAGCCTCAAATCAAGCAGGAGGATAGCGAGCTACTTTCGCAACGCGAGAAGGATGTGCTGGCGCTAATCGTCAAGGGGTATATCAATAAGGAGATAGCAGATATGCTCAACATATCGACACCGACGGTAATTTTCCACCGCCGTAACCTGAGCGAGAAGATTGGTTCGAAGTCAATCGGCCGACAGACCATCTACGCCGTAATGAACGGCATAGTGGATCCCAGAGAATTATAAAACTAAAACCTTATTACTATGAAAAAACTATTTTTTGCAACCATTATCAGTATGATAGCAATGATCTCTTGCGCTCAGCAGGAGCAGCCTGCACAGGAGAGTGCCGGTGCGGAGAATCAGGTAATTGAGACTATTCTTGCACGCCGTAGCGTACGCGCATACAAGGATCAGGCCGTACCCAAGGAGTTGCTGGACAAAGTATTGGAGTGTGGTGTATATGCAGCCAATGCTATGAATGCCCAGCAGTGGGAGGTACGCGTAGTGAATTCGCAGGAGCTTCTCAACAGCACTACGGCAGCCGCTAAGGAGGCAGCTAAGGGTACTCCCAACGAGGCTCAGTACAATGACCCCTCGTTCAAGAATATCTTCCGCAATGCACCTGCGGTTATCTTCATCGCCCACAAGCCGGGTATGTTCACCCAGGTTGACTGCGGTTTGATGGCAGGCAACATTATGCTCGCGGCTAAGTCGCTGGGTCTCGGTACGGTGTGTATGGCTGGCCCCATTGCATCGTTCGTAAATCAGCCCGCAGGCGCGTCTTTCCGCCAGAAGTTGAACTTCAGCGAGGGTTACGAGCCCCTGATTTGCATCGGTATCGGTTATCCCAACGAGGAGCCCGCAGCAAAGCCCCGCAATATGGATGTGATTAAATATGTAGAGTAATTTTTAGCATAAATATTTGCCAAGAATTTTGCATTCTCACCAAATTACGATATATTTGTAGTCGTATTCATTGTGCGAATACAATAAACAAGGAATAATTATGATGGCACACTTCTTTTTTAAGCGATTTTACTATTACCGTGCGAACGGTCAGGATGTCGTATGCTAAAAATGAAGTTGTTTCATTGTTGAGTTTATAAATCCTGATCGTGCGATGGCGTGGTCAGGATTTCTTGGTAATATAGCGAAGATGCAAAAGATTGCAATACAGGGATATACCGGGAGCTTTCACCATATTGCCGCCAATCTCTATTTCGGTCGCGATATAGAGATTCTGCCGTGCGACACATTCCGCGCCGTGGCGGCGGCCGTAAAGCAGGGTGAGGCTGATATGGGACTTATGGCTATTGAGAACTCCATAGCGGGTTCAATCATACCCAACTACAGCATCCTGCAGGACGAGAACCTGCAAGTGGCTGGCGAGGTATATCTGCCCATCAAGCAAAATTTGATGGTATTGCCCGATGTAGAGTTGGAGAATATACGCGAGGTGGAGTCGCACTCGATGGCATTGTTGCAGTGCGTCGATTATTTGGACGAACACGATTGGAAGCTCATCGAGAGTGAGGATACCGCCTTGAGTGCCAGACATATTGCAGAGAAGGGTCTGCGCCACACGGCGGCCATTGCAAGCGAGCTTGCAGCCGAGATGTTTGGGCTGAAGATTATCGCTCCAGAGATCAATACCATAAAGAGTAACTACACTCGTTTTATGGTACTCAAGCGCTACGACCACAACATCGACAAGCAAGCCAACAAGGCGTCGCTCTACTTCAAGACCGATCACAAGGAGGGCTCGCTTCTGAAGGCGTTGAGTTGTTTGGAGGGTATCAACCTCTCGAAGTTGCAGTCGTACCCCATCCCGAGTGAGCCGTGGCACTACTTGTTCCACATCGACTTGGAGTTTGCTTGCTTGGATGACTACATACACAACCTAACCCGACTGCAGGCCGCCACACGCGAAATTCACGTTTATGGCGTTTATAGAAGTGGAAAATAGTAGAAATAAAGATAAATTAAAGAGTAAAAACTAAAAACTAACAAAACTATGGCAAAGGTAGAAATCGCTCCCTCGCACCGTATGGATAGCATTAAGGAGTATTACTTTTCAAAGAAGAACCGTGAGATCGCAGAGCTTCGCAAGGCTGGCCGCGACATCATCTCTCTCGGTATTGGTAGCCCCGATATGCCCCCCGCACAGGCTGTTATCGACCGCTTGGCTAAGGAGGCTCAGCGCCCCGATGTACACGCTTACCAGCCCTACAACGGTAGCGAGTTGTTGCGCAAGGCGTATGCCGATTGGTATGAGAAGTGGTATAATGTAACGCTCGATCCTAAGACCGAAGTGTTGCCCTTGCTCGGCTCGAAGGAGGGTATTATGCACATCTGTATGGCTTTCCTCGATGAGGGCGATCAGGTATTGGTGCCTAACCCCGGCTACCCCACTTACCGTGCTGCTGTAACCCTTTCAGGCGGTGAGGTGATGGAGTATCGCTTGAACGCCGCTAACGGCTTTTACCCCGACTTCGAGGAGATCGAGAAGCAGGACTTGAGCCGCGTTAAGTTGATGTTCGTGAACTACCCCAATATGCCTACGGGTACTCACCCCACAGTTGAGTTGTTCGAGAAGTTGGTTGCCTTCGCCGGCAAGCACAATATTTTGTTGGTACACGACAACCCCTACAGCTTCGTTCGTAACAACCTCCAGCTCTCAATCCTTAACATCGAGGGCGCAAAGGATGTTGCTATCGAGATGAACTCAACAAGTAAGGGCCACTCTATGGCCGGCTGGCGTGTAGGTGTTGTGGCAGGTCGTGCCGACATCATCAGCGATATCCTTCGCTTCAAGTCAAATATGGACTCTGGTATGTTCTATCCCGTGCAGGCTGCCGCTGCCGAGGCTTTGGCTTTGGGCAACGAGTGGTTTGACGAGTTGAATGCTACATACTACGAGCGCGAGGCAAACGGCTACGCATTGCTCGATGCGCTTGGTTGTGACTACGTTAAGGGTCAGGCTGGTCTGTTCGTATGGGCCGCTATGCCTGCCGATTTCGAGGGCGACTGCTTCGCATTCTCGGACAAGGTGCTTAACGAGTGCGACGTATTCGTAACACCGGGCGGTATCTTCGGCTCGGAGGGTACGAAGTATATCCGTATCTCACTCTGTATGCCCGCAGCACGTTTGGCTGAGGCTGCCGAGCGAGTAAAGGCACGCTTTAACAAGTAGAAAATATGAAGGCTACCGTCATTGGTTTAGGTCTTATCGGAGGCTCCTTCGCGCTGAGTCTTAAGGACAATGCGCTCTGCGAGCGAGTTACGGGCATTGAGCACTCGGAAAAGAGTGCTCAACGCGCCCTCGAACTCGGCTTGGTAGATGCCATCGTTACACTTGACGAGGCTCTTGCCAAGAGCGACCTTATCGTGCTGGCCACACCTGTAGATACGTTGCCCGTATTGGCAACAAAGATTCTTAACCGCCTCGGCCCCAACCAGATTTTGATGGATATGGGCTCTACGAAGCAGGAGCTGTGCGAGGTTACGATGATGCACCCGCACCGTGGCCGATTGGTGGCTACGCACCCTATGTGGGGAACGGAGAACAGTGGTCCCGATGCAGCCGTACACAACGCCTTCAAAGGCCGCACGGTGGTAATCTGCGACCGCCATCTATCTGACGATGACGCCGCCAAGCAGGTGGAGCATATCTACCGTACGCTGGGTATGCCCATAAAGTATATGTCGGCCGAGGAGCAGGATATGCACTGCGCCTACATATCGCACATCTCGCATATCACATCGTTTGCGTTGGCACTCACGGTGTTGGAGAAGGAGCGTGAGGAGGAGCATATCTTCGACCTTGCGGGCGGAGGTTTCGAGAGTACGGTGCGTCTGGCAAAGAGTCTTCCGCAGACGTGGGCACCGATATTCTTGGAGAATAAATACAACATCTTGGACGTGC
>JAZONC010000024.1:0-9217 GCA_045654285.1 Alistipes sp. | reverse complement strand
CAGATTAAATAACTACACAATCAGGGGATGTACCTTTTCGGGTGCATCCCCTTGTTATTTACAGAATAACATCAAGTATCCACGCTTCCGAGTCGGCTCGGTTATCTGTCTACCAGATGTTTGTGTGTCTCGAAGTAGTGGTATTTCGGGCCTGCTTTTTTTTATATCTCTACCCCCATCTCCTCGAATCGGGCGGCAGCATTTAGGAAGTGAGCCGTAATCCAGAATACGGTCCAGCTCTCGGAATATCCACCTCGTAACTTATAGACATTGCTCATATCGCCGTGCTGTGCGAAGTTGGTCTGTTGCAACTGCTCGCCCTGCGAGCCATAGGCGTCGGTAAGTTGATAGCAGGTGCGATACATAACCTTTGCCAAGCGGCAGAGGCGCTCATCGCCCAGGTGTTTACCCATCTTATATACCTCGGGCGCGAACAATACTCCATATACATCGATATGCTGGTTCTGTGCCGATACTACTGTCCAGCCTGTGGTCTTGAAACCATAGTCGGCCAAACGACCTGCAGGCAGAGGAATATCCCACACTACAACATAACTCAGGCAAACATCCATAGCGTGCTTTGCCCACTTAAGGTATTTCTCATCCTTGAAGCGCTCGTACATCTCGATAAAACCCTGGAATGCAGCCCACGAACCCTCCTTGTCCTCGCACGTTGCATCGAGCGTGCCACCCCAGTAGCAACCATTCATCTTCAGATGGCGGTCGGCAAAGAGCTGTGCCGCTTTCTCGGCTGCCTGGCGGTAGGTCTGATTCTTAAATAGTTTAGAGGCAATAGCAAGTGGAGCGATGTAGAATCCCTCGGCCGTTGAGAGTGGCGACCACTCTTGGCTCAGAATCTTTGCACTCACCGCGTTGGCCGCCTCGCGCAGGAAGGCCTCCCACTTCGAGGTGTCGTAGAGTTTGTTCTTGCGGGCTGTCTCGATGGCTTTGGCGAAGTTATACATCGCCTGACCACACGACACGGGATCACCCTGGCTATACTCCTTGCCGTTGTAGCGTACGGGGAAGAGACCTCGCTCGGCATCAACCTTATATGTGGTAAGAAAATCCATCGAACGCTGTACCATATCGGGGATAGCCTTATCCCCCAATCGTTGCGATAATACCTGCAACGCATAACCTGGTGAGTCGGCCTGACCGCACCATCCCATAACCAGCTCTTTACGCAGTGCGTTATCGTACATATTAAAGCCTACGGCCTCGCCACCAAGATCAATCCAGCGACTCTTGGCATAGTTGTATTTGCCCTTTACGATCTCGTCGAACGAGGTAAATCGCTCGGCGTCGTAGGGTTTGTGCATATCGAGCGAGGTGTAAATCGGACGCTGGAAGCCTGTGCCCTCACCCTCAATTGAGTAGAGTTCGATATAAAAGGTCTTCTCGATTACGCGGCCAGGCTCAAGGTTGATATAAGTGTCGGCATAGCGCATAGGCTTACGCTGCAGAGCCTTGGCTACGCTGTGCTTGCCATTGTAGCCGATAGGGCCTGAGTAGAGCACGAACTCGCTATAACCATCGTAAGCCTCCACACCCATCGACCACCACTGATCAGAGAGCACGGCTCCGCGCACAGGACTTGGCACCGTGTGCAAAGCCGCGGCATAACCCTCGCTGGCATTCTCAAGCATAGCGAAAGGCATCGGGTAACGGTGCTCCTCGAAGATGGCAAACTCGCCACTACGGCCCTCATATACGGGAATGATATTGGGATTTACCTTGGCGCCATTCTTATTGCCGTAGTAGAGAATACCGGGCAGGCAAGGCATCATCTGCTGGCCCTCCATCTGCAAGCGTACTGACAAGGTTATGTGCGAGAGGGTCTCCTCGCCTCGCCACTCGTAGCGACGCACACACTGCACAAGGCCATTGCCCACGGTGCGGTATGAGTCGCGCAGGAGCAACTCACCCTGCTCGAATGTCATACTACCTGAAAGGATAGTCCACTCACCACTCTGCTCCTGGCTCTTGGCCGAGGCGTGCATCCAGCCACTCATCCAATCCTGTTGCCATCCTGTAGCCACCGACCAAAGTCCTTCGGCTGGTGTGGTGATTACACTTTTGTCTGCCAATCGCACGACGGGACGCATATTCTCAAATGAAAGTTGTGCCCGAGCCGATAGGCCCGCGCACAACATAAGAGTTAGTAGAAAAAGTCGTTTCATATTAGTTTTTCTTCTTGAATAGATTCAGTACAGACTTAACTGTTTCGACAGTTTGCTGTTGTTGCTGCTGAGCAGTACTATCGGCGGCCTCGCCCTCGCTCTTGCTCGTGCCGAGAAGTTTCGATACAGCATCTTTGGCAGCCTCCTCGGCTTTATCCTTTACCTGCTGCTTGACCTCTTCAACCTTCTGCTGAGCCTCCTGCTTAACCTCTTCTACTTTCTGCTCGGCCTGCTCCTTCACCTTGTCAGTAACTTGGCTAACAGCCTGCTTGGCAAGGCTCTCGAGGTCGATGCCCACCTTGGGTGAGGTAAATGTCCCGCCGATGGTCATATCTACTGTGCCGAGTTTGGCAACAGTGCCAGCCGACTCGGGGATGGTAATCTTACCGCGATAGTCGATTGTTTGGTCGAGACCTGTCGAGCCCGAGAGATTCATTGTGTAGTCGCCCATCTTAATATCGAAGGGCTTGGTGTTAACGCGGCCATCCTTGATGGTGAACTCAAGTTTCAGATCGCGTGCGCTGAGATTCTTCAATTCGGGTTTCTTGAGAAGGTCGGCCACTTGATCGATAAATGCTACATTCGACAGACTCAAACTCTTGGTACTGAGGCTACCCTCGCCGTTGAGTGCCTGAAGGATGGGGCTCATCTGCTCGTCGAGTGGAGTATCGACCTTTATGCTACCTGAGAAGCTACCCGACAGCCCCTCGAACAGAGGTGCCATCTTCTGTACCATATCGAGTTCTTTGTATGCCTGCTTGAAGACGATGTCGTTGAGTGCAAAGCCTGCTGCGAGTCGAGCTCTTTCGCCCACAGGTGTTGAGTATGAACCATTGGCAACTACCCCACCGCCCATTGTCGAGAGTGAGATATTCTGCATATCGACCTTGCGATCCTTGATAACGAGCAGACCCTTGATGTCGTTGAATGACATCTTGTCGAGCAATACCTCGTTCATATTTACCTGTGCTCGGAAGTCAATGTTCTCGGGCACGGCAATAGCGGCCATTGAAGTTGCACTTGTTGTACTCTCCTCTGCGGCCAGCTCAGCCTCGGGTTGCTCGGTGGTCGTATCGCTCATAAAGTCGTTGAGATTAATGTGCTGGCTGCTTACATTGAGCGTACCCTTGATGGTTGTGCCCTTGAGCAGGTAGCCCATATAGTTCTCGAAGCGGCTGTCGAGTGTGAGGTCGTTATCGCCCACCTTGATGGTAGTCTTGCTGAGCTCCAAATAACGGGGTGTGAAGCCGAAGGTTGAACGCTCAATCATCACATCGGGCAGAGCCTCCATCTGCAACTGCATATTGCTCAGGGCGATGTTACCCGAAGCCTCTACACGGTCGAACTGCTCCTTCTCAATGTATGAGAGGCGGCCAGCAACCGACATATCGGCATCGACAACGCCGTTGAGATTCATATCCTCCAACGGATATACATCCTTAATCTTGCCCAAATCTAACTTACCCTTTGCTGAAGCGCGGAAGTCGGGATCGCTGATCGGAGTCTTCACATCGGCCGTGAGCGAGAAGGGATTACCCGCCAAAGTGAAGTTGAAAGGATTGATGCTTACGGTAGTTAGATCGACTGCGCCGCCAGGATTTTGTGCGCGTGCCGAGATGTTGATAGCATCAACACCTGCGGGCAACGCAGGATAGCGGAACATAGCGTTCTTGACGTCGAGTGTAACATCGAATGAGGGAACATTGTCGCCCTCTAGGCGTCCCTTAGCCTTGGCGTGCAACGATGCGATACCATCAGTCTTGAGATCGGCAAAATCCTTGGCATATATGGCGGGAATAAGCGAGAGAATCTCCTTGAAACCAATATCGTTGGTGTTAAGTGCAAGATCCATATCCACGGCATTGCCATCAAGGGCTACCCAACCATCGATAGAGGTGCGGATGGCGTTGAGAGCAAGCTCGTTATCCGATAGCTCGAAGCGCATATTCTTTAGGTCAGCCGCTACATCCATTGCCGCCTCAACATTGGCTCTACTCAGCATAGGTACGCCGCCCATACGGAATGTAACCGAAGGAGTGTTGGCATTTAGCTTGATGGTGGTGTTATCGCTGCCCAAATCGCCCGAGCACATAGCATTGAGGTCTTCAACTGCGGCATATATACCACCCTTGCGATCGTCGTAGATAACCGAGAGATCGTTAATACTCAAACGCTTGAGTGCCACTTCAAATGACACGGGTTCGCTTGACTCCTCGACGGGCGCTTCGACCTCCTGTGAAGGCTTCATAATATCCCAATTCACGCGGCCATCCTCTAATGCAATGGCGTGCAGGCGTGTATTGTCGATGATGATTTTCGACACCTCGTACTCACCATTGATTAGTGCGCTTAGATTTACAGCGGCAGTCAGTTCGCCTGCATATACCAATGTGTCGTTCTCGAATACATCAACACCCTTCAGCCAAAAATCCTTAAGTGATACAGATGCCTGCGGGAAGTTGCGTAGCAGATTGATGTCGAGTTTAGCAAAGTCGAACTGAGCGTTGAGCAGTTTGTTGCCCTCGCTTTTGATAATGCTCTCGATCTTACCCTTGAAGGCAAACGGAGCAACGAAGAGCACAACGATCAGTGTGCATATCGCGATACCTGCGATTTTCAATAATTTCTTCATACTATCTCTGTTTTATTCGTTCTCGATACTTAAATTTTACCGCTTGATGTGGCAAAACTTACACCTCTTTCTCTTTCGTTGTTCGATTGGTAGCCTTTACGATACCCTTCTTCGAACGGCCATCGACATAGATATATAACGGCTCGTCGAACTCTACTACACGCAGATACTCGCCATCGAACCACTTGGGCATAGCCTCCAACTGCTCAATATCCAATGCTCCGTCGCCGTGCGAAGGGTCGAGCGATAGGTAGCCCACGCCGAGCGAAGTAACATTTTGGAAGAAGTGAGTACCCTGGCTAGCCTCTACATTGAAATTAGGCAGGGCTGACTCGACAATAACCCTCGCCTGCGATATGTGTGCCCACTTGACCGGTACACCCAAGTTGGGGTCGGATGAACCCCAACGGCCTGTGCCGATGAGTACATACTCCTGACCATCGTCGCGCATACGATTGTTAATCTGCATAAGTTCGTCGGCAATCTCCTGAGTGTGGAGCGACGAGAATTTATCGAAACGCATATACACCACACGACGAATATCACGCATAAGACCTATGCCGAGCGCATTCTCTGAATATACCACAGCTCCCTGCGTATCAACCTTCGACCAGTCGAGTTTGGTGCCCTCCTCGTTACGAATGATGGGTCGCACCTGCAGTAGGTTGAATATCTGCATCTTGCCTGCGGGAACATCCATATTTACAGCAAACTCTATCTCCACAGGGCAACGCATCTCCTCCTCGCCCATACGCAACATATCGCGTATGATGTCGGCCAGCGGGAATGAGCCATACTTGAGTATTCGGTTGAATGTAATTACGCGGAAGTAACGCGACAAGGTTGGGCTCTCGCTGATGCGACTATTCTGGTAGTCGTAGTATGAGCAGGCATACTTCGCATTGCGGAAATCGTTAATACGCGAGACGGGAATACCCACGATATTCACCGCATCGTCGGTCGATGAGCGGAAGTGGTCGGGGTTAAGACTCAGGGCCAGCACCTCGGTCTGTGCATCCTGCACGGTGAGTTCGAGTGTCGAGGTCTGCAGAGCCTTGTCGGGATAGGCTGGCGAGAAACGCAGGCTCTTGCCTCCATCGACAACGGCCTTACCCAGTCCCATTACGATGTTACATACACCCTCCTCGGCCTTCTCGTAGCCGATGGGATAGAGGTTTTGTGAACGAGCCACGCCAGAGAGTGTTGGGAAGAAATAGCCGTTCTGCTCGGTACCACACACCTCCTGAATGAGAACTGCCATCTTCTCCTCCGAGAGCAGATTCTGCGACGATTGTATGTAGGCTTTCGACGAAGCGAAATATACCGAAGCATATACACTCTTGATGGCACGCACCAACATACGCAACATCTGGTCATCATCCTCGCATCGAGGAATCATATATGTAGAGTAGATACCTGCAAAAGGCTGATAATGTGAATCCTCCAGCTTCGATGATGAGCGAATGGCCAAAGGTTTCGAGCAGGTCTCGACAAACACTTTGAGTTTCTGATATAACTCCGAGGGCAACACCGAGTTAAGGAACTCCGAGAGAATATCATCGTCGGCCAAGTCGCGCGAGATGATATACTTCAGACCATTGATTCGCATAAACTCATCGAAGTAGTCGGTAGCCACAACCAGCGAGCGCGGAATCATAATTCGCACGCCGGGGTATTTGTAATAGTGGTTATGCTTTGCCAGCATCGAGTTCATAAATGCCAAACCACGAGCCTTACCTCCGATAGAGCCCTCGCCCAGGCGGGCAAAACCGATGGCGTCGCTATATGTCTCCTCGTCGAACTGAGCCACAAGACCCTGTCCGAGCATTGTGCGGTAATCCTTGAACATAGAGACTAGCGCGGCACGGTGCTCGGCCGTAGATGAGAAGTGGCTACTGTTTATATTACGCAACACCTTTGCCAGCGGGAATAGACCGCGTGCATACAACCACTTCGAGAGGTGCATCTGTGAGAGGTGGTACTCCAGTACATCGTCGGGTACGGTGGCAATTAGCGACTGCATCTGCAGCAGGTCGCGGGCACGACCAATAACACTCCCAGTTGCTAAATCGCGGAACAAGAACTCGCCGAATCCAAACTCACGCAGAACTACATCCTGCAACTCCTGTAGCAGGGTCTTCGACGACTTGGCAATAAATCCTACACCCATCTCGGCCGCTACATCGGCATAATTTACCTGCGACGACTGCATAATGACGGGCATCCACGGTGTCTCGGCTTTGATCATTCGGCATATCTCCACACCTGCGTCGCTCTTCTCGTTGTCCTCCTTGTCGCCACGGTGCAGTACTAGGCCTACATCGGAGATTACGCCGAGTAGATTCTTCTTATAGCGATCGTATGTCTCGAGAGCCTCCTCGTAGCTTGTTGCCAGCAGCACCTTGGGGCGGGCGCGTTTACGGCTGATCTGCTGTTGCTCGTTGTAGGCATCTTTGAGGAACTCGCTATTTTGCACCAAGATTATTTTGTAGAGCTCGGGTAGATAGGTCGAGTAGAAACGGATAGAGTCCTCAACGAGCAGGATAGCCTGCACACCTCCGTCGATGATGTCGGTCTCGGCGTTGAGCTTATCCTCCATCAGCTTGATGATGGCGATGATAAGGTCGGTGTTACCGTGCCAGCAGAAGATATTGTCGATGGCTGAGCACTGCTGCTCGTCAATCTGGCGGTAAATCTCTTTTGAAAACGATGTTAGCAATACCACGGGTAATGTAGGGTGAATCTTCTTCACCTCGCGGGCAAAGTCAAATACATTGGGTTCGCCAACATTGTACATCGTAAGCACAAAGTCGAAGTCGTTGCGTACGGCCAACAGATCAAGTGCATCGCGCGTAGATTCCACGCGTGTGAGCGAAGGCGGATTACTCATATTGAGCTCCATATACTCGCGGTTGATTTGCGACTCGATGTGCCCGTCCTCCTCCAGGATGTAGCCGTCGTATGTGCAACATACGAGAAGTATCTTATGTATGCGGTGCTGCATAAATGGATGCTGCTCCTGATTCTCAATGGTCAAATATGCGTGATTGGGCATAATACAAAATTTAATTACATACAAAGATATGTAGAATTTGGTAAAATCGAGTCGAAATCATTAAATTTGCGCATCATTATATAGCACAAAATATGAAAGTCAATATCGAAGAGCGTGCCGAGCGCGCACGCAACTATTTCCTCGAGGGTTACAACTGTGCCCAATCGGTACTTTTGGCTTATGCTGATTTCACTAACCTCGACCACACCACTGCGGCTACCATCGCTGCTCCGTTTGGTGGCGGAATGGGTCGCTTGCGTGAGGTGTGTGGTACGGTGAGTGGTATGTTTATGGTAGCTGGCTACCTGCAGCCCAATGCTAATCCCGAAGATGCTGCGAGTAAGAAGAACTGTTATACATTGGTGCAGTCGCTGGCTGAGGAGTTTCGTCAGCAGAATGGCTCCATCGTTTGCCGTGAATTGTTGGGCTTAAAGCAGAAGAGCGATGAGCCTACCCCATCGCCCCGCACTGAGGAGTACTACCATCGTCGCCCCTGTGGTGAGTATGTCGCCATTGCCGCCCGCATCCTCGGTCAGAAGATTAATGATATGGAGTAACGCGACCAATTTGCAAATTGATTTAGGCAGGTGAGGAGCCTGCTTAAATTGTATATGTGTGGTAATAGAGCTGATAGCACTGTTTTTCGTAGTATGTGCAGTAAAAATTTGGTGAAACAAAAAATTATCCCTACATTTGCACCACCAAAAACGGAAATAATCCGTCTTGGTGAGCGTTGATCCTGTAGCTCAGTCGGTAGAGCACAACACTTTTAATGTTGGGGTCCCGGGTTCGAGCCCCGGCGGGATCACGGAAAATACAAAGCTGAATAAGCAATAGCCCTTGTAGATGCTTCTACAAGGGTTTTTTATTGCCTCTCACCCGTAATCCCAACATTAAAAGTGCTAAAATTTGTAGCCCAAAATGTTAAACTATAAAAATGGGCTACAAAATGCGTGCAACTTTCTGTGTTTCATTCTACTGCAGGAAAAGTAAAATGAACAAAAATGGGCTATCGCCCCTGGAATTATCAATCGTTATTAACCAAGAAAGGATATTACTTAATCTTCCAAGTAGATTAAATCCAAAAGATTTTAACAAAAAACGCAAACCTTCATATATTGAAGATCTCCTTAATGCATATCGTGTTAAGATTAATGAAGTTTGCACAATGCTAATGAATTGATGTATACTATTATGTATTAACTTTATTGAAAAGAGAATTAAAACAATACTTAAATATATTATATTCATTTGATTGTAAGAATAGTCATCCTCTTTTATTTAATTATTTTATATTTCTAAGTAAGAATATATCTATAGATTTATCATATAATATTTCTTATATTT
>JAZONC010000023.1:0-7157 GCA_045654285.1 Alistipes sp. | reverse complement strand
CTCACAGGCTTCGACAAGGGTGTTGTTACCGAGATGGGTGCTGTTAACGTAATGACTGGTGTTTACACTGGCCGTTCACCTAAGGATAAGTTCTTCGTAATGGACGAGACTTCTAAGGACACTATCTGGTGGACTTCAGAGGAGTACAAGAACGACAACAAGCCCGTTACTGAGGCTGCTTGGGCTGAGTTGAAGACTTTGGCTACACAGGCTCTCTCTAACAAGAAGCTCTACGTTGTTGATACTTTCTGCGGTGCTAACGAGAACTCACGCCTCAAGATCCGTTTCATTATGGAGGTTGCTTGGCAGGCACACTTCGTTAAGAATATGTTCATCCGTCCTACTGACGCTGAGTTGGAGGTTTACGGTGAGCCCGATTTCGTAGTAATCAACGCTTCTAAGGCTAAGGTTGAGAACTACAAGGAGCTCGGTTTGAACTCTGAGACTGCTGTTGTATTCAACCTCACTGAGAAGATGCAGGTTATCATCAACACTTGGTATGGTGGTGAGATGAAGAAGGGTATGTTCTCTTATATGAACTACTTGCTTCCTTTGAAGGGTATGGCTTCAATGCACTGCTCTGCTAACACTAACGAGAAGGGTGAGACAGCTATCTTCTTCGGTTTGTCAGGTACTGGTAAGACTACCCTTTCAACAGATCCTAAGCGTCAGTTGATCGGTGACGACGAGCACGGTTGGGACGACGAGGGCGTATTCAACTTCGAGGGTGGTTGCTACGCAAAGGTTATCAACCTCTCTAAGGAGAACGAGCCCGATATCTGGAACGCTATCCGTCGCAACGCTTTGCTCGAGAACGTAACTGTTGACGAGAACGGTAAGATCGACTTCTCTGATAAGTCAGTAACTGAGAACACTCGTGTTTCTTATCCTATCTACCACATCGACAACATTGTTAAGGGCGTATCTAAGGCTCCCGCTGCAAAGAAGGTTATCTTCTTGTCAGCTGATGCATTCGGTGTATTGCCTCCCGTATCTATCTTGACTCCCGAGCAGACTAAGTACTACTTCCTCTCTGGTTTCACCGCTAAGTTGGCTGGTACAGAGCGTGGTATCACTGAGCCTACTCCTACATTCTCAGCTTGCTTCGGTGCAGCATTCCTTTCATTGCACCCCACTAAGTACGGTGAGGAGTTGGTGAAGAAGATGGAGGCATCTGGCGCAACTGCTTACCTCGTAAACACTGGTTGGAACGGTACTGGCAAGCGTATCTCTATCAAGGATACTCGTGGTATCATCGACGCTATCCTCGATGGCTCAATCGACTCAGCTGAGACTAAGCAGATTCCTATCTTCGACTTCAAGGTTCCCACAGCTCTTCCCGGTGTAGATCCCGCTATCTTGGATCCCCGCGATACTTACGCTTGCGCTTCAGAGTGGCAGGTTAAGGCTGAGGACTTGGCAGGTCGTTTCATCAAGAACTTCGCTAAGTTTACTGGCAACGACGAGGGTAAGTCACTCGTAGCAGCTGGTCCCCAGTTGTAATCGTTAGATTGCGATATATCGAAGAGGTTGCTAACTCGGTTAGCAGCCTCTTTTTTTTATCTTTTTAAAATTACGATCAAGGGAAGAGAGTAAATCGTTACCGTTTATTTAGATTCCACTCCGTTTCGTTGAATACATTTTGCATATTCCAAAATTCTCCTATTTTTGCAATAAAGATTAACCTGTAAAACAACTAGCCCTATGAAACGTAATTTTCTTCTTTTCGCGATTCTATTCGCTTTCGCACTTGCTGTATCGTGCGAGAAGAGCGATCCGCCAACTGATCCGAACGACAATGGCACCGAGAACACCAACCCTGAACAAGAACCAGAACAAGAAGAAGAGGAGAAGCCCGACGACCCCGAAGCATTTACTGCCCCCGAGTCTGTCATTACCGATATTGTTATCGCTGCTGGCGATGACGGCTCGCTGGGAGGCATCCTTATGGGATCTCGCTACTCGGTAGATTACGACAATAACAGTTCCAAGACCGAAGAGGTAAACACCAAGGAGAATCTCTTCGATGGCGACTTCTCGACCTACTTCGCATCATTCAGCCGTTCGAGAACTTGGGTAGGCTTAGATTTAGGTCAGCAATACATCATCGAAAAGGTTGGCTACGCTCCGCGCAACACCCAAGCCAAACGAGTGCAGTTAGCAATCATCGAGGGCGCCAACAAGAGCGACTTCAGCGATGCTATTCCCATTCATATCATTCCCAGCGAAGGCATTGAGCGACAGATGAACTATGCCGAGATCAACTGCTCGCGTGGCTTCCGCTATGTGCGCTATGTCTCGCCCAACGATGCCCGTTGCAACCTGGCCGAGTTGGCATTCTACGGCACACCTGGCGAGGGCGACGACTCGCAGTTATATCAGCTCACCAACCTGCCAACGGTAGTAATCAACACCAAGGATGCTGCCAACATCGTATCGAAAGAGTCGGAGATAGCAAGTACCGTCTATGTAATTAGCGACAATGGCACCAAGTTCCACTACGCCGAGCAGACAGGTGTGCGTGGCCGAGGCAATGCAAGCTGGAATTTCGACAAGAAACCCTATCGTCTGAAGTTCGACAAGAAGGTGCAACTGCTCGACGCTCCCGCGAAGGCAAAGAAGTGGACCCTGATTAGCAACCATAGCGACAAGTCGCTGATGCGCAACATTCTCGCCTTCGAGATTAGCCGCCGTGTGGGAGCTAAATACACACCCTACTGCCAGCCCGTAGATGTAATTCTCAACGGCGAGTACAAGGGTTGTTATCAGCTTTGCGACCAGATTGAGATAGACGATAATAGAGTGAATATCACCGAGATGGAACCCGAGGATATTAGCGGAGAGGCTCTTTCGGGCGGTTATCTGTTTGAGATTGACGCCTATGCTTACAACGAGCCTGAGCATAGTATTTTCTACTCGAACAAAGGTATTCCCGTAACCATCAAGTCGCCCGACGATGACGACATTGTACCACAGCAGAAGGAGTATATCGAGACTTATTTCAAGCAATTGGAGAGTCGCCTCTTCGCTGATAATTTCACCGACGAGGAGTCTGGCTACCGCCAGATATTCGACATCGAGAGCTTTATCAAGCACTTTATCGTGGGCGAGATAAGCGGCAACACCGACACCTATTGGAGCACATATATGTACAAGGAGCGTGGCGACGACAAGATCTACACAGGTCCTGTGTGGGATTTCGACATCGCATTCGAGAACGACGTGCGCACCCACCCCATCAGCCAGTACAACGATTTCATCTACGCCACATCGGCATCGTCGGCTGCCGGAGGCAATACGATGAAACAATTTGTGTCGCGCATTATCAAGGAAGACCCCGTGGCCAACGCACAGCTCAAGCAGATGTGGAACGAGTTGCGCGAGAATGGCACACTCTCCGAGGAGTCGCTCACTGCCTATATCAACCAGACAGAGGCCCTGCTCGATGAGTCTCAAGAGTTGAACTTCAAGCGCTGGAATATTCTCAGCAAGAAGTTCCACCAGAATTTCCAGGCTTTGGGCTCATACGAGGCTGAGGTAGAAACTGTGAGGGATTACATCAACGAGCGTTTAGGTCGTCTGGATAAGTTGATTAATCGCTAAATCGCTTAAAAAGAACATAGGGTGTCCAACCGTGGTTGAACACCCTCTGTTATATCAGGCAGATTACTTCTGCGACTTATAGCGCGAGGGAGAGACTCCAGTGCGCTGCTTGAAGTACTTGCCGAAGAACGACTGCGACACGAAGTTAAGGCGCTCCGACACCTCCAACACACTCATACCGTGCTGATGCAGAAGAGCTTTTGCCTTGCGAATCACGGCGCTATCGATAATCTTCGAGGCGTTTAGACCTGTGCGTTTTTTACATACAAGCGAGAGATATTTGGGCGTGATACCCAACTGCGCGGCATAATACTCGACGCTACGCTCGCGCTCACACGAGGTGTTGATAAGAGCCGTGAAGCGACGCATAATATCGTCGGGACGCGACAGACGCTCGCGCTTATCGAGGTCGGCGTTGGCATATTTTTTCATCATAGACACCAACGCATAGAAGAACGCATCGAAGAGCAGCGACTGCACCTTGTGATCGTACTCGTTGGCATTTACGCCCACAAATTGGCTAAATGTGAAGGCTATGCTATGCAGTTGCTCAATATCCTTTTCGCACACCTGCAGACAAGGACTCTTGCCGAATATCATATTGATAGTGAGCCAATCGGTTGTTACGAGGCTCGACGCCGACACAAACGAATTGGGATAGGTAATGCAGTAACCCATACAAGCCTTACTACACTTAAATTCGCTCACCACCGACGAATCGTGCATAACCACCATCGAGTTACGGCGCATCTCAAAGTGCTTGCCGTCGATGGTGATTTTTACCGTACCACTACATATCATACAGACCATCACGCCGCTGAAGGACCTGATCTCACTCTCCATCGCCTGCAAATGCATCATCGGCGTAAGCTTAAACTCGCTGTACGAGATACTCCGTACCGGCAATGTCTCTTCGACTTTTGCTCTAGAGGCCATATCAACTTCCTCACTCATTCTCTTTCTCATATCGAAATGTAGGTATAATTTTACTCTATTTATCGTGCGGGCATACAATATTGAGTGCACCGCGCAAACACTTCACTCGCATCGGGAAACGACCGCCACTTTGGCCATCTACATCGGTAGCTTCACCCGTGGGCGACATAAGGATCAACTCGCTCGTTCGCAAGTACTTAACAGCTGCCGTTTGCACACCCAAAACATACAATAACATATCGCAAGCCGACTGGAAGGCGGTCTCTCGCTTACGCAAAAATAGGCAGTCGAAGACACCATCCCTAAGGCTGGCCATACGCGCCAAAGGCATCCTTCCTGCGGTCTCGCCATTGAAGACCAGACCCATTAGCGTGGGGTAGTAAAAGGCCTCATCCTCAGAGGTGATCGTAAGCGGTATGCCGTATAGTTTCTTTAGCTCCCTAAAGCCCTCGATCATATAGGCGGCACGCCCCATAATATGCTTCAACTCCTTGGGTGTATGTTGCGAAGTCGTAGTAAAGATACCGAAACTAAATATATTAACAAAATATTTCGGTGGCATATCGGGGTGATTAATCTGCTCGATACAACCACAGTCGATAGGCTCAGCCGTGCCGTAGGCTACCTGACGGGCAGCCTTGAGTATGTTGTTCGACATTCCCAACGCACCCGCAAAATCGTTAGCCGTGCCCGCCGGCAAGATGCCCAGCGTGAGACTCAGCCCTCGGCGTTTCATCGCATTAACCACATAGTTCAGCGTGCCATCGCCACCCGCCACAACTGCCAAATCGACATCCTCGTGCCCCTTGAAGGGGTTATCGTCAAATCGTATGGCAACGGGAATCATATCATAGTCGGCGTCGGCAAAGATCGAGATAATGGACTCTATCTTGCGTTCGATACGACCACGCCCAGCGTAAGGATTATATAATAATATAGCCTGTTTCATTATCAAAAAACAATCACATTTTCAATCATATAGCGCGATAGCCATCTATCTGCGCAAGCGTCTCGGCAAGACCGCGAGTGTAATACACCTCATACTCATCATCCTCACCTGCGGCAATAAAATAGGCCTGTACACCCTGCTTCTCAAGCTCACGAGCCGTCGCAATAGCCTGCTCGAGAGGCATAGCCATAAACATCGTACCATAGGCGTCGGCCTCGGCACAAGTAGGGGCCACAACCGTTGCCGAGAGAAGCGCCGTAACGGCACTACGACCCGTGCGCGGATCGATGGTATGGGCAATCTTACGACCCTCATCGTCAAGATAATAGCGGCGGTAGTTACCCGAGGTTGCCATCGAGCAATCGCTCAGCGATATGACCTGCTGGACATAGGCCCCCACCGTATTATTTCCGTCGAACGGAGTCTCCACTCCTACTCTCCACGCGCCCCCCTTAGCGTTCACGCCACTGCATCGCACCTCTCCACCGATATCGACCAAATAGTCGGTCATACCCCACTCCTCGAGTGCTTGAGCCGCCATATCCACAACATAGCCTTTTGCTATGGAGTTGAAGTCGATTCTCACGCGGCTATCCTCCTTAATCAGGTGTCCATCCTCGATGCGTAGCTTGTCGATGCCGACAAACTCGAGCAACGAATCGACATTCACCTTAGCCTGGCGATCCTTAGCCGCAAAGCCATAGGCCTCGACCAATGGCGCCACCGTAACATCGTAAACGCCACCACTTTGCGCATTTACACGACGCGACAGTTCGAGGCAGTAAGCTATATGCTCATCGACCTCATCGGTGAGGTTATTGTTAAGGCGCGAAAGTCGAGAATTTTCGTCGAAAATAGACATCGAGAGTTTGGCCAGAGAGTCAATCTGCATCATCAGCGAATAGACCTCGGCAGAGGAGCGCGAGGTGCGTGCGCTGACCTGCATAAAGGTGCCGAGCATCTGACCCTCAACCTTTATGTAGGGTTGTTCGTCGTGCGAACAAGCCGTTGCCATCATAAGGAGCGCAAAGCAAAAAAGGCGCTGCAAATATGTGTTCAAAGTCTTCAATCTGCAATGTGTTTTTTGAGTGTTCGACACCCCACCCCAAAGGCGAGGCTACAAATGCATTTTCTGCAAATATACACAAATTTAGGAAAAATCTTAGCATATGAAAGTCAAATAGGATTTTACCGAAAAAAAAAGTGTTTTTACCACTAAAATATTTGGCGCTTAACTAAATTAGGACTATTTTTGTGGCACGCTCTGGTGTTATCCACAGTAAGGGGGATGCATCGTAGAGTGGAACCCGAACTCTGACCGTCCGGATTGGTTGCGGCTGAGTTCATAAAATCTTAATTTTTTATGGCTTATTTAACAGCAGAGAAAAAGCAAGAGCTTTTTGGTACGTACGGAAAGTCTAACACCGACACTGGTTCTCCGGAGAGCCAGATCGCATTGTTTTCTTACCGTATCAGCCACCTTACTGAGCACCTCAAGCAGAACAAGCACGACTACGGTACACAGCGCTCATTGTTGCGCTTGGTAGGTAAGCGTCGCAAGTTGCTTATGTACTTGAAGGAGGTTGATATCGAGCGTTACCGCGCTATCATCAAGACTCTTAACCTCCGTAAGTAATACTTCACGAGGTGAAAAAGGGCTGTGGGCGCA
>JAZONC010000022.1:0-3741 GCA_045654285.1 Alistipes sp. | reverse complement strand
GAAGGCAAGAAGGAATATATGGATGTTACTTTGGAGATAAGGAACAGTTCATTGCGGTAGCGATTTTGCAAATAAACCAATTACTAATCAATTAGATTTTTTTAACTCTTATCTATTTGTAAAGTGAGAATTTATTCTTATTCTTGTACTAACAAAATTGTTAGACATATTTGTTAAGATTAAAATGTATGGATAATCAAGAGAAACAAAGCAAAGAGCAACAGATACTTGCGGCGGCGGAGCAGGAGTTCTTGACCAGGGGGTATGATGGTGCCCGTACCACCTCGATAGCGCAGGCGGCGGGCGTAACGCACGCGATGCTACACTACTATTTCCGCACTAAAGAACAACTTTTCGAGCGTATTGTGGATGAAAAGTTCGAAACTATGTCACACTCAATGTTTGCCATAATGGGCGACCCGTCGTTGCCGATTGTTGAGCGCATCAAGGGTGGCATTGAGGCTCACTTTGACTTTGTTGCACAGAACCCGCTATTGCCTAGATTCGTCATCAACGAGATTATCTCACGCCCCGAGCGTTACGATGTATTATACAAACGCGTAGGTGCTATTATTGATAATGTATATCGCGGTTTGCAGTCGGAAATTAACCGCTCGTCAGAGCGTGGCGAAATAGAAAGAGTTGATATCAAGATGCTGTTTATCAGCATTATGTCGCTCAATATCTTCACTTTTCTTGCCTATCCATTTATGGAGCCGCTAATGGGAGAGTTGATGGTCAACCCCGAGCGATTCCTCGCAGAGCGCAAGGCCGAGAACATCGAAACGATTTTACGAAGAATCAAAAAGCAGTAAGATATGAAACAGTTTTTTCTAACACTATTTGCCATGGTTTGTACTGCCGCTTTGAGTGGTCAGTCGCTCGAGGAGTGTCGTCACTTGGCTCGGGAGCACTACCCCGAAATCAGGCAGTACGACCTAATCGCGCAGACCGAGCAGTACAATCTCTCGAATGCAGCCCGTGCGTGGATTCCACAGGTTACATTGTCGGGGCAAGCTACATATCAATCAGCTACACCCACTTACCCCGAAGCCTTCAACACGATTTTGCAGGCCAACGGGATTGAGATGGCAGGCATCAGTCGTGACCAATATAAGATTGCGGTTGATGTGTCGCAACACATTTGGGATGGCGGAAAATCGAAGGCCGACAAAGCCATTGCCGAGGCGGAGGCGGAGGAGCAGCGCAGTCGAGTGGATGTATCGCTCTACGACTTACAATCGAGGGTGGATAATCTCTACTTCGGTATTTTGTTGCTCGATGAGCGTAAGGCGCAGACCGAGGCTCTGATTGAGGTACTTACGAGCAATCTCGCACGTTTGCAAACATATTATAAAAATGGTGTTGCTATGCAGGCCGATGTTGATGCGGTGGAGGCTGAGCTGCTCTCTGCTCGACAGACACTCGGTCAGGTGGAGTCGTCGCGTGCAAGTTACCGCCGTATGTTGGAGATATTTATAGGCCAACCGCTCGCGGCAGAGAATCTGGAACGCCCCGCAATGCAGCAACTCCAATCTTGCACCTCGGCACGTCCCGAATTGGCTCTCTTCGAGGCTCAGGAGAGTAAATTGACGGCACAGCGCAAGGCTATAAATGCATCGTTGATGCCTCGTTTCTCGGCATTTGCACAAGGCTACTACGGCTATCCAGGGTTGGATATGTTTAAGAGTATGGTATCGTCTGCGTGGACACCAAACGCCATTATAGGTGTGCGAATGTCGTGGAATATAGGAGCGTTATACACTAAAAAGAACAATCTCGAAAAACTCAATGCTGCCGAAAAGCAGATTGCTGTTCAGCGCGATGTCTTCCTCTTTAATACTCAGATGCAGATCACGCAGGATGATGGCGAGATTGCTCGCCTGCGTCAAGCCATTGCGGATGATTCTCGTATCGTGGAGTTGCGGCGCAGGGTGCGTATGGCAGCAGAGTCGCAACTTGAAAACGGAGTGATTGACGCAACCGACTTATTGCGAAAAATCACCGATGAAACCTCTGCATCGCTTGCACGCAGCACTCACGAAATAGAACTTTTGCAAGCAACATATAGACTTAAAACAACATTAAATCAATAGAATATGAAAAAGGTATTATATATCGCTGTGGCTCTGCTCGCCCTCGCGTGCAGCAAGGAGGCGGAGTTTGACGCACAAGGCACATTCGAGGCTACCGAGGTGGTTGTATCATCAGAGGCTACGGGTCGAATTCTTAACTTTGATATAGAGGAGGGTATGACAATTGTGGCCAATCAGGCGGTAGGCACGATTGATAGCCTTCAACTTCATCTGCAGCGCAAGCAACTCATAGCGCAACAGTCGGCATTACTCACCTCTCGCCCCGATGTGAAGAAGCAGGTGGCCTCGTTGCGAGAGCAGATTGTAAAACAGAAGAGTGAACTTCGTCGCGTGGATAATATGCTTAGTGATGGTGCAGCTACACAGAAGCAGAAAGACGACATTGAAGCGCAGATAAAAATCCTGGAGGGGCAGTTGGAGGCCACGCTCTCAACGCTGGATAAAAATACCTCTACCATCAACGACAATTCCGTGGCTTTGGAGGCGCAGATTGCCGCCCTTGATGACCGCATCTCAAAGTGCAGCATCCTTTCGCCCGTCGGTGGTACCGTGTTGGTTAAGTATGCCGAGGCTGGCGAGTTGGCATCGGTGGGTAAGCCTTTGATGAAGATTGCCGACCTTAAAAATATCTATCTGCGTGCCTACTTTACCTCCGACCAACTTGCCAATATCAAGTTAGGCGACGAGGTGAAGGTGGTTGCCGACTTTGGTGGCGACGAGCGTTATGACTACATGGGCCGCGTTACGTGGATTTCGTCCGAAAGCGAATTTACACCAAAGACCATTCAGACAAAAGATTCTCGCGCCAACCTGGTCTATGCCGTGAAGATTGCCGTTGAAAATGATGGCCGATTGAAGATAGGCTTGGCAGGCGAAGTGGTTTTGTAGTATGGCTGCTATTGATGTACATAACCTCTCCAAGAGTTACGGCAGTGTGCGGGCTCTCGATGATGTGTCGTTCTCGGTCGAACGTGGCGAATTGTTCGGACTTATCGGCCCTGACGGAGCGGGTAAGACTACGCTGTTTAGACTACTCACCACGCTCATCAATCCCGATGAGGGCAGTGCTACGGTAGATGGATGCGATATAAAGAAAGATTACCTTGCCATCCGAAAGCGTGTAGGCTATATGCCAGGTCGTTTCTCGCTATATCCCGATTTGTCGGTCGAGGAGAATCTGCAATTCTTTGCGGCTCTGTTTGGCGTTACTGTCGAGGAGTCGTATGACCTTATAGCGCCTATCTATAAGCAGATAGAGCCATTCCGTACACGCCGTGCAGGCAAACTCTCGGGCGGTATGAAACAGAAACTTGCCCTCTCGTGTGCCTTGATTCATCGCCCAAGAGTGTTGTTTTTGGACGAGCCGACAACGGGTGTTGATGCCGTGTCGCGTAGTGAGTTTTGGGATATGCTCGCGGGGTTGAAGGAACGAGGTATTACGATTCTCGTTTCGACTCCCTATATGGACGAGGCGAGCCGTTGCGACCGCATAGCCCTCTGCAATGAGGGCCGCATTTTGGGCATTGACACACCCGAGGGTATTGTGCGTGGGTTCGATAGGCCGCTCTATGGTATCAGTGCCAAAAATATGTTTGCCCTGTTGGAGCGCGCACGCCTAGTGGAGGGTGTCGAGGTGTGTTATCCC
>JAZONC010000021.1:0-79430 GCA_045654285.1 Alistipes sp. | reverse complement strand
CACCCTCGGTTCGTGGGAGGCCTCGGCCGCTTCGCGCTACATCAAGCGCTACAAGTACAGCGGTAGCTTCAACCTCCAATACTCGAGCATCAAGACCGGCGAAAAGGGCGAGCCCGACTACATCAAGCAGAAGAACTTCCGCATCCAGTGGTCGCACCAGCAGGATCCCAAGGCCAACCCGGGATCGACCTTCTCAGCCTCGGTGAACTTTGCCACGAGTGGCTACAACAAATACTCGGCGACGAACCTGAACGACATTCTCTCCACGCAGACCAACTCGTCGATCTCCTACTCGAAGAATTGGGCCGGTACGCCCTTCTCGCTCTCGGCCAACATGGCCATCTCGCAGAACTCGCAGAACCAGACCATCTCGGTAACCCTGCCCACGATGGTCTTCAACATGTCGCGCGTCTACCCCTTCAAGCGCAAGGAGAAGGTGGGCAAGGATCGTTGGTATGAGAAGATCTCGATGAGCTATGCTGGTAAGCTCACCAACTCGGTGCAGACAAAGGAGAGCGAGTTATTCCAGTCTCAAACGCTGGAGAATATGCGCCACGGCGTACAGCACAACATACCCATCCAGGCGTCGTTCACACTCCTCAACCACATTAACATCACCCCCAATGTCAACTATAGCGAGCGCTGGTACTTCAAGAAGGTAGATAAGCAGTGGAATCCCGAGACCAACCAGGTGGAGAACCTCGACCCTGAGTACGGATTCTACCGCCTCTACAATTATGATGCTGGTATCTCTATGTCTACGGTCATATACGGCCAGTGGCAGGTCAAGGAGAAGTACAAGGACTCCAAACTGCAGGCCCTGCGCCACACCATCACGCCGACCTTATCGTTCTCTTATGCGCCCGACTTCAGCAACCAGAAATATGGCTACTACAAGACCGTGCAGAGCGACTCAACAGGCCGCGTAACAGTCTATTCACCCTTCAGCGACAACGCCTTTGGTATCCCCACATCGGGACAGAGCGCGATGTTGAACTTCAGCCTGTCGCAAAGCCTTGAAGCCAAGGTGCTGAGTAAGCGCGACTCGACGGGTGTGCGTAAGATAAAGATCATCGACGATTTGAGCATAGGTGGTTCGTATAACTTCTTGGCCGACTCAATGCAGCTATCGACTATCTCTGTCTCGCTCCGTTCGACCATCTCAAAGAAATTTGGTATCAACCTGCGTGCAACGCTCGATCCCTACGAGGTTACGCCCGAGGGTAAGCGTTACAACAAACTCACTTGGAGCCGAGGCAACTTGGGTAGAATCGTAAATACGGGATGGAGCTTTGGTTATACATTCCAGTCACGCGAGTCGTCAAAACCGGCCATTAACGACATCAATAGTATTCCGCCCGAATACACTAACCCATTCTACGACCCCTACGGCACGATGGATCCCACACTGCGCCGACAATATATGTCGCAGATGTACTACGACTTCTCGCTGCCGTGGAACTTTGGATTTAACTACAACATCAACTATAACTTGGCCTATGTCAACAATGGCACGACGGGATATAAACGCAACATTACGCAGACTTTGGGCTTCAACGGAAGTATCACCTTCTCACCCAAGATGTCGGCCACCGTATCGGGTGGTTACGATATTGCCAAGGGTAAACTGACAACCTCGTCGATCAACATCACGCGCGACCTGCACTGCTGGCAGATGTCCTTCTCGTGGATTCCCTTTGGCCACTATAAGAGCTGGAGCTTCCACATTGGCGTGAAGGCGGCATCGCTGCAGGATTTGAAGTATGACAAGAGCCAGTCGATGTACGACAACTACTACTAAAAATAACCTCTATGAAACGATTATCTCTAATCATTGTCAGCCTGCTGATGCTGACACTTACGGCTACACCTGCCACGGCACGCAAGTACGGCGATACACTCCGTATATTGGCTATCGGCAACTCCTTCTCCGACGACGGAATGGAGCACCTGCCCGCCATACTCGCTGATTTGGGAGTCGAGAATGTAGAGTTGGCACGACTCTATGTGGGCGGTTGTACGCTCGAGCGCCACTATAACTTCTACAACAACGAGGAGGCTGCCTACATATTCTACCACTCAAAGGCTGGCGAGAACAGATGGGTAAAGGCCGAAGAGAAGGTAACGATGCAGTATGCTCTGGCTATGGGTGAGTGGGATATCATCACCCTGCAACAGGCTTCGGGTGTATCGGGCATATACGACAGCTATGTCCCCTACCTCGAGCAGTTAATTACAATCGTCGGCAAGGCTCAGCCCCAAGCCGAGTTGGTGTGGCATATGACATGGTCGTACTCAACCGATAGCAACCACGGCGAGTTCCCCAACTACGACCGCGACCAGAAGAAGATGTATCAGGCAATCACCCACTGCGTGCATCGCCTGTTGAAAGATAATAAGACCATTGATAAGATTATCCCCTCGGGCACAACCATTCAGTCGTTGCGTCAATCGGCGATTAACAATTCGCCCAAGGATTTCACCCGCGACGGTTATCATATGGATTTCGGAGCAGGCCGTTACGCATTGGCGTGCACCTGGTATGAGTCAATCGTAAAGCCCTACACCAAGCGTTCGATGATGGGCAACGGAGTGCGTCTTGACTTGGGCGAGATAAAGGTTACCGATACTACGGCTCCCTACTGCCAGAAGGCAGCTAAGCAAGCAGTGAAACGACCCTTCAAAGTACAAGCTGTAAAATAGACACCTATATTTATAAAGGACGATGGCAAGTTTTCTTCAAGTAGAGAATATCAGCAAGTCGTATGGCGACAAGACACTCTTTCGCAACATCTCGTTCAACATCAACGAGGGCGACAAGATTGCACTCATAGCCCCCAATGGTACGGGCAAGAGTTCTCTGTTGAAGATATTGGCAGGAGTTGATTCATCGGATCGCGGAGGTGAGATTAAGTTTATGCGCGACATAAAAGTCGCCTTCCTCGACCAGACCATCGACTTCAACCCACAGAATACTCTCTTCGACGAGGTGTATTCGCGTCTGGGCGAGACCTACAATGTCATTCGTCGATACGAGCAGGCCATAGCATCGGGCGACGAGCGCAAAATCGAGCAGGCGATGGCGGCAATGGATGCCGCCGATGGCTGGAGTGCGGAGCAACGCATCAAGCAGGTGCTATCGGAGATGAAGCTCACACGCCTTGATCAACCTATGGGACAACTCTCAGGAGGCGAAGCCAAGCGAGCAGCCATAGCTCTTATGCTGTTGCAGGAGGCCGATTTCCTGATTATGGACGAGCCCACGAACCACCTCGACATCGATGTTATTGAGTATCTGGAGAACTATTTACAGAAGGCTCGCTGCACCCTTTTGATGGTTACGCACGACCGCTACTTCTTGGATAGAGTCTGCAACACCATCTATGAGTTGGACCGTGGCGAACTCTTTGCCTATCGTGGCAACTATGCCGATTTCTTGGAGAAGCGCGAGGAGCGATATACAAATATGCAGGCCAATATCGACAAAGCCCGCAACCTTCTGCGTCGTGAGTTGGAGTGGATACGCGCCACACCACAGGCACGCACGGGCAAGGCTCGCTACCGCATAAATGCCTTCTACGACCTCAAGGACAAGGCTTCGGTTTCGCTTGCACGCAAGGATATGACTATCGATGTGGCTACATCGCGTCTGGGTGGCAAGATTATCGACTGCGAGGATCTTACGCTCCGCTTTGGCGAGCGCACGATGCTCGACGAGTTCTCATATAAGTTTACCCGTGGCGAGAAGGTGGGCATCGTGGGTAAAAACGGCGCCGGCAAGAGTACATTCCTAAACCTTATGACGGGCGACCTACAACCCAACTCGGGTAAAATTGAGCGAGGCGAGACGCTGCGCATTGGCTACTATCGCCAGAGTGGCATTTCGTTCAAGCCTGGACAGACTGTATTTGACATTGTACACGACATAGCCGAGACGGTGGAGGCCGCCGACGGTCATAGCGTTGCTGCGACGACTATGCTCAACCGCTTTCTCTTTCCGCCCGAGACACACAACAAACGAGTGGAGATTCTGAGTGGTGGCGAGCAGCGACGCCTGTACCTGCTTACGGTGTTGATGCGCAACCCCAACCTGTTGATTCTCGACGAGCCGACCAACGACCTCGATATCCTGACACTTAATGTGTTGGAGGAGTATCTGATGGCATTCAAAGGTTCGCTTCTTATCGTTTCGCACGACCGCTACTTCCTTGATAAGACCGTTGACCATCTCTTCATCTTCCGCGAGGGAGGTGCAGTGAAGGATTTCGTGGGACAGTATAGCGAATACCGCGAGTACATCAAGGAGCAGGAGGCAGAAGAGGCTCGTCAAGCCAAAGCCGCCGCCGAGAAAGCACAGAAAAATAAGCCCCAACCCGCAACCTCAGCACCCACGCGCAGAAAACTATCCTACAAGGAGCAGCGTGAGTTGGAGGAGCTGGAGACTATGCTTCCACAACTGGAGCAGGAGAAAGCCGATTTGGAGGCACAACTCTCATCGGGCACCCTTGCCCACGAGGAGCTTACAGCCACAGCGGCACGCATAGGCGAGATAATCGACCTAATAGCCGAGAAGGAGATGCGCTGGCTGGAATTAAGTGAGATATAGAACATTATGCAATTTCGCACGACCATAGAGATAAAACCCTTTGAGCAGAGAATCGACCACACACAACCGATCCTCTCGCTTGGTTCGTGCTTTGCTGACAACATAGCCGAGCGACTCGCCGAGGCTAAGTTTAAGACCGTAGCATCGCCCACGGGAATACTATTTAACCCCGAGTCGATAGCCGCAGTACTCGATCGTTTCGATGCCCTGAGCCGAGGCGACAAGGGAGCTATGCCCGCGGCCGAGGAGTTGAGCCACAGTGGTAGCAGATGGTTTTCATTTGACTTCCACTCCGACTTTTCGAGTGTGGATGCCGAGAAGGCTCTCGAACTAATGCAGGCGGCCGTAAAACAAGGAGCCGAGGCTCTGAGCAATGCTAAGGTGGTGATTATAACTTTCGGCACGGCATTCGTCTATCGCCACAAATGCAGTGGCGAGGTGGTGGCCAACTGCCATAAGCAACCGCAATCGCTCTTTCTTAGAGAGATGCTCAGTGCCGATGAGATAGCCTCTCGATACATATCACTCCTGCAGGGCCCGCTATCCGACAAGCAGGTGATATTTACCATAAGCCCCGTACGCCATTTGGCCGATGGGCTGGAACACAACTCGCTGAGCAAGGCTACTTTGCGAGTAGCAGTGGAGAAGATCAAGCGCGTTTGCAATAACGCCATATACTTCCCTGCTTACGAGATCATAATGGATGAACTTCGCGACTATCGTTTCTACGCGGAGGATATGACCCACCCCTCGCGTGTGGCCGTTGACTACATCTGGCAACGCTTTGCCGATTGTGCATTCTCCGCCCAAACACTAAAGGCTAACGAGCAAATAGAGCGCATCGTGAAGGCTATGCGCCATCGCCCATTCGACGCTTTGAGCGAGGAGTATAAGACATTCTGCCGCACGATGATAGAGAGGTGCGAACAGGTCGAGCAGCAGTTTAGACCGATAAAGATGACCGAGGAAAAGGAGTTTTTTAACTCTTATTTATAATATAATTAGTAATTTTACAGCCCTAAATGGAATTAATGATGAAACACTTTTTACGCCATATAGCAATCGTCGCGCTTCTGCTTGCAGTCTATGCCAGTGAGGCCGTAGCACAGAATACGCCACGACTTGTTGTGAACATCGTCGTGAGCTCGATGGGTGCCAACGATATGGAGCACTACGCCACCAACTTCACCAGCACGGGGTTCCGCCGCCTGCTGTATGGAGGTCAGCGCTTTAGTAACGCCTCTTACGACTATATGCAGACAACAACCCCCATCTCGCTGGCTACAATCACTACTGGTGCTATGCCCTCGATTCACGGCGTAGCGAGCGAGCGTTGGTTCGACTATGTGGACAACTCGCTCATCTCGCTCATCGACGACAGTCAGGAACACAGCGTGAATTACAGCAGTGGCACGGGCAGTTACTCGCCCCGTAAACTTATCGCCGAAACACTCTCCGACGCCTTGGCACGCCAGAGTGCCGATAGTCGCATAGCAACGGTTGCCATCGACCCTCTCTCGGCCATTGTTATGGCGGGACACTCGGGTGAGGTTTATTGGATGGAGACAATACAGACCGACTGGACAACCTCATCGTACTACACCGAGACCCTTCCCGAATGGATTGCTAAGTACAACGACAAGGATAAGAACAAGGACTACTCGGTAAGACGCTGGACTACGCTTCTGCCCTACGATAGCTACCGCAACTCACAGGTATCGGTAATCGAGGGTCTGCAGAGCAAGACCAACAAGCAGATTATCCACGTGCAGGAGGGCGAACTTCCAAAGGAACTGATGGATAACCTCCACTACCAGATGTGCTACACGCCAGCAGGCAATAGCGCCACATTGGCCTTTGCACGCGAGCTTATCTCCAACAACGAGATGGGTAAGGACGATGTACCCGATATGATTAACATCGTTCTGGACTCTCCGCGTATGATTAGCAGCCGCTTTGGTCCCGAGTCGGTCGAGTATGAGGATATGCTATATCGTCTGGATCGCGACCTGGAGGAGTTCTTTACATTCCTTTCAACGCAGGTGAGCGAGTCTCGACACCTGATGGTTGTAATGACATCAGATCACGGCACTAGCCCATCGTACAACGCTTCTAAGCGTGGCCAAGAGCGTTTCAATGTACGCCAGGCCGAGGTTATTACCAACGCCTTCATTGGCTCGATGCACGGCAATGGCGAGTGGGTGTTGGGATGTATCGACCACTCGATATACCTCAACCACAACCTTATCATCGACAAGGGCCTTTCGCTGAGTGATGTGCAGAGCGATGTTGCTACTTTTGTTATGCAGTTGCGTGGCGTGTCGCAGGCCATCACGGCCGAGGCTATGCGTGGTAGCTACTTCGGTAGTGGCTATGGTCGCAAGATACAGAATGGTTTCTACCCGCGTCGCTCGGGCGATGTAGTGATAAATCTTATGCCCGGCTGGATCGACGAGCAGGAGGGTGTGCGCTCGGCTTCAGGTTCGATGTATCGCTACGACACTCACATTCCGCTGATTATCTACGGAGGTAATGTCAAGGCCGCAGTTCGCGACGAAGCCTTCGATATGACCTCGTTGGCGGCAACCGAGGCACAGATTTTGGGTATTGCAGCACCTTCGGCAGCCGAGGGCGCCAAGACAACGATTATATACGAATAGAGATATGAAAGATCAGATTCAAGAGGAGATCATCGGCGAGTTCTCAATCTTCGACGAGTGGCTCGATAAATACGACTACCTAATTGAGTTGAGCGACACTCTTCCAGCGATTGCTGCCGAGCATCGCACCGACGAGTATGCAATCAAGGGGTGCCAATCGCGAGTATGGGTTGACGCCAAGTTGGAGGATGGCAAGATATATTTTGCCGCCGATAGCGATGCCATCATCACCAAGGGTATCATCGCGCTGCTGGTGCGCGTGATGAATGGTCGCACACCGCAAGAGATACTCGATATGGAGCTATACTTTATCGATGCCATCGGTTTGGGCGAGAACCTCTCACCCACGCGTAGCAACGGTCTGCTGGCTATGATCAAGCAGATGAAGATGTATGCCCTGGCCTTCTCAAAATCATAACACACCTGAAGATGACACCTGAAGAGATTTTGAAAGTAGAACACGAGATTGTTCTTACACTGAAAAACATATACGACCCCGAAATTCCCGTCAACATCTACGACTTGGGGCTTATCTACGAGATCGACTTCGACCCCGAAGGAGTGGCCAACATTCGTATGACGCTTACCGCCCCCAACTGCCCGATGGCCGACATCTTGGTAGAGGATATCAACACGCAGGTGAAGAAGATCGCTGGCGTGGAGTCGGTTAATATCATTCTCACATTCGAGCCGCCCTGGGATCGTAGTATGATGAGCGAGGAGGCTCTGTTGGAGTTGAACCTGCTATAGATCCCACTATGGATGCGCGCAAACGACACCTAAACCGACTAAAGGCCGGAGCATCATACTTCGGCTGTGGAGGTTATTTGTCGTCGCTCGACCCATTGCGCCGTCTTGAGATATACAACACGCTGGGCTTCGAGCGCTTAAAACGCAAGAATGGCAACATAAACGACTTCTTTGAAGAGTGTGGCCAAGATTGGCAACAGACTTTCTATCTGATGCTTATGCGCACTATGGGCGGCGTGGATAATAGCGAGGCCTTCACAACGCTGGCTCAATGCGTACCATATGCTGTGCTACTGCGCGAGCGACAAGTGCCCTCCAATGTAGAGGCTCTATTGATTGGTGCTTCGGGGCTATTGGCCCTATATCCGCACGATGAGTATATACTCAACCTAAAGCGTAACTTCGCCTATCTGGCCACCAAATACTCCATCACTGCTATGCTTCCCGAGCAGTGGAAGTTAAAGCGCATCTATCCCAACAACCACCCCATTCTGCGGCTTTCGCAGGTGGCCTCCTTCATCGCCTACACTCGCGATATGATGGATCGTATGCTCGCCTGCTCAACTGGCGAGGATGTCTATCGCCTCTTCAGTTGCGAGACCCTGCCCTATTGGCAGACTCACTACACACCCGCATCAACCACACAAGCAGTAGCCAAGCGAACTGGTCGTACGAAGACCGATCTATTGGCCATCAATCTTGTGGTACAGATGCAGTTCGCCTACTCATCATATACGGGCAACGACCGTCTTTATGCCCGTGCCCTCGCTCTACTCGAAAGCCTGCCCGCCGAGAAAAACTCTATTATAGCGCAATGGAATAGCTACGGTCCATTAGCTCGCACGGCCTTCGATTCGCAGGCGCTGCTGCAACTTGCATTCGAGTATTGTCGCCATCAGCATTGCGACAAATGCCCCGTAGGCAAGCGTATCCTGGATAAGGTTACTCCAGTCGAAGAGGAGAACGAGGAGGAGTAAAATCATTGGTTATACAAAAAAATCAAAATCAAAGGTTTAGCAAGTGGCAAAATTTTGCTATTTGCGTATAAATCATTATCTTTGTAGGATAAATCACGGAAAAAGAAAATAAAACACGATAAAATGGATATTGTAAGTAATGTAATTAAATTCTTCTTCGGCTCGAAGAGCGACAAGGACCGCAAGCAGATTGAGCCTTATGTTCGTAAGATCAAGGAGATATACCCCTCGATCGAGCGTCTTTCAAACGACGAATTGCGAGAGCACAGTGCAGCGTTGATGAAGCGTATTGCCGATGCCATTGCAGCCGACGAGGCACACATCGTCGAGCAGAAGGAGCGTTTGGAGCACGCTGAGATCTCGCTCTCGGAGAAAGAGAAGATTTCGAAGGACATCGAATCTACTACAAAGCGCATCGACGAAACCATCGAGCAGCAGTTGGACGAGATTCTGCCCGAGGCATTCGCCATTATGAAGGATACGGCACGCCGTTTTACGCAGAACGAGACCGTAGTGGTTACCGCTACCGACTTCGACCGCAACCTGGCCGCGCAGAAGGATTTCGTAACTATCGAGGACGACAAGGCTATCTACGCCACACACTGGACTGCGGGTGGTAACGACCTTAAGTGGGAGATGATTCACTACGATGTACAGCTCTTTGGTGGTGTTGTTCTGCACAAGGGTAAGATTGCCGAGATGGCTACAGGTGAGGGTAAGACATTGGTTGCTACACTCCCCGTATTCCTCAACGCGTTGGCTCGCAAGGGCGTGCATGTGGTAACTGTGAACGACTACTTGGCTCGCCGAGACTCAGAGTGGATGGGTCCTATGTATGAGTTCCACGGTCTGTCGGTAGATTGCATCGACAAGCACCAGCCCAACTCGGAGGCTCGCCGCAAGGCATACCTCGCCGATATTACCTTTGGTACCAACAATGAGTATGGCTTCGACTACCTGCGCGATAATATGGCCTCTTCGCCCAAGGATTTGGTTCAGCGCAAGCACCACTATGCCATTGTCGATGAGGTTGACTCGGTATTGATTGACGATGCTCGTACTCCGCTCATTATCTCTGGTCCCGTGCCCAAGGGCGACGACCAGATGTTCGAGAACTATCGTCCCTCGATTGAGCACCTCTACACCTTGCAGAAGAATCTTGTAACAGGCCTTGTAGCCGAGTCGCGCCGCCTCTTTGCCGAGGGTAAGGTTGACGAGGGAGGCGTACTGCTCTACCGTGCGCACAAAGGTCTGCCCAAGTATAAGCCCATCATTAAATTCCTATCGGAGCCTGGTATCAAGGTGCAGTTCCAGAAGACTGAGAACATCTTTATGCAGGATAACAACCGTCGTATGCCCGAGATTACCGACGACTTGTACTTCGTAATCGACGAGAAGTTGCACTCGGTGGAGCTTACCGACAAGGGCCACGAGGTATTGTCGAAGTACTTCAACGAGGATAAGTTCTTCGTTCTGCCCGACATCGGCACAGAGATCGCCGAGCTCGAGAAGGAGGAGCTCACCATCGAGGAGAAGGCACAGCGCAAGGATCAGGTTATTAACGACTACTCGATAAAGTCGGAGCGTGTTCACACCGTGAACCAGCTCTTGAAGGCATACTCTATGTTCGAGAAAGATGTTGAGTATGTGGTGATGGACAACAAGGTAAAGATCGTTGACGAGCAGACTGGCCGTATCCTGGATGGTCGCCGCTACTCTGACGGTCTGCATCAGGCCATCGAGGCCAAGGAGCGCGTAAAGGTCGAGGCCGCTACGCAGACCTTCGCTACCATCACATTGCAGAACTACTTCCGTATGTACCACAAGTTGGCAGGTATGACAGGTACTGCCGAGACCGAGGCATCGGAGTTCTGGAACATCTACAAGTTGGATGTTGTGGTTATCCCCACCAATCGTCCTATCTTGCGCGACGACCGCGAGGATTTGATCTACAAGACCAAGCGCGAGAAGTACAACGCCGTAATCGAGGAGATTGTTCGCCTGGTTAACGAGAATCGTCCCGTGCTGGTTGGTACCACATCGGTCGAGATTTCAGAGCTTTTGAGCCGTATGCTTAAACTTCGCGGCATCAAGCATAATGTCCTCAACGCCAAGCAGCATCAGTTGGAGGCACAGATCGTTGCCGAGGCTGGTCGCGTAGGCCAGGTAACCATCGCTACCAATATGGCAGGTCGTGGTACCGACATTAAGCTCTCGCCCGAGGCTAAGGCCGCAGGCGGTTTGGCTATCATTGGTACCGAGCGCCACGAGAGCCGTCGTGTTGATCGACAGTTGCGTGGTCGTTCAGGACGTCAGGGTGATCCCGGTTCTTCACAGTTCTTCGTATCATTGGAGGACGATTTGATGCGTCTGTTTGGTTCGGAGCGTATCGCTTCGATGATGGACAAGATGGGTCTTCAGGAGGGTGAGGTTATCCAGGCCTCGATGATGACTAAGGCCATCGAGCGCGCACAGAAGAAGGTCGAGGAGAACAACTTCGGTATCCGTAAGCGCCTGTTGGAGTACGACGATGTGATGAACTCACAGCGTGAGGTTATCTACACACGTCGTCGCCACGCCCTCTATGGCGAGCAGATCGAGATCGACCTCAACAACATTATGTGCGACTTCGCCGAGAGCTTTATGGAGTCGCACGAGGGTATGGACTACGAGTCATTCTCGTTCGAACTTATCCGCGAGGTGGCATTGCAGCCCTCATTCACCGAGGAGCAGTACAACTCAGCTAAGCCCCGCGAGATTGTAGGCTGGATTGTAGAGGACTTGCACAAGCTCTTCGCTCGTCGCCAGAAGGCTGTTGCCGACATCGTGCGCAACACTATGGAGACCATCTACAAGGAGAATGAGTTGATGATGGACCGCGTGATGCACTTCCCCATCACCGATGGCCACCTCGGATTCCACGTTCCCGTGTCGTTGGAGCGTTGCAAGGCATCGGATGGTATGGATATTTACAAGGTGTTCGCCAAGATCGTACTCTTCACCACTATCGACGACGCTTGGCGTGAGCACCTGCGCGAGATGGACGAGTTGCGCCACAGCGTACAGAATGCTCAGTACGAGCAGAAAGACCCGCTGTTGATCTATAAGTTAGAGTCTTACAACCTCTTCGCCAAGATGTTGCAGAAGGTTAACCGCGATGCGTTGGGCACTCTCGACAAGGCATATATCCCCACACGCGAGAACAACCCCGAGGCAGTACAGCAGCAGCGTCAGCAGAAGGCTAAGGTCGATGTGAACAAGCTTCAGGCATCGCGTATGGCGGCAGCAGCAGCGGCAGGTCAGGCCGAGAAGTCGAAGCCCGCACCCATCAAGGTCGAGAAGAAGGTGGGCCGTAACGACCCCTGCCCCTGCGGTAGCGGTAAGAAGTACAAGCACTGCCACGGCAAATAACAAACACAATAGACACTCGTAAAAACCTACCACTATGGGATACGAATCAGATAAGCAACATCAACTCGATATGCGTTACCTGCGTATGGCGCGCGTGTGGGCCGAGAACTCATACTGCGTGCGCCGTCAGGTGGGTGCTCTGATCGTCAAGGATAAGATGATTATCTCCGACGGCTACAACGGCACGCCCTCGGGTTTTGAAAATATCTGCGAGGATGAAGTAACGGGCAAGACCAAGCCCTACGTACTGCACGCCGAGGCCAACGCTATTACAAAGGTAGCCAAGAGTGCCAACAACTGCGACGGCTCGACCCTTTATATCACCGCCGCACCCTGCATCGAGTGCTCAAAACTCATCATACAGGCTGGTATCAAGCGCGTGGTATATTGCGACGACTATCGTTCGGAGGATGGTCTCAACCTCCTCAAGCGCGTGGGTATAGAGTGTGTAAAATGTGAAATAGAGTAAATAAAAAAGGTTGCTTTCGTGGCAACCTTTTTTTTGCTAATTACGCATAGCCAAATAGCGCAACACTCCAACACTGCACCAAGATATGGTCAGCTGGTTACTATTGGTAATTATGGTTATAATTAGCCATATAGAATTAAAAAATCTGCCCGAAATTCAAATTCGGACAGATTAATTTATAGTATTAACTACAAGCCATTAAAACGGCAAATCGTCGGGATCATCCTGCGGAGCAGGGATTGATTGCGACTGCACGGGCTGAGCGGCAGGCTGGGCATACTGCTGTGCGGCGGGAGCGCCCTGCTGGGGCTGTGCGTAGCCACCCTGCTGTGCGGGCTGGTTATCCTGACGGCGACCGAGGAGTTTCATATCGTCGGCCATAATCTCGGTAGTATAGCGCTTGATACCATCCTTATCGGTCCACTCGCGCGTACGCAGGCGGCCCTCGATATAGATCTGGCTACCCTTATGCACAAAGCGATCAACCACATCGGCCAGGCTACGCCACAAGGTGATTGTGTGCCACTCGGTATGCTCGGTTGACTCGTTAGTCTGACGATTATACATACGCTCGGTAGTAGCCAAACGCACGCGGGCAACCTTCACGCCCGACTCGGTGGTGCGCACCTCGGGATCGACACCCACATTTCCTATCAAAGTAACTTTATTTACCATATTTTCTTTCTGTATTTGTCAACAACTAAAAATCGTGCGTTCTGCGCTCCTCGCCTCTCGGTCTCGCTCAGTCCTTGCCTTCTGCGCGTCATTCTCCCCCCCTCTTGATGTTACGCGTCGAGGTGTACCTTGCCGTCGAGATCGCGCTTCAGCGTGCCGAGAAAATCGTCGTCGGAGCCCTCCAAGAACTCAACCTTAAGCGGCTGGTAGAACAGTCGCTCGCGCATAATATCGGGCACGCGACGGCTACGGCGTAGCTTAACCGAGTCCTTCTCGGTGGTGAGCAACATAGCCTGCGGATACTTCTCCAATAGAGCTACAATACGCTCGATATCTGCCATCGAATAAACATGGTGGTCGGGGAAGTTGAGCTTAGCCTTCACATCGTAGCGTTTGCGCACATCGGCAACAAATGCCTTAGGATTACCGATACCCGACATCACAACCACCTGATCACCAGGCTTTAGAGTATTATGAGTAGGGAACAATGCCACCGCCTCGGTAGGCACCACGCGGGTGAAATAGACCTGCTGGTAAGCGATCTTATGCAACTCCTTGCGCCACATACGCTGAGCCAACGGCTGCATATCGGCAGGACATTTGGTAACGATAAAGTAGTGCGCGCGGTCGAGCGACGACACCTTATCACGCAGTGTGCCAGCGGGCAGGAAGTCATCCTCGTAGAAAGGACGGGTAGAATCGACAATCACAACATTGATACGAGGATCGACATAACGATGCTGGAAGCCGTCGTCCATCACGATAAGACCTATTTCGGGGTGCTCGCGCATAATACGCTCGACAGCCAAAGCGCGCTTCTCGCACACAACGACCAGCGTATCGGGATATTTCAATTTGATCTGCAACGGCTCATCGCCCACATCGCGATACGACGAGGTGGCGCTCACCTCTCGATAGCCCTTAGTGCGACGACCATAGCCGCGCGAAAGAAGTGCCACCTTGTAGTACTGTTGCATATAGCCCACAATCATCTCAGCGGTGGGGGTTTTGCCCGTGCCTCCGACAGTGATATTTCCTACGCAGATAATGGGAATGGGGAATTTCTGGCTCTTTAACAAACGGCAATCAAACAGCAAATGGCGAATTGTAATCACCATTCGATATAGATAAGATAATAACTTCCTAAGCAGGGTCATACTCTATTGCTGTTTTGTTATTTTTACGAAGCAAAGCGTAAAAAACGCTTACAAAAATTCATTATTTGGTCAAAGGTAGCCATTTATTTGCAACATTCCAACGCAAATTTCGTTTTTTATAAAAAAACGGATGCTTTTAGGCTCCAAATTCGGGGTGTTTGCAATATTTTTACTAAATTTGTACTATTATGAAACAATTTATATATTCCATACTTACGCTTCTTTTGTTCTCCACTGCGGCTTGTCGTAGCGAGCGACACACTAAGGGCGAAGAGCAAGCAGAGGAGCCACAACATACTATCCTTTACGGCATTATAGCCGACAATTATCGTACCGAATCGGGCACCATCGCTCAGGGCGAGACGCTGGGCAAATTGCTCGGTCGCTATGGTGTTACAGCCGCCACGGTAGATCGTCTGGACAAAGCCTCAAAGGATATTTTCCCCCTGCGACAGATTCGTGCCGACCGCCCCTATACGGTCTTCTTGGCACAGGACTCTACGGCCACTGGGCGTCTTGATTATTTTGTTTACGAGAAGGATCTTATCGAGTATGTAGTATTCGGCTTCCAGGGCGATTCGATAAGCATCACCACGGGGCAAAAGAATGTAACCATTCGCCGCCAAATGCGTTCGTCGGTCATCGAGTCATCACTCTGGGGCGCTATTATGCGCGACAGTCTGCCATACGCATTGGCCGCCGAGCTGGAGGATATATACCAATGGACGGTCGATTTCTTTGGCATTCAGGAGGGTGATAACTTCACCGTGATATACGACGAAAAGTTAATCGACACCACCCACGTGGGCATCGGCCGCGTGTGGGGTGCGAAGTTCAACCACGCAGGCAAGGAGGTTTATGCTATTCCCTTCCAGCAGGGCGACAAGGTGCAGTATTGGGAGTACGACGGAGCGTCATTGCGCAAGCAACTGCTCAAGGCTCCGCTCAAGTTCACCCGCATCAGTTCACGCTTCTCGCGCTCGCGCCTGCACCCCGTGCATCGTGTATATCGACCCCACCTAGGCGTAGATTATGCAGCACCCTCGGGCACACCCGTATATGCTGTGGCCGATGGCGTTGTGTCGTTCAAGGGATGGAATGGCGGAGGTGGTAACACACTCCGCATCAAGCACGCCGGCAACCTCGAAACAGGCTATCTACACCTGAAAAGCTTTGCTAAGGGTATCAACAAGGGCAGCCGCGTAAGACAGGGTGATCTGATTGGTTATGTGGGTAGTACGGGTACATCGACCGGTCCTCACCTCGATTATCGCATCTGGAAAAATGGCGTGAACATCGACCCGCTGAAGGTGCCACAGGAGCCTGCCGAGCCTATTGCTGAGAAGAACCGCGTGGCTTTCGAGGCCATCCGCGACCGCATAGTGGCTGAGCTTAACGGCACAGCAACACCCGATATGATTGTTACCTCGCTCGAGCCTGAGAACAAGGCCGACAGCACCGTAACGACCACCATAAAATAGCAGAAAATGGAGATCGACAAGAAGATAGAGCGTTTTATCGCCAAGCACCACGTACTCACCCTCGCCACGGCAACACCCGACGGCGAGCCCTATTGTTGCAACTGCTTTTTCGCCTACGACAAGGCTTCGGCAGCGTTCATCTTTACCACCGATGTAGCGACCCACCACGGAGGGATGATGCAATCAAATCCCCGCGTAGCGGCCTCCGTAGTGCTCGAGACCCGCACCGTAGGAAAGGTACAAGGTTTGCAAATTACGGGCAAGGTACTACCCGCAAAGGATGGCGATAAGATGATATATATCAAAAAGTTTCCCTATGCTGCCGTGGCCGATCTATCGCTATGGCGATTGGAGGCCGATATGATGAAATTAACCGACAACACGCTTGGCTTTGGCAAGAAACTGATATGGCACAGAGAGGAGTAATTATCGTAGCAGGTGGCGCAGGCCGCAGGATGGGAACATCGCTACCCAAGCAGTTTATGATGCTTGGCAACGAGCCTATATTGGTGCGCTCGATAAATCGTGTACACGAGGCCCTACCGGCGGCCGAGATTGTAGTGGTACTACCCGAGGAGCACATTGCTCTGTGGAAAAACATAGCTGCACGATTCGATGTAGCACACCACAAGATTGCGCTCGGCGGGCAGGAACGATTCCACTCCGTACGCAACGGAATAGCCGCCCTGAGCGACGAGGTGCAGTATATAGCCATACACGATGCCGTGCGACCGTTGGTGTCAAAGAAATTGATTATTAAGCTGATGCTCGAAGCCGAATCCCACGCGGCCGTTATCCCCGTAGTGGCCCCCGCCGACTCATATCGAGTGGTGGAGGGCAACGACTCGCACATCGTCGATCGCTCGACACTTCGCATTGTGCAAACGCCACAGGTATTCAATGCCGAGCTATTACGCCGAGCCTACGAGCAGCCCTTCTCGGCGGCATACACCGACGACGCCTCGGTGGTGGAGACCGCAGGGCATAAGATCACGCTCGTAGAGGGTGAGCGCGAAAACATAAAGATAACAACGCCTACAGATATGATAATTGCCGAGGCGATAATCAGAGCCGAATATGAAGAGTAGTTTCAACTACCATTTCAATCGTCGCACCATAACGATTACACTGCTCTCGCTCCTATGTTGTATCATCGGAGCGGCACTGCTCTACATCCTCTACAAGGGTGGATTCTTCTCGGCGTGGTTCGTGTCGTTCGTGATGGCTATAGCAGCACTAATGATACTCTCCATTCCGCGGCGTATCGTTCTATTGGGCAACAAGTTGGAGATACAGTGTGTGTTCGACATCACACAGATCGATATGAGAGAGATTGCCCGCATACGCAAGGTCAGCGACCGTCGTTTGCGTTGGACCCTGCTCCTATTCGGCAGTTCGGGATTTTGTGGTTATTATGGCAAATATTTCGATCTAAAAGAGTTTGAGGTGATAACCATCTACGCCTCGGAGTGGGATAACTTTGTCGAGATTACCGACATATACGACTCGCGCACCTATGTATCGTGCCGCGAGGCCAATGAGCTCGTTGCCGCCGTACGACAAATACAAAATAGAGAAAGATAATGGTTGTGATTTTTACTGCAAACAGAGCTTGCATACGCGAGGTGGAGTACTCATTCTCGCAAACAGCCTATGGTGAGATGCTTACTGCGTGGACCAAGGGATGGCTCTGCTACGCTACATTTACTGAGTACCTAACCCAAGCCACAGCTCTCGACGAGTTAAAGCGCCTATTCCCCAAGGCGACACTTAGACAAACGGAGCGAGATGAGGATATAATCACCACTCGTCCCAAGCGCCTACTGCTTGCTGGCACACCGCTAAGGCAGGATGTATGGCGTGCTCTTCTAAAGACCAAGCGCGGCGAACGACTATCATATTCAGCTTTAGCATCCCTCGCCTCTCGCCCCTCGGCTGTGCGTGCCGTAGCAACGGGTGTAGGATGCAACCCTGTGAGCGTAGTCGTACCCTGCCATCGCATAGTTCCTGCACGCGGAGGCATAGGCAACTATCACTCTGGCGCAGAGATCAAACGCCGTCTGCTTGCCGACGAGGCCTAACCCAACGCCACATCGAGCGTCATCATCAGAGCAAAGCCCAACGCTACTCCTATGGTAGCCACATTGGAGTGTCGTCCGCTTTGTGATTCGGGGATAAGCTCTTCAACCACCACATATATCATTGCACCTGCGGCAAAAGCCAGCAGGTAGGGCAACACGGGTTGTAGCCAATCTATCATAAGGATGGTTACCAAGCCCGCCAGTGGCTCCACAATACCCGAGCCCACGCCATAGCCAAAGGCCTTCCATCGGCTATTTACGCTCTGCTTGATGGGCATCGACACAATGGCTCCCTCGGGAAAATTCTGTATAGCAATACCGAGCGAAAGGGCAAGCGCACCGGCCATAGTAATGCCGGCACTCTCGGTCATAGCACCAGCCAGCACCACACCCACGGCCATACCCTCGGGTATATTATGCAGCGTAACGGCCATAAACAACATCGCCGAGCGTCCCAATCCAGACTTAACACCCTCGGGCTCGGTCGAGTTCAGGTGTAGGTGCGGCACAAGCGTATCGAACAGCAACAGCGAGAACATACCTCCAAGAAAACCCACTACGGCAGGCAACCACGCCACGCCGCCACTCTCGGTTGCCATATCTATCGAGGGAATGAGCAACGACCACACCGATGCAGCAATCATCACGCCCGAAGCGAAGCCGAGTAGCAGTTTCTGCACCCACGACGAGAGCTGATCGCGCAACAGAAAGACCATTGCCGCGCCAAGCGTAGTACCCACGAAGGGCAGAAGTAATCCATAAGCAACCGAGCTATACATAGTTTATCGCAACTCCTCCAAATAATCAACAAATGCCGAGAAATCGGTGTGTGCATCGACAAAGGCGTCGTACGAAAACTCGTCGTCGCCCTCCTCGGGAACATCCGATACCATCTTTATCACCACAACGGGCAGGTCGAACATCTCAGCCGCCTGACAGATGGCCGTAGCCTCCATATCGAACAGACCCGACTTCAGTCCATACTGCTCCTTTACCGAACGAATAATATCACCATCGACAAACGAGTCGCCCGTCCACACCACAGCATCGTCGTGACCAAGCAGGGGGTGCGGGTCGGTGAGCTCGGGAACGAAATCGCCAGGGATACGGCAATCATAATAACGTGCCACGCGGGGTGCCACAATATCGCCACGCTGGCGACCCAACGTAGAGGCTGCATAACCCACGACAGCCACTCGGTCGTAAACGCCACGACCCTGCGAGATGGTGAGCGCCGCGCCTGCTGCCGCGAGAGCCTTGCCTACACCCGTGCGGGCTACCGTATATTGATGTTTAAGACCCTCACGGTCGATAGCCACACACATATTGCGATACTCTCGCTCCGTAGGTGTAATAACCAAGTATCTCATTACCAAGCACAATTATAGATCGACTCAATACCTGCCTCGGCGGCCTGATCACGAGTGTACAGGCAACGCATATACTGCGCCATAGCCTCGTTAGTGGTAGCCACGGCAAACAGGCCAGGGTTACCGCACTGCACCTCGTTAAGACCTACGATGTCGTTCTTCGACTTAAGCGGGAAGGCCTCCTTATAGACACGAGCCAACGCCTCACGAATCTGCTCGGCAGTCACATTGTTCATCGTCGAGAGGTAGAAGCCAGTCTTGCATCCCATCGGGCAGAACGACACGATGCTCTTGCCGATGACGGGGTCCAGACGCAAATAGTAGGCCATCAAGTGCTCGATGGTGTGTACCTCGCCCGAGCCGAGCGGAGCATAGTCCATAGGTGCGCGAAAACGCATATCCCACGAATGTACGGCCAGCTCGTCGTTGATTGTATATACTGAACGCAGATAAAGGCCCTCTCTGAGGGTCAAATGATCGACATCGAATGACGATACAACAGATTTTTTACTCTCCATAACTATTTTGTTTTTATTGTTTCTTCACTGGTGATATGCGATCGAAGAAGGGGCTCTTCGACGACGAACTTAGCGGAATGGCAAAGACCAAATCACACTCGGGCAACACACCCATACGCTTAGCAACCCAACCCGCCGAGAAGAGTACGCGCGAATCCAAACGGTAGTCGGCAATCTTCGAGCAGGCTGCACCGATGGCTATACCCACATCGATAGCATTCATCGCACAAGGTACATAGTCGGGTTTTGCGGAGCAGGTGGAAAAGCCACAATATCCACAGTTGAGCGCACACACCTCGGCCACATTGCGTGTGCCGATGAGTAGCAATGCCTGCGACTGCAGAATGTTGGCAGCATCGCGCAAAAGGAACTTAAGTCCTGTCTCCTGGCTCACCTTGAGCATCATATCGGACAGACGCTCAACATCCTCATCAGTCAGCATAGCGATCTCAACCAAATCGCGACCCTTTGCTTTGGGTGCGGTACGTGCCGCCACCATCACCGCCTCGGCCAAACGCTTGACCGTCTCGGCGCGCATATCTCGTTCGTTGTAAATCATAGCAGACAAATATTTCTTGGGGATAAAATTACAATTTTTTACGCTTTTTACAAACTATCGGCCACATATTTCTCCCACGACGGTTTAGGCCGAGCCGTTGGCTTGTTTTTTGCTCCTCAAACTATAAACGCAAAAATCATCAAGATGGAGAAGATTACAATCTATCAATTCACCGATCCCGTGTGTATCTGGTGCTGGGGAAACGAACCCACAATGAGAGCCATAGACTACCTCTATGGTAGCAAGGTGGATGTTGAATATGTAATGGGAGGATTGGTCGAGGAGATTACCACACTCTACGACCTGAGTGGCTCCACACGCGAGATTATCGAGCAGGCAAATAGCCTCACGGCCGAGAATTGGCGTAAGGCCTCTCAGCGCCACGGTATGCCTGTAAATACTCAACACTTTGCCCTCTTCAGTGAGCGTTATCCATCGAGTTTCCCGCAGAACATAGCCTATGAGGCGGCACGGCGCATAGATCCCACGATGTCGAAACGATTTTTACGTCGCATACGCGAGGCCACATTTATCGAGGCTCGGCGCACCTCGCAGATGGATGTGTTGGTGGAACTTGCCGTCGAAGTGGGATTTGATGCAGCACGCTTTATCGACGCCTATACCTCGGGTGAGGCGCAGGGCGACTTCTCGCGCTCGCGGATGAAGTGCCGCCGCTATGGTATCACTGGTTTCCCATCATACCTCATCAAGAGCGGTGCGACAAAAATCACGCTGGGAGGATACCAAAACCTAAGCACCTTCCACGCCATCATCGGCCGATTGTCGGAGGGGCGCATAAAACCTAGACGCCTGGGACCATCGCAAGCCAATATCATCGACTTTATGCGTCGTTATCATAGAGCATATCCCGTTGAGATTGAGGTTACATTCGGATTAGATCGTAGCCGCACCGACCTGATGATTAACGAACTGGCGCGTAGTAACAAACTCTTAATCGAGAGTGTAGGCAATGGCTGCCGACTCTCCATTAGCGATAGTGCCAAGTCTTCGCGCATAAGTCGCCGCCACAAGGCTCCAGCCACCACAGGGGCCGATTCTGCGATGCATAATGACAGGCGAGCATCGGATGGCGAAAAGATACCATAAGTTACATATTGTTACGAATATTTATTACATATTTTTTCATATTCATATGGCCATATTTGCCCCTGTAACGCCATATTTATCCATAAAAAGTGTGTTTATTATGCAAGAAAATATGAATTTTTCTTGTTTTTAATATTTTTTACTATTACTTTTGTATCACAACCGCTAAACTTTAGATTTTATGTTCAACAATTTGTATATTATCATTAACCTAATCCTCGTGGTCTTGTGCAGATAACGGGAGAAAGGTTGTATATATACAATATTGTGTTTTATATAAGCCTTTCTCAATGCGAGAGAGGCTTTTTTTAACTACGAAACTTTGGTAAAGATGAAACACCAGCTAAGAAGTGCAATCACCACCGTAGGTCGCCGTATGGCGGGCGCGAGAAGTCTATGGCGTGCTAACGGTATGACAACCCAGCAGATGGGTATGCCCGTAATCGGAATTGCCAACTCATTCACGCAGATGGTACCCGGCCACGTGCACCTACACGAGATAGGTCAGTATGTAAAACAGCTCATCGAGGAGCAGGGTTGCTTTGCAGCCGAGTTCAACACCATCGCCATCGACGACGGTATCGCAATGGGGCACGACGGTATGCTCTACTCACTCCCCTCGCGCGACATCATAGCCGACTCGGTGGTGTATATGGCCAACGCCCACAAGGTGGATGCGTTGTTATGCATCAGCAACTGCGATAAGATCACCCCAGGTATGCTGATGGCCTCGATGCGCCTCAACATTCCCACCGTCTTCGTATCGGGTGGCCCGATGGAGGCAGGTCAGTTCCGTGGTCGAGGTGCCGACCTTATTGACGCTATGGTACTGAGTGCCGATGAGAAGTGTACCGACGAGGATGCGGCCGAGATTGAGGCTTGCGCTTGTCCTGGCTGTGGTTCTTGCTCGGGTATGTTCACGGCCAATTCGATGAACTGCCTCAACGAGGCTATCGGTTTGGCTCTGCCTGGCAATGGAACAATCGTCGCAACGCACGAAAATCGCAAGGCTCTCTTTGCAAAGGCTGCAAAACTCATTGTCGAGAACGCCAAGCGCTACTACTTCGAAGGCGACGAGTCGGTTCTTCCTCGTTCTATCGCTACAAAGTCCGCTTTTGAGAATGCAATGTCGCTTGATATTGCTATGGGCGGCTCGACAAATACCGTTCTGCATCTGTTAGCCATCGCTCACGAGGCTGGTGTAGATTTCACTATGGCCGACATCGACCGTCTTTCACGCAAGATTCCCGTACTGTGCAAGGTGGCTCCCAACGGACACTACCACGTGCAGGATGTAAACCGCGCTGGTGGTATTATGGGCATTCTGGGCGAGCTGGCCAAGCAAGGTCTGCTTGACACTACAGCAAAGCGCGTAGACTATCCATCGCTTAATGAGGCTCTCAACGAGTACTACTACGGCTCGGCGAACTTCTCTGACGATGCACGCAAGATATACCTTAGCGCACCCGCCAACCGTTATAGTCGTGAGATGGGTTCGCAGGCCGTCTATTACAAGGAGATGGACGCCGACCACTCAGAGGGTTGCATCCGCGACCTCGACCACGCCTACTTCCGCGACGGAGGTTTGGCCGTACTCACAGGTAACATCGCCCGCAAGGGTTGCATCGTGAAAACCGCCGGTGTAGCGCAGGAGTTGATGCAGTTCAGCGGCAAGGCGAAGGTATTCGAGTCGCAGGAGCAGGCTATGAATGGCATTTTGGATGGTTCGGTAGAGGCAGGCGATGTTGTCGTTATCCGCTACGAGGGTCCCAAGGGTGGTCCTGGTATGCAGGAGATGCTCTACCCCACCTCTTACCTCAAGTCAAAGCACTTGGACAAGGCATGCGCCTTGATTACCGATGGCCGCTTCTCGGGTGGCACATCGGGTCTCTCGATTGGCCACGTTTCGCCCGAGGCAGCATCGGGTGGTGAGATTGGCATTATCCGCGACGGCGATATGATTGACATCGACATCACTGCCCGCTCAATCAACCTCCGCATCTCGGATGAGGAGCTGGCCGAGCGTATGGCAGCGTGGAGCGTCCGCAAACCCGTAAACCGCGACCGCGTAGTACCTCAGTCGCTCAGAGCATATTCTCTCTTGGTGTCGTCAGCCGACCAGGGTGCTGTAAGAATCGTACCCGAGGAGTAACCACATAACACAACCCAAACAACTATGGCTTTTTCAGGTTTTTCAGATACTACAACCCCGCAACCCAAGAAGGACTTACCACGCATCTCAGGCTCTGAGGCTGTCATCCGTTCGTTTCTGGCCGAGGGCGTCGAGACCATATTTGGTTATCCAGGTGGTGCTATCATCCCCGTATATGATGCGCTCTACGACTATCGCGACCAAATCAACCACATCCTCGTTCGCCACGAGCAGTGCGCCCTGCACGCCGCACAGGGTTATGCCCGCGCAACGGGCAAGACAGGTGTCTGCATAGTAACATCGGGGCCTGGTGCTACCAACACCGTAACGGGCTTGGCCGATGCTATGCTCGACTCTACACCTATTGTGCTCATCAGCGGTCAGGTGGCATCGACAACGCTGGGAACCGACGCTTTTCAGGAGATTAACTTCATCGAGATCACCAACTCGGTTACCAAGTGGAACTGCCAGGTGAAGCGTGCCGAGGATATTCCTGAGGCCATTGCGCGCGCATTCTACATCGCTTCGAGTGGCCGCCCAGGCCCCGTAGTGATCGATATTACGAAGGATGCACAGAACGGCTTGATGAATTTCGACTACAAGCCTATGAAGTTTATCCGTAGTTATATCCCCCACCACGATATTGACAACGACCAGATATTGGAGGCAGCTCGCCTTATAAACCTCTCGCGTAAGCCTATGGCGCTGATTGGACAGGGTGTTATCTTGGGAGGTGCCGAGCAGGAGCTTAAGGAGTTCCTCGAGAAGAGCGGCATTCCCGCGGCCTCTACGCTGCTCGGTCTGTCGGCTCTGCCCACCGACCATCCGCAGTATGTAGGTATGCTCGGTATGCACGGCAACTATGCCCCCAACATCAAGAATCGCGACTGCGACCTACTTATCGCCATTGGTATGCGTTTCGACGATCGTGTAACGGGCGATCCATCGAAGTTTGGTATCAACGCCAAAATTATCCATATGGAGATCGACCCCGCCGAGGTAAACAAGCTAGTATATGCCGACGTGGCAGTGATGGGAGATGTTAAGCGTACCCTGCCCCTGCTCACCGAGAAGATAACAAAGACCGATCACTCGGCTTGGCTGGATGAGTTCCGCGTATGCTACAACATCGAGCGCGAGGATATTATCGAACCCGCCATCGAGCGTCGCGGACCACACCTAAGAATGGGCGAGGTGGTAGATGCTGTATCGCAACAGTTCAACGATGCAATTCTTGTTACCGATGTAGGTCAGCAGCAGATGTTCGCATCGCGTTACTTCCGCTTCAAGCGCACGCGCAGTATCATTACCTCTGGTGGTCTGGGTACTATGGGCTTCGGTCTACCTGCCGCCATTGGAGCAAAGATTGGCGCACCCGAGCGAGATGTATGCCTGTTCGTTGGCGACGGTGGTCTGCAGATGACTTCGCAAGAGTTGGGTACGATATACCAATCGCAGGTAGGAGTGAAGATTGTGCTTATGAACAACGGGTTCCTTGGTATGGTACGCCAGTGGCAGGAGCTCTTCTACAACAAGCGCTACTCGTTCACCGAGTTGGTTAATCCCGACTTCGAGCTTTTGGCCAAGGCCAACCGCATCCCCTATCGTTGCGTTGAACGCCACGAAGAGTTGGACGAAGCCATTGCACAGATGCGAGAGACCGAGGGTGCATTCCTGCTCGATGTACGCGTACAGCGTGAGGAGAATGTATTCCCAATGGTGCCGGCAGGCCAGCCCGTCGATAAAATCAGATTGGAGTAAGCATTAAGCCTAAGAGAGAATGGAGAAAGAGTTTATCATAACCGTATTTTCGGAAAACAAGGTGGGTTTGTTGAGCCAGATTACAACGGTCTTCACCCATCGTAATGTCAATATCGAGTCGCTCACCGCATCGGAGTCGGCCGTCGAAGGTGTACACAAATACACTATCATCGTTAAGAACGACGAGGAGAAGGTGGCCAATCTGGTAAAGCAGATTGAAAAGAAAATCGACGTACTGAAGGTATTTTGCTACTCACCCTCGGAGGTGGTGCTGCAGCAGGTAGCACTCTACAAGGTGCAGCGTGGCCGTAATGTCGAGGATCTGGTGCGCCGACACAATGTACGCATTCTGGATATTCACGACGACTTTATCGTACTCGAGAAGACAGGCCACAAGGCAGAGATTCAGGAGCTGTACCAGATGCTCTTGCCCTACGGACTCTACCAGTTTGTATGTTCGGGACCTGTGGCGATTATCAAGTCGCGCCGCGAATTGTTGGACGAGTATCTTGACTATGTAAATAAGCGCCAGAAAGAACTGGAATAAAATAAATAGCAATTTCAAAATTAATAACTATAAAAATTTACAACTATGGCAAAGATGATTTTTGGTGGCGTTGAGGAGAACGTCGTAACACGTGAAGAGTATCCCTTGGCAAAGGCTTTGGAGACATTGAAGGATGAGACTATCGCCGTTATCGGCTACGGTGTTCAGGGTCCTGGTCAGTCGCTCAACTTGCGCGACAACGGTTTCAATGTAATCGTTGGTCAGCGTAAGGGCTCAAAGAGCTGGGACAAGGCTGTTGAGGACGGCTGGGTACCGGGCGAGACTCTGTTCGAGATCGAGGAGGCTTGCCAGAAGGCAACCATCATCGAGTACTTGCTCTCTGACGCAGGTCAGATCTCAGTATGGCCCACAATCAAGCCCCACCTCACACCTGGCAAGGCTCTCTACTTCTCACACGGCTTTGGTATCACCTACAAGGAGCGCACAGGTATCGTTCCTCCCGCCGATGTTGATGTAATCTTGGTTGCTCCCAAGGGTTCAGGCACATCACTTCGTCGTATGTTCTTGCAGGGTCGTGGCTTGAACTCAAGCTACGCTATCTTCCAGGATGCTACAGGCAAGGCTTGGGACCGTGTAATCGCACTCGGTATCGGTGTTGGTTCAGGTTACTTGTTCGAGACTACTTTCAAGCGTGAGGTTTACTCTGACCTTACTGGTGAGCGTGGTACTTTGATGGGTGCTATCCAGGGTATCTTCGCTGCACAGTACGAGGTTCTTCGTCAGAATGGCCACACTCCCTCTGAGGCATTCAACGAGACCGTAGAGGAGCTCTCACAGAGCCTTATGCCCCTTATCGCCGAGAACGGTATGGATTGGATGTATGCCAACTGCTCTACTACAGCACAGCGTGGTGCACTTGATTGGTGGAAGAAGTTCCGCGATGCTACTATGCCCGTATTCGAGGAGCTCTACAGCGAGGTTGCTTGCGGTAACGAGGCTCAGCGCAGTATCGACACCAACTCACAGCCCGACTATCGTCAGAAGTTGGAGGCAGAGCTCAAGGAGATGCGCGAGACAGAGATGTGGCAGGCAGGTGCCGTTGTTCGCAAGCTCCGTCCCGAGAACAACTAATTCAATTTGTAAAAACTTATTCGGTAGCGGGCCGCAGTGCTCGCTGCCGATTTATACCCTAAAATAGAGTATGAGCGAAAAAGTATATATATTCGATACCACTCTGCGTGATGCCGAGCAGGTGCCGGGTTGTCAGCTCAATACAATCGAGAAGATCGAGGTGGCTCGCCAGCTGGAGAAGTTGGGCGTCGATATTATCGAGGCCGGTTTCCCCATCTCAAGTCCGGGCGACTTCAACTCCGTTGTAGAGATCTCGAAGGCTGTAACCAACCCCACCATCTGCGCCCTTACGCGTGCCGTGAAGAAGGATATCGATGTGGCAGCCCAGTCGTTGGAGTTTGCCAAGCGAGGCCGTATTCACACAGGTATCGGCACATCTACATATCACATCTACGAGAAGCTGCGTATGACTCCCGACACGGTGCTTGAGCAGGCTGTCGAGGCTGTGAAGTATGCACGCCGCTTTGTCGAGGATGTGGAGTTCTATGCCGAGGATGCAGGTCGTACCGACGAGGAGTTCTTGGCTCGCGTAGTGGAGGCCGTTATTGCCGCAGGTGCTACCGTGGTGAACATTCCCGACACTACAGGTTACTGTCTGCCGAGCGAGTATGGTGCCAAGATCGCTTACCTCAGGAACAATGTTCCCAATATCGATAAAGCAATTATCTCGACCCACTGCCACAACGACCTTGGTATGGCTACGGCCAACACCCTGGCAGGTGTGCAGAACGGAGCGCGTCAGGTGGAGGTAACAATCAACGGTCTTGGTGAAAGAGCAGGTAACACCGCTATGGAGGAGGTTGTTATGGCCATCAAGTGCCACTCGAACCTCGACTTCGAGGTAGGTATTGACTCAAAGCAGATTATCACCACCAGCAAGCTCGTCTCGAACTTGATGCGTATGCCCGTGCAGGCCAACAAGGCCATCGTGGGCCGCAACGCCTTTGCGCACTCATCGGGCATCCATCAGGATGGCGTATTGAAGAGCCGCGAGACATACGAGATTATCGACCCCGAGGATGTTGGCGTCGACCAGTCGAGCATCGTGCTCACAGCCCGCAGTGGTCGTGCTGCACTGAAGCACCACCTCGCCGAGATTGGCTACACGCCCGAGGGTGAGGAGTTGGACGATATCTACCAGCGTTTCCTTGAGTTGGCCGATAAGAAGAAGATGATCACAACACGCGACCTGGAGGTGCTCATTGGCACAGCCGCATCGCGTCGTCGTATGAACATCCAGCTCACTGGCTTGCAGATTGTCTGCGGTAAGTCAACAATCCCCACAGCCACCGTTCAGATAAGCTTCGACGGCGACACCTTCACCGAGACAGCTTGTGGTAATGGTCCCGTCGATGCCGCTATTACTGCGGTGAAGAACATCACCAAGCGCCGTGTGCACATCGAGGAGTTTCTTATTCAGGCAATTACTCGTGGTAGCGACGACTTGGGTAAGGTTCATATGTCAATCTCGCACAAGGGCAAGATGTATCACGGTTTTGGTGCCAATACCGACATCGTAACGGCATCGGTAGAGTCGTTCATCGATGCAATTTCAAAAATAGCATAAACGAATGAATACACTTTTCGATAAGATTTGGGATGCACACACCGTTCGCGTGATTGACGGTGGCTCGTGTGTTCTCTATATCGACCGTCAATATATTCACGAGGTTACAAGTCCGCAGGCATTTGCGGGCTTGCGCCGTCGTGGTATCGAGGTGTTCCGTCCCCAGCAGGTTACGGCAAGCCCCGACCACAACATTCCCACCACCAATCAGCACCTGCCCATCGCAGAGCCACAGTCGGCCGAGCAGGTGGCAACGCTGGTGAAGAACTGCGCTGAGAACGGTATCACAATCTTCCCCATCGGCGAGGAGCACAATGGCATTATCCACGTCATAGGTCCGCAAACGGGCCTCACACAGCCAGGTATGACCATCGTATGTGGCGACAGCCACACCTCTACACACGGTGCGTTGGGTTGCGTTGCGTTTGGTATCGGCACAAGTGAGGTGGAGATGGCTCTCGCATCGCAGTGCATTTTGCAGTCGAAACCCAAGAGTATGCGTATCAATGTGGAGGGCGAGCTTAAGAAGGGTGTTTGCTCTAAGGATATTATCCTCTACATCATTTCGAAGCTCGGCACGGGTGGCGGCACAGGCCACTTTGTGGAGTTCGCTGGCTCGGCCATCCGTTCACTCTCGATGGAGGCTCGTATGACCATCTGTAATATGAGTATCGAGATGGGTGCTCGTGGCGGTATGATTGCCCCCGACCAGACTACATTCGACTACCTCAAGGGTCGCGAGTTCGCACCTCAGGGCGAGGAGTGGGATGCGGCTGTGGAGCGTTGGAGCAAGCTCTGTTCTGACGAGGATGCAGTATTTGACAAGGAGGTTACATTCGACGCCGCCGACATCGAGCCTATGATTACCTATGGTACAAACCCTGGTATGGGTATCGCCATCAATGGTACTATCCCTACATCGGATGCAATGGACGAGGCATCGAAGGCTTCATACTCTAAGGCGCTCGGTTATATGGGCTTTGGCGAGGGCGAGAAGATGGAGGGCAAGGCTATCGACTACGTATTTGTCGGCAGTTGCACCAATGGTCGCATCGAGGACCTGCGTGCCTTTGCTCACTTCGTGAAGGGCAAACGCAAGGCCGATGGCGTAACGGCGTGGATCGTGCCGGGCAGTAAGGAGGTTGAGCGCCTGGCTATCGAGGAGGGCCTTCGTGATATTCTCTACGAGGCAGGCTTCGAGCTTCGCCAGCCTGGATGTTCGGCTTGCCTTGCTATGAACGAGGATAAGATTCCCGCAGGCAAGTATTGCGTAGCCACATCGAACCGCAACTTCGAGGGTCGTCAAGGTCCCGAGTCGCGCACGCTGTTGGCTGGCCCGCTGGTAGCGGCTGCGGCAGCTGTTACAGGAGTTATTACCGATCCCCGCAAACTGATGTAGAACACACTGATAGCAATATAGTTATGAGGAATAAATTCACTACACTCTGCTCGACAGTGGTGCCCCTGCCTATCGAAAACATCGACACCGACCAGATTATCCCCGCCCGCTTTCTGAAGGCCACAACACGCGAGGGTTTTGGCGAAAATCTTTTCCGCGACTGGCGCTTCGACAAGGAGGGCAACCCCAAGGCTGACTTTGTGATGAACTCACACATCTACCGTGGTCAGATACTCGTGGCGGGCAAAAACTTCGGTTGTGGCTCGAGTCGTGAGCACGCAGCGTGGGCTATCGAGGGTGCTGGTTTCCGTGCAGTGGTATCGAGCTTCTTTGCCGATATCTTCCGCAACAATGCACTCAACAACGGCCTGCTGCCCGTAACCATCAGCGATGAGATGCTTGCGGCTATATTCAAAGCTGTGGAGGCAGATCCCTCGGCAGAGCTGAAGATTGACCTTCAGGCGCAGACCATCGAGTTGGTGGGCTCAGACTTCAAGGAGTCGTTCGAGATTGCCCCCTACAAGAAGGAGTGTCTTGCAAATGGTTACGACGATGTAGATTTTCTGGTGAGCATTCGCTCCGAGATTGAGGCCTTTGAGCAGAATAAATAGATTAGCTTATGAAAGAGATTAATATCGCGGTACTCCCGGGCGATGGTATCGGTCCCGAGATTGTGGCTGAGGCCGTAAAGGCTGTTGATGCCGTAGCCGCTAAATTCGACTATAAAATCAACTACACTCACGCCATCGTAGGTGCCGCGGCTATCGATGCCGTTGGTGATCCCTACCCCGAGGCTACTCACGAGGTGTGTATGGCTGCCGACGCCGTTCTGTTCGGTGCTATTGGCGATCCCCGCTTCGACAACAACCCCGAGGCTAAGGTACGCCCCGAGCAGGGTCTGCTGGCGATGCGCAAGAAGTTGGGCTTGTATGCCAACCTGCGCCCCGTGAACACCTTTGCCTCGCTGTTGCATCGTTCACCCCTGCGCCACGACTTGGTCGAGGGTGCCGACTTCATCTGCATCCGCGAGCTGACGGGAGGACTCTACTTTGGTCGCCCGCAGGGTCGCTCGGAGGATGGGCAGACGGCCTACGACACTTGTGTCTATACTCGTGCCGAGATTGAGCGTATATGCCGTCTGGGATTTGAGTATGCCGCCAAGCGTCGCGGTAAGCTCACCGTAGTGGACAAAGCCAATGTATTGGCTACATCGCGTCTGTGGCGCGAGACAGCCAAGTCGATGGAGAAGGATTACCCTGCAGTAGAGGTAGAGTATATGTTCGTAGATAATGCAGCAATGAAGATTATCCAGCAGCCCCGCCACTTCGATGTGGTTGTTACGGAGAATATGTTCGGCGACATTCTCACCGACGAGGCCAGCGTAATCACAGGCTCATTGGGTCTGCTACCCTCGGCATCAATCGGCACGGGCACATCGCTCTTCGAGCCTATCCACGGCTCATACCCTCAGGCGGCAGGCAAGAACATTGCCAACCCCATAGCAACCATTCTCTCGGCCGCTATGATGTTCGAGTACGCATTCTCGGATATGGAGGCTGGTGCCGCTATTCGTCGTGCCGTAGATCTCTCTATCGAGCAGAACATCGTAACCGAGGATATTGCCCCCGCAGGCGTTAAGCCAAGCACCACCACCGAGGTGGGCGATTTCATTGCAGCCAACATCTAATACACAGGACAATGAGCGACAAGAAAAAATACTTTCCAGCGCTGAACGATATAATGACCGCCGAGCATACTCTCGGCGAGATCCTCTCGTCTACGCCTATGATTCACAACCGCACCCTATCGGAGCGCTTTGGAGCCGAGGTGATGCTCAAGCGCGAGGATCTGCAGGTGGTGCGTTCGTACAAGATTCGCGGTGCTTACAACAAGATTCGTTCGCTCTCTGATGAGCAGACAAAGAGCGGTATCGTATGTGCCAGCGCGGGCAACCACGCACAGGGCGTAGCCTTCTCGTGCAACAAGCTCGGTATAAAGGGCAAGATATTTATGCCCGTTACAACCCCCAAGCAGAAGATCAATCAGGTGAAGATGTTTGGTGGCGAGTTTGTCGAGGTGGTACTTGCGGGTGATACATTCGACCAGGCCAATGCTGCCGCAATGCAGGCGTGTGAGAACGAAGGGAAGACCTTCATTCCACCCTTCAACGACGAGAAGATCATCGAGGGTCAGGGCACCGTCGGCCTTGAGGTTTTGCAGCAGAGCCGCGCAGCTATTGACTACATCTTCGTGCCTATCGGTGGCGGAGGTTTGGCGTCGGGCGTAGGTAGTGTTATACGCCAGATGTCGCCCCAGACAAAGATTATCGGTGTTGAGCCGGCTGGTGCGGCAGGTATGAAACTCTCGTTCGAGCGTGGCGAGGTAACAACACTCGACCACATCGAGAAGTTTGTAGATGGTGCCGCTGTGCAGCGCGTAGGCGAACTTACATTCGACATATGCCGCGAGGTGTTGGACGACATCGTAGTCGTTCCCGAGGGCAAGGTCTGCACGACCATCCTCGAACTATATAACTGCGATGCCATCGTAGTTGAGCCTGCTGGTGCACTCAGCATAAGTGCGTTGGATTACTACCGCGAGCAGATCAAGGGTAAGAATGTGGTGTGCGTGGTGAGTGGTAGCAACAACGACATCGTGCGTATGGAGGATATTAAGGAGCGCTCGCTATTGTACGAGGGACTAAAGCACTACTTCGTGGTGCGCTTCCCCCAGCGTGCTGGTGCGTTGCAGAACTTTGTAACCAATGTGCTTGGCCCGAGCGACGATATTACCTACTTCGAGTATAAGAAGAAGACGAACCGCGAGAAGGGTCCTGTGCTTATCGGTATCGAGCTGCAAAATCCCGACGATTTTGCCTCTCTTACCGAGCGTATGCAGGCCAATAGCATCGACTATCAATACCTGAACACCAACCCCACCCTATTCGAATTCCTTATCGGATAGGGAGCATAAACTGATTCTAAATTAAAAACAGAGCCGATATGAACTTTATTGGAAACATAATCTGGGTAGTATTTGGTGGTGTACTCATATCGCTTGGCTACCTTTTGGGCGGTCTGGTGCTATGCCTAACCATTGTCGGTATTCCGTTCGGTGTGCAGATTATGCGCCTTGGATTGTTTGCTCTATGGCCGTTCGGAGGTGATGTGCAACCCAAAAGTAATGCTACAGGGTGTCTGCAAATCATTATGAATGTGCTGTGGATTATCTTCGGTGGTCTCGAGGTTGCTCTTGCACACCTCTCGTTAGGCGTGATTTTCTGTTGCACAATCATCGGCATACCATTCGGTCTGCAACACTTCAAACTAATGCTCTATGCTCTGCTACCATTCGGCCACGAGGTAGTACGACGATAAGAGTGCTCTGGTAACAAAAAGGGGATGACGCCAAATGCTATGGTATCATCCCCTTTTTTTTGTGGTATATATACTATTTGAATAGCGAATAGGCAATTCCCATTTCCAAGCCTCGCAACTCGGCCAGGCCTCGCATACGACCGTAGCACGAATAACCAGGATTTGACTTGCGCTCCAGGTCGTCGCACATCTGATGGCCGTGGTCGGGACGCATAGGTATACTGCGGCCATACTTCTGCTGTATTTCGAGCAGGGCGCGCATCACCTCATACATAGGCACATCGCCCTCCAAGTGGTTATCCTCCTGGAAATTACCATCTGCGTCGCGTCGCGTAGAGCGCAAATGCACAAAGCCTACTCTCTCGCCAAACTCGCGCATCATTGCGGGCAGGTCGTTGTCGCCCCTCACGCCAAACGAGCCCGTGCATAGGCATAAGCCATTCGATGGATTGGGCACCGCTTCGATAAGAGAGCGGAAATCATCGGCCGTAGACAAAATGCGAGGCAAGCCAAGAATAGGATATGGAGGATCATCGGGGTGGATGACCATCTGCGAGCCACACTCATCGGCCACAGGGCTGACCTCACGGAGGAAGTAAATCAGATTATTTCGCAACTGCTCGGCATCGATCTTGGCATAGCGGTCGAGCGCCTGCTGGAACTGCTCGACGGTAAAACTCTCCTCCGAGCCTGGCAGACCCGCAATCATATTGCGAGTGAGGCGTTCACGCTCCTCGTCCGACATCGCATCGAAGCGAGCCTTCGCCACAGCCTTCTCATCGGCCGAATACTCGTTCTCGGCCGCTGGGCGACGCAAGATGTAGAGGTCGAAAGCCATAAAGGCTGCTCGCTCGAAGCGCAGGGCACGCGAGCCATCCTCTACCTCGTAGGCCAAATCGGTGCGAGTCCAATCCAATACGGGCATAAAGTTATAGGTTATGCAGTGTATGCCACAAACAGCAAGGTTACGAATCGACTGCTTGTAGTTGTCGATATACTGCTGAAAATCGCCTGTCTGTGTCTTGATATGTTCGTGTACGGGAACACTCTCCACAACACTCCAGCAAAGACCTGCATCGGCTATCATCTGTTGGCGTGCACGAATCTCCTCAACGGGCCACACCTCGCCATTGGGTATGTGGTGCAGGGCGTGAACGATATCGGTCGCTCCCGCCTGACGGATATTGCTCAGCGTGACGGGATCATTAGGCCCGTACCAACGCCACGATTGGGTACATAGTATCATAATTCAAAATTCATAATTCAAAATGCAAAAGTCCTTTGCCATAACATTCCTAAAACTCACATAAAAATAGGGATTTTTAGGCTTGCGAACTTCGAGAATACGTAGCATACTAAGCGTATGTGAGGATTCGAGAAGGAGCGTAACGCAAAAATCACCTTTTTAGGTGGGTTTTATTAGATTGAGAATGCGTCAAAGCCACCATCCACAACGGTCAGCGTACCTGTAACGAACTTCGAGGCGTCGGATGCCAGCCACTGCAATGTGCCGAGCAACTCCTCGGGCTCACCAAAGCGCTTGAACGGAGTATGGGCAATGATGGTTTCGGCACGCGGGGTGAGTGAGCCATCGGGATTAGTCAAGAGATCGCGATTCTGATTGGTCAAGAGGAAGCCGGGTGCAATGGCATTTACACGAAATCCCTCGCCAAACTTTATGGCCAACTCGCCACACATATATTTTGTCCAATTTATAACAGCCGCCTTTGCTGCGCCATAGCCCGCCACGCGAGTAAGGGGACGCAGAGCCGCCTCCGAGGCGACATTGATAATCGAGCCACCACCCTGAGCCACCATAGCCTTAACGAATACCATCGTTGGCAGAATAGTACCAAAGAGGTTAAGTTCCACGACCTGCTTTACAGCATCGATATCAAGATCGAAGATAGTCTTATCGGGCGGAACGGTTGCTCCCGCCTGATTACCTCCTGCGCCATTGATAAGCACATCGATGCGGCCATATGCCTCCATAATCGCGTCGTAGCAGCTCTCCAGCGACGCCTTATCAAGCACATTGCACTCCAAGAAGAGCGCATCACCGCCCTTAGCCTTGGCCTCACTCTCAAGGCGTGAGCCCACCTCACGATTACGGCCGAGGATAACCACTCGGGCACCCTCTTCGGCAAAATGCTCTACCATTGATGCACCAAGCACGCCTGTAGCGCCGGTGATGACGATGACTCTATCCTTTACACAAAATAGATCTTTCATTATAGTATTTTTAAGGTTGTTACTTTTATGCCACCATAACAAAGATAATGACTTTTTCCCGAAAAACATAATTCTCTGCGCTCATCAGTTACACTCCAGCGCAAAATAGTACAGAAATAGTGAAAATTGCAATTATACAAAGTATAAAATTTTGAGGTTCGAAATTAAAAGCGTAACTTTACAACGAATATACTCCTCGAAAGGGAATTTCCCGAAATGGACAAAACACGTTAAAAATAACATATTATGGCAATCAACAGAAAAGAATTTCTAAAATCTCTGGGTGGTTTGGCAGCGCTGACCATCGTTCCGCGCCGCGTACTCGGAGGTCCGGGTCACATTGCCCCCAATGATCAATTGACCAAAGGTATCATCGGTATGGGTGGTATCGGTTTCAGCGAGAACCACTTCTCAAGCGACGAAAAGTGCCGTTTGGTAGCAGTTTGCGATGTTGACGATCTGCACCTGGAGAAGGGTGTACGCTTGTCAAAGGAGCGCCTTAATGAGACCGTTAAGGGTTATCACCTCTATCGCGATTTGATCAACGACCCCAATGTCGATGTCGTTCACATCGCAACTCCTCCCCACTGGCACGGTTTGATGGCCGTTGAGGCTGCTAAGGCTGGCAAGGACATCTGGTGCGAGAAGCCTATGACACGTACCATCGGCGAGGGTAAGCGAGTAATGGAGGCAGTACGCCAGAATGGCCGTATCTTCCGTTTGAACACCTGGTTCCGTTTCAAGGATACATTCTACGGCTTGGGTACTACCGTTCAGCCCCTAAAGAAGCTCGTTGACAGCGGTCTTTTGGGTTGGCCTTTGAAGGTTACCATCTCGGGCTACACCGGTTTTAACTGGAAATTCTTCTGGGTAGGCAAGGAGAACCTCATCGAGCAGCCCGTTCCCAAGAATCTCGACTACGATTTGTGGTTGGGTCCCGCACCCTACAAGCCCTACAACGAGCACCGTACTCACCAGACCTTCCGTGGTTACTGGGACTACGATGGTGGTGGTCTGGGCGATATGGGCCAGCACTACATCGACCCCGTACAGTACATCTTGGGCAAGGACAACACATCGCCCATCAAGGTGGAGGTAGATGCTCCCGAGCAGCACTGGGATGCAATCGGTACTTGGCGTAAGATTGTTTACACCTATGACGACGGTTGCCAGATCATCCTGCAGGGTGAGGAGCACGGCGACCCCACAGCTCCCTACATCGAGGGTCCCAAGGGTAAGATTTATCAGGGATTCCGCGTAGAGCTCAACGGTCAGCCCGCACACAACATTATGGATTTGCTCTCGGAGTTGCCCGATCCCGAGCCTCAGAACACCGACTTCATCAAGTGTATCCACAACCGCGAGAAATTTGCCTTGAATGAGATTAACGGTTTCCGTTCGGCTACAATCGTGAATATGGGTCTCTGCGCATTGCGTCTTAACCGCACACTGGAGTTCGACCCCGTGAAGTTGCAGTTCATTGGCGACGATGCAGCCAACGCGCTGATCGACCAGCCTATGCGTGCTCCCTGGACATTTTAACCTAACCCATTAATGATGACTACAATGAAAAGATTTCTTATAATTCTCGCCCTGCTCGTTATGCCATTCGTGGCTGTGAACGCGCAGGACAACCGCAACCGCGCCACATCGACTATCGTATCGGATGCATTGGCGCAGATGCCCGCTCAGACTCCTGCCGTATACAATCAGGTGATGGCCGAGTTGGCCGCTACGGGCGCCGAGGGTATCGAGATGCTCTCGATGATGTTGGAGCCTATGGCCGAGGGTGTGAACAACTCACCCGTTGAGTATGCCGTGAATGGTGTTGCATCGTTCGTTACCAAGGAGGGTGCCGCTCACCGCGAGGGTGTTCGCTCTGGTTTGAAGGCTGCCATCAAGAAGACTACCAACAACCCCAACAAGGCATTCCTTATGACCGCCCTGCAGATTTGTGCTACGGGCGACGATGCTCACTTCTTTGCTGAGTACCTCAAGGATGACTATATGGCAAACTTTGCCGCTCGTGCTTTGGCTTCAGTTAAGGGCACCGACCACGCTGTGGAGCACCTTATGGCTGAGCAGGCCGAGAACGGTATTAGCAAGGTGTTGCTCGCACAGATTGCATCTTATAAGAGCCACTTCCACGACGGCGAGCCCATCCTCATCGAGTGGTTGAATGGTGCTACTCCCGAGCTTAAGACTCAGATTTACACCGCCCTGGGTGCTTGGGGTGGCGAGCCTTCGGCTAAGGTTTTGGCCGCTGCTGCCAAGGAGGCTGGTTACACATTTGACTCTACAAATGCCTATGGCGCATATATCCGCCTGTTGAATGGCCACCTTCTCAAGCACGACGAGAAGGCCGTGGAGAAGGCTGCTAAGCAGCTGCTCAAGGTCGAGAAGCCCAATGTGCGCATCGCAGGTCTTGATTTGTTAGCTCAGATCAAGGGCGCCGACATAACTCCCCTTGTAGTGAAGGCTCTGAAGGAGGATTGTCGCGACTACCGCTACGGCGCAATGCGTGTTGCCGAGCAGTTTGCCGACGATGCAACCTATGCCGCTATCGCAGCTGCGCTGCCCAAGGCAAGCGTAGAGGCTCGTATCGACATCCTGAGCTGGCTCGGTGCTAACCACGCCGAGAAGCAGATTTCAGCCATCGCTCCCTATGTAGCTTGCACAAACGACGATGTTGCCGTTACGGCTATCGCCGCCGCATCGAAGATTGGTGGCGATGTAGCGTTGAAGGCCCTCACCGCTCGTATGCAGAAGGAGAACAGCGAGGCAGTAAACAAGGCTTTGGTTGATGGCTTGCTCTCGTTCAACGGTTCGATTAACGACGAGTTTGTTCGCGTAATGGATACAAATGCTTCGGCTCGTGCTATTGCAAAGCAGGTATTGGCTAAGCGCCGCATCACCGCTTCAGCATCGAAGGTATTGGTATGGGTTGACAATGGTGGCGACGACAGCGCTATTCCCGCCCTTACAACCAACGCTACCGAGGCTAACTTCGCGGCATTGTGCAACCTCCTCGAGCAGGGTAAGGATATGGCTCCCGCCATCACAAAGGCTATTCAGGAGAAGGCTCCCGCCGAGCAGGTTAAGATGGTCGAGGCTCGTATGGCCAAGGCTGGTGCGAAGAAGCACCTCTACTACCCCATCCTCGCAGCCACAGGCGCAAAGGAGGCTATCGCTCCCATCGTTGAGGGCTTCAAGGCTGGCAATGTCGATGGCGTAGCATTTGAGAGTTTGTGCCTAATTAGCGACGACTCAATGATTGAGACTATGTACGAGGTGGCTACCACCACTCCCGCTCTCAAGGATAAGGCTATTGCACGCTACATCGCACTTGTAAGCGCATCGGAGCGTAACAACGACCAGAAGTATATGCTCTACCGCAAGGCGTTGGAGACCAACCCCTCGGTAGCAAACAAGAACGCCGCATTGAAAAGCCTTTCACCCACACAGGTATATCAGGCTATGATGCTCGCAGCCGAGTATATGGACGACGAGGCGACAGCACAGGCATCGGCTAACACCGTACTTGAGATTGCAACCAAACACCCCGAGTTCTACTCGGTAGAGGTGAAGGAGCTCTTGGAGAAGGTTGCCGCAACTGTAAACGATGGCGACGCTGTTTACAAGCGCAAGGATATCGAGAACTTCATCAACGCCAACAAGGAGCGCGAATCATATTCAATACTCACTCCCCTCTCTGATGAGGAGCGCAAGGAGGGCTTCGAGCTTTTGTTCGACGGCCAGAATATGGACGCGTGGACAGGTAACCTGGAGGCTTACCAGCCTATGGATGGTTATATGTATGTTACCGCCGCTTATGGCACAACAGGTAATCTTTACACCAAGAAGGAGTATGCCGACTTCGTTCTGCGCTTTGAGTTCTGCTTCGACCGCGACGGCGTGAACAATGGTATCGGTATCCGCACCCCTATGGGCGTAGATGCTGCATATCACGGTATGGAGATTCAGGTGTTGCACCACGACTCACCCATCTACAAGAACCTGCGCGAGTATCAGGTACACGGCTCGGTATACGGTATCATCCCCGCAAAGCGCATCAAGTGGGGCGCACTTGGCGAGTGGCACCAGGAGGAGATTCGCGTAAAGGGCGACCGCATCACCGTAACGGTTGATGGTCAGGTTATCGTCGATGGTAACATCCGCACCGCAACCAAGGGGCACAATGTGGCTCCCGATGGTAGCGACAAGAACCCCTACACCGTTGATAAGCTCAACCACCCCGGCCTCTTTAACAAGAAGGGCCACATCGGTTTGTGCGGTCACGGCGAGGGTATCAAGTATCGCAATATCCGCGTGAAGGAGTTGTAGAATAAACTCCAAGATGCCTTTCAAGGCTCTAAAATAAAAACTGCCTGGCCTTACGGCTGGGCAGTTTTTTTATACAAGGTCTTTTGTTTAGGGAAATCTCTTTATCGTAATGCAACCAACTCTTGTACGCAGGTGTTAAACTCCTCCTCGGCGAGTAACTGCTCGAGCGAGAGATGCATACGCCAACGCCAATAGTGGTTGGGGTCGGCAGGTATGTTTATACGCTCGGCATTGGCGTCGGCAAAGCGTAGCGTCTCGTCAATAGCGAGCCAATCCTGCAATGGCAGAATGGCAAGCATCGAGTTCGACAACATCTCTCGCTCGATGATGCGGTGAGCCGTTGCACCCGAGCACTCTGCGGGGGCTGAGCCTGAGTTGTGTAACACATCCTGCCAATAGAGTTGCGTAAGAGCCTCATCCTCCTGCCACCAGCCGCGGATAGTTGACATATCGTGTGTCGAGGTAGCAGCTACCGATAGGTATGGGTAGCGGCGTGTGTCGCCAAAGGCTACGCCCATCTGTTTGGGCATACGCTCAATCTCGAGCGCTAGAATACTCTCCGAAGCCATCACATCGGGCACGCAGGCAGGAATCATTCCCAAATCCTCACCACAGGTGAGCATATCGGTGGCCTGCATCAGGGCCGGTAGGCGGCGCATAGCGTTCTCGCGCCAGAAGTCGTTATGGCGGTGATAATAGAAATCCTCGTGCAGGCGCATATAGGCTTGCTGTTGAGACTCATCAAGCGCGGCATACATCTTGGTCTTGTAGCCCTCGATGCGAGGCGTATAGCCCTCGGCATAGGGATAACGAACGAAGAGTACATCTTTGGGGTTATCCTTGTTTGATGTGTGTCGCTCAGCGTCAAACTCGAATCCGAACGAGGCTATCTCCTGCTCGGTGTAGGGCTTCGAAGGGTTGAAGTAGCCGAGTATAGCGCTCTTCATCGTGCGGGGGACCTCCCATATGCGGAAGAATCCGAGTATGTGGTCGATGCGGTAGGCATCGAAGTAACGAGCCATCGTCCTCAGGCGAGCACACCACCACGCATATCCGTCCTCGCGCATACGAGCCCAATTATATGTAGGAAATCCCCAATTCTGACCATCCTCAGCAAAGGCATCGGGCGGAGCACCTGCCGATGCTGATAGATTGTATAGATGCGGAGCGCACCACACATCGACACTCGTTGGCGACACGCCGATGGGAATATCACCCTTCAGGGTAACACCTCTCTTGTGGGCATAGTCGCGTGCTTGGGAGAGTTCTCTATCGAGCAGATATTGCGCGAAGTAGTAATAGCCAACTCTATCGGCCTCCTCAGTGGCATACTGCTCGGCAAGCGAGGCTTCGTAACTGCACAACGACCCCCACTGCCTCTTGTCGGCCGAATGTTTATCTCGCAGTGAGCAGAATACGGCGTAGGGCAACAGCCACTCGTGGCTCTGCTTGAAGAATTGCTGAAAACTGCGTGAGGCCAACACTGTGGCGCCACACAGAGCATATATCTTGCGTAGGAATCTCTCTTTTAGTTGTGCCGTAGCCTCATAATCCACCGCTGGCAGAGCGTTTATCTTGGCTCCACGCTTGGCGCAGACCTCCAGCACCTCTTTCATCTGCTGACGAATGGCGGGTACCACGTAGCGGTTGCAAACCTTGATTACCTCGTAGGGGTTGATGTATATCGGGTGCAGGGCAAACGACGACACAGCATTGTAGGGGTATGAGTCGCGCCACGTGCCACTCGACGTGGTATCGTTCACAGGCAGGACCTGAATAATCGACATCCCCACCCGTGCAGCCCAGTCGGCCATAGCTTGCAGGTCGTAAAAGTCGCCACATCCCCATCCACGCTGGCTACGCAACGCGAATACGGGTATGGCAACACCTGCTCCACGCCACGGCTCACGGCCACTACTGAGGCGCAGGCCGCGCACGATGGCTCGTCCGCTCTGCGTGTGTGGCACAACGCGATTGTCGCCCTGCTCGTAGAATTTCAGTGCTCCCGATGTGGTATCTCGTACTATGAATTTATACTCGCTACCCATCGTCTGGTGCGGAATGGCGATGCGCCACAGGGGTGCTGTACAATCACTCAATTTGAGAGCCTTCGCCGTGTCCCAGCCACCGAGCAGAGGGTGGGCACCCACCAAAGCTACCTCCTCGTCGCTACGAATCTGTGTGGCCTCCACCTCGATGATTATATCTCCTTCGCTGACTGCCGCCGATGGCTCTGTGCGGCGGAAAACACTCTCGGTAAATAGCGTAGAGTAGAATGGTCTCTCACCCACCGAGTCGTACCACCTATCGAATATCTCCACATCGCCCTCGGCCTGCTCCACGCTGTGCTGACGGCTCTCCGAGCGCAGGCACTGCCCTGCGGCGCTCAGCACCTCGTAGTGGTATTTCTCGCCTGCCGATATGTCAAGCGTAAGCCACCACTCTCCCCCCTCGGCGCGGTGCATCGCGTGGGATGCACCGCTCTCGAGGCGAAGGTGTAGTGTGTCTGAAGTGTGATATTCGATGTGGAATAAAACTCTCATACAGTGTTGTTTAGAAGTCCTTACCCTCGAACGAAGCACTTGAAGAGATGGCTCCACCGCCGTGCTCCTTGGTCTTCGAGTTAAAGGCGTAACTTATCGAGAACATAATGTTCGGGTATCGCGGCTTCACGTTGGTCGTTGAGTGCAGCGTGGGCGATATACGGTAGTTGTTGTATCGTGCCGTGCGGAACAGATCGTGGAAGACCACCGAGGCCGAAACCCTACTCTTGAATAACTGCTGACGCAGAGCCAGGTCGAAGTAGTAGTATGCATCCTCGCGACCCTGTGTAAGCACCTTAGGACCTACGAAGTTGGCGTCGAACTGCAGGCGTGTGGTGCGACCAAGGGTGAAGTTGTTCATCATCATAGCCGAGTAGCTGGTGTTCTCGGCATCGGTACAACCCTCATAGTCGGCCTCGAACTTGTAGTTGAAGAGGCTGGCGTTGAGCGTGATGTTCCACCAGCGTGTAGCCTTGGTGTGGGCGCTCAGCTCTACGCCGATGGTGCGGTCGATACCCGCGTTGATGAGTGAGTCGAGTGTTACACCGGGCTCGTGAGCCACACGAATGGTCTCGCGCACGCCGTCGCGGTGGCGGTAGTAACCCGTGAGCGAGATGGTGTGCTCCTCAGCAATGGTCTTGCGGTAGCCGATCTCGGCCGAGTGGATATACTCGGGGTTGATGTCGGGGTTACCCACCTTCTTGGTGTAGTAATCCTCGTAGGTGATATAGGGCTCCAACTGCCAGATACCCGGGCGGTTGGTGCGGTACGAGTAACCAGCCGTAAAGACGTTGTTACCCGGCGCCTGATAAGAGATATGAGCTGAGGGGAAGAACTCGGTGCGCTTGATGTAGCGGTGGCGGTTCTGCTCCTCCTGCACCTCAATATCCATCCAGTCGATGGTGTGGTCGGCACGCACACCCGCCTCAACGGCTACGGGGCCAAACTGATCGGTCAGCATAGCGTATGCCGAGTGAATCTGGCGACGGTAGTAGAAGGGGGCGTAGAGGTCGTTCTGCCACTCAAACTGCGACATATCGCGATTCCAATATGTGATGTTGTAGTCGCCGTGCTCGCTGTACGAGGTGAACTGATAGCCGATGTCGATCTTGCCGCTCTCGCGATAGTTCAGGTTGTAGTTTGCCGTAGCGTCGCTATCCCAGTGGTGCTCACTCTCGTAGCCGCGTGTACCCTCGTAGCGCGCGCCAGCCATATCGAACATATTACTCTCGGTGTACTCGAGCGAGTAGCCGTCGTAGCGCATACGACCAACGATCGAGATGTTGTCGCCACGATCGTTGAGCTTCCACACATAGTCCATCGAGAGCTGTGTCAGATGACGCTCCAACTCGTAGCGGTCGTGGCTGTCGTAGAGGTTGTCGTTAATCACCTCGCCAGCCTTCGTGCGGTGCTCGTCGTAGAGCATATCACCGCCTCGTGTGGTCTTTAGCACGCCAGCCTGAAACTCCAGCAAGAGCTTGTGGTTATTCTTGTTGTACTCCCAACCCGCGCGGCCGATGTACGATGCGTTGATACTCATACGAATACCGTCGGCGATTGAGGTGGTCTCGTAATCATCCACATAGGTGGTCTTCTTTTGGTAGAAATCACTATTACCGCGAATCTCCGAGCCAGCTCCGCCAATGTACCAACGGCTATTGCCCTTGCGGTAGTTAAGCAACAGGTCGGCGTTCCAGGTGCCGATGGTGCTTGCCGCAGCATTTACCGAGCCACTGAAGCCATCGGTTGTGAGGCGCTTTGTAATGATGTTGATGATACCAGCGTCGCCCTCGGTCTTGTAACGAGCCGAAGGTGTGGTGATAATCTCAATATCCTCGATGTTCGATGCAGGAATCTGCTGCAGCGAGAGAGGACTCTCCTTACCATCAATATATACCAAGAAGCCCGAACTGCCACGGAACGATACGCCACCCTCCTCGTCTACACGAATCGAAGGCGATGTACGCAACACATCGGCAGCCGTACCGCCCGAGGCGGCGAGCGACGACGAGCCACTGATAGTCTGGCGGTCGAGTTTATAGACAATCTTGCTCTTCTCGCCCGTAACGACCACCTCTTCGAGGCCCGTCTCGGCCATAGCGAGCGAGATGGTACCCAGATCGAGGCTCTTGCCGCGCACAAATGCGATGGGGTCGCTCATATAGGGCTGGTAGCCCACGAGCATCACCGTCAGCACGAACTCTCCGTCGCGCACGCGGTCGATTGAGAATGAGCCGTTACGCACCGTAGTCGATGCTATGGTGTTGTTCTCGGCGTCGGTAATGATTACATCGGCAAAATCGATAGCATTACCTGTTGTGGCATCAATCACTCGTCCCTTCACTGCGGGAGAGCTCTGCGCAAAGAGCGAAGTTGCGCAGAAAAGTGCCAAAATGATTAGTGTAAATCTCTTCATATTGAGGTTAGTTAGTATTTAATTTCTCATTTTTGAAAACATTGCCATAAAGGTAGTAAAAAAAGTAGATATAGCGTCGATTTGCACGAAAAAACTCCTGCTGACAAATGTCTGCAGGAGTGATATCTTCGTGCGATACCCAAATTTTGTTCTCATTTGCGAGGCTTAGCAACGCAATCCGCGCAATGATAGGTTATTTATGTTTCTTCTTTTCGTTGATCTCCTCGCGTGTAGGTGCGGCGGGCTGTGCACCCATACGCGTAACGCTTATCGCACCCGCAATGCTGGCTTCGCGCGCGGCCTCGATAAGGCTCCTACGCTCGGCAATAACGCTCGCCAGCACGCCGTTGTAGGTGTCGCCCGCGGCAGTGGTATCGACTGCCTCCACCTTCAGTGCCTCTACTCGCATAAACATCTTGCCGTCGTAAACCAGCGAACCCTCGCTACCGAGCGTGATAATCACATTACGGGGACCCATTGCGAGAATAGCCTTGGCAGCTCGTTGCGCGCTCTCCATATTCGTTATCTCGATGCCCGATATGCGAGAGGCCTCGCTACGGTTGGGCGTAATCAGATATAGATCCTGCATAAGCTCCGCGCTCAGCGGCTCTGTGGGTGCTGGTGCAGGATTAAGGATAACGGGGACACCCGCCTGTGCGGCCATACGCGCTGCATACGCTACGGTCTGAACAGGGCACTCCAACTGCATAAGCACCACATCGGCCGAGCGAATCTCGTCGGCGGCGCAGTCAATATCATCTGTCGAGAGGTACATATTGGCTCCCGAGGCCACCACGATGCAGTTCTCAGCATCCTTATCGATGGTAATCAGAGCCACGCCCGAGGGGTGTTCCTTGTCGATAAAGACATAGTCGGTAATTATTCCATCCCGTTTCATCTGCTCGCGTACCTGCCTACCGAATAGGTCATCGCCCGACTTGGCCACAAAGACCACACGGTTACCGTATCGTGCTGCCGCAACAGCCTGATTGGCACCCTTGCCACCTGCGTTCATAAAGAAGTCGCCTCCCAAAACTGTTTCGCCACCAGCGGGCAGATGGGAGGTCTTGACCACCATATCGGTATTGCTACTGCCTATGACTACAATGTTTTTCATCTGGTATGATTGTTTTCTGCTTACCAAAGTTAAGAATTTTCTCGCTAATCGTCAAACGAAAAGGGCAGGCAAAATAGTGCCTGCCCTTTGATACTATGATCTCAAGGTTTAGATAATATCAAATGCAATCTCCATCATATTAGTAAACGAAGTCTGTCGCTGCTCGGCCGAGCAGGCCTCGCCCGAAACAAGCGAATCAGATACGGTACATATACATAGTGCCTTATTGCCACTACGCGAGGCGTTCATATAGAGTGCCGCCGCCTCCATCTCAACTCCCATAACGCCCATCTTCTGCCACTGCATCCAACGCTCTGCATCGTCGCCATAGAAGACATCGCTCGAGAGGATATTGCCCACACGGTAGCGAATACCCATCTGCTCGGCCTTCTCCACAGCAGCACGCGCCAGATCGAAGTCGGCCGTAGGCGAGAATGTACCAGGCAGGTTGTACTGCGCCGCATAGTTGGAGTCGGTGCAGGCACCTATGGCAATCATCACATCGCCCAACTGTAGATCGGGATGGTAGGCTCCGGCCGAGCCCGTACGGATGATGCTCTTCACGCCGTAGAAGTTGTAGAGCTCGTAAGAGTAGATACCTATCGAGGGCATACCCATACCGTGCCCCTGCACCGATATACGCTTACCCTTGTATGTACCCGTGTAGCCCAACATTCCTCTGATGGAGTTATATTGAACAGGGTTCTCGAGAAAGCGCTCGGCCATAAATTTGGCACGCAACGGATCGCCAGCCATAATGACCTTCTCGGCGATCTCGCCCTGCTGAGCTCCGATGTGGGGTGTAGGGGTGTTTGCCATAGTGGGTGAGGATTATAAGTTATCCTTCTCTATATCTTTGAAATAACGGTAGGTGTTTACCTTGAGCTCGCCAACAGCGCCCTCATCACACACCAAGATACCCTTGGGGTGCATCTGCAGAGCGGTGATAGTCCAAGCGTGCGACACAGCACCCTCGACGCACTGCTGTACGGCGCGGGCCTTCTTATGTCCAAGAGCGAGTACCAACACCTGCTTTGAGTCGCACACCGTGCCTACGCCAACGGTGAGAGCCAGCTTGGGCACTTTGTTTACATCGTTGTCGAAGAAGCGTGAGTTCACAATGATGGTATCCTCGGTAAGGGTCTTTACGCGTGTGCGTGAGTTGAGCGACGAGAAGGGCTCGTTGAAAGCCAAGTGGCCATCCTCGCCTACACCACCGATGAAGAGGTCGATACCTCCCGCAGCCTCAATCTTACGCTCGTATGCCTCGCACTCGGCCATAAGGTCGGGAGCGTTGCCGTTGAGGATATTTACATTCTCGGGCTTGATGTCAATGTGAGAGAAGAAATTATTCCACATAAACGAGTGGTAGCTCTCGGGGTGCTCTTCCGGAAGGCCTACATACTCATCCATATTGAATGTGATAACATTCTGGAATGAAACATTGTCCTGCTTGTAGAGGTTAATCAGTTCGGCATACATACCCAGCGGAGTAGAGCCTGTGGGAAGACCCAAAACAAAGGGAGCATTGCTCTGTGCTGCCTTAGCGTTGATCTGCTCGGCTACATAGTGCGCGGCCCAGCGTCCAGCATCGGCCGATGTGTTCTCAATAATTACTCTCATCTTATAATTCCATTTTAACAAATACTTCAATAGCTTGATACTCCGCCATACCCAACAAATCGTATAGGCGTGCGGTGTTTTGTGTGCGCTCTTCGGCTCGCTGCCAGAACTCGCGGCTGTCGTCGCCCGGGAAGGGAACAATATCCTTCTGCGAGAGGTGGCGATATATGGCGTGACGCTTCTTGATAAGCTCGTCGGGGCTCAAAGGCACGGCCATATCGACCATTCCAATCTCCCACTCCATCCACGCTCCACGATAGAGCCATATGACACACTCTTTGATCCACTCCTCGCCAGCCTCCTTAAGGCGTATGAGAGCCTCAAGCACAGCCTCCGTACATACGCGGTGCGTGCCGTGGGGATCGGCCAAATCACCAGCCAGATATACCTGATGAGGCTTAATCTTGAGCAAAAGGTCGGTGATGATGGCAATATCCTGCTCAGTACGCTGTCCCTTCTTGATACCGCCCGTCTCGTAGAACGGCAGGTTGAGAAAGTGAGCATTGGTGTCGGGGTTAAGACCAAACGAACGCACCGCAGCACGCGCCTCGGCACGACGTATGCCGCCCTTGATGTCGAGCAGTGCTCGTGGCTCGGGCTCACCCTTGCGCTTGCCTGCAATAATCTGTCGAACCTCCTCCACACGATCGCCAAGACCCAGCTCGCGAGCGGTGTCGAGATCCTGCATTACCACATCGTCGTGTACGGCCACATTGCCCGATGTCTCGTAAGCAACATGTACATCGTGTCCCTGCTCAACTAAGCGGATGAATGTACCTCCCATCGAGATAACATCGTCGTCGGGGTGCGGCGAGAAGATAATCACGCGCTTGGGGAAGGGATTCGACGGCACGGGGCGGGTCGAGTCGTCGGCATTGGGTTTGCCGCCTGGCCAGCCAGTGATGGTGTGCTGCAGGTCGTTGAACACGGAGATATTTATAGCGTGGTAGCTCATCTGCAGAGCCTCAAGCAACTCGCCGAGCGAGTTCTCGATATAATCCTGATAGGTGAGTTTCAGAATAGGTTTCTGAACGCTCTCGCATAACCATACAACAGCCTTACGCACCATACGCGGAGTCCAGTCGCACGGTCCTACCAACCACGGCGCACGCTTAACGGTTAGGTTGTCGGCGGCAGGGTCATCCACCACAGCCTCGATCGAGGGGTGGTTCTGCAGGAGCGAAGCGGGAATAAGGCGTGTGGACTCACCCTCGACTACCTTGCCGATTACGTCGGCCTTACCCTCACCCCAAGCCATTAGGATAATGTGCTTGGCGCTCATCACAGTGTTAAGACCCATCGTGATGGCCATCTTGGGGGTATTCTCCACGCCGAAGAACAGGCCCGCCTGAGCCTTGCGAGACTGATATGAGAGCTGCACCATTCGGGTAATCGACTTAGCGTAGGAGCCAGGCTCGTTAAAACCAATCTGGCCGTGCTCACCCATACCGATAACCATAAGGTCGATGCCGCGAGCCATATTGTCGTACTCCAAACAGTACTCCGACACCTGATCAAGGGGGATCGAGCCGTCGATAATGTGTACATTCTCGGGGCGAATATCTACCTGCGAGAGGAACTCGTCGTGGATACGATAGTTACGGCTCTGCTGCTCGGTGGCTTTAATGGGGTAGAACTCATCGAGGCTATACACCTCTACATTCGAGAACGACACCTCGCCCGCCTTGTAGCGGCGAACCAATTCGTGATACACACCCAGCGGCGTGCGGCCCGTCGTAAGACCCAATGCGAAGAGGCGATTCTCGCCCCTCTTATTGTGTTTGTTAATAGCCTTAATAATCTGTTCGACGATGTATTTCACACCATCGCTCTCGACCTCGAAAATCGAGGTGGGAATCTTCTCGAAGCGGTGGATAATATCTTTGGGAGTTCCCTCAAGGCGTAATCCCCCATCTTGTGGCAGTGAATATTTGCTCATAAACTCAAATTAATTTAGGTCGTAGGCTCGACCAAAACCCAGTCAGCCATAATACAAAGTTATAAATAAATTCGAAATCTTGTATAGTAGCTGCAAAAATGATGACTATAATTTTACAATATTGGAGCAGTAGCGGCAATATTTGCAAATAAAGTCTTATCTTTGCTAATAACTATTGAAATGTAACAACAAATTATATTTAGCGATGAAGAAATTTTTGACATTGGCTATTTGCCTTTTTGCCTCATCGGCACTATTTGCGCAAACCACACAGATTATTGCGCATCGTGGCTTCCACGCAACAAAGAACTCTGTTCGTAATTCACTCTCGGCTCTGCAGAATGCACAGGATTTTGGTGCCTATGGTTCAGAGTGCGATATTAACGAGACTGCAGATGGTGTGCTTATAGTTGTTCACGGCCCTATGCACGGCAAGTACAATGTGCAGGCGACCGATTACGCTACACTGCGCGCTCAGGCATTGGAGAATGGCGAGGTATTGCCCACATTGGAGGAGTATTTGGTACAGGCTAAGAAGAACACTGCAACCAAACTCATTATTGAGATCAAGGATCACAGCACCCCCTCGATTGAGACTCGCGTAGTGAAGAACATCCTCAAGATGGTCAAGCAGCATAAGTTGGTGAACGATGTTGAGTACATCGCCTTCCGTCAGCACGTATGCGATGAGTTGGTTAAGTATGGTCCCAAGGGTATCAAGGTGGCCTATTTGAATGGTACACTTACTCCCGAGTACTGCAAGGATTTGGGTTACACAGGTATCGACTACAACATCGGCGTGATGCAGAAGAATCCCGAGTGGATTAAGCAGAGCCAGGCTTTGGGTCTTACTGTAAATGTGTGGACAGTGAACGATACAGAGCGTATCCAGTGGTGCATCGACCAGAAGGTGGATTACATTACCACCGACAATCCCGAGGAGGTAAAGCGCCTGCTCGGTAAGTAATCTCAGTCGATAGTAGATAGAAAAGTCCGCTTTTTTGCGGACTTTTTTTGTGTTTCTATTCTGAAAATGTATCTTTGCTTATCAAGAAATACATAAAAGCTATGAATCTAAAATATGGAATAGACTCGCGTCCGCCCGTAGGGCAACTCCTACTCTATAGCCTGCAGTGGTTTGTGCTGTCCATAGCGGTGGTCGTAACCTCTTTGTTTATTGCCGTAGGCTCGCCCGCCGAGCGAGTGCTCTACGCGCAGAAGGTATTTGCCTTGGTGGGTGCGGCCATCATTATTCAATCGTTGTGGGGACACCGTATGCCTATCGTCGTAGGCCCTGCGGCTGTGTTGTTGGTGGGTATCATTACGGCTCTTGCATCGCAGGGCAACGCAGTCAATACCAATAAAATTTATACAGCCATAATGATTGGCGGTGTGGCAGTTACGGCACTTGCCGCGGCTCGCGTGCTCTCACACCTACAGCGCATCTTCACACCTCGTATCGTGGTGGTGATACTTATGCTTATAGCCGTTACACTTAGTCCTACGATTAAGAATCTGATCTTCCCTGCTGGGGAGGAGGCTCGCCACTCATTTGGATTGTGGTTCACAATCCTGGGTGTGCCCGCTATGGCTCTTGCAGCAAATCGCCTGCGCGGTGTGCTGAAGTCTATCATCATACCTCTATCGCTCATTGTCGGTTGCTTGATATATTACGCCATTTATGGCGGTTTTGGCGATGTCTTTGCTCGTTATACCGAGTCGGAGGGCTCACTACTCATCCCGCAGTTGGAGTTCGATGGCGGTATGATTGTGGCATTCTTGCTCTGCTATGTGGTGTTGCTAATCAACGACATTGGCTCTATTCAGGCATTGGGCGGAATGCTCTCGACTCCCGACACTGATCGCAGATGCGGTCGCGGTGTGGCCATTACGGGCTTGATGAACATCGTGGCTGGCGGTATGGGTGTAATTGGCCCCGTTAACTTCTCTATGTCGCCTGGTGTTATCGCCTCATCATCGTGCGCCTCGCGCTATGCTATCATTCCAGCAGGTATTGGCCTGATTATCTGCGCGTTTATACCATCGCTTATCGCCGTTATGTCGGCCATCCCCAATACGGTTATCGGCGTGATACTACTCTACTTGATGGGAACACAGCTCGCCGCCGCATTTAGTATGATGTCGGCTTCGCAGTCAGCCGTAGGTTTCGACGATGCCCTTATCCTCGGCCTACCCGTTATGGTTGCGTTGTTGTTTGGCGCGGTGCCTATGGATGTTATCCCTTCGATCGTGCGACCTATTCTCGGCAACGGCTTTGTAATGGGCGTTGTAACCGTTATGCTTCTCGAGCATCTGCTTCTCAAGAAGAGATAAGCTCGTTGATTACATATAATATTATCTAAGACACAGAGGCCACTCGCAGATTATGTTGGGTGGCCTCTATGTTTTACTATAATATATAATAGGTATATCTGATAAAATCTAGTTACAACCCCAAATAAAAGCCAATCTTCTTAAAATCTGGCCTAATAGATCTCTCTGTTTACTATTAATCGCGTTCTATCTTGGCCATCAAGAAGGAGGCTGGTCGTGAAAAATTATTATATTCTCAAAGGGAATTTGTAGCTTTTGCGTGATTTTCGGCGCATAAAAATGCGTTTTGCATAATTGACCGTGGTGCATATGTTGCGAACTGTAATGAATAGGTAAAACTTTGCTTATAAAACGCAACTCACTGAACAGCATACCGCTATTTCTTTAACAATATTAATTTTATATTAAATTTTTTTGATAATATCCGATTTAATATGTAACTTTGCAGTTGTATTTTTACATTAGAGTAGAAATAACACTTATTATTTTTTATATGTACAAATAAAATTAATGCTTATGGTTAGGAAAATTGTACTTTCTATCTTCGCTGTTTTGGCAGTTGCCGCTGTGGCATTTGCTCAGAACAGACAAGTGAGTGGTACGGTTAAGGACTCTGCCGGTCAGGCTATCATCGGTGCTACCGTTGTTATTGAGGGTTCTCACGTAGGTGCCACTACTGGTGCGGACGGAACATTCCGATTGGAGGCTCCCGCTAATTCCAATCTCGTGGTTTCGTTCATCGGTTATGAGACTCAGACAATCGCTCTGGGTACCAGAACCGCTATCGAGGTCGTTCTTCAGGACGATACTCAGTCTATCGACGATGTCGTTGTTGTTGCTTACGGTACCTCTTCTAAGGAGGCGGTTACTGGTTCTGTAACAATGGTTAAGTCTGATGTTATCGAGCAGCGTACTACCTCTAACGTAACCAGCGCACTCGAGGGTGCTTCAGCTGGTGTGCAGGTAAGCAGCTCATATGGTGAGCCTGGTGCTTCTACCGACATCTTGATCCGTGGTTTCGGTTCAATCAACGGTAACAACTCGCCCCTTTATGTTGTTGATGGTAGCATCTTCAACGGTAATATGAGCGACATTAACCCCGCCGACATCGAGTCAATGTCAATCTTGAAGGATGCAGCTTCTGCAGCTCTTTACGGTTCACGCGCTGCGGCTGGTGTTGTTCTTATCACTACCAAGAAGGGTAAGCAGAGCGGTAAGTTGAACGTTAATGTATCTACTAAGCAGGGTGTTTACACTCGTGGTTTGAAGGAGTACGATGTTTTGAGCGCTGACCCCTGGATGGAGGTTATGTGGAACACTCTTTACAACGACAATACACAGAACTACGGTGCTAAGTATGGTGATGAGTGGGTTCGTAACTACACTAACACTAACATCATTCGTACAGCTATTAGAAATAACATCTACGATGCTGCTGATAACGCTATTATCGACCCCGCTACTGGCAAGGTTCAGGCACAGATAAAGGATGGTTACACCGACCTTAACTGGTTTGACGCTGTTGAGAAGACTGGTTACCGTGGTGAGTACAACATCCAGTTGGATGCTGCTGGCAACAACTACGACGTTTTCGCTTCAGTAAACTACTTGAACGAGGAGGGTTATGTAATCAACACTGGTTTCGAGCGTACTACTGCTCGTGTAGCTGCTAACTTCACTCCTAAGAAGTGGTTCAAGGCTGGTGTAAACCTCTCAGGTTCATTGCAGACTCAGAACTTCCGTGGTACTGCATACGGATCATACTATGCTAACCCCTTCTACTCAGCTCGTATGATGGCTCCCGTGTATCCTTACTATCACCACGACGAGACTGGTGCTATTATGATGGATGCTAACGGTGATCCCGTATGGAACACAACTGGTTCATACCTTGATAACCGTAACATTGCTTACGAGTTGCGTGAGGATTATGACCGTAACTACCGTACTACTTTGAACTCTTCAGTTTATGCAACTGTTACCTTCTTGAAGGACTTCCAGTTCACAGTTCGTGGTTCAATCGATCGCCGCCACCTTGCTTCTAAGGCTTACAACAATAAGTACATCGGTGATGGTGCTTCTAACAATGGTCGTTTGAGCAAGGAGACTTACGAGTACAACACTATCAACTTGCAGCAGCAGCTCTCTTATGCTAAGACATTTGGCAAGCACACTGTTGACGCAATGGTAGGTCACGAGAACTATGAGTATCGCTACAACTACGACTACTCAATGAAGGTAGGCGAGGTACTTCAGACTGGCGTATTCGATGGTTTCTCTACAATGCAGTATATCGATGGTAGCATAAGCAACTACCGTGCAGAGTCTTACTTGGCTCGTGCTCGTTACAACTTCGATGAGCGTTACTTCGTTGAGGCTTCATTCCGTCGCGATGGTTCATCTCGTTTTGCTAAGGATAACCGCTGGGGTAACTTCTGGTCAATCGGTGGTTCTTGGGTTGTATCGTCTGAGCAGTGGATGGAGAACGCTGAGTGGGTTGATTTCTTGAAGGTTCGTGCATCTTATGGTGAGGTAGGTAACGACTCATCTGCAGGCTACTATGCTTCAAAGGGTCTCTACTCTATCATCTCTACTAACGGTGGTAATGGTGCATTCTCTCAGACTCAGTTCGCAAACGCAGCTTTGAAGTGGGAGACTACTCAGTCATTCGACATCGGTATCGATGCTCGTTTGTGGAACACTGTTGATTTGACTTTGGATTACTTCAACAAGCGTTCTAAGGACCTTCTCTTCGCTAAGAGCTACTCTACTTCTAACGGTACTTTGAAGCCCGGTTCAACTTATCCTTCACTCACTCAGAACCTCGGTTCAGTTGATAACTCTGGTATCGAGGTTGCTGTTAATGTTGATATCTTCAACAAGCGTGATTTCAAGTGGAGCATTGGTGCTAACGCTTCATTCGTGAAGAACAACATCAAGACTTTGCCTACTTCAGCTGAGGAGGGTAACGGTTACATCTCTGGTAACTACCGCTTCCAGGAGGGTCACTCAATGTACGAGTTCTGGTTGTACAAGTATCAGGGTGTTGACCAGCTTACTGGTGATGCTCTCTACGCTTTGGATACTAAGAACTATGGTGAGGCGGCTGATCAGTTGGTTGCATTGGGTTCTGCATCAAAGATTGGTGATACTTACTATGCTACTAGCACTACCTACGCTAAGAAGGATTGGTCAGGCGAGGCATTGCCCGATGTATATGGTGGTGTTCAGACTAACCTCTCTTGGAAGGGCTTGCACTTCAATGTATTGGCTTCATACTCAATCGGTGGTAAGATCTACGATGGTACATACCGCGCTTTGATGTACCCCTACCTTAAGGGTCCCCAGGCTTTGCACGTAGATGTTTTGAACTCTTGGACAGCTGCTCCTGAGGGTATGACTGCAGATTCTGCAAATCGTATTACAAAGTCTATGTTCCCTCGTAACGACACTGCTAACGCAAACGATATTTACGCAGCTTCAGATCGTTGGTTGGTTGATGCTTCTTACTTCATCGTTAAGAACATCGGTCTTTCATACGACCTTCCCAAGAAGTGGGCACAGGCTATTGATTTGAGCAATATCAATATCTCATTCAATGTTGAGAACCCCTTCATCTTCACAAAGCGTGATGGTTTGAACCCCCAGTACTCATTCTCTGGTTCACAGGATCAGACCTACGTTGCTGCCCGTATTTGGACTATGGGTCTTAACATCAAACTCTAATCAAAAGAAAGGGTAAGAAATTATGAAAAAAATGATGAAATATTTTGCCGCTCTCGTCATCGGTGCGATGATGATGACGGCCTGCTCGGAGGACTATCTCGAGACTTCTCCTACCAACGCACTTGACGCAGGTCAGCTTACGGAGAATGTTGAGTACTTCGGCACATATATCAATGGTATCAACCTTTTGATGGTTTACCAGCAGGGTGCATACGGTCAGGGCTACTGTGGTATGATGAACTTGCTGAGTAAGCTTGGTAACGAGTGTGGTAACGACTGGTCAGGTGCAGCCTTCGGTGGTTTCAACTCAGCCAATATGGCTCTTAATATGAACAACAACGCGGCTTATTCAGGTTATGCTTGGTGGTTCCTCTATCAGATCATCGGTCAGGCTAACCGTCTGCTCGTTCAGTTGGAGAACGCTGAGGGTGATGAGGATTTGAAGGCATTCTACAAGGCTCAGGCTTTGACTTACCGTGCTTACTGCTACCAGTACTTGGTACAGATCTTCTCAAAGCGTTGGATGGATTCTAACAACGGTGCATCTGATGGCGTTATCCTTCGTCTTCACGACGATATGAACACTGAGGGTATGTACAACAATAACCTTAACGAGGCTGTTTCTACTTTGGCTGAGTGCTATACTCAGATCTACGCAGACTGCGACGAGGCTATTACTCTCTTCAAGCAGTCTGGTAAAAGTGCAAAGAACTTCTATGAGCCCAGCCTTGCTTTGGCTTATGGTGTTAAGGCTCGTGCAGCTCTCTGCCGCGAGGATTGGGAGACTGCAGCATCTTGCGCAGGTGTAATTACAGGCGCTTATGGCATTATGTCTTCTGATGAGTTCCAGTCTGGTTTCCACACAGCTAACGATGAGTGGATCTTCGGTGGCTGGGGTAGCGGTAGCGAGAATATGTGGTACTACACATTCGGCACATACTATAGCTACAATGGTTACTACAGCTATGCTGGTGGTTACAACATCATTGGTAACCGTGATTTGTCAGATGCTCTTTCTGTAACCGATGTTCGTCGTCAGTTGTTTGCTGACCCCGTTTTGATGGGTTACACTAAGGAGGAGGTTGACGAGTTCTTTGATAATGGTATTCTTAACACATATTGCGAGCCCGATACAGATACAGATGAAGGTCTTGCAATGGCAGAGAATATCTGGGATTATATGTTCTCTATCCCTGGTGTTGCTGCTAACATCAATACAACTGGTTACTATCCTGCTTATCAGGCAGCTTACCAGCAGTTTAAGTTTGGTGTAGTAGATCTTCCCGGTGTTCACCACTCAGTTTATATGCGTGCAGCTGAGATGTATTTGACTCAGGCTGAGGCATTGTGTAAGCAGGCTAAGCCTGACTACGCTACTGCTCAGAAGTTGCTCTACGCAGTAAACTCAAAGCGTGATCCTAACTACAAGCAGTCAACTAAGACTGGCGAGGAGTTGATCGATGAGATTATGTTCTATCGTCGCGCTGAGTTGTGGGGCGAGGGTCACGGTTGGTTCGACTTGAAGCGTACTGGTGAGTCTATCTCTCGTCGTGGTACTCTCGATGGTGGTACTTTCGGTGCTAACTTCGCTAAGACTATCGGTCCTAACGCAGCTGGTACAAACGACTGGGTATGGATTATTCCTTTGCACGAGACTCAGTACAACGAGGCTTTCTTGGAGTAATTTAATACTTGATAAATAAAATTTCCCGCTCTTGTCTAAAGGGCGGGATTTTTTTATTGTTTGGGAAGTGTTGTGCCGTAGCGAGTCGTGTCGTGTTAACGCCTATTTTGAGGCTTAAACTATTGGCCATTGATATTTATGACAGATTATTCAATCACCCCATTTCAGGCCGTTGTAGGGCACTAAAAAACTGTCAGAACGCCATTGCCGATCTGAAGGCCTCTTTATTTATAGAATTAATGGGATTTGTCTATGCATAATCTGCATTAAGGAGGGCTGATCTTCCTAAAAGTGGCTAAGAAAATGGCTACAAAGAAGTTCTTGCTCGGCATAGTGCGCACTATTGTGTGAGATGAGATTTATCGCAATGCGCTCTGTAAGAGTTCTGCCAGCATATTTGCAATAGGCATAAAACAAAAAAAAGATGTCTTTCGACATCTTCTTTAGTAGTGGATAGGGGATTCGAACCCCTATGTCATGCGTGAGAGGCATGTATCCTAGCCCTTAGATGAATCCACCGTTTTGTTTTGACACTGCAAATATACGGCAAAAATTTAACTCTGCAAATTTTTTCATAAAAAAAATGCAAAAAATTGCATTTTTGTCCCTCATAGGGTTGAAATAGCTCACTTTTGCGGTAATCAGGTGTCTAAAAGAGCAGGGAAATTACGATTGTGCGTGATTTTTTTTTTGTATATTTGTGATAATAGGTCCATAGGACAGCACGAAAAACTAACCACTAATATAAAAAAGTATGAAACGAAAAGATTTTATCTTCCAGACTGCCGTTGGCCTGGCCGCATTAGGTGTTGGAATGAGTTGTTCACAACATAAGAAAGTATCTATTCCAAAGTTTGGTCCTCAAACTGCAACTGCCCCCACAGGTGATATTCGCTCCCTGTTGCTGCACCTGGGTCGCAATATGTGGTGCGACTACCCGAGCGTGCTTATGGGCGACACATATATTGAGGGCTCACAGACTTTGGTTCGCAAACCCTTTACAAATATTGTCTGGACAGATGAGCGTTGGCGTCATACTGTCGATTACGCCGCAAAAGCAGGCATCAATATGATTGTTATCGACCTGGGCGAAGGTTTGTTCTATCCCAGCCATCCCGAGTTTGCTATCGAGGGTACGTGGAGCATCGAGAAGATGCGTGAGGAGATTGCATATATGAATAGTCTGGGCATTGAGGCCATCCCGAAATTGAACTTCTCGACAACACACAACGGCTGGATGTGCGACTATACCCATATGGTGTCGTCTAAACCCTACTATCGTATGTGCGAGGAGGTGATCAGCGATGTGATGGAGATCTTTGGTCATCCCCGATTCTTCCATATTGGTATGGACGAGGAGCGCGCACCATTCCTCGAGGGCGAGCAATCGCATTATATCTGCGTGCGTAAGGGTGATATGTGGTGGCAGGATTTTCTGCATATTGTCCGCACGGTGGAGTCTCACGGTGCCCGCGTATGGATGTGGAGCGACTACTGTTGGTGGAATGAGGATTTCTACGAGCGTTGCCCCAAGAGCGTTATTCAGCAAAATTGGTTCTATGACGAGAAGTACGGAGGATTCGACATTGAGACCAACACCACGTCAAATGTCAGAATATTGAAAGCTTATGTTAAGTTAGATGAAGCCGGTTTCGATCAAGTCCCCTGCGGTACAAACTGGGTGGGAGAGACTCGCCGTCAGCTTGGTATAGGAGCTGATGATGTGATTGGCAAGTTAGTGCAGATGGGTCGCAAAACGATCTCTAAAGAGCATCTGATGGGTTTTATGATGGCTCCGTGGATGTTGGATATGAAAGATGAAGAGACCTACCAGAAGGTACTGAAGGGTATTGACCTTATGGAGGAAGCTATGAAACAGTAGCGCGTAGGCGTAAAAAATAGGGGTTGCACTGATATAATATCAGGCAACCCCTATATTATTTGTAACCTGCGTCATCCTGAAAAAGAGTTACAAGACGACACCGATTTACGATTACTGTGCAAGAGCAGCAGCAGCCTCCTTAGCGGGAGTTGCGTAGGGCTCAGCAGTAACCTTCTTGAAAGTCTCGATAGCCTTAGCCTTGTTCTCCTTTGCATTGTAAGAAGAAGCGAGGTTGAAGTAAACAGCGCTCTTGTCAGCCTCGTCAGCCTGCAACTCAGCAGCTGCATCGCCAATCTCAATTACCTTATCGTAGTCCTTCTTCAAGAAGTAAGCCTGAACCATAAGCTTCTGAGCCAAAGCCTGGTTGTCGATAGTCTCAGCCATAGCGATGATACCATCGAAGTCGTTAGCCTGCTGCAAAGCAGCGATCTTGTTGTTAGTGTACTGAGTGATCTTAGCCTTTGCCTGTGCGATAGCAGCGTCGTTCTTCTGACCTGCGGGAAGAGCAGCAACCTCAGAGCAAACCTTTACACCCTCAGCATACTTATCCAACTTGAAGTAGCTCTCAGCCAGATTCAAAGCAGCGCTGTTGCTGGTCTTATCAGCCTCATAAGCCTTAGCGAAGAGCTCAGCAGCCTTTGCATAATCACCTGAGTTGAAGGGAGCAGCAGCCTGTGCGTTGTAAACCATACCCTTCATCTTCTTTGCGTTATTCACAGCAGCAACAACCTTATAAGAAGAGCCAGTCTCCATAGCCTTATCCAAAGCAGCGATAGCCTCATCATACTTTGCGCTCTGTGCTGCAGCGTCGGTGAGCTTCTGAGCTGCAGATGCTGCGCTCTGACCTACGCGGAAGTAAGCGATAGGAAGATTCTTCTTTGCGCTATTTACCTGCTCGAGGATAGCCTCATCATCCGACTCTGCGCCACCAGCAATAACCTGCTCGAGCAGCTCAACAGCCTTAGCATAATTCTTAGCACCGAGAGCGTCGTTTGCCTCTTGTGCTACTGCGAGTACATCAGTCTGCGCGAAAGCGGCTGTGAAGCCCATCAGCGCAACTGCCAACAAAACAATCTTTCTCATAATTTAAAATAGTGTTTATTATTAGTAATTATTAAAATTGCCGTGCTTTATATAGGTTTGATTAGTTTCACGAAACACAAAGATACATTTTTTTTCTTATTACAACAATTTTTATTGCCCTATATCAATTGATATTTCGGAAAATCTACCTCAATTTTTGAAAAAAATCCTTCATCAAAGCCTCACATTCCTCTCTCAAGACCCCTCTTTCGACTTTGGTTTTGGGATGAAACACTCGTCCCTCGACCGTAGTGTAACCACGCTTAGGATCGTCAGCTCCATACACTACCCTATCGATCTGGCTCCACGCCAAGGCTCCTGCGCACATAATGCAGGGCTCGACCGTAACATAGAGCGTACACCCCTTGAGATATTTTCCTCCAAGGGTCGATGCGGCGGCCGTGATACACTGCATCTCAGCGTGAGCCGTAGCATCGCACAGCGTCTCAACCAGATTATGCCCCCTGCCAACAACCTGATCACCACACACAACGACGGCTCCGATGGGCACTTCCTGCTCTTTTAACGCTTTCTGTGCCTCGGTTATTGCCATCTGCATAAACTTTTTATCGCGCTCTGCTTGATTTACTACTTTTTCCATAAGTGAACGCGAATTTAATAATTTAACGAGGAAAAACCAAATATGATGGAAAATATCCAATTTTTCGTATATTTGCGTGATAATAGAGCAAATAATCAAAATCAGATATAGTTATGTACAGAAGTCATACTTGTGGTGAACTCAGAATCAACAATGTAGGCCAAAGCGTAACGCTGGCCGGTTGGGTACAGAAGGTGCGTAATCTTGGCGCTATGACCTTCATAGACTTGCGCGACCGTTATGGTCTGACACAGATTGTTGTCGAGGAGAACTCACCCGCCGAAACACGCGAGGCGGCATCGGCTCTCGGTCGTGAGTTTGTATTGCAGGTTACGGGAACCGTTATTGAGCGTTCGTCGAAGAACCCCAAGATGCCTACGGGCGATATTGAGGTGGCCGCTTCGTCGATCAAGATTCTTAACGAGGCACAGACTCCTCCCTTCACCATTGAGGAGAACTCTGATGGTGGCGACGACCTTCGTATGAAGTATCGTTACCTCGACCTTCGCCGTCCCCCCTTGCAGCGCAATATGGAGTTGCGCCACCGTATGGCACACGCCATCCGCACATTCCTCGACAAGGAGGGATTCCTCGAGATTGAGACTCCCTATCTGGTAGGCTCTACACCCGAGGGTGCACGCGACTTCGTGGTACCAAGCCGTATGAACCCCAACCAGTTCTATGCGCTTCCGCAGTCGCCCCAGACCTTGAAGCAGCTGCTGATGGTTGCAGGCTACGACCGCTACTTCCAGATCGTGCGTTGCTTCCGCGATGAGGATCTTCGTGCCGACCGTCAGCCCGAATTTACACAGATCGACTGCGAGATGTCGTTCGTCGAGCAGGAGGACGTACTCGAGATCTTCGAGCGTTGGGCAAAGTATATGTTCAAGGATGTGATGAACGTAGAGTTCTCGGAGCCCTTCCAGCGTATGCCGTGGATCGAGGCTATGGAGAAATATGGCTCGGATAAGCCCGATTTGCGTTTCGGTATGGAGTTTCACGACATTACCGACCTCGCGCACGGCCACTCATTCCCCGTATTCGACGATGCCGAGTATGTTGTAGGTTTTGCCGCAACGGGCTGTGCCGGTTACACTCGCAAGCAGATCGACGCCCTGACCGACTATGTTAAGCGTCCACAGGTGGGAGCCAAGGGTCTAGTATGGATTCGTAAAGACGAGCAGGGTAACCTCAAGTCATCTATCGATAAGTTTTTCACTGCCGAGGATTTGGCTGCTATTGCCGAGCGTATGGGCGCACAGAATGGCGACCTGATGCTCGTACTCTGTGGCAAGAAGTTCAAGGCCCTCACACAGCTCTGCGCCCTGCGTCTGTATGTTGCCGAGCTTTTGGGCTTGCGTGATCCTAAGAAGTTCGCTCCGTTGTGGATTGTCGATTTCCCGATGTTCGAGTGGGACGACGAGCCCGAGCGCTACTACGCTATGCACCACCCCTTCACCTCGCCCAAGCCCGAGGATGTTCCCTACCTTGAGAGCGATCCTGGCCGCGTGCGTGCTAATGCCTACGACTTCGTATGTAACGGCACGGAGATCGGTGGTGGCTCGATTCGTATCCACGACGCACAGTTGCAGGCTCTTATCTTCAAGATCTTGGGCTTCACACCCGAGAAGGCACAGGAGCAGTTTGGCTTCTTGATGAACGCCTTTAAGTTTGGTGCGCCTCCTCACGGTGGTTTGGCATTCGGTTTCGACCGCTTGTGCTCGTTGTTCGGAGGCTCGGAGTCGATCCGCGACTTTATCGCATTCCCCAAGAACAACGCTGGCCGCGATGTGATGCTCGACGCTCCATCGGTTATCGATCAGGCTCAGCTCGACGAGTTGTATCTCTCGCTGGTTAAGCCCGAGTAATGATTAAACTTTAATACAAAAAGGCCGCTAACAGTGATGTTAGCGGCCTTTTCTATACTCTATAGGTCCTATACCTTATCGAAATCCTCCTTACCAGCTCCGCATAAGGGACACGCCCAATCATCGGGCAAATTCTCAAACGAAGTTCCGGGCTCAATGCCATTCTCGGGATCACCAATCGCGGGGTCATAAATCCATCCACAGGGGTTGCATACATACTTATCCATAATCTTATTGTTTTTGTTTGTTAATGAATTCTTATCTTTTTCTACTGCAAATGTAGTACACAAAAACAACAAAAAAACAGAAAAACGATAAAAAGAATTTAATGCAGTATAAGCATAGATTATACCCATAAAAAAAAGGATATGCGATCCTCATCGCACATCCTTATATAACTATTTAGAGATTGTATAATCCTATACTAATCCTGAGAAGCCCATAAAGGCCATTGCAAGGATAGCTGCAGTGATAAGCGCGATAGGATTACCCTTCAATGCCGCGGGCACGCCGTCCAACTCCAAACGCTCGCGGATACCAGCGAAGAGAACCAATGCCATAGCAAAACCAACTGCAGTAGATACCGAGTAAGCGAAGCTCTGCAAGAGGTTAAACTCCTTCTGAATCATAAGGATTGCAACACCCAACACGGCGCAGTTTGTAGTAATCAACGGGAGGAAGATACCCAACGCCTGATACAACGAGGGTGATACCTTCTTCAACACGATCTCCACCATCTGCACCAGAGCCGCGATAACGAGGATGAAGACGATAGTCTGCATATACTCGATCTGCAAGGGCACCAACACGAAAGTCTGAATCGACCACGCCACAATCGACGCCAACGCCATAACGAAGGTTACGGCCGCACCCATACCCAGCGAGGTATTCACCTTTGACGATACGCCCAAGAAGGGGCAAATACCGAGGAACTGTGCGAAAACAACATTATTAACGAAGATCGCACCGATGATAATTGCGAAATATGAAAGCTCCATAACTACTTCTTAGCTAATTTGTTAAACAACACCATCATATAGCCCAGCACAAAGAATGCACCTGGAGCCAATACGAATACCAAAGGCATATAATCGCCAATACCGAGTGAGAAGCCGAAGATAGCACCGCTACCCAAGATCTCACGCACAGCACCAATGAGCGTCAGCGCGATGGTAAAGCCCAAGCCGATACCCACTCCATCGAGGATAGAGTCCAGAGCGCCATTCTTCGACGCGAAGGCCTCGGCACGACCCAAGATGATACAGTTTACCACGATCAAGGGGATAAACACACCCAAACTTGCGTAGAGCGAAGGCACATAGGCCTGCATCAACATCTGGATGATGGTAACGAACGATGCGATAACCACGATAAATGCGGGGATACGCACCTTATCGGGAATAAAGTTCTTGATGAGCGAGATAACCAAGTTCGACATAATCAACACGGCCATAGTCGCCACACCCATACCCAAACCATTCACAGCCGAGGTGGTAGTACCCAATGTAGGACACATACCCAACACCAGCACAAAGGTGGGGTTATTCTTCAAAATACCGTTAAGTATGATCTGCATCTTATTCATTCTTACCTCCTTTCTGAGCCTGCTGGCCCGCATTGTTGGCAGTTGCAGTAGCACCCGACACGCTGTCGGCCGACTCCTGATAACCACACGCTACCTTATAAGCCTCGTAAGCACGAGCCACAGCCTCATAGTAGGCGCGAGATGAGATGGTAGCCGCAGTCAGAGCATCCAACTCACCGCCATCCTTCTTCACCTTAAACTCAATCTCCCACGAGTTCTTATTCTGAATGCTTGCGAGCAACGCATTACCCTCGTCGGCCATCTTAGTACCAAGACCAGGGGTCTCCGACTGCTGCAATACATTTACATTAAGAATCTTGCCATCGGCACCAAAGCCAACCATAAGACGGATAGCGCCACCAAAACCATTCTTTGTCATCGACTCAACGGCGTAGCCCACAGTCTGACCACCCTTCGATGCGGTGTAAACCGTGATAGTCATATCGTCGATGGTCTGCTCGCTGAGCTCCGTATTATCGAACTCGGGCAAGACATTCTGAACAGCCTGCGTAGTAGCCGCCGCATTAGCCTCGGCGATAGCATCTGCCGTAATCATATTCACAGCACCCACACCAGCCGAAGCAATAAGGGTAACGGTGAACAGGACGGCAACCATATTAAAAAGTGTACTCTTCATATCTGCACCCTCCTACTTTTTAGATGTTACACCGAAGCGACGAGGCTTCACATACTTATTGATAAGAGGTGTAACGGCGTTCATCAACAAGATTGCGAACGACATACCCTCGGGGTAAGCACCCCACAAACGGATAACCATTGTAATCACACCAATACCCACACCGTAGATAATCATACCCTTCGGAGTCATCGGAGATGTTACATAATCCGTAGCCATAAAGATAGCACCGAGCATAGCACCACCAGCCAAGAGGTGGAACAAGGGCAGAGCATACAACTCAGCACCACCACCCTGCATCAAGGCTACGATAAAGGCGAAAGCTGCCATCGAGCCCAACACAGCCACGGGGATGTGCCAAGTGATAACACGACGCCACAACATATACAAACCACCCAAAAGCAGAGCCGCAGCCGAAAGCTCACCCATAGAGCCCGAGTTGAAGCCGCCGAACATAGTCATAAGGTTAGCATCGGCAACCGACATAGCACCCGACTTAATAGCCGCCAGGGGTGTAGCTCCCGAGAAGGTATCGACAATACCACCCACAACGGGCTCAATCTCAGGGAATGAGGTCATCTGCACGGGGTAAGCGATAAGCAGGAACACACGACCTACCAACGCTGGGTTGAATGGGTTGTGGCCCAAGCCACCGAAGGTCATCTTCGCTACGCCGATAGCAACCACCGAGCCGATAACGATAATCCACCAAGGAATATTGGCAGGCAGGTTGAATGCAAGCAAAAGACCTGTAACCACAGCCGACAGGTTACCAATGGTGGGGTTGCCCTTGACGAGATACTTCTGAATCAAGAACTCCACCACTACGCAACTCGCAACGGCGATAGCCGTAACATAGAGCACGCTCAAACCATACACCACAACCGATACCAGCAGAGCGGGTATCAAGGCCAGAATCACATCGCGCATCAACGACTGGGTCGAATACGGGCTGTGCATATGCGGTGCAGGCGCAACAATAAATTTATTTGCCATATCTCTCTTCTTTTATTTTCGTTATTTATTAGCTGCGGCAGCAGCGGCACGCGCGCGGATGATACCCATCACAGTCTGCTTGCCCAATCGTACATAATCCAACAGGGCAATACCTGCGGGGCAGGTGTACTGGCAACAACCGCACTCGATACAATCGGGAATGCGCTCAGTCTCCATCTCCTCCCACATCTGCTTAGCAGCCAAGCGCTGCAACAAGTAGGGCTCCAGACCCATTGGGCAGGCTGCCACACACTTAGCACACTTGATACACTCGCTCGAAGGTACTCGACGAGTCTCCTCCTGGTTAAAAATAGTGATACCCGAGCAACCCTTTGTTACGGGCGAGTCGATGTTCGACATCGCGCGACCCATCATAGGACCACCGTTTACAACCTTTACATCGCCCTCGGGCAGACCACCAGCCATCTCAAGCAGTGTAGAGATAGGTGTACCCATACGAGTGAGCAGGTTACGAGTCTGCTTAACATCCTTACCGGTTACGGTTACTACGCGCTCGATCAGAGGCTTATTCTTCTGCACAGCCTCATACACCGCCACGGCAGTTGAAGCGTTGCATACTACGGCACCAACATGGATGGGGAGTGCGGGGGGAGGGGGTACCTCACGGCCTGTAACAGCAGCAATGAGCTGCTTCTCACCACCCTGGGGGTACTGCACCTTCAGGGGCTCAACCGAGATAGCAAACTTCTTCTCGGCGATAATCTTATTAAGATTAGCAATAGCATCGGGCTTGTTGTTCTCAACACCGATGATAGCCTTATCTACATTCAATGCCTTCTTCAGGATCTCAACGCCGATGAGCAACTCCTCACCACGCTCCAACATTGTGCGGTGGTCTGAAGTAAGGTAGGGCTCACACTCTACGCCGTTGATAATCAAGTACTCGGCCTTGCAACCATTAGGAATCGAGAGCTTAACATGAGTGGGGAATGTAGCACCACCCATACCTACGATACCTGCATCCTTGATCTTTGCAATGATAGCGGCTGAGTCCAACTCGCACTCGCGCTTAATATCCTTCGAGAGATCAATCTCAGGCATCCACTCGTCGCCCTCGCGCTTGATAGTAATCATCATCTGGCGCACGCCCTGGCCATTAGGCAACATATCCACGGCTGTAACCGTACCCGAGATGGGCGAGTGAATATTAGCCGACATAAAGCCGGTAGCCTCAGCGATGAGCTGACCTGTGAGTACCTTATCGCCCTTGGCAACCTTAGCTGTTGCAGGGGCACCGATGTGCTGTCCGAGCGGAATGTTTACGACATCGGGAAGAGCCAAAGTCTCGATAGCCTTATTGCAGCTCCATTGTTTATTATCCGACGGATGAACTCCGCCTATAGGGAATGTCTTCATACCAAAATCTTTATTTCTGCTCGTTTACACTCTCTTTCTTCTCTACTACCTCAGCCTTCTTGGGTTCAGCAGCAGGTGTTGCGGGCTTTGCGGCAGGAGCCTTGGGCTCCTTGGGGAGGGGATCCATACCCTTCAAAACGATAGCGCCCGTAGGACACTCATTAACGCACTTGCGGCACAACTTACACTTCTGTGAATCGATGTACGCAACGCCATTCTCCACTGTAATAGCTCCGAAAGCACAAACCTTGGCACACTTACCGCAACCGATGCAACCAGCCTTGCAGGCCTTCATCGTAACGGCACCCTTGTCCTTCGATACACAGCTTACATACACGGCACGGTTCTTAGGCCACTTCTTGCGAAGCTCGATGATAGCCTTGGGACAAGCCTTCACGCAGGCACCACAAGCAGTACACTTGTCGGGATCGACCTCGGCAATACCAGTCTCGGGATTAACCTTAATGGCATCGAACTGGCAAGCATCGACACAATCGCCATAACCCAAACAACCATAAGCACAAGCAGTCTCGCCAGCATAGAACGAAGCGGCAACAGAACACTTCTTGGTGCCATTGTACTCGTTTGTGCGCGGACGCTTGCTACATACGCCACCGCAACGAACTGTCGCCACAGTAGGCTCCTTCTCAGGCGCTACCTTACCAAGGTAAGCGGCCATCGTCTTCATACACTCGGCTCCACCAACGGGGCAGAAGAGCGCAGAAATGTCATCACGCAGTACCATAGCCTCGGCCATAGCACGACATCCGGCAAATCCACAACCACCACAGTTAGCGCCTGGGAGCATCTTCTCAACCTCGTCGATACGAGGATCCTCCTCCACCTTGAACTTCTGTGCCACGAAGTACAAGATAACGGCAGCAAGAATACCCACTACGCAGAGTGTCAGAATTGTTGATAATAATACCGTCATTTTGTTTGTTTAATTATTATAAATTTTATCCTATCCTTAATCTTTGAGCGCAACGCATACAGCACCATATACCATACGACCACGCCCACCAGCGCCGCCACAACGGCCACACCTTCACTCGCACCCACGGCTAACGCTCCGACGAGTGCTATGGTCAAAACAAAAAAGGGCACCACATAGGCCAAAAAGACCGATTTGGGACCCATATCATTTCGCATAAGTGCAACCTCGACACTCTCTCCTACCTCATAAGCCGATGCATCTGAAGTAATCACCTCGACTACCTTATCAGTCTGCTCAGACGCACCACATACACCCTTAGCGTGGCAAGCACTGCAAGCGCTATTGACAGTCATACGCACGAAGACACTCTGACCCTCGACACGCACAACCTCACCGCAATGTTTGACCGTTGCCATAATCCCAGAATTAGCACCAGATTTAGTAACCGTACTTATTCACCAACGGGAAGTGGCACTCGTGGCGGAACGAACGGTTAGAGAGACGCAACACAGGGGGATACTGGTAGCGCTTCTTCACATTGGTCATAACCATCGAGTGAATCTTCTCGACAACATCAGAGTCGAAGCCAGCGTTGATGATCTCCTCGCGGTGCTGCCCCTTCTCGATCATACGATAGAGGATGGCATCGACAACCTCGTAGGGAGGCAGGATGTCGCTATCCTTCTGATCGGGACGAAGCTCCGACGAGGGCTCCTTCTTGAGGATAACCTCGGGGATTACATTATCGAAACGGCTATTGATATAGCGAGCCAAATCGTACATCTCACTCTTATAGAGATCTCCCGTGGGGCTGAATGCACCAGCAGTATCGCCGTAGAGCGTACACCAACCAATGGCATTCTCACTCTTATTCGACGAGTTCAACAGCACATAACCATCCTTGTTCTGCAGAGCCATCAACAGCACGGTACGGATACGCGACTGTATATTCTCCTCGGTAGCGTCGAACTCAGTACCACCGGTTACGGGCTTAAGGGTATCCACAATAGCTGAGTATGCCGCCGTAATGGGCAGAACACTATACTCGATACCCAGGTTCTCGGCCAAAGCCTTAGCATCCTCAACAGACTCATCAGAAGAGAAGTGTGAAGGCATCATCAGGCCTCTAACATTCTCCTTGCCCAGTGCGCCCACAGCCAAACAAGCAACTACCGACGAGTCGATACCGCCCGAGAGACCGATACAAGCCTTCTTATAACCATTCTTATGGAAGTAGTCGCGCAGACCCAGACAAGCGGCCTCATAGACCAGACGGGTACGGTCGTTATAGGTGGTGTAGGGAATCTTTATAGGGGCGTGTTCGGCCTCGGTGTCGTAGATCTGAAAATCCTCCTCAAAACTCTTCATAAAGAGCTCCACCTTGCCCTCTTTGTTCATAACGCCCGATGTGCCATCGTAAACGATGTCGCCCGAGCCACCTACCTGATTGATGATAACAATATTGCGACCCTCTGTAAAGGCCAAGCTACGCAACATCTCTAGACGGCGTGTGAGCAGGCCCTTGCCATAGCGGCGTGAATTGACATTTACAACGAAATCTGCATTAGAATCTATCTCCGAGAGGTGTGCTACATCGTTACCCACCAGCACGGCAACCTTACTGCCACAGATCTCAACAATCTGGTATCCCTCGCCCTCGACTATAAAACCCATCTCGCGACGCGCCGTAACATTCTGCTTAGCGACGATCTGATCGATACAACCGTTACGCAACACGGCAGCGGCACTCACTGCGCCACGATCGGTCAAAAAGGGCGAACCTACGATAGCCGTAACACGAGTACAAGCCTCGGCTATCTCCTCCAGAGCCTCTTCACAGAGTGTAAGGAAGGTCGATTTACGCAATAAATCATACGCCGGCGTGCCACTAACCGCATACTCGGCAAAGAGAACCAAATCGGCTCCCTCGCGCTCGGCTCTGCGGATAGCATCGATAATTTTCGCTACATTGGCGTCAATATCTCCAATAGTGTAATTTAATTGGGCGAGAGCAATTTTCATCTTCAGGTGAAATGGTTAAATAACATTCCAATACAAATACGCCGCAAAGGTAGCAATTATTTTATAAACAAAGGAATAATCCCTTGTGATTTTTCACTAAAAAAGGGGTAGAACCACCACTGATTCTACCCCTGTTTCAATAATTGTGAGCAAGCCTACTACTCCTCGCCATCGGCTACCAAGATACGACCGCAATACTCACACACGATAAGCTTCTTGCCCTGGCGTACATCTACCTGGCGCTGAGGAGGAATACGGTTGAAACAACCACCACAAGCATCACGCTTAACGGTAACCACAGCCAAGCCGTTACGCACGCTACGACGAATACGGTTGTAGGCGGCCAAAAGGCGCTCGTCGATCTTCGACTTAGCCTTCTCGGCCTTAGTCTCAAGCGCTGCCACCTGATCGGCAGTCTCGGCCTCGATGCTCTCCAACTCGTTCTTCTTTGCAGTGAGATCGATCGCGCGATCGGCTACAACAGCCTCGGCGCTCTCCAACTGAGCCTTCTTGTTCTTGATGGCGGTAGAATACTCTCTCAAACGCTTCTCTGCCAACTCGATCTCCAACTCCTGATACTCGATCTCCTTGGTGATGGCATCATACTCGCGATTGTTGCGAACATTGTTCTGCTGCTCCTTGTAGTGAGAAATCTGAATCTTAGCCTGATCGATCTCGCGCTTACGCTGCTTGGTGAGAGAATTGAACTCCTCAACCTCGCCATTAATGTTCTCGATGCGAGTATTCAAACCTGCGATTTCGTCCTCGAGATCCTGCACCTCCAAGGGCAGTTCTCCCTTCACTTTGTTGATCTCGTCGATCTGAGAGTCGATTTTCTGCAACTCATAAAGAGCCATAATCTTCTCCTGCATAGAGTAATCAACTTCAGATGTTTTCTTCTGTGCCATATGTTATAAATTTATTTTAGACGCACTTAAATTTCACCCTCAAATCGTATAATTTATCGGGTTACGCGAGCGCACACTCTTGCGAACTGCAAAGATAGGTATTTTTTTTGATAAAATATCAAATAAAATTTGAATTGCGCAATATTCGCTTTCAAAATGCCCCATATCAGCCAAAATTATTGCATTTTCGTGTCGCATAAAGTCGTTATAGCGCAAATCTGCCGTCAAATAGATGTCGGCACCCGACTCTCGGGCATCGTCGATTAGCGAACCACCCGAGCCTGTACAGATAGCAACTCGCTGTACATTCTCCTTGACAATATCGCTATGTCGCAGAGCCTTCACCCCGAAGCGCTCCATCACCTCACGCATAAACACCTTCGTAGGCACAACACTCTGTAGCTCTCCTACCACACCAAAGCCCGCTCCCTCGGCCGATGTGGGTTGCAACACCTCCATCTGCTCCAGTCCAAGCATCTCTCCCACGCGCCAACTCATACCTTGTGGCGTGGAGTCGAGATTGGTGTGTGCCGCATACAACACTATACCGCGACGAATGGCCTCCTCGACACAACGCTCGGTCTGCGAGGCAGAGTTAAAGCGTTTGAGTGCGTGGAAGATTATCGGGTGGTGGGTAATAATCATATCACAACCCTCACTCACAGCCTCGGCAATCACCTCCTCGGTAACATCAACGGCCAAAAGCACGCCGTGCACCTCATCGTCGGCACGGCCCACAATAAGACCCGAGTTGTCGTACGACTCCTGCAGAGATAGAGGAGCAAAGGCCTCAATGAGCGAGGTTATTTCTCTCACTTTCATAGGCTAAAAGAGCGACTGCTCGTAAAATGGGAACAACTCCTTGTTATCATCCTCCGACTTCTTCTTTCGGCGTGGCGAGCGACGCACAGGCTTCTCCTCAGCAGGCATCTCCTCGGCAGGTGCCTCCACGACTGATTCCACGGCCGCGGCAACCTCCTCAACCGCATCGGCCGATGCCGAGGGCTCCTTTGCCTTCTTCGATGCTACTCGCTTAGGCTTGGGCTCGACTGTTTTGGGCATCTCTACGCTCTGTGCGGGCTCCGCATCACCATCCGACACGGCAATAACCTGCTCATCGTCTGTAGTCTTGAGCTCCTCACGCACCTCCAACAACTCGACACGGATACGCTGCAGGCGCTCCAGGAGTTGTGTCTCGCGGGCAAGCTCATTCTGCGAACTGCGACGCATAACCTGCGCGGCACCCTTCAGAGTCATACCACGCTCCTTGACCAGATGGTATATCTGCTTGAGCTTCTCGATATCGGCCTCGGTGAACATTCGGTTACCCTTTTGATTCTTATGAGGCTTCAGACACGCAAACTGCGACTCCCAATGACGCAGTAGCGACGGACGAACATCGAACATCTCGGACACCTCGCCCATCGAGTAATAGATCTTTTTAACTGCCATTTTATTATCGGTTTTTTCGTATTATTTCAATATTCGGAGCGAGTTGGGGTACATATTGTTCACTCTTCCACCCACTCGCTTCACAAAGCCCAGCGCACGACCTTCGTAAAGCACAAGATTAAGTCCCTCAGTAAACTCCCCCACCGCCATATCCTGCTTGCGAAGAAACTGCAACGCCTCATCGAGCGACACCTCACACGCTGGCAGTGCCTCACAATTGAGCCCCACACAGAAGGCCAACGCTCCGTCGGGTTTAAGTTTGTTCTTAAAAATCTGTCCCATAGCCACACCCGAATATATCACAGCCAGACGCGACGACAGAGCCTTAATCTCGTCGTAATGCTCCTCGCGACAAGCATATAGCATCTCGCCAGCGGCAAAGAATCGCTTCTGTTCAGGCTCCAGCACCCAACGGCTCAACTCCTTTACAGCCTGCTTATCTACGGCCGTAATCACCTCACGGCGAGCCTTGGGCGCACGACGGCGCGATGTAGGCAGGCCCTGCTTGCGTGCAACAGCCATAAACATACCCTCGCCCTTGACTCTATGAGGGAAGAAGCGGAAGGTCTGAAATACACCCTCGCGGCCAACCACAACACCCCACTCCTCTGATGTGGGAATAGTATCTACCGTCTCCAACATGTCGCCATACTCCTCGCAGATGCGGCCAACAAGAGCCTCATCCTCCTCGCGATTGAATGTACAAGTGCTATATATCAACACACCACCAGGGCGCAACGCCGCAAAGGCATTCTGCACAATCTCCCATTGTCGCTCGGCACACATCTTCACATTGGCCTCGCTCCACTGCTCGCACGCCTCCTCCGACTTGCGGAACATACCTTCGCCCGAGCAAGGTGCATCTACGGCTACAACATCAAACCACTGCTCAAACTCGGCTACACGCGAGGAGTCGTTACACGTGATGACCATATTTCCCAAGCCCCACTTACGGGCATTATCGGCAAGTACAGCGGCACGACTGCGATTTATCTCGTTGGCAACGACCAATCCGCTCTCACCAACGAGCGAGGCGTAGTGGGTACTCTTTCCTCCAGGTGCGGCACACATATCGAGTACTCGCAACCCCTCGCACTGCTCACGCCCGCCAACGGCCTGTGCCATTATATATCCAGCAAACTGCGAACTCGCCTCCTGCACATAATATGCACCAGCGTGGAAGGCGGGATCTAATGTAAAGTTAGGACGCTCGCATAGCGAATAACCATCGCAGCTCCACGCCACCTTTTCTGACGGCCACTGTGGCGAGGTCATCTTCCACGGGTTAAGACGAACCGAGGTCGAAGGCTCGGTCGCAAGAGCCTCGCACAAAAGAGCGGCCTCACTCTCGCCCAACTCGCGACGCATACGCTCAATAAAGAGTTCTGGCAACTGCATATCTACTGAGCCACTAACTGATTTAACTGCTCACATATACGATCGACAACGCTCTCGTCGGCCACAAAATCATCAACATCCTTGTCGATAATAAGCACCCTACCCTTATATATATTATTGATCCAATGCTCATACTTATCGTTAAGGCGCTGCAAATACTCCTCGTCGATATTCATCTCATAGGCTCGGCCACGACGCTTGATCTGCGTAACCAGAGTAGGAATGCTGGCACGCAGGTAGATAAGCACATCGGGCTGAGGGATGAGCGTAGTTGTCAGGTCGAATATTTTCATATAGGTAGCAAAGTCGCGCGACGAGATCAGTCCCATACGATGCAAATTATCGGCAAAGATATGGGCATCCTCGTAAATGGTGCGATCCTGAAATATATCCTTCTCGCCCAAGCGGAGCATATCGAGGGTCTGCTCGATACGACTACCCAGGAACGAGATCTGCAACTGAAACGCCCAACGACTCATATTCTCATAGAAGTCGCCGATGTAGGGATTATCACTCTCCTCATAATAGGCCTTTGCACCATAGCGGCGTGTAAGAATCTCCGTGAGTGTAGTCTTACCGCTACCTATATTTCCTGCTATTGCTACATACATATATTTATCTATTCTTCATTTATTCCCTGTTCAAGCTATACTTCCACCTCGATCCTACTCATCGCAAGCACCGCATCGCTCACTGTCGAGTCGTTTTTCAGACGAGGCACCTTACGCCTTTGCTCTATCCCCTGCCACTTATGGAATGTCCCGCGAGGTACAACCACTACCTGCAGGCGACGCATCACACTCTTACGCTTAGCATCATAATCCGAATTAAGGCCGCGCAACCTCTCATCAAGCTCCTCGGCAAAGCGTTCCACGCTATCGGGCCGATGCACAAACTCCACGACCCACCGATGATATCCGCCCATCGATGGCAGAAACTGCGCAGAGACGGTGAACTCCTCAACCACGGCACCCGTTGCCGTGCAGGCGTATAACAGAGCCTGCTCGACATTGCCAATCATCAACTCCTCGCCAAAGGCATTTATATATTGTTTGGTACGACCAACAATCTTTATCTTATAGGGATCGACGGATGTAAAACGCACCACATCACCCAACTCATAACGCCACAACCCATTCTCGCTACTCATCAGCACGGCATACTCCGCACCACAACGCACACCCTCCAACGGCACCACATTGTCGCCTCGGGCAAACTCATAGTAGCACCCATAGTGAGGCATAAGCAACATCTCGTCCGAATTACACTCCTCGGCCACGGCTATGAAACCCTCCGAAGCGTTATAACTCTCCCAATAGTTAATCTTCCGCCCCACTGCATCCTCAAAGGCGGCTCTATAGGGTCGAAAACTAACTCCGCCGTGCATAAAAAGCTCCACATTGGGCCACACATCGCACAAATGCTCCCGCCCCGACCACTCCAACAAGCGTCTTACAAGAGCCATATTCCACGACGGCACACCAGCCAACGCTCTAATATCCTTGCCTGCACACTCTCTGCTGATTGCCTTGCACTTAGCATCAAAATCTTCGATGAGTGCTACCCCACGGCTTGGGGCTCGCACCAACTCACCCCATCGGCCTGTGGCTATAACCAACAGCGCCGACAAATCGCCCACCAAGGCTCTGCCCTCGCGCTGGCAATGACCAGCCATCGTAAGCGTGCGTCCATCGAAAAGCTCTGACGAGGGGTTAGCCCTTAGATACAGAGCCACAGCATCGGCCATACCTCGCAGATGGTTACCATACAAGGCGCGGCGCGTGATGGGGATATACTTACTTCGAGCCGATGTACCCGACGACCGAGCAAACATATCGACCCTGCCCTCGGTCGAAACATTGCGTTCGCCACGACGCATACGCTCTATGTAGGGCGTAAACGAGGCGTAGTCGAAGCGCCTCACCGCGCGGGCAAACTGCTCGGCATTACGCACACGGCCAAGACCAACCTCGCGCCCGAAGGCTGTATTTTCTCCTCGGCTTAGTAACCTATCGAGTGTCAAATACTGCTCCTCGACGGCACGTCGCACTGCTCGTTCGATACGGCCACAACGCGCAAGCATCGTTCGCCGCATCAACTCTCCAAAAACCGACATATTAGTACATTTTAGTTAGCCCAACGATAGGGCTGCACAAGCACTTCTGTTCGGTCTCTTCAATTATATAAATTTGTAAGAACTCTCTTAATTAAAGAAGTCGCCCACGGTAGCAATCGAGCCAGGCATCGAGAATACCACAACTCTATCGTAGGCATTGATTCGGGTGTCGCCCATAGCGATAAAGACCTTGTCGCCTCGCACAATGCCGCCAATGATCACATCCTGCGGCAGACGCATATCCTTAATCATACACTTAGTTGCGGGCGAGTTAGGCTTTACGATAAACTCCAACACCTCGGCCTCGCTACCCGACAGGCAGCGAATAGCCTGCACATCGGTTGACATCGTGAAACGGAAGATATTCGACGCCGTAACGCGCTTCTTGTTGATGATTGTGTCGATACCCACACTCTCGGCAAGGCGTATATAATTGAGGTTCTCCACCTCGGCAATAACCTTCTTTACTCCCATTCGTTTAGCTTGCATAGCCGCCAGGATATTGGTCTCGCTACGACCCGTAACGGCAAGGAATGCATCGGTAGAGGAGAGTCCCTCCTCAAGCATAGCGTCGAGATTACGGCCATCCTCGTGAATGATGAGCGTGCGATCCAGCTCCTCGGCCAAGCGATAAGCCTTCTCGCCGTTATACTCAATCATCTTCACATTCATATCATCCTGCAACTCCAATGCAACTCTCACACCAATGCGTGAGCCACCAAGGATCATCAGGTTCTTTACCTCGACACTCTTCTGTCCCGAGAGTTCGGTTACTCGCTTAGCCACATCCTTGCGAGCGATTATATAGACCACATCGCCCTCGAAGAACTCGTCCTGCCCACGGGGAATGATGGTCTGACTGCCTCGTGTTATGGCCACGGCACGGAACTCCGAGATTGAGCCATCCTCAGCAAGCTCGATCAGACTACGCCCCAACAGAGGCGATGTAGGCTCCAACTTAACAACCACCAGCGCAAGCAATCCGCCCGAGAAATCGACATAGTCGGTCGTAGAGGTGTGGCCCAACAGATTGGCAACCTCCTGCGCAGCCACCTGCTCGGGGTGGAAGAGGTAGTCGATACCCATATCGATAAACATCTCCTTGTTATTGGGCTCGAGATACTCGTTATGGTCGATGCGGGCGATAGACTTCTTTGCGCCCAACTGCTTGGCCATAATCGCCGAGAGGATGTTCATATTCTCGTCGTGATTAACGGCGATGAACAGATCGCAACGCCTCACGCCAGCACGACGCAACACGGCAAAGGTGGTGGTATCACCCTCGACGGTAATCAAGTCGGCCAGGTTGCCGAGTTCGTTCAGCGCCTTGCTGTCGCTATCGATTACGGTAATATCGTGGCCATTACCACTAAGCATACGCGCCAAGTGGCTACCCATCTCTCCAATTCCTGAAATTACTATCTTCATCGCTTACATCTTATTGCTCATCGGCAACCTTTACGCCACAAAGGTGCAGCAAAAGGCATATAATCTTGCAAATTAATATACAAATATATAAATTTGTCGAGAGAAATTCAACTAAATAACCATTTTTAACGCTATATACTTTATGGCAACATCATTTTCTACAATATTAGTCGTAGTACTCGTCTCAATCGGCCTGGTCGGATTCTTCTTTTTGGGTATGTCGCTCACGCAGATTTTCAAAGGACACGACATCGACTCGGAGATTGCCACCAACAAAAATATGCAACGCTTAGGCATAAAGTGTGCTGTGCAGGAGTCGCGTGAGGACACAGGCACCGATTGTGCCGACCTGGGTTGCCACGGCAACTGCTCGTCGTGCGACATAGACCACACCGAGGCCACAAAGTAGTAACAAGATAGACCACCGCCTACGATGAAAGAGATTTTGGATTTTCTGCAGGAGTTGTCCGAGAACAACGACCGCACCTGGTTCGAGGCTAACCGCCAGCGTTACCAGAGTGTCAAGCGCCGTATGGACGAGGTGGCCGAGTCATTCATAGCAGCCGTAGCCGAGTTTGACCCTACGGTGGAGGGAATAAAGGTTAAAGATGCCACCTATCGCATCTACCGCGACACTCGTTTTTCGAAGGACAAAACTCCCTACAAGACTTGGTTTGGCGTATATGTGTGCCCGCGTGGCAAGAAATCGGGTTTCTCGGGATACTATATGCACGTCGAGCCCGACCAGAACAACTATATGCTCTGCACGGGAGCCTATTGCCCCACGCCGGGTGAGATAAAGAGCGTGCGCGAGGAGATTATGACCGAGGGCGAGAACTTCGAAGCGACAATCAACGCCGCCGAGGGATTCGAGGTGGATTGGTCGTCGGCACTAAAGCGTATGCCGCAGGGGTGGTCGGCCGAGGATGCCCACTCGCAATATTACCGCCTACGCAACTACATCCTGGTGAAGAAGGTTGACAAGGAGTTTTTCCTGCGTGAGGATTTCATCGAGCGTGCGGCATCAGAGTTCCGCCCAACACGCCTATTCAACGATACGCTCAATCGCGCCATAGAGTACGCCCGCGAGATGGGATGGTAAGAGATAAGACAAAGGCTGCCCCCCGACGGTGCAGCCTTTATTTTGAAAAACTCCCAAAACAAAAATGCGGAACCCGATGGGATTCCGCATTTGTCTTAATTTGTGCAAGTGTTACTCTGCAAGGGGGGTTACGCTAACATATGACCTGCCTGAAGACTTCTTGCAGAACTCTACAGTACCGTCAACCAATGCGAAGAGAGTGTGATCCTTACCCATACCCACATTGTTACCGGGGTTGTGTACAGTACCTCTCTGACGAACGATGATGTTGCCAGCCTTAGCGAACTGACCACCGAAAAGCTTTACACCGAGTCGCTTGCTCTCTGACTCACGGCCGTTCTTTGAACTACCTACTCCTTTTTTG
>JAZONC010000020.1:0-2985 GCA_045654285.1 Alistipes sp. | reverse complement strand
CATTCTTTATCTATCGTCAGCACCAATATATGCTTTCGCGCGATATGGGTTTCGACAAAGAGAATTTATTGGTCGCCACAATCCCCTACGAGGCTGTGAATGGCGCTTGGAGCTTTGAATCTGATTATACCAAACGCGATGCTCTTATGGATAAGCTATATCAAAATCCTCAAATCAAAGCCATAGCTTGGGGGCGTGGTGAGTTCACCAACTCGCGGATGCAGTGGACACGACCCATCGAAAACGGTGAGAGCGAGGTGTTTAATGTATATGCCGTATCGTGGAACTTCCTTGAAGTCATGGGTATTCAGATTGTCGAGGGACGCAACTTTACAACAACCGACGAGCAGAGCGAAACGGGTGCATTGATATTCAATCAAACGGCAGCCAAAAACCTTAATATCAACACGGAAACATCCATATTGGGACATATTGATGGCAGACTAGCTCCTGTTGTCGGCATTTGCGAAGATTTCGATTTCCAGTCGGCACAATACAATATCTCTCCCTATGCGTTCCTCGTTTTCGGTAAATATGCTTGGGATCTACCACGCATTGCCTATATCCGCACGGTGGCGGGGGCAGACATTGCCAAAGTCAAAGAGTTCATAGTTGACACCGTGATGGAACTCGAACCCAATATCGACCCTGAGAAAATCAATGTGAAATTCTATGACAATGAGTTGGAAATGGTGTACCAGCGCGAGGATAAACTCTCGACACTCGTTACCTTGTTCTCGTTCCTCTCGATTGTAATTTCGATTATCGGAGTCTTTGGCTTGGTACTCTTCGAGACGCAGTATCGCCGCCGCGAGATTGGCATCCGACGAGTTCACGGAGCATCGGTGGGTGGAATATTGAGAATGTTCAACCGCAAGTATCTCTACATTGTCGCCGCTTGCTCGGCTGTGGCAATACCTGTAAGCTACTACATCATCAGTCGTTGGATGGAGCAGTATGTCTATCGCGTAGAGATGTCATGGTGGGTATATGCTTTGGCGGTGGGTGTAATCCTGTTGATTACCATCGTTACCGTTTCGCTCCGTTCTTGGTCGGCCGCCAACGAAAACCCTACAAATTCAATAATGCACTAAAATTCAAAATTAAATAACAATTAAAACAATTACAGCTATGTTAAAAGTAGAAAATTTACAGAAGAGTTTTTTTACCGAGGAGATCGAGACTGTTGCTCTGAACGGTGTATCGTTTGAGGTTAAGGAGGGCGAGTTTGTTGCCATTATGGGACCTTCGGGTTGCGGTAAATCTACGCTCCTCAACATCTTGGGCTTGCTGGACAACCCTACGGGCGGCTCATATCAGCTGCTCGACCAAGAGGTGGGCGGTCTGAAAGAGAAGGACCGCACCGCTTTCCGTAAGGGTAATATCGGCTTCGTGTTCCAGTCATTCAACCTTATCGACGAGTTGTCGGTAGCCGAGAATGTCGAGTTGCCACTTATCTATATGGGCGTGAAGGCCTCGGAGCGTAAGGAGCGTGTGCAGAAGATGCTCGACCGTATGAATATCTCACACCGTGCGGGCCACTTCCCGCAGCAGCTCTCTGGTGGTCAGCAGCAGCGTGTAGCCATCGCCCGCGCCCTTGTGTCGAATCCTAAACTTATCCTTGCCGATGAGCCTACGGGTAACCTCGACTCAAAGAACGGTCAGGAGGTTATGACCCTCTTGCAGGAACTCCACAAGGAGGGTACGACCATCATCATGGTAACCCACTCGCAGCACGACGCAGCCTACGCAAGCCGCACAATCTGCCTCTTCGACGGTAAGGTTGTGACTGATGTGAAGAGCAAACTCTAATCGAATATTTAAGACGCAACTACCATAAGCAAAAGCGTTAACAGGCTTGGGCGAGGGTGATACCTCCCCAAGTCACTAATAGAATTCAAAATTCAGAATTCAAAATTGAATAATTAATAACACAATAAAAATAGAAACCTATGAAAATCGCTTTCAAAAACTTTTTAATGACATTACGTCGTTACAAGGTAGCCTCACTGCTTAACATTGTGGGCCTTACCCTCGCCTTTGTGGCGTTCTACATTATCGCATCGCAGGTGTGGTACACGCTAACCTACAACAGCACGCTCAAAGATGCCGACCGCACCTATCTTATCTCACCAAACTTCGGTGGTGACAATACGGACATAAAGTGGAGCTCCAACTCACCTGGAAACTTGGCGTATGAGGCTGCCGAGCAGTTCCCCGATGCCGAGGAGGTGGCTTCGTATGCACCATATCCTGCAATTAGCCGCGTATGGGTTAAGAAGAACGATCTCCACTTTGATTCGTTCAATGACTATGTGTATCAGGCTACGGCCAACATCCCCGAATTCTTCGGCTTTGAATGCTTGGCAGGCGATTTTACCGAGCTTAAAAACCCGAACACCGTTATTATGTCGCGCTCGGAGGCAGAAAAGTTGGGATTGGGTGTAGGTGATGTTATCTATTTCGAGGGAGGCAGACACTTTGATGATGGTAAACCAACTGTTCAGCAGACCATTGTAGCGATATTTGAGGATATGCCAAAGAACTCTCTCTTCGGTCATTGGGGTATCGTGCAAGGTGACGAAGGAGTACATACCTCGGGCAACAATAACTGGAATTACTTGAACTTTGTCCGTATGCGCGAGGGTGCCGACCTCAATACCTACATCGAAATTTTCAAAAAGGGTTATGCCGATTGGTTCCTCGGTATGGCGCAGGAGTGGATTGCCGAAGACCCCGAAGAGGAGGCGTTGCTTAAGGAGGAGATTGAGGCTGGTGCTCATATCCTCGCCACTCGACTTGTACCTGTCGATGAAATGTACTACGCTGATTTTTACCAAGCATCTAACTTCCAGACAGGTAAGAAATCGACACCTATTATCCTCTCAAGCATTGCCTTTATCATCGTGTTGATTGCATTTATCAACTTTGTAAACTTCTTCTTTGCGCTCGTTCCCATTCGTATGCGTGCAGTGAATATCTGCA
>JAZONC010000019.1:0-117313 GCA_045654285.1 Alistipes sp. | reverse complement strand
CGTGACCTTACACGCACCTTGTAGGAACTTGCTGCACGGTCTATGCCTATACGCTTCTTGAAACTCTCGTTATCCTTATCAAATGCACCGAGCAATGTTTCATACTCCGTTCCGATTCCTTGATAGGCATTGCGTACCATTTCGGCAGTTACATAGGCTTCTCTATCCGAAATGCGTTGATAATGTTTGATGATTTGAGCCTTGATGTTATCCAAAGCCAAATTGATGTCTCGTGCCTCTTTGCTTTTTCCTTTTGCTCGGTTGCCCTTTGCATCCCACAATGTTTTCGCAATGGTCTGTTTGCAACTGAATTGAGCTACTGAACCGTTGATTGTAACTCGCCCCATAATCGGGACAATACCGTTTTTCTCCTTACTTCCGTTCACGTAGAACAGCACCTTAAATGTACTTCGCATAATCCAATTCTTTTTGGTTACAAAATTAGTTATCAGCGAGTTGTACATTGTTATGCAGAATGTGGCAGAGAGTAGAAATAAACTCCAACGACCTATAAACTTACCTCGTTAACGGGTAATGATTTGAAAACCGTTCGCCCTCATTACCTTTCATTTCCTTGCACTTTTGCATCTGCGAGGCTTTCATCAAAAGTCCTCATAAGTCATTGAACACCAGTTCTGCCATCATTATTTTCCCTCATTCGTTAGATTTTTCCAGAGATATATGGTAACTACAAATTCATCTTATAAAATTGTTGGTGATTTGTCGTTTCAGAAGAGCGCTGCTGAAGAAAACTCAACGCTTTATTTAGCAGGACGTTTGGTTTATACTCCTAATGGAACTTCTTTTGGGGATATTATGACTAAAAAAATGTATATCAATGCAGAAAATACCAAAGTAGAAACAACAATGTCATACCTCCGCATCAAGCAAAGTCTTGACCTTCCTGGCAATAAGTACGACTACAGAGCTACATACATAACCAATGTAAAGGGTGAGGACAAGGATATCCCATTCTTGAACTCTTCATTCAACTTTGCCAAGATGGATGGTTCTATCATCGACAAGTTCCTCAAGTCAACTCTCTTTGCCGTTGAGTTCCCCGATGCAAATACACTCAAGTACAGTTTCTTGGCAGATGGTCAAGTTAGCCCTACAACAGTTCCTATCGCGGTAGAGGGTAACAAGATGACTATCAAGATGAGCGAGAACGGTCCTTTTCAGGATGTCGATGTATATACATTCCAGGATCAGGACAACACTCAGATGCATTTGTATATGCCTACCAGCTCATTCGAGAAGTTCTTTGCGAACACATCGGTGTATGTGATGCTGGGTAATGGTCAGTTGAATGAAAACGACACCGAGGCTATCGCAGGTGTATATAAAAGCGTAGCCGATGCTGTAGAGTCAATCAACCTTAGCATTGTAATGACAAAGGCGAAGTAATCTTACGGTTCAAATAACTCACGGTCGGGGGATGTGCCTATTGGGATGCATCCCCCGACTTTTTGTCTCGGTGGGTTTGCGGGCTCGCTGTGGAATATATTTATGGTCGGCGAAAAAGTACTATTATTCCGATTTTGGTTGATTATTCCAACCTTTTATATTAAATTTGTCTTTAATTACAAATACTTTTATTGATATGAGAAGATTAATATGTTGTGCAATTGCTGCACTTATGTTGTTTGCCGTAGGATGCTCGTCGCCCAAGGCCGACTATGATGTGTGCGTCTATGGCGGCACATCGGCTGGCGTTATTGCAGCCTATTCGGTTGCCAAGCAGGGCAAAAAGGTGTTGCTCGTCGAGCCTGCCTATCGTCTGGGTGGTATGTCGTCGGGCGGATTGGGTCAGACCGACATCGGTAATAAGCAGGTGGTGAAGGGCCTTGCGCTTGACTTCTACCGTCGTGTGGGAGCGCACTACGGTCGTCTGGAGAGCTGGATTTTCGAGCCGAGTGTGGCGGAGAATATCTTTAAGGATTACATCGCTCGAGGTAATGTCGAGGTGTTGTATGGTCATCGTATAGTCGATTTGCAGAAGCAGGGTGCAACCATCACATCAATCGCAGTGGAGAGCGTTGAGGATGCTTCGCAAAAGCAAATCACGGCCGAGGTGTTTATCGATTGCACCTACGAGGGCGACTTGATGGCTCGCGCAGGCGTTAGCTATGTGGTTGGTCGCGAGGATAATAAAGTCTATGGCGAGGATCACAACGGTGTGCAGATGCAGCATTTGCATCAGTTTGTCGATAATATTGACCCCTATGTTGTTAAGGGTGATCCCAAGAGTGGCCTTTTGTGGGGTATTTCCGATGCGGCACTTGCTCCGACTGGCTCGGGCGACAAGATGGTGCAGGCATATAACTACCGTATTTGCCTTACCAAGGATCCTGCAAATATGCTTCCCATCGAGAAGCCAGCTAACTACGACGCTTCTCGTTATGAGTTGTTGCTCCGCATCATTGAGGCGCAGAAGAACTATAATCTCAACGGCTATTTCATCATCAGCCCGATGCCCAACAACAAGACTGATATTAACAATCGTGGCGCATTCTCGACCGATATGATTGGTATGAATCACGACTATCCCGAGGCATCGTACGAGGAGCGCGAGCAGATTATTCAGGCGCACAAGGATTATACTCTGGGTCTGCTGTGGTTTATGGGTAACGACGAGCGTGTTCCCCAGCAGTTGCGCGAGCAGATGTTGTCGTATGGTTTGCCCAAGGATGAGTATGTTGAGTATGGTCATTGGACTCCTCAGCTCTACATTCGTGAGGCACGCCGTATGGTGGGCGAGTATGTGGCTACACAGGCCAACTGCGATAATATTGCGAAGGTGGACGACGGCGTAGGTATGGCGGCATATACGATGGATTCGCATAATTGTCAGCGCGTTGTTATTGTTAAGGATGGTAAGACGATGGTCAAGAATGAGGGTAATGTGGAGATTTCGGGCGGTCTGCCTTACGATGTGTCATATCGTTGCCTTACTCCCAAGCGTGAGGAGTGTGATAACCTGCTTGTGCCCGTATGCTTGTCTGCAAGTCATATTGCTTACGGCTCGATTCGTATGGAGCCTGTATTTATGCTTCTTGGTCAGAGTGCTGCAAAGGCCGCTTGTTTGGCTATCGATGGCGGTGTTAAGGTGCAGGAGGTTGATGTGAAGGAGATTCAGCGTATGTATGAGGAGGATCCTCTGCTCGATGGCACGCCTGCCGATATCGTTGTCGATGACTCTTCGCTCTCACAGCCTGATGGCTGGACTCGCATCGAGAAGAACAATGGCTTTGGCCGTTCATATCTGGTGCTCGATCCCACATCTGAGGAGCAGCGTGTACGCTATCCTTTCGAGGTAGAGAGAGACGGTAAGTATGAGATCTACACATATTTCATTCGTCGTGCCGAGTCATCGAAGAAGACTGAGTTGTTGCTCAATGATGGTGGTGCAGAGAAGACCATCGTACTCAATGCCGATGAGATCGAGATTCTTGGCCAGACCTCTGGCGAATGGGTATCACTTGGTGAGTATGACCTGAAGAGCGGCAAGGCTGGTTTTGTGGAGTTTACCAACAAAGGCGATGTGTCGGGACAGATTTGTGCCGATGCGGTGCTTTTGGTGAAGAAATAGGGTAAATAACCCCAATTGTAAAGGGTCGTGTTTTGACGAAGAAAGTCTCAAAACGCGACCTTTTTGTCGTTATGTCGCAATTTTTTTGTAATTTTGTTGCGTTACTAACCTATGATTGATGTTTATGGAAAAGAGCGTTTTTAAGTGTAAGATAGAGCCGCGCCACGTTGATTTCTCCAACCGTGTGTCGCTCTCGTCGATGTGTGATATTGTCCTTCACGTAGCTGGCGAGGATGCTCGCAGTCGTGGTTTTGGTATTGATGCATTGGCGGGCAACAACTATGGTTGGGTGTTGTCGCGTATGTGTATCGAACTCGACTACCTGCCCGAGGAGTACTCCGAATTTACGGTTTACACCTGGATTAGCGACTACAATCGTCTTTCGTCAACTCGTAACTTCACACTCGTTGATGGTCAGGAGCGTGAATTCGGCCGTTTGGTGTCGCAGTGGTGTATGATCGACTATAACACCCGTATGCCCGTAGATATGAATACTATGGCCAAGGCTCACGAGGGTAATATGGTCGATGCTCCAGCGCCGTGTGAGCGCCCTCGTCGTATTGGCGTTGTGGAGGGTGAGCCCGTGATGAAGCATAAGGTGGCATATAGCGACATTGATTTCAATCGCCATATGAATACTATGCGTTATATCGACTTGGTTTTCGACTCGATGCCAATCGAGATTCCCGAGCAGTTGTCGGCTCTGCGCTTAGACCTCAATTTTATGAAGGAGGCGCGCTATGGCGATTGTCTCTCGTTGATGTCGCAGTCGCAGGATAACACCTATCAGTTTGCATTCCGCAACGAGCAGGGTGAGGCTCTGTGTCGTATGGCTTTGGAGATCAGATAAGCAAATTATATCCTCTTAGAGATGAGTCAGATCCCCCAATTCATATACAAGCGTTCGAATCAGATCACGATGATTATCTTCGTGCCTATCTTTGCGTTGCTATTCATCTCAATCTATTCGCCTTTTGATTTCGATCGCATCGATACCGATACGCGCTTTCTTGCGTGGTTGAATATCTCGCGAGAGCTTGTGGTGCAGCTAATTACCATTTTCCTTATTCTGATAGGAATGGCCGTTGCAGCCTTATGCCGATGGATGATGGCTATATATACGCGCAAGCACAATTTATCGTATGTGAAGTACATTTCGTGGATCGCGTGCGAGGTGCTGGCTATGAGTATTGTCTTTACTTTAGCTGCGGTGTTATTCACCGATACCGACAAGGGCGTTGTAACGCTATTCCGCAACTCGTTGGTCAAGACTTTCCTCATTCTGCTTATTCCATACACGATGTGCTACATCTATTTTATCTGGCAGGAGCGAGTGGCTCAGTTGCGTATCTTACGCGAGCGCTTGGCTGAGGATGAGGCTGCTCTGCAGACGGCCTATGTGCAGATATTCGACACAAAGGGCGATATGCGCCTCTCGGTAAGACGCGAGCATCTGTTGCTTATTGAGTCTGCCGATAACTATATTTGCGTATGGTACACCAATAACAACGCACCCAAAAAGGTAATGGTGCGTAATACACTCAAGCAGGTTGCCGAGCAGTTGGCTTCGACTCACATCCAGCAGTGCCATCGTTCATATATGGTAAACCTTGATTTGGTCAAGGTTATGCGTCGCGAAAAGGAGGGTATGTTCATCGAGTTTGGTGTAGATGGAGTCCCCGATGTTCCTATCTCGAAAACCTATTCCGATAGTATCAAAAAGTGGCTTATGAGTTCTCCAGAAAACGCATAAAGTGTCGTGGGGTGAGATTTTTAGGGGTGAAATTTGCGAATTTCACCCCTAAATAGCATTTTTTAGCCCCTATAAGGATTTCGTCCCACAGAGGGTATGGTTATCACTTTTATTTTGTGGGTTTGTTGATAAGTGCGATATTCGCATCGTTAAACAAATTAAAATCCACCTAATAAAGAGTCTATAAATTCTATGCGACACTATCTTTCTATTCTCCAAACTTCAATGCGCGATAAGTGGCAGAAACCTGCATTGAGCGACTACCGAGGTGCAACATTTACTTTTGCCGATATGGCTACCCGAATTGCGAAGCTTCACGCTTTGTTTGATGCGGTGGGAATTGAAGATGGTAATAAGATTGCGCTTGCCTCGAAGAACTGCGCTCATTGGGCAATCAGTTTCTTGTCAGTTGCTACCAAGCGTTGCGTAGCGGTACCTATTTTGCCCGACTTCGCACCTGAAACAATCGCTGGTTTGACCGATCACTCCGAGAGCTTGATACTCTTCACCGAGAAGCGTATGTGGGATGCAATGGAACTTTCGGCAATGCCTAACTTGAAGGCGGCTGTAAATATCGAGGATTTTACGCTTCTCTATGCTGCCGAGCAGGCTTATGCCGATGCTGCAGTAAACATCGAGGCTACAATGCCTAAGGTGTTCGACAAGGCGCAGAGCCACGAGGTTACCGACTATAAGTTGGGTAGCCTGGATGATTTGGCGATTATCAACTACACCTCTGGTACTACAAGCTCGCCCAAGGGCGTGATGCTCACCTCTCGTAATATTTCATCAAATATCGAGTTTGCACTCAATAGAATTCCCATCGAGGAGGGCGACCAGATTATGTCGATGCTCCCGTTGGCCCATATGTATGGTATGGCTTTCGAATTCCTCTATCCGTTGAGCGGTGGTGGACATGTCTATTTCTTGGGCAAGACGCCTACTCCTACCGTGTTGATGCAGGCTTTGGCTGATATTAAGCCCTACATATTGATTACAGTGCCTTTGGTAATGGAGAAGATCTTCAAGAATAAGGTTATCCCTACACTCGATAAGCCCGTGATGCGTGTGCTTACTTCGCTTCCCATTGTAAAGAATATAATCTATGGCAAGGTGCGTGAGACGCTGCTTAAGACCTTTGGTGGCAATCTGCGCTCTATCGTGTTGGGTGGTGCGGCAATCAGCCTCCCCGTTGAGAAAGTTATGCGTAAGATTCGTCTCCCTTATACCGTTGGTTATGGTATGACCGAGTGTGCACCGCTTATTGGCTACTCACCCTGGGAGAGCTTCCGCTTGGGTTCGTGCGGTCGCGCGGTGGATAATGTGTTGGTGCGTATCGACTCCGACGATCCCCAGAATAAGGTGGGTGAGATTCAGGTATGTGGCGAGAATGTGATGCAGGGCTACTTTAAGAATCCCGAGGCAACTGCCGCTACTTTCACCGAGGATGGTTATCTGCGCACGGGCGATTTGGGTATTATCGATAGCGAGGGTAATATCTTCATCAAGGGTCGTAGTAAGTGTATGATCCTAAGCCCCAATGGTCAGAATATCTACCCCGAGGAGATCGAGAGTAAACTCAACTCTATGCCTCGCGTAGGTGAGTCGTTGGTCGTTGAGCGTAAGGGTGGTTTGGTTGCATTGGTTGCGCTTACTGCCGATGATCAGAACGCGGGCGTAACGGAGGAGTTGCTGGAGGCTCTCGAGCAGAATCGTCTGTTGCTCAACAAGTCATTGCCTACATATAGCAAGATCGCAAAGATTGAGGTTATCGAACAAGGCTTTGAGCATACACCTAAGCAGTCTATCAAGAGATTCCTTTATAATTAATTGTAGCATATAGTTATTTTGGAAAGGGATGTATTTTCGCGGATACATCCCTTGTTTTTTTGCTCTTTGGTGAGGGAAAATAAGGAGAAAAATTGCGATAATGCACGACAGTTTGTAATTTTGTGCAAAATTGAATCTAAATTATGTTTTCTACTGCCGAAAGAGAGGCTATCATAGCCCTCATAAAACGCGAGGTGGTGCCCGCCATTGGTTGCACCGAGCCTGTTGCCGTATCGTTGTGTGTGGCGCGTGCTACTGAACTGTTGGGTACTAAGCCCGAACATATTTCTGTGTACTTGAGTGCCAATATCCTTAAAAATGCTATGGGTGTCGGAATCCCTGGCACGGGAATGATTGGTTTGCCTATAGCCATTGCGCTCGGAGCGCTTGTTGGCCGTTCGGAGTATGGTCTGGAGGTACTCAAAGATTCTACACCCGAGGCCGTAGAGCAGGGACGACTCTATATCGACGAGAAGCGCATCGCAATCGATGTCAAAGAGGGTATCGAGGAGAAGTTATATATCGAGGTAGAGGTCTCTGCGGCTGGTCATCGTGCCGTAGCCATCATTGCGGGTGGGCATACCTCGTTTGTGCTGTTGCAGCGAGACGATGAGATTCTTGAGGATTATCGCACCGTAGGCTCAAAAAGCGAGCAGAGCGATGATGTGGCACTCTCGTTGCGTAGTGTATTCGATTTTGCAACTACTACTCCCATTGAGGAGATTGAGTTTATCCTCGAATCAAAGCGCCTGAATAAGGCTGCCGCCGAGAGCGCATTTGCCGTCGATTATGGCCATTCGCTCGGTAAGACTCTGCGAGGGAGCCGCGAGTTGCAAGTGTTGGGCGATAGCATCTTTACTCGTATTCTTTCTTATACAGCTTCGGCTTGCGATGCTCGTATGGGTGGCGCTATGGTGCCCGTTATGAGTAACTCGGGTAGTGGTAATCAGGGTATTACTGCCACATTGCCCGTTGTCGTTTATGGTGAGGAGTGCGGTGCTTCTGAGGAGCAGATGATTCGTGCCCTTACGCTCAGCCATCTGACCGTTATCTACATCAAGCAGAGCCTGGGTCGTTTGTCGGCACTCTGCGGATGTGTAGTGGCGGCTTCGGGTTCGAGTTGTGGTATTACCTATCTTATGGGTGGAGGCTACGAGGAGATTGCGATGGCTGTTAAGAATATGATTGCCAACCTTACGGGTATGATATGCGATGGCGCTAAGCCAAGCTGTGCGATGAAACTTGCCAGCGGTGTATCTACCGCTGTGCTGTCGGCAATGATGGCTATGGAGCATCGTTGTGTGTCGAAGTTGGAGGGTATTATCGACGAGGATGTCGACCGTTCGATACGCAATCTCACAACCATTGGTCGTGAGGGTATGAATGCAACCGATACGCTTATTCTAGATATTATGACAGGCAAGTGTTAGCCATTGAAATAAAGAATAATTTTCGAACAAAATTCAAGGCAAATGAATCTCTCAAAATATACGCGTCGCAAGGCGCACGAAGTACGCATCGGCGAGGTATGTATCGGATCGGACTATCCTATTGCTGTGCAGTCGATGACTAACACTCCCACGGCTGATACGGCGCTGAGTGTTGCGCAGACCAAGCGCATAGCCGATGCCGGTGCTGGCATTGTTCGCCTCACGGCGCAGGGTAGGAAGGAGGGCGAGAATCTGGAGAATATCGTGGCGCAGTTGCGCGAGGATGGCTACAACACGGCTATCGTTGCCGATATTCACTTCGTGCCCGAGGTAGCCTCGATTGCCGCACGCTATGTCGATAAGGTTAGAATCAATCCCGGTAATTATCGCACTTCGAATGGCGAGTTGGAGGCTCTTATCGCGCAGTGTCGTGAGCGAGGAGTTGCTTTGCGTATCGGTGTTAATCACGGCTCATTGGCAAAGCGTATTTTTGATGAATGGGGCGATACCCCTCAGGGTATGGTCGTATCTGCTATGGAGTTCTTGCGCGTATGCCGCAAGGAGGAGTTCGATCAGGTGGTTGTGTCGATGAAGTCGAGCAACACGCGCGTTATGGTGCAGGCTTACCGTTTGTTGGTAGAGGCTATGGAGCGCGAAGGAATGACCTATCCCGTGCATTTGGGCGTAACGGAGGCAGGTAATGGTATCGAGGGAAGAGTGAAGAGCGCCGTTGGTATCGGAGCACTGCTTGCCGATGGTATTGGCGATACGATTCGCGTGTCGCTCACCGAGGCGCCCGAGAACGAGGTGCCAGTGGCAAATATGCTTGTCGATTATTTCGTCGAGCGCGGAGGCGAGTTTGTAGTTGCGCATCCAGAGCGTTACCATCCCACAGAATATGTGCGTCGTTCGAATGTGTTGCAGCCTATTGTGCACGATGAGATTACCGACGAGTTCAGCATCGTGGAAGCTGTTAGCGCCAACCCTACAGCTGAGCTGCGTGCTGCTATACTCAATATGGACGACAAGTGCCCCGTGGTGGTTAAGCGCCGCTACGAGGATGCCGATGCCGAGGTCGTTGCGCTCAAGGCGGCAGCCGATTTGGGCGTGTTGTTCCTCGATGGCTTGGCCGACGGAATATGGATTGACGCTCCGCAGATTGATCAGGCGCAGATTCGCGACATCGAGCTTATGATCCTTCAGGCGGCCCGTGTTCGTTTCTCACATACCGAGTATATTGCCTGCCCGAGCTGTGGCCGTACATTGTACGACATTGAGAAGACTCTGGCCGATATTAAGAGCCGCACCTCACACCTGAAGAACCTCAAGATAGGTATTATGGGTTGTATCGTTAATGGCCCAGGCGAGATGGCCGATGCCGATTATGGTTATGTCGGAGCTGCGGCAGGTCGCATTACCTTGTATAAGGGGCGCGAGATTGTCGAGAAGAATATCCCGCAAGAGGAGGCTATCGACCATCTTATTGCTCTGATAAAGGCCAATGGCGATTGGCAGGAGGCTGAGTAGCTATGGCCTCGCCGTCGATGAAGAGATACACTGCGCGCGGCGTGGTCCTCGGTACCCTAAAATATGGTGATCGAGGTCTCGTTGTGCATATGCTCACCTCGTCGCACGGTCGTCAGAGCTATATGGTGCAGGGCTTAGGCTCGCGCCGTGCAGGGCAGAAGATGGCGCTCTTTCAGCCTATGTTTGCTCTTGAGTTCGAGGGCTTAGAGTCCTCGCGAATGCAGATGCACCGCTTTGGATCGGTACAGGCGGGTGTGGTACTGCAATCAATACCCTTTGATGTAAAAAAATCTACAATAGCACTCTTTATGGCAGAGGTTTTGTACCGTCTGGTGAAGGAGAGTGAGGCAAATGAGATGCTCTTTGATTTCGTGTGGGGTTCGGTTGAGGCTTTGGATGCGGCCGAGGAGGGAGTGGCAAATTTCCATCTATGGTTCTTGTCGCATCTGTGCCGTTTCTTGGGTTTTTCGCCCGGTAACGAGTATATGCCTGAGGCGTGGTTTAACATAGCCGAAGGACTCTATACTATGGAGTGTCCCCCGCGTGAATATCGCATCTCGCAGGAGAATGCCCTCATTCTACGCGATATGCTGGAGTGTGATGTGCGTTATTTGGGTGAGATAGGTCTAAATCGCCATCAGCGTGTAGATTTCTTGGCCGCATTGTTGGCCTACTACTCATATCATCTCGATACTATCAACTCCGTGCAATCGATTAGAATATTGCAAGAGGTTTTTTAGATAGTAGGAAGTGAAATATATTATTCTCTCAATCATCGCTCTTGCCGCCCTTGGTGCGGTATTTTTTTTGCGCCACGACCCGCCGTCGGCTTCAGCACAGGAGCCACGCTACTGGCGCAGTGGCGATACATTGTGGTATGAGATCAATAAGATTCCCGTGTTGCCCTCGCCGAGCGATATGCTCATCGATTCGCTGATACATCGTAAGCCAAACCTACAGCCATATCTGCACTCTATGTCGGATTCATTTCCACACTCATCGAGGCACTATGCGCCCGTGCCGTTTGATTACAAGATTCCCTTCTGGGATGTATATCGACGATCTGTTACGATATGGGGTATCACATTCTCTACGGGACAGGCTTCGCCTCTTTCGCCCTATCCTGCCGAGCATTCGCTTGATGCCAATGTGTTGTCGTTTCCGCTTCCTCGCACAAAATAAAATAGGGTGTCCATTCGAGGACACCCTATTTTTATCTAAAAGGAGAGTTCTGTTACTTTGTGTGGAACTTAACACCCTGCAACTTGTTCCACTCGCCACGAGTAAAGTCAGGAACTGCAACGGGCATACTGTTGTGCTTAGCCGATGTTGCTGACAACTCGCCAATGCAAGACCACTCGGCTGCGTCGTATACATCCTGATCCAACGGAAGACCATTGTGCAAGCAGTAAACCAAACGGTAATCCATCACGAAGTCCATACCGCCGTGGCCACCTACGGTCTTTGCCTTCTCCTCAATCTCCTGGTGGATGGGGTGCTTGTATGCTGCAAGCAATGCCTCCTTCACCTCGTTAGAAACGAAGTTGTGGGGGTTGAGCGTAGTACCCTCGGGCAATACACCGTCGGGAATCTGACCAGGCATAAATGTAAAGCCAGTGATGGGGTACTTGTTTGCAAAACCCTTTGTGCCGGTGAGCTGATACAAGCGGTTGTAAGGACGCGGAGTGTAAACATTGTGCTGCAACTCGATTGTCTGACCCTGCTCGGTCTTAATCAAGGTGTTGGTGTGGTCGCCATTGGCAAACTCGGTAGAGCCCATCTTCTTCTGTGCCCACTCCAAGCCATTAACCGACTTGGTATCCATACAAACCAAGTAGTTGAGTTTGTTGCCTCGGTGAATGTTCAATGCCTGGCAAACGGGACCAAAGCCGTGTGTTGCATATACATCGCCACGGTGCTTCTGGTTGAAGTCCAAACGCCAGTTTCCATAGTAGTCGTTCCAATAATCAGAGAGGTTGTGGATATATGCACCCTCGGCGTGGAGAATCTCACCAAACAAACCCTGCTGTGCCATATTGAGGCTGGTGAGCTCGAAGAAGTCATAGACGCAGTTCTCAAGCATCATACAGTGGCGGCGTGTGCGCTCCGAGGTATCAACCAACTGCCAGCACTCGGCAATTGAGGTAGCTGCGGGAACCTCGATAGCCACGTGCTTGCCGTGCTCCATAGCATAAACAGCAATGGGGGTATGGTTTACCCAGTCGGTAGCAATATAAATAAGGTCGATGTCGTCGCGCTCGCAGAGCTGCTTGTAGGCCTCGGGACCTACATAGCTCTCGGCCTTGGGCATATTGGCCTGAGCGAGAATACCCTGACACTTATCTACATTGCTTTGCTCCAAGTCGCACAGACCTTTAATCTCGACACCCTCGAGGTGAGTGAAACGATTCACAGCACCAGGGCCACGCATACCTAAACCGATGAAACCTACGCGTATCACAGGAATTGGCTCTGCGGCAAATCCCAACATTGACTGCTGACCCTCAGCGCGGACGGGCTCGTCGAAAACAATCATTCCATCCTGGAACGAGTAGTTGTCGCCAGCGATTGATGATGAAGCATCGCTACAACTCTGCATTACACCTGCTAAAAGGATAGCGCAGAGAAGTGTTAAAAGGTTGAATTTCTTCATAGTCTTATTAAGTTAATGTTTTGAATTCGTATTATATAGCCTCAAAATTATACATTTTTTTTGTCTGCGCCAAATTTTTGGCTCCTTGCTACTAAAATAAGGGCGATTATTCTCCAATTACAATATACACGGGCAGATGGTCGCTTGCGCCACCCTCGTAGCGAGAGCCTGAGTAGGTGGGGCGTGGTGTCCCTCGGTGGGTGAGTAGCGAAGAATGACGATACACAGCGGCGTGTTTTCGACCACCAATTGGTAGCAGAGGAGTATTAGTCGAAACCACAATATTGTCGTACTGATTCCAGCGGCCATCATACACCGAAGAGCCGCAGCGTGAGTTCCACACCTCGGCAAATGGGTTGTATAGATCGGTTGGGTCAGAGGGGCGTGCGGTGGCTCGCAGGTCGTGGTGCAGACTCTTGTCGCGCGGGTTATCGTTCATATCACCCATTACAATAATGCGTGTTGAGGGTTGCGACACCATCACCGAATCTACAATGCCTCGTACCTGCTGTGCGCACTCTCGTCTCAAAGGCTCGGTGAAGGCAACACCACCAATGCGTGAGGGCCAGTGCACCACTACGATAAATGTTGGATGGCCATCCATCTCACCCCACGCGGTGAGTATATCGCGTGTAGAGTCGCTGGCCGTTGGTTTTATGGCGAGACAGCCATCAAGGTGGAATAGATCGGGACGGTAGAGTAGAGCAACATCAATGCCTCGCTCATCTGCGGAGTCGTAGTGGCAGATTGAGTAGCGGGCTTCGGCGAGTGCTGGCATTGACACGAGGTCGTTGACCACATTTAGGTTCTCTACCTCGGCAAGTCCAATGAGGGTGGGGTAGCCGTCGGAGATAGATGCCAGGGTTTGTGAGATTATTTGTAGCTTAGCTGTGTAACGTTCGCTATTCCAGCATTTGTCGGCAAGCGGTAGCATATCCTCGTCATAGATACTACGGCTCGGAATGGTGTCGAATAGATTCTCGGTGTTGTAGAATGCCACGGTGCGCGATGGCTGAGCCATCCCGACAAGAGCGAACAATAGCATCGAGAGAGTTAATGCCGTGCAACGAATCATAGCATCAGTTTTGATGGAATAGCACTATGGGATTACCCTCCTCGTAGCCATCGATCGAACGCAAAAGGCGATCGGTGGCGCGTTTCGATATAATCAACTTCACATAAAGAGAGTCGTCTTGAATAACGACAAAACCACCATCGCTCGTAGTAAAACGCCACGCACGAATGGGTTCTGGAGTGAAGATCAACTTGCCCGCCGTGTTAGATGTGGCAGAGAGATAACCCTCGCCGTCAAAGCGGATGTAATAGCAGTTTGAGCCAGAGGTAGCCTCGAGTGTAACCTTGATGGCTTGGGCCGATTGTTGTGGCGTGAGCGTGCCGCTAACACTGTCGTATGTATAGGGAGCGGTGTAATAGTGTCCGCTTCTATCACCTTCGCCATAGCTAACAAGATGGAGTGTAGAGCCTTGATAACCACCTAAATAGTATGTGCCTGCGGCGAGATTAGCGGTTGTGGTAATGGGTGTATAGGTCGCCATCGAATCTTCGTTTCCTTGCTCGGCATCATCGTCCTGATCGCTATCGGAAGCATTGTCGCTGTCGGTGTTTAGGGTATCGCCGTCGGGAGTACTTCCTGATGGGTTACCTGAGCCATCATCCGAAGGATCGTCAGGTTTATTCTCAGGATTCTCTATCGAGCTACTGTCATCCTCATTTTCGTCCTCTCCACCCTCATCGTTGGGGGTGTCGGCTGGCTTGTCCTCGCCTTTATTCTCCCCGTTATTATCGTTGGGGTTGTCGGTGGGTTTATCCTCACCGTTATTCTCCCCATCGTCATCGTTGGGGTTGTCAGCTGGCTTGTTCTCTCCGCCCTCATCATTGGGGTTGTCTGTTGGTTTGTCATTTCCGCCCTCTTCGTTGGGGTTGTCGGTGGGTTTATCCTCGCCGTTATTCTCCCCTTCATTATCGTTGGGTTTGTCTGTTGGTTTGTCATTTCCGCCCTCCTCGTTGGGGTCATCGGTTGGCTTATCCTCGCCATTATCCTCTCCGCCCTCATCGTTGGGGTTATCGGTCGGCTTATCCTCGCCGTTGTCCTCTCCGCCCTCATCGTTGGGGTCGTCGGTTGGCTTGTCCTCGTTGCCATCATCATTGGGATTGTCAGTAGGATTGTCTTCGCCGCCATCCTCGTTGGGGTCGTCAGTCGGGTTATCCTCGCCGTTGTCGGGTTGGTCGTCGGCGTTTGATGGAGCATACTGGATGATGTTAAATGACCGACTCATCTGCTTATAGTCGCTAAGATATGCCACCGCTACGGCACTACGTGCAGCCGTGGTAGCATCGGCGGTAATCACTACCGAACCATTACCTTGACCTTCGCGCGGAGATATATCAACCCATTCGGCCTCACATTCGATTTGCCATTGCGAGTTGCTGGTAATATTGATTGCGGCACTACCGCCTTCGCTCGTGAAAGTAATCGAAGAGTGGTTGAGAGCCTCGCCATCGCTTGTGGTAATGTTGAACGATGGGACGATTTTCTCTTCATTCGAGCAAGAAGCAAGCGCACACAGCGCGATGCCCCATAACAATATACAGTAACATAAACTTCTCATACTCCGAGCCAGTCTTATCCATTTACAAAAGAGAGGCCTCTACCCCTGTTTGGGTAGAAAACCTCTCGTAATTCTAATACATACTCTATCTATCGAATACGGTCGAGCGACTTCACCAGCATCTCGTCGCGGAAGATAGCTCGCAGTGCAAGATAGTCGAGCACCAGAGCGATGAGTGGGAAGATGATGGCAATGTGGAATCCGTGAGCACTGAACTCCAACTGCGAGAACATTCTATTGCTCAGGAAATAGTAGATAGCCATAAAGATGACTGAGCCAACCAACAACATTAACTCCACGGCGCAAAGACGAATCTGTAGTAGACGATTCTTAAACAGGAAGATGTTTACTAACGGGATGATGGTTGCCAATGTTACGATTATACCCATATATATGGTCGAGTAGCTCTCCTGCGCACCCTGTAACGAGAAGGCGTAGAGCTTATACTCTTCAACACCTGCGGCAAAGTATGCCAACGGAGTGAATATGGCGGCCGCCATAAGTGCGGCAACAGCCAAGAGATAGAGTGATTGAATGCGTTGTATCATAAGTTTACTATATTTTCTTATCGATTAAATATGTGTTGCGGTCCGACGAACGACGATTGATAAGCTCGCCCAAGAATCCCGCCAAAAATAGTTGTACACCGAGAATTACGGCTAAGATTGCTACAAAGAATAGAGGTTGGTCGGTTACGGCACGCAGGGGTAGGCCGTGCATCTGCTTCCACAGTTTGGCGGCAATAACCCACACTGTGGTGCATCCACCAAGCAGGAACATTATCGTGCCAAGACTTCCGAAAAAGTACATAGGTGAACGACCAAAGTGCGACATAAACGATACAGTGATAAGGTCCAAATACCCCTTTACCATACGCTCCATACCGAACTTCGACACTCCATACTTGCGCTCGCGGTGGGTAACAACTTTTTCGCCAATCTTTCTAAAGCCAGCGTGCTTGGCAAGGATGGGTATGTAGCGATGCATCTCGCCATATACCTCGATAGACTTGACGACACGACGACGATAGGCCTTCAGTCCACAGTTGAAGTCGTGCAATTTGATGCCTGATACAATGCGAGCAGTGAGATTGAAGAACTTACTCGGAAGACGCTTGCCTGCAGGGTCATATCGTTTACGCTTCCATCCCGATACAAGGTCATAGCCATCCTCTAAGATCATACGGCGCATCTCGGGAATCTCGTCGGGCGAGTCCTGTAGGTCAGCATCCATAGTGAATACCACCTTGCCCTCAGCCTCGGCAAAACCGCAGTAGAGAGCGGCCGACTTGCCATAGTTACGCGCAAAGCGTATGCCCTTGATGGTGGGGTAGTGCTCCTTGAGGCGCTCAACCTCGTCCCACGAACGATCTGACGAGCCGTCGTCGATCATAATTATCTCGTAGGAGAGCGTGTTTTGTACGGCTACGCGGTCAATCCACGCAACAAGTTCTGCGAGCGACTCCTCCTCGTTGTAGAGAGGCACGACAACCGATATGTCCAATAGTTTACTCATTACTCCTCGTCCTCCTCGTTCTCTGAACTAAATATATCAGCATCACGCTTTGTGCCGATTGAGATGAATAGACCGTAGAAACCGAAAATTAACACATTGCCGACTACATTCGATATGAGAGCAGGAATGGGTGAGAAGGTGTAAGAACGCATCAGATCTGACATCTGATCCATCATATCGTTGTTGTAAACGCCAGTCTGCTTGAGCGTGTCGAGCGATGTAGCAAGTGTCTGCTCGAACACATCGCTAAAAAGGAAATTACTTGCTACAATCTGGTAAGCTCCTGCGATAATACCCGCAAAGATACCCATCGAAACGATGAAGCCCAACGACTGAGAGTAGGTAAATCCCTCCTCGGCAGGGTAGAGCATCGAGCGACGACGTGTGAAGTAGAAAAGTAGATAGAGGGTAACAACGAAATTTGCCAGGCTGAAGATAAAGGCTCCAGCACTCCACAACATACTAGCGAGTGAGAATACCATTCCAGCCACTCCAAGGATTGCTCCGCCTTGCGAGGCATCTCTCCAGAAACTATTTTTTGTCATCTTTCCCTAATTTTTATTTGGTTTTGTATGCGCAACGATATTTGCCGTTAGCAAGTTTTGTCATCTTGCCCTTTAGAAGGTTACGACGCAGGGGACTCAAGCGATCGGTGAAGACCTGTCCCTCCAAGTGGTCGTACTCGTGCTGGATAACGCGTGCGGGAAGACCATCGATAAGCTCGTCGTGCTCCTCGAAGTTCTCGTCCAACCAACGCATCTTGATGGCTACGGGACGGCGTACATCCTCGTGAAGACCAGGTAGCGACAAGCAACCCTCGTTGAATAGGTCAGTCTCCTCCGAGCGCTCGTAAATCTCGGCATTGATGAAGACTTTGCGGTAGTCGGCCAACTCTGGATTGTCGTCAGCCCACGGGGTGCAATCGACAATGAAAAGACGAATATTCTTGCCAATTTGCGGTGCCGCCAAACCTACGCCCGAAGCCTCATCGAGCGTAATGAACATATCGTCGATGAGCTTCTTCAAATCGGGGTATTCGGGAGTAATATCTACCGACTTGTTACGCAGAGTCTGCGAGCCGTAAATTACTATCGGATAAATCATAATACTTTTATATTTCTTATTTCCTGGTTATTGCTGCATTTGCAATGAATCCATATATGATTGTAGAATAATAGTAGCTGAGATTCTGTCCACCAATGCTTTGTCGCGGCGCGCCATCTTGCCTATTCCGCTCTCAAGTATTGTGCGGTGAGCCATAACCGAGGTGAAACGCTCGTCGTAGAGCACCACCTGCTTATCGGGGTAGGCGTGGCGCAGGCGACCTGCCAACGGCTCGATATAACGCATCGTCTCCGATGGCTGACCATTCATCTGCGAAGGTTTTCCCAGCACTATAACATCAATGTCATTTTTTGAGAAATAGTCTGCAAGGTACTTTTCCAACTGTTTGGTCTCGACAGTCTCCAGAGCATTAGCAATAATACGCAGGGGGTCGGTAACGGCCAACCCCGTGCGCTTTGTGCCGTAATCTATGGCTATGATTCTTCCCACCCTGATTACGCCTGAATCTTCTGGAATAACTTACGCAGTGATACCTCATCGTCAACCATTGCACGCAGAGCCTCGATCTTAATACGCTCCTGTGCCATTGTATCGCGGTGACGAACTGTAACGGTGCCATCCTCCAAAGTCTGGTGGTCAACAGTTACGCAGAAAGGAGTACCTACAGCGTCCTGACGACGGTAACGCTTACCGATAGAGTCCTTCTCGTCGTATGCTACAACATAGTCGTACTTCAAATCGTCGATAATCTTGCGAGCTACATCGGGCAGACCGTCCTTCTTAACCAAAGGCATAACGGCAACCTTCGTAGGAGCCAATGCCGCGGGAATACGCAATACTACGCGCTCCTCGCCATTCTCCAATTTCTCCTCGGTATAAGCTGCCGACATAATCTGCAAGAACATACGGTCAACTCCGATCGAGGTCTCAACCACATAGGGAACATAGCTCTCGCCACGCTCAGCGTCGAAGTACTGAATCTTCTTACCTGAGTACTCCTGATGACGACCGAGGTCGAAATCGGTACGAGAGTGGATACCCTCAACCTCCTTAAAGCCGAAGGGGAAGTTATACTCTACATCGGTTGCAGCGTTGGCGTAGTGAGCCAACTTGTCGTGATCGTGGAAACGATAGTTCTCGTCGCCGAAGCCCAAAGCGCGGTGCCAAGCCATACGAGTGTTCTTCCACTTGTTCCACCACTCCATTTCGGTGCCAGGCTGTACGAAGAACTGCATCTCCATCTGCTCGAACTCGCGCATACGGAAGATGAACTGACGAGCTACGATCTCGTTACGGAAAGCCTTACCGATCTGAGCAATACCGAAGGGGAGTTTCATACGACCAGTCTTCTGTACATTGAGGTAGTTAACGAAGATACCCTGCGCAGTCTCGGGACGAAGGTAGATTGTGTTAGCACCCTCGGCAGTAGAGCCCATCTGTGTTGAGAACATAAGGTTGAACTGACGAACATCGGTCCAGTTGCGAGTGCCCGAGATGGGACAAACGATCTCGCAGTCGAGGATAATCTGCTTCAACTCCTCGAGGTTGTTGTCATTCAATGCATCAGCGAAACGCTTGTGAATAGCGTCGCGCTTTGATGCAATGTCCAATACGCGGGGTGAGGTAGCACGATACTGTGCCTCGTCGAATGCCTCGCCGAAGCGCTTCTTTGCCTTGTCAACCTCCTTCTGAATCTTCTCGTCCTGCTTTGCCATCCAGTCCTCAATGAGAACATCGGCACGGTAGCGCTTCTTCGAATCCTTATTGTCGATCAAGGGGTCGTTGAATGCTGCAACGTGGCCTGAAGCCTCCCAAGTGCGGGGGTGCATAAAGATGGCGGCGTCGATACCAACGATATTCTCGTTGAGCTTAACCATCGAATCCCACCAGTAACGCATGATGTTATTTTTAAGCTCAACACCATTCTGGCCATAATCATAAACGGCACCCAGACCGTCATATATCTCGCTCGAAGGGAAGATAAAACCATACTCCTTGCAGTGAGCGACCAACTTCTTAAACAACTCCTCCTGTGTCATATTTTCAAATTTTTAATGATTTCTAATTCTAATCCACAAATATAGAAATTTTCCGCGAAAAGAGATTCGATTTTGCGAGGATTTTATCGTAGATAAAAAGAATTTATCTTGCACCCGTATGCTGTTGTTAGATTTGTTCGCTGTACTCTTTGCACCGAGAGGTGGTGATGGACTGGAAAAAAGATAGTTTGGAATGCTGGATCTTAAAAAGAAAAAGACTGCATAATCCGCGGATTAGCAGTCTTTTATGATCTTATTGCATCAGTCCTTCGCGACGAAATGAGAAGGTGCCTTCGCTCGATATTATGATGTGATCGAGTAGCTTTATGTCGAACAACGCCGCGGCATCTTTAACGCGTCGGGTGAGTGTCTTGTCGGCAGCACTCGGCTCAGCCGCACCCGATGGGTGGTTGTGCACCAGAATAAGCTGTGTGGCAAGTAGTTCGAGGGCGCGCTTAACTATCAGACGGAAATCAACCACAGTAGCTTGTAGTCCTCCCTGGCTTACTCGTTGATGCTCGATGAGTCGATTTGATGAGGTGAGATATAACACCCAGCACTCCTCGTGCGTCATACCGTCAAATATAGGGCGCATAAGTTGTGCCACATCGCTGTCGCTATTGATGCATCCTGCCTGACGCACCTCGGTGCGAGCTACACGACGCCCCAATTCGGTGGCAACCATCAGGCGTTCGGCACCACGCAGTCCCAGCCCCTCAATCATCCTCAGCCGAGAGAGTGGGGTGTGAGCAATGGTCGCTAACGACTCGCACTCAGATAGAAGCCCTTTGGCGATGTTCATCGGAGAACGATGTTCATCGGCCGACTCTATCATCAGAGCCAGCAACTCCTCGTCGCTTAGAGCCTCGGCACCTCGTGCGCGTAGTTTGTCGTGTAAGTCTTTCATTTTAAGCGCTACTATGCGGATGTAGCCTCCGATGTATTGTCGGTTGTAGCCTCCGTTGCAGCCACTTTCTCCTTTGGCGTACGACGACGGCGTGTGCGGGGCTTAGGTTTATCGCCCTGCTCGGTTGAGGTAGAGTTATCTTCGGTAACTTTTGTTGTGTTTGCTTCCTCTACGGGGGAGTTATCGGTAGCCGCGTTGTCGGCCTTTGGCTTCGATGAACGTCTTGAGCGCGAGCGCTTTGGCTTTGATTCATTTGCTACAACCTCAGTTACACCCTCCTCTTTTGTTGAGTTGTCGCCATCGGCACTATCTGGCTCATTACTTGCAACATCTTTAGGCTCCTCTGTCTTGGGCTTTACTGAGCGGCGAGGCTTTGTCTCCTTTGGCTGCTTAGGCTCGGGAGCAGGGGTAGTGTTTTTGCTATTGCTGTTACCCTCGATGTTGTCGAGACGATCCATCAGCTTATTACAGTCGGCATCGTTAAAGCCTTGTGATACAGAGTATGCGGCACGCTGTTCGGCCTCCTTCTTCGACTCGCCAGCTCCATATCCAACCTCGATGTTGTCGATCAACACCTTCGAGTAGAAGAAAGGATGCGATGACGAGTAGGTCTTGTCGTAGGTTGTGGTAAAGAGTATCGTGTGGTGATTCTTCTGGCACCACTCGATAAGGCGGCTCTTGAAGTCGGTCTCAGCCTCAACAAGGGTGTCAAGCTTTAGATAATTGGCGAATATCTTGTTGATAAGCAGACGATTGACAAAGTCGTATCCCTGATCCAAATAGATGGCTCCCATCATTGCCTCGAATGCATCGCCGTAGATGTGTTTTTGCGATGAGTTGTTGGTCGAGTTGGTAATAACGTGCTGATCCAGCCCCAGGCGCTTAGCTACGGCGTTGAGCGATTGGCGAGAGACCATCTTCGAGCGCATCTGAGTTAGGAAGCCCTCGTTCTTGTCGGGGAACTCAATAAACAGGTAGTCCGATGTTACGGTCTCGATAACCGCATCACCCAGAAACTCCAGTCGCTCGTTGTTGATATGCTGTCCGTTGTCGAGCGTAATCGAGGCTGACTTGTGTATGAGCGCCAGCTTGTAGAGTTCGATATTGTGGGGCAAGATGCCAAACATATCGTCGATTGCGCGGTAAAACATCTTGTCCTTGCCGAAGTTACGACGAAAAGGACGAAGAAGAAAATCTATCAATGCAGTAAGTTTTTATAAGTTATAATAACACAATGGCTGCCACACACAAGTCCGACAGCCTCCATATTGATCCGCACGCGCGGTATGGCGATTATAGTTTACGGAATATAATCGACGAGTTATGACCTCCAAAACCAAATGTGTTGCTCAGCGCACAACGCACCTCACGGTGCTGAGCCTTGCCGAGCGTGAGATTAAGGTTAGGGTCAATTTCGGGATCGATGTTCTCCACATTGATGGTAGGAGGAATCACTCCACGCTCGATGGCCATCACGCAGGCCAATGCCTCGATAGCCGCCGTACCACCCAAAAGGTGTCCAGTCATCGACTTGGTCGATGATATATTCATCGAATAAACGTGCTGACCAAACAGAGCCTGAATAGCCTTTAGTTCGGCCACATCGCCAAGATTTGTTGAGGTGCCGTGGGCGTTGATGTAGTCCACATCCTCGGGTTGTAACTCTGCATCGCGCAGAGCCCCACGCATTGATATCAAGGCCCCTTTGCCCTCAGGATGAGGAGCCGTCATATGATATGCGTCAGCCGACATACCGCCACCAACAACCTCGCAATAAATTTTTGCTCCGCGCTTTTTAGCGTGCTCCAACTCCTCGAAGATTAAGGCTCCACCACCCTCGCCGATCACAAATCCATCACGATCCCTATCGAACGGGCGTGAGGCGTGTGCGGGGTCGTCGTTGCGTGTCGAGAGAGCCTGCATAGCGCAGAAACTACCCATTCCAGGATCGTTTATCGAAGCCTCAGAGCCTCCAGTTACAATCATATCTGCCTTACCCCAACGAATGAGGTTCAAGGCGTCGATCATTGCGTGGTTTGATGAGGCGCAAGCCGAAACGGTAGAGTAGTTGGGTCCCATAAAGCCGTACTTGATGGAGATGAATCCTGCGGCCAAATCGGGGACTAAGCGAGGAACAAAAAATGGACTAAATCGAGGGGTGAAATTCCCCTCGATATAGCCCTTACTCTCTTCGTAGAACGTTGTTGTTCCACCTGTGCCAGAGCCCCAAACCACACCGACTCTTTCCTTGTCGATAGATTCGTCTTCAACCACGCCAGCATCTCTCAAAGCCTCGTCGGCCGAGATTATTGCCCACTGCGCAAAACGATCGTACTTGCGTACCTCCTTGCGGTCGAAGTAACGGCTCCAGTCGTAATCTTTTACTTCGCAAGCGATGCGTGAACGAAACTTGGCGGCATCAAAAAGCGTAACTTCAGTAGCACCACTAATGCCCTTTTCAAGATTTGAAAAATACTCCTCAACGGAGTGTCCCAAAGGATTGATGGTGCCAATGCCTGTAATAACTACTCTTCTCCCTACCATTATCGCTCTCGCAATAGTGCGAAATTATATGATTTTTAATTATTTTGTGTGTGCCTCTACATACTCGATAGCAGCACCAACGGTAGTGATCTTCTCAGCATCCTCGTCGGGAATCTGGATATCGAACGCCTTCTCGAACTCCATAATGAGCTCAACTGAATCCAAAGAATCTGCACCGAGGTGAGCTGTGAAACTTGCTTCGGGTACAACCTCTTCTGCCTTAACGCCCAACTTGTCTACGATAATCTCGACAACCTTTGACTGAACTTCTGACATAACTTTAATTTTTTAGTTTAACAATTTGATTATTGATTGGTTTAATCTTTTCAAAACATTTCTGCGCAAATGTAACACTTTTTTTATTAATTTTGGCATTGGAAACCAATTATTTTACACTTGAGCAATTAATGACCATATTTAATTTATTATAAACCAAAATATTATGAACTTATTACTGATCTCAAACTCAACCAATGCAGGTGAACAATATCTGCAATATCCCATCAAGAATATCGCTTCGTTTTTACAGGGCATAAGCGAAGTGGTTTTTATCCCCTATGCTGCTGTAACATTTTCGTATGCGGCCTATGAGGCAAAGGTGCAGGCTCGCTTCGACGAGATAGGCATCAAGGTGCGTTCGATTCACCGCTCGAAGAATCCTCGTCGTATGATTCGCGAGGCGCAGGCCATCTGCGTGGGTGGAGGTAATACCTTTGCTCTTGCGAAGAAGATGCAGGAGCAGGGCTTGATGACTGCCATCCTTCGAAAGATCAAGGAGGGTACTCCCTATGTGGGTTGGTCGGCAGGTAGCAATGTGTCGTGTCCGACCATCTGCACTACCAACGATATGCCCATCGTAGAGCCCGAGTCGTTCAAGGCTATCGGTGCCGTTAAATTCCAAATCAACCCCCACTACCTTGATGCTAATCCTGAGGGCCACGCTGGCGAGACTCGCGAGCAGCGTATCGAGGAGTATATTGAGGCTAATCCCCGCCGTTGGGTGGTAGGCTTGCGTGAGGGGTGTATGTTGCACCTGCACGATGGAAAGATGGATCTCATTGGCTCGCGTCCGATGCGTATCTTCAAGAAGGGTGTTGAGACTTTCGAAGTACACTCTGGCGACGATCTCTCGTTCCTTTTGTAAAACATCATAAGCGAGTAATCCGCTATAAGGCGGGTTGCTCGCCTCTTTTTTCTATGGCAAATACGCTTCAGATAGGCCAGCAGGGCGAGGATATTGCTGTTGATTATCTGCGCAGTGAGGGCTATCTCATTGCAGCCCGTAATTGGCGCAGTGGTCGTTACGAGATAGATATTGTAGCCGAGCGGCAAGGTATGACCCATCTTATCGAGGTCAAGACACGCCGCGCAGGCTCGCTCCTTACGCCCGAGGCGACGATCACACAGGCCAAGGTGTCGGCTCTGCATCGTGCCGCGTCGGCCTATGTGTCGCAGTGTCGTGTGCGTGGTGAGGTGGAGTTTGATCTATTGGCTGTGGATATGTTTCCCGATGGGAGCTACGATGTCAGATTTATTCGTAATATAGCCGAATTTGGCTGGTAGGTTGGTTGAATTGAAGAAAAAAGGCTATCTTTGTCATAGTGTAAGCAATTTTTTTCTATGTTTTTGTACAATATTGGTATAGCGCTCTACGCCCGTGTGGTGGCTTTTGTTGCGCTCTGGAATAAGAAAGCCAAACAATTTACCGAGGGTAGAAAAAATATCTTCGAGCGTATGGCTCAGGTCATTTCGGCCGACGACAGGGTGGTGTGGATGCACGTCGCCTCGCTCGGTGAGTTCGAGCAGGGACGCCCTATTTTGGAGGAGATACGCAGTAAGTATCCCGACCGAAAGATTCTGCTCACATTCTTCTCTCCGTCGGGCTATGAGATTCGCAAGAACTATGCAGGTGCCGACTATATCTTCTATCTGCCTGTCGATACTCCGTCTAATGTAACGCGTTTTCTCGATATAGCACATCCCGAGTTGGCGGTGTTCGTTAAGTATGAGTTTTGGGTTAACTATCTCAACGAGCTTAAGCGTCGTGGTGTGCGCTCTTATCTTGTGTCGGCCATCTTCCGTCGTAATTCGGTCTTTTTCCGTACCTACGGCACTATGTGGCGCGAGGCATTGGATGCATTTGAGCAGATGTTTGTGCAGAATGAGGAGTCGCGCGAATTGCTCCATAGCATAGGTTTCGATAATACGATTGTGGCGGGTGATACCCGTTTTGATAGAGTTGCCTCTATTGCCAAGGCAGCTAAACCTGTGGAGATGGTTGCGGCGTTTAAGGGCGATAGCGATCTTTTTGTTGCAGGTTCGACTTGGGGTCCCGATGAGGATATTCTCCTGCCACTCATCAACGCTAATCCGAATATTCGCTTTGTGATTGCTCCTCACGAGATGGAAGAGGCGCGTATAAATAAGATTTTGCAGTCGGTGCGCGGCGGAGCCAAGCGATATACCGAGTGCGATGCGCAGACCGATTTCTCTGCAACTCAGGTGCTGGTGCTCGATACCATCGGAATCCTCTCGTCGGTGTATGGCTATGCCAAGTGGTCGTATATTGGAGGTGGATTTGGTGTAGGTATTCACAATACGCTGGAGGCGGCAACATTCGGCTTGCCTATTGCCTTTGGCCCTAAATACGAGAAGTTTAAGGAGGCTCGCGATATGGTGGCGTTGGGTGCTGCTACATCGGTTGCCTCGGCCGAGGAACTTGCCGCGTGGTTTGTGCCCTTGCGTGATGATGAGGCCTATCTATCGAAGGTGAGTGCTACAGCAAAGGACTACACTGCGAAGAATCAAGGTGCGACAGCTCTATTTATGAAGGTTGCCTTCCCAGAATAAAGATCCTGTGCAGATTAAATAAAAGGTGCCCCGTTTGGGACACCTTTTTTATTTGTACTCAGCAATTAGTCTCTCGGCCAACTCGGGCATACCCACGGCGGCGCGCGCCTTGATGTGGGTGAGTGGGTTGCGAATCATCGCCGTGTCGGGCGTGCCGGGGTCAATCACATAGATGGGAACACCTGTCTTTGCATAGCGTACCAACATAGCGGCAGGGTAGACCGCAAGTGAGGTGCCCACGACAATCATTATATCTGCCTCGGCTGCAATCTTTGTTGCAGCATCGAACATAGGCACTGACTCGCCAAAAAAGACTATGTGCGGACGCAGTAAAGCGCCATCTTCGCCCCTGTCGTCGAGTCCCTGCTCCCAACCCGATATAGGTACAATCAAATCGGGGTTGCGTTGGCTACGCAGTTTCATCAACTCGCCGTGCAGGTGGGTGATTCGTGTAGAGCCGGCTCGTTCGTGTAGGTCATCTACATTCTGAGTTACTACCTCCACGTCGAAATGCTCCTCCAGTTTGGCTATGGCGTAGTGTGCAGCATTGGGCTCGGTGGTGAGCAACTCCTTGCGTCGCTTGTTGTAGAACTCAATTACCAAAGCGCGATTTTGCGCTAACGCTTCGGGCGTGCACACATCTTCGATGCGGTAGCTTGCCCACAAGCCGTCGGCATCACGAAAAGTCGAAAGGCCACTATCGGCACTTACTCCGGCGCCTGTAAATACTACTATCTTTTTCATATTACTTGTTTCTTTGTTGTTTAAGAAATTCTTTATGAGCTAAACTATATCGGCGCCAGCGAATAATGCACACTATGCCTAATGCAAGCAACACAGCTCCAACTGCGAGGAGTGGTGCAATCAAGTTGGGATATTCGTTACTACTATCGGCTACGCGAGCACACAGCAGAGCAAGTATGCCACCACCAGGGGTGATGAACGACAGCACGCGCCACTTTTTGCGAGGCTCCATTTGCATAACCTTCTGCATTACGGCAAGAATAAGAAGTATGATGCATACTCCATTAAAGAGCAACATCCCCATCGAGTCGTGCCACTCCATAGCTCCTGCTACGGCATTACCCAGGCCGAGGAGTAGCAATATGGCGCATATTATCCAGCTCTTCAATCTGATACCACCAATCGGTTGCCAACTGCCGATTCTAATAAATTTAAGATGTACTCCTTTCATTGTCGTATAGTTTTTCTAAAGTTACAAACTATTTACGAAAAAACCGCCCTGCAAGCGAAAATAATTCTGCAGGGCGGTCTTTTATTAGATATAATACGGTGTTTTCTCTGTCAATGTAGTGCGTTTACTCCTTTTTGTGCCAATGCTGGAACTTGTATCGTGCCACTGCCCAGATAAATCCTGCGCCAGCAAAAATGCCAAGCAGAATCATACGATCACCATCGTCGATAGCCGTGTTGCCATCCTTGAAATAGCGCACCGATAAGACCAGTGCCACAGCCGCCACAATGCCTATTGCCAATGCCGCACCCCAACGGCGCCACACGCGCCAGAAGAGGCGCTCGCCCTGTCGCCAATAGTTGATGCAGAGTGCGATGAACATCAAGACCGTTAGCGGTAGCATTATCCACATCAGCACCGTGTCGAGGGTCTCGATAGCGGCTCCGTGCGCCCACGCGGCATCTGTCCAACGCGGTATGTGGTTGATAATCACCGATGCCAAGAGTAGGCATCCCCACACCGCTTGAAACCACTTTTTATTAAATTCTCCCATAATCTTACTCCTCTCCCTTATTAGCCTCTGCGGCCTTTTTCTTACTCTTCTTTAAGCGGCCACTGCGTCGCAGAGCGTCGGCAATGATCCATTGCAATTGGCCGTTGATACTGCGAAATTCATCGTCGGCCCAACGCTCCAACGCCGCCATCGTCTCGGCATCGACACGCAACACGAAACTCTTATTTTCCGCCTTCTTTGCCATCCTGCAAGATTAATGGTGCATAGTTCCTGCATTTACCACTGGCTGAGCCGACTCGTCAGCGCAGAGAACTACCAGAAGATTGGTAACCATAGCCGCCTTGCGCTCCTCGTCGAGTTCGACAACCTCATCGTCGGCCAAACGGTCGATAGCCATCTTGACCATCGAAACAGCACCCTCGACAATCTTCTCACGAGCCGAGATAATAGCGTCGGCCTGTTGGCGACGCAACATAACGGCCGCAATCTCGGGAGCATAGGCCAGATAGTTGATGCGAGCCTCCACAACCTCGATGCCAGCAATGGCAAGGCGCTCTGAGAGACGCTCCTCCAAGAGGTTGTTAATCTCGTCGCTACTGCTTCGCAGAGTTACTGTGTCGCCATTCGAGGTGTTGTCGTCGTAGGCGTAGCAGCCTGCTACCTGGCGCAGAGCCGCGTCGCTCTGTACCGATACGAAATTTTCCAACATACGCATACGACTACTCTGCGTAACCATACCCGAATTGTCGGCCGTAGCATCAATGTCGAATACCGAGCGGTAAATCTCATCTCGCTTAAGACGCCATACGAGTACCAGGCCAATCATAATGGGGTTACCCGTCTTGTCGTTCACCTTGATAGGTTCAGCATTGAGGTTGCGAGCACGGAGTGAGATGTTCTTCGACGACATTAGGAAGTTTACCCAGTAGAAGCCTGTGTTGTAGAATGAACCGCGATACTTTCCGAAGAATGTCAGCACGCGCGCCTCGTTGGGCTCCAGAAGCATAAAGCCCTTGCACGAAATCATTGCAAGCAGGATGATGATAATGCCGCCCACAACCAATATAGGGCCTACGGGAGCCTCGGCCTCGGCACCCTTTACGATCATAAGTACACCACCAACGATAGCCGCCAAAATAAGAATCAACGCCACGAAGCCATTGATCTTCCAACCTGTGTACTCAAAATTTTTGTTTTCCATAAGATAATTGTTTTTAGTTAATAGTTAAGTTTTATATAATATCATTTTGATATTACAAAGATATAATATATCGAGTGGCTTTTCCAAATTTTTGACTAACTTTTTTACTCTTTTTTGTGCACTTTTTAGGTAATGTGGCCAAAAACTGATACCTTTACATAAAATTACAACACTATGAAACGATTTTTATCTTTACTTGCCCTTTCGCTTGCGCTTGTTTGTGCCGCTTGCTCTCCTCGTTCTATCGATGCACGATTGATGTGTTATAATGTGCATAATTGTGTAGGTTTGGATGGTGTGCTTTCGTGCGAGCGCATAGCTGGAATCATTAAAGATGCCAATGTTGAGGCTGTGGCCTTGCAGGAGCTGGATAGTATGACCACACGCTATCCGGGACACGATATGCTCTCGGAGGTAGCGGCACTGACCGATATGTATCCCACCTATGCTGCTTCGATTGATTATCGTGGTGGTAAATATGGTATTGGCATTTTGACTAAGGAGCCTCCCTTGTCGCATCGACGCGTGCCATTGCCCTGTCGGTCAGAGCCGCGTTCGCTTCTGATTGTGGAGTTGAAGGATTATTACTATTGCTGCACGCATCTCTCATTGCACGAAGAGGATCGCATAAAGTCGGTTGCAATTATTATCGACGAGTTGTCGAAGTTGGATAAACCGGTGGTTATTGCTGGCGACTTTAATGCTCAGCCCAATAGCTTGTCAATGATGGCATTGGCTCGTAAGTTTCAGATCTTCGAGAAGCAGGGCTCGCCATTCACCTTCCCAGCTAATGAGCCTAAACGAGAGATTGATTACATAGCACTCTATGCGGGTGGAGGAGTTACGGCTGAGGTGGTGAGCCACACCGTGTTGGAGGCTTCGGTGGAGTCGGATCACGCACCTATAGTAGCCGAGGTTGTTATTCACAAGGATGGAGCGCAGTAGGTCAACGACAACCGCAAAAAATTAGGCAAAAACTTTGCTAAGAAGAAAAAAGAGTGTATCTTTGCCTCACGAATCAGAAAACTGATTATTTGTTTCGGGATGTAGCGCAGCCCGGTTAGCGCACCTGCTTTGGGTGCAGGGGGTCCCAGGTTCGTATCCTGGTATCCCGACAACGGGAGAATGGGCAAGATTGATTTGAATGTATTCAGGCGACTTGCTCTTTTTTCTTTCATAAAATAATCATCGGGATGTAGCGCAGTCCGGTTAGCGCACCAGCTTCGGGAGTTGGGGGTCACAGGTTCGAATCCTGTTATCCCGACAGATGATAACAGCAGAACTTTTTGGTTCTGCTGTTTTTTATTGAGTTTAGTTGTAGTTGAGCAAGCTCACTCCACATCACTCAATAAAAAAGCTTCGCAATGTTATCATCTTGCAATAGTAGGTTCTCACATAATACAGGTTGCGAGGATAAATATATATTAATTTTAGAAGGTATCCTCGCTTCGGCTTCGCCGTTCGAATCCTGTTATCCCGACAGATGAAAACAGCAGAACTTTTTGGTTCTGCTGTTTTTTTGTTTATTCGAATTGCGATGGTAATGTAGGAGGATGATTTTACTTCATCATATCTCCGAAAACCTTTTTACCTAAGGCGTAGCGTAAGACAATCGAGCTGCGGTAGATCATCTTCGATTCAGCTTTGCGTTCAGAGCGCGTGGCCTTGCGTTTAGAGTTTAATGCGCCGTGTGCATCAATAAAATCGCGGTAGGCGCGCAGCGTAGCCTTAACAAGTGGCCACTCACCTCGCAGTGCGTAGAGTAGAGCCGATAACATATCGCATATGGGGCGTGCGACAGCCACCACTAGGCGTTGTGGCGTGGGCGCACACTTGAAGAGCATCGATAGATTGTTGCGATAGTTAAGATATAGTTTCTGCGGCGACTCGTTGGGGAGTGTGCCGCCGCCGAGGTGATATACAACGCTACGGGGCTCAACCATAATGCGATACCCTGCGAGTTGCATACGCCAGCAGAGGTCGATCTCCTCCATATGGGCGAAGAAATCGGCGTCGAAACCTCCGAGTAGGCGGAATAGATTGGCACGACAACAGAACGCTGCACCACTTGCCCAGAAGACCTCGCGGGGCGAGTCATATTGTCCTCGATCCTGCTCTACCGTTGAGAGTATTCGTCCACGACAAAAGGGGTAGCCAAGGAAATCGATAAAGCCTCCTGCTGCACCAGCATACTCGAACTGATCGCGGTGGCCGTATGAGCGCAACTTGGGTGCTACGGCCGCAACGCTGCTATCATTCGCTAGAGTTGCCACCAGCGGCTCCAACCATCCTGCCGTAACCTCCACATCGGAGTTGAGGAGTACGAAATACTCGGCATCGACCTGCTCTAAGGCGCGATTATAGCCCTCGGCAAAGCCATAGTTCTGGGGCAACGATATTATGTTGATTGTGGGATAATGTTCCCTGAGAAATGCTACGGAGTCGTCCGTCGAGCCGTTGTCGGCCACAACAATCTTAGCCGAGGCGGGAGTGTGCTCCACTACGCTCGGTAGGAACTGCTCAAGGTGTTGGCGTCCGTTCCAACTTAGTATGACAACAGCCGTTTGTATCATATCTTTTGTGCCTGTAACTCGGCGGGAGGGGTGTGCTTCCAGCGGCGGTGCGACCACATCCACATCTCGGGATGTGTATTAATATCGTTCTCTAACAGACGCACATAACGCTCCGTGATAGTGTATGGCTCCACCTGTTCCTCACCGTCGTAAATCAGTGTGAACACACCCTCGTAATGGCCTGCGCTGATGCGACGCGGCGAGAAGTAGTACACGGGCAGATGATACTTCATTGCAAGAGTCTCGCCACCCTCGAAAAATGCGGTCCACTGATGCAAAAATTTATACCAATGCATATTTGCGCGCAGTACAGGATTCTGGTCGGCGATAAGACCCATAGCCATCGGGCGCTTGTTGCGATTATCGACAAAGTGGCGCATCGTCTGCTTCATCTCCACCAATTCGACATTAGTGTGGCGGCGTATGCGCTTCATCAGTTCGTCGATTATGGGACTTGTGATCTTGTGATATACAGCCACAAAGGTCTGGTCGGGAACAACAAGGCTTACCGTGCTGCCAGCCTCCCACGGGCCGTAGTGGGCTGTAAGCATAATTACACTGCGGTTGCCAATCTCTGCGCGCACCTTGTCGGCATCGAGTACTTTCATTCTGTGCATAAGCGTAGTGTTGCTTACGCCTGCCTGGCTGATTGTATTGATTATCTGCTCGCTAAGGTTGCGGTATGTGCCACGACATATTTTGTTTAACTCCTGCTCACTCCTGTCGGGGAACGAGTTGCGCAGATTGTCCATTATCACGCGGCGGCGGTAGTGTATCACATCGCAAAGAACAAAGTAGCATAGCGACCCGAATATGTGGTGGCGAACAAAGTGTGGCAAAAGAGCAAAGCCACGACATACGATCCACAGTAACTCCAGTGCAACACGCTGGCCGAAAGTAAGGTTTAATTTTTTATTGTCCATTTAGTTGCTGATTACTCGTCCGCCTCGTCGTTGCGATAGCGATTGTGTTTTTGCTTTGTCTCGGCCTTGGGGCAGCCTGCCACTACTATAACAAACTCGCCCTTGGGCTCATTCTCGCGGAAATGAGCCAATACCTCGGCAATGGTACCACGAACGGTCTGCTCGAATTTCTTGGTGAGCTCTCGTGAGACAGATATTTTGCGATCTTCACCAAAGGCCTCGGCGAACTGCTCAAGACATTTCACCACGCGGTAGGGCGACTCGTAAAAGATTATTGAACGACTCTCTGAGGCTAACTCTTGTAGGCGTTTTGTGCGCCCCTTCTTCTGTGGGAGAAAACCCTCGAAACAGAACTTATCGCAGGGGAAGCCACTCTGCACCAGAGCGGGGATAAGGGCTGTAGCACCAGGCAGAGTCTCCACCTCGATGCCAGCCTCCACGCAGGTGCGCACGAGCAGAAATCCTGGGTCGGAGATTCCTGGAGTACCAGCATCTGAGACCAGTGCCACGGTGCGGCCCTCGCCAATAGCTTCGGCTACGGATTGTGCTGTAGCGTGCTCGTTGAACTTGTGGTGTGAGTATAACTTCTTCTCTATACCCAAATGTTTGAGCAGAAACGATGTGGTGCGAGTATCCTCGGCAAGTATGTAGTCGGCCTCCTTGAGCGTGCTAATTGCGCGCAAGGTTATATCATCGAGGTTGCCGATAGGGGTAGGCACTATGTATAGCTTCGACATAAACTACGATAATTTACGCTCCAAAAGTTGCATAATAAACTTTGAGCCCTCAGAGTCGGGATTCCACGCATAATTCTCGATGATGTGAATCATACAATCGTCCATCGTCTCCAATCTATCGAGTGATGAGATGGCCTCGTCGTAGGCCTCGTCGTCGCCATCGAACAGATCGCGAATCATCAGGAACTTATCATTTAGACCAATGCCGTCGCGCAGTGATACGATTCGTGAGTTGAGAATCTCCTCGCTCAGGGGTGTAGGTACAGCCAATGTGTCAGCAAGTGTGGGTGTTGAAGGACTAATGGCATCGGCGAGAGTCTTGGGGCGCTCGGCCTCGGGCTCCACGGTGGTTGCTACTGCCATAGGCTTAATGTGGGTAGGTTCAGGCTCGGGCTCGGGGGTGAACTCTGTAATCTTCGAGGTCATAGGTATGGGGGCGTCAATCTCCATATCGAATATCTTCGAAATATCGACCACCTTCTCTTGATGTACCTCGCTATCGCTGTATATCGACATCATTCGCTGATGCTTGGTGCGGGGACGGCGTTGTACCTCCTCCATCCCAAACAAACTGTTGAGAGTCCTAGGCTCCTCGCGCTCGACGCTCTTCTCTGCAACGGGTGTAGGCTCTATTGCAGGCTCGGGTTCTGGCTCAGGCGTTGGCTCTACTGCAGGTGTAGGCTCGGGCTTAACCTCTTGGGTCTCGCTCTCGGGCACAGGCTCGATGGCAGGGGCGCACACCTTCTCGGCTGGCTCATCTGCTACCTTCTCGATCTGAGGCTCGGCGATTGTAGGCTCTACCTGCTGTGCGGCAGAAGCACTATCCTCAGTAGCAGATGCACCTATGGCTGCTGTCAATATCTCTGATGTCAACGAGATGGGCGACTCGGTATCTTCCACTGCATCCTCCTCGCTCTCCTCTGTAGAGGGTAGGGTGAACATATCATCGTCCTCGGCAAATATAAGCTCTACCTCCACATCATTCTCCTCGTTTTCGGTTGTCTCCTCCGTGGGCTCGGCCTGAACAGCGGGGATGGGGGCCACGGTGTCGGTGGGTTGTGGGGTGGCGTCGAAGCGTACCAAATCGTACAGAGTCTTCAATTTGTCGAGTGCAATATCGCGTTCGATAGCTGAGACAGACTCCTCGCTCTCCCACGCTGAGAGCATAAGCGAGAGTTTCTCAAGTTCTGCTTTTATAAGTTTGATATTCATAATCTTTGCGCAAATTTTTTCAAAAGTACTAAAAAAATCTAAAATAAATAAGGAGTACCCGATATTTCTTGGGGTACTCCTTGTATATTTTTATTGTAAAAGTTTTTTTTACTTGTTTAGCTGATCGCTATACACGGCCTTGGGCAGATCGTGCATATTATACTGCGATGCCATCGAACGGCCATAGGCACCAGCCGACTTGATGGCGAGCAAATCGCCACGCTTACTGCGCTTTAGACTCACATTTTCGTCGAATACATCTGTTGATTCGCACGCAGTACCTACAACGGTGTACTTAGTGAAAATATCCTCCTGTGAGGTGATGTTCTCGATATTGTGGTATGAGCCGTAGAGCATAGGGCGAATAAGCTCGGTCATAGATGCGTCGATGATCAGAAGACGGCGACCTGTAGCTGTGGTCTTGTTGAACAAGACACTGGTAATCAACTCACCACACTCACCCACGAGTGAGCGACCAAACTCAAAATGTACCTCCTTACCCTCAACACGAAGGTGCTCGCGAACGATAGCGAAGAGCGATGCGAAGTTGGGGATAGGCTCATTCTCGGGTACATCGTAGTTGATTCCCAAACCGCCACCTACATCGACCATACGGAACGAGAAGCCGAGCGACTCCAACTTCTCAACGATGGCATTAGCCTTGTTACACATATTCTCGAATACGTGCAACTCGCGAATCTGAGAACCGATGTGGATGTGGATGCCGATGATGTTGATATTCTCCAACGACTTGATTAACTCCACATTGTCGAGAATCTCCTCGTATGAGATACCGAACTTACTGTCGGCCTGACCTGTGTCGATGCAACGGTTGGTCTTGGGGTCAATGTCGGGGTTTACGCGCAGACCTACATCGGCCTTCTTGCCCATCTCTCCAGCCAAGGCGTTAACCACCTGCAACTCCTCGATAGACTCGCAGTTGATAGCCAAGATCTCCTGCTCCAGAGCGTAGCGAATCTCCTTATCGCGCTTACCAACACCTGCATACACTACAGTCTTGGGGTCGAAACCCGACTCGATGGCCTTGCGTACCTCGTTACCGCTGGCGCAGTCGATACCGATACCATACTCCTTGATGATTGAGAGCAGGTAGTCGTCGTTGTTGGCCTTGATGGCGTAGTGAACTTTGTAGTCATACTTTTTTGACTCGTACATAACGCTCTCCAGCGTCTGACGCAGGAGGTTGATGTCGTAGAGGTAGAAGGGGGTCTCAATACCCTTGAGTTGATCTGCTACTTTTCTGCTGAGCATAGTCTTATAACCTAATGTTTCTTAAAATCGTTTTCTGTATATGGCTTAAAAAAGCCGAATTTGGTACAAAGCTAAGCATTTCAATGCGTTTTTGCAAATCGTGAGTCTGTTTTTGGTGGGGTTGGGGTGTTGAATCTCGGTATTTTGTTCTGAGAAACGGTTTTTGATGGGGCATAGATGCAATTTTCTTGAGAAAAATAGGGCTCGTCTGCCTAAAAATAACTACTTTTGTAAAATTATTTAGGTATATAATTAATAACAGATAACGAATGGCTTTACAATGCGGTATTGTTGGTCTGCCCAATGTGGGTAAATCGACTCTTTTTAACTGCCTGTCGAATGCTAAGGCGCAGGCTGCAAATTTCCCTTTCTGTACAATCGAGCCCAATGTGGGCGTAATCACCGTGCCCGACGAGCGCTTGGTTAAGTTGGCCGAGATTGATAACCCCAAGAAGGTTGTCCCCACCACGATCGAGATTGTCGATATTGCAGGTCTGGTGAAGGGCGCGTCGAAGGGCGAGGGTTTGGGTAATAAGTTCCTCGGAAATATTCGTAATACAAATGCCATTATCCACGTTTTGCGTTGCTTCGAGAATGGTAATATCACTCACGTCGATGGCTCGGTTGATCCCGTACGCGACAAGGGTATTATCGATACCGAGCTTCAGCTCAAGGACCTTGAGACCGTGGAGAATAACATCGGTAAGTGCCAGAAGCAGGCCGTAGCGGGCGATAAGAACGCAAAGCGTAAGTACGATCTTCTGGTGCAGTTCAAGGAGGCTTTGGAGCAGGGCCGTTCGGCGCGTACGGTTGAGACCGATAAGGAGGAGCGCAAGCTTGTTGCTGATCTTAACCTTTTGACCGATAAGCCCGTACTCTATGTATGTAATGTAGATGAGGCCTCTGCCGTAACTGGTAATGCTCACACCGAGGCTGTGAAGGCTGCTATCGCTGACGAGAATGCCGAGATGCTTATCGTAGCAGCTGCTACCGAGGCTGATATTGCTGAGTTGGAGGATTTCGAGGAGCGTCAGATGTTCTTGCAGGATATGGGCTTGGAGGAGTCAGGTGTGGCTCGTCTTATCAAGGCGGCTTACAAGTTGCTTAACCTTCAGACATTCTTCACAACAGGTGCCGACGAGAGCCGTGCGTGGACCTTCGTTAAGGGTATGAAGGCTCCCCAGACTGCTGGTATCATCCACACCGACTTTGAGCGTGGATTTATCCGTGCCGAGGTTATCAAGTATGACGACTATGTTGTTCTTGGCTCGGAGAAGGCTTGCCGCGATGTAGGTAAGATTGGTATCGAGGGTAAGGAGTATATCGTGCAGGATGGTGATATTATGCACTTCCTCTTCAACGTTTAACAATCGTCTTGTGGATTATTTCTGCGTTACGCTCGATTTCAAAATGCTCATTTACCTCTTGTAAACTCCGCTTTTGAAATCTTCGCAAGCCTAAAAATAATCTCACAATCCGACAGTTAAAAATAGGGCAAATAGAAAATACCTTCGCAAAACAAATGTTTTGGCGTGGCGGTATAGGAGTAGAAAACTAAAAAACTCAAACACTATGAAGATTTGGAGAAAGATGCAGATTGCCAACGTAGTTTTGGCTTTGGTGGCTGTGGCGTTGACCGTAGCGGGTTTTGCAACGGCTGCAATGTGGGCGTGGTCGATAACCTTGTGGGTATTTATGTTTTTGGTGCCGATGCCCGTTATTGAACGCAACAAAAAGGATAATCAGATTGCTTTGGCGCTGGTCTTCTTACTGTCAGTTGCATTTGCTGCCGCTATCAATACTTGGCTGGGAGATTATTACCCCGAAATAGATAGCTTCTCACGTGGAATATTGATTTATTCTGTGGCCTATACCATCTGTGCGCTTCTGTTTGTTGCTTGGTTGAAGATTAAAGAGAAAAAGAAATAAAACTTAAAATAGATAGAAAATTATGTCAAGAGAAGTTCGTGTGCGTTTTGCGCCAAGTCCTACAGGACCCCTTCATATGGGTGGTGTGCGTACTGCGCTTTACAACTATTTGTTTGCTCGCCGTCACGGCGGTAAGATGATTCTTCGTATCGAGGATACCGACTCACAGCGCTTCGTTCCTGGTGCCGAGGAGTATATCATCGAGTCGCTCAAGTGGTGCGGAATTGAGATTGACGAGGGTGTAGGTGTTGGCGGCCCTCACGCTCCCTATCGCCAGAGCGAGCGCAAGGAGATCTATTTGAAGTATGCAAAGCAGCTCGTTGAAGCTGGCTGGGCGTACTATGCTTTTGATACTTCGGAGGAGTTGGATACTCTGCGTAAGGAGGCTGAGGCTGCAGGTCAGACTTTTGCCTACAACTACTCTGTTCGTGAGAAGTTGCCCACATCGCTCTCACTCTCAAAGGAGGAGGTTGAGGAGCGTATCGCGCGTGGTGATATTTGGGTTGTGCGTTTCAAGATGCCCGAGAATGAAATTGTTGAGATGGATGATTTGATTCGTGGCCATGTTAAGGTTAATACCTCTACGCTGGACGACAAGGTTCTCTATAAGAGCGCTGACCAGCTTCCTACTTACCACCTTGCAAACATTGTGGATGACCACTTGATGGAGATCTCGCATGTTATTCGTGGCGAGGAGTGGTTGCCTTCGTTGCCGTTGCACTATCTTTTGTATCGTGCTTTCGGATGGACAGAGACGCAGCCCCAGTTTGCTCACCTGCCCCTGTTGTTGAAGCCTACGGGCGGCGGTAAGCTCTCGAAGCGCGATGGCGACAAGATGGGCTTCCCCGTATTCCCCTTGTTCTGGACATCGCCTACGGGCGAGACTGCTCGCGGTTATAAGGAGGATGGCTACTTCGCTGAGGCATTTGTTAATATGTTGGCTCTCTTGGGTTGGAATCCTGGTACCGAGCAGGAGATCTTCTCTATGCAGGAGCTCATCGATGCGTTCTCATTGGATCGCGTTTCAAAGGCAGGAGCTCGTTTCCAGCCCGATAAGGCTAAGTGGTTCAATGCTCAGTATATGCACACCAAGACCAACGAGGAGTTGGCCGCTCTGTTCCAGCCTATATTGAAGGCAAATGGCGTAGAGACAACCGATGAGTTGGCAGGCAAGGCGGCAGGCATTATGAAGGAGCGAGCATCGTTTATTCCCGACTTGTGGGATTTGACTTCATACTTCTTCGTAGCTCCTACATCTTACGAGGAGAAGCAGACTAAGAAGTATTGGAAAGGCGAGAACCCTGCACGCTTGATGGAGGTACGCGAGGTATTGGCTGGAATTGAGGACTTCTCGCTGGAGAATACCGAGGCTGTAGTGGGTGCTTGGATTCAGGAGAAGGGTTATGGTATGGGCCAGATTATGAATACTCTGCGTTTGGCGTTGGTTGGCGCAGGCAAGGGCCCTGGTATGTATGATGTTACGGCATTTATCGGCAAGGATGAGTGCTTGAAGCGTATCGACTATCTATTGGAAAATCTTAAACCTCTGGAGTAATGGAGATTTTGCAGCATATATGGGGTGCTACACCCGAGGGTGAGGCAATCGTTATCTACACCCTGCGCAATGATCAAGGTTGCGAGGTGCAGGTATGCAACATCGGTGCCGCTATTGTGTCGGTGAAGATGCCCGATCGCGATGGCAAGATTGACGATGTGGTGCTGGGTTACAAGGAGCCTATGAGCTACTTTGGCGATGGCGCGGCCAGCGGTAAGAGCGTAGGTCGTGTGGCCAACCGCATTGCAAAGGGTCGAATGACTATCGAGGGCGTAGATTATTCGCTCGAGATTAACAACGGCCCCAACCATCTGCACGGCGGCTCAAAGGGCTTTGCCAATCAGTTGTGGGAGAGCCGTGTTGAGACCAACCGTGTGGTCTTCTCGCGTGTGTCGCCCGATGGCGAGCAGAACTATCCTGGAGAGTTGTATGTTGAGGCGGCTTACTACTTTGGCGACGACAATGAGTTGGAGATTACCTACGCAGCCAAGAGCGATAAGACTACTGTTGTGAACCTCACAAACCACGTCTATTGGAACCTTGCTGGTGAGGGTAGCGGTAAAGATATTCTCGACCACGAGTTGCGACTTAATTGTTCACGCGTGCTTGAGATGGATCCCACGCAGATTCCTACGGGCGAGTATCTCGATGTGAAGGGTACTCCGCAGGACTTCACCTCGTGGCGACGCTTTGGCGACGAGATTCTCTCGGAGTTTAACCATATGAAGGACTTTAAGGGTTACGACCACTTCTTCGTGTTGGATGGCTGGAAGCCCAATATCCTTTCTCAGGTAGGTGAGCTTCGTTGCGAGGCTACGGGCCGTAAGGTGGAGATTCTCTCATCGCAGGCAGGTGCTATGGTCTATACAGGCAACTGGCTCGAGGGTGGATGCCCCATCACCAAGTCGGGTAGCCGCTATAAGGATTATGCAGGCGTTGCTATCGAGTGTCAGGGTTATCCCAATGCGGTGAACGAGCCTTCGTTCCCCTCGGTAGTGTTGGCTGCCGATGAACTTTATTGTCAGAAAATCGTGTTTAAGTTAGGTACATTCTAATTATGGAAGATAAGGATAGAGAGTTTTTAGACTCATTTACCGAGAAGTTGGAGAAGACGCTTGTCGATCAGTGCACTGCCGATCAGTTGCTCGATGGCAAGATCCTTGAGGTTGAGGAGTTGGACGATAAGTGGCGCACGTCGGCCCCCGAGTATATGGTGGCTGCCGTTCCGCAGATTGCACAGTATCCTTCGGCTGCCATTGCTTGGGCCTGCTATGTAGGTATGGGCTCGGCTGTACTGTGGGATAAGTCGTGGGGCGAGTATAAGGATACCGAGGATTGGTATACGCTTATGGCTAAGCCTCGTGGTTTCGACTGTTTGGATGAGTATGTTATCGAGTGTTTGGTAGGTCTTAAGCTCGATAGCGAGGCTAATCAGAAGTTGGAGGCTTCAATTCGCAAGGCGGCCAACATTGCCCAGACTATGATTCGCAAGGAGGGTATCGAGCCACAGAGTGTTATGGCATTCCATCTCTTTGCGCGCGTGGTGAAGGTATTCTTCCGCTTGGGTGTGTCGCTCGAGTTGCGCCGTATGGGATATAAATATGTCAAGGTAAACCTCAATGTTCAGGGTGAGGCTCCTGTATCATAGCGCAATAGTTCATATTTATGCCAAGAAAAATAGCGATTTATTCGAAAAATTTGCATTGTTATGTTGCATTTTAGGAATAAATAATTATATTTGCATAGAGAAAGACTACATAAAATGACAAATACATTCAACATCCACCGCCATCATTATATCTTGCGAAAGATAGGGTAGGTCGTGCTGTATGGTGAAATGCAATATGAGGGCTTACCTTTGTGGTAGGCCCTTATTTATTGAATTGTTTGCCGAACGGGTGATAAAAAGTAAGGAAAAGATATAATTATGTTGAGAATTGCTATTCAGACCAAAGGTCGTCTTAACGAGCAGAGTATGGATCTGCTCCACGAGATTGGTATCGATGTTGATGCTGCCAAGCGTAAATTTCTCTCGCAGGCGGCTAATTTTCCCATCGAAGTGCTCTACTTGCGCGACGATGATATTCCGCAAGTGGTGGCCAATGGTACGGCTACGCTGGGTATCGTAGGCCTCAATGAGGTGGCCGAGAGTGGTTGCGATGTCGAGGTTGTTAAGAAGTTGGGCTTTGGCGGTTGCCGCATATCGCTCGCTATTCCCAAAAACGATGCATACGAGGGCGTAGAGTATTTTCAGGGTAAGCGTATTGCTACCTCATATCCAGCCATTTTGGGTAACTTCCTCAAAGAGCAAGGTGTCGAGGCTCAGATGGAGGTCATCACAGGCTCTGTGGAGATTGCACCCGCTGCGGGTATTGCCGATGCTATTTTTGATATTGTATCGTCAGGCGGTACGCTTGTGTCGAACGGCCTGAAGGAGGTCGAGCGCGTATTCGAGTCGGAGGCTGTGTTGATTGCAAACAAGAATCTCGCACAGGAGGATAAGGCACTTCTCGAGGAGTTGCTATTCCGCATCGAGTCGGAGAGCGTGAGCCGTGGCAAGAAGTACCTGCTGATGAACATTCCCACCGCATCGCTCGACGAGGCTGTGAAGATTTTGCCTGCTATGCGAAGCCCGACCGTTATGCCGCTTGCTGCTGAGGGGTGGTGCTCGCTGCACTCGGTGGTCGATGCGGCTGATTTGTGGGATAAGGTGTGCCAACTCAAGGCTATCGGTGCCGAAGGTATTTTGGTGCTTACTTTGGATAAGATTATACAGTAAACGATATGAACATCTACTTAAACCCCGCCCCTGAGCAGTGGCCTGAGCTGTGTCGTCGTGCCGAGCAGGATAACTCGCTCATCGCCGAGCGCGTGGAGGCCATCGTGGAGCGTGTGCGCCAAGAGGGAGATGAGGCGTTGAAGGCTCTTGCTGAGCAGATTGATGGCGTATGCCTCTCATCACTCAAGGTGCAGGAGGAAGAGTTTGTCGCCGCCGAGCAGCGAGTGAGCAATGATGTGAAGGCTGCCATCGAGGTTGCCGTTCGCAATATCGAGGCTTTTCACCGTGCTCAGCTACCCTCGGAAGTAAGGGTGGAGACTCAGTCGGGTGTGGAGTGCTTACAGCGCCCCGTGCCTATTCGCCGAGTGGGATTATATATACCTGGTGGCACGGCGCCCCTCTTCTCTACGGTGCTTATGTTGGCTCTTCCAGCGCGTTTAGCAGGTTGCGAGCAGGTCATTCTTTGCACTCCGACTAACAAGCAGGGCGCGGTGGCTGCCGAGGTGCTGTATGCGGCACGCCGTTGTGGCGTTACGGCTGTCTTTAAGGCTGGCGGTGCACAGGCTGTTGCGGCTATGGCCTATGGAACGGCAACCATTCCGAAGGTGGATAAGATTTTTGGTCCTGGTAATAGATATGTAACCCTGGCTAAGCAACTCGTCGCAAGCCGTAATACATCAATCGATATGCCCGCTGGCCCGTCGGAGGTTATGGTTATGGCAGATTCATCGGCTGATGCACGCTTCGTTGCGGCCGATATGTTGTCGCAGGCTGAGCACGGACGCGACAGTCAGGCTATCGTGGTCTGCTCAAGTCGTGCCATTGCCGAGGCTGTCGGGGCCGAGGTAGAGCGTCAGCGAGCATTGCTCTCACGCGAAGAGTATGTAGCCGAGTCGCTCGCAAACAGCCGTGCCATAGTGTTCGATAATCGCAACGATATGATTGCCTTTGCCGAGGAGTATGCCGCCGAGCACCTAATCATCTCGATGGAGGATGTGTGGAGTGTAGCCTCTCAGATTACATCGGCAGGAAGCGTATTTATCGGTAACTATTCGCCCGAGAGTGCTGGCGACTATGCTTCGGGCACAAACCACACACTACCCACTTCGGGTTGGGCACATTCGTGCAGTGGTGTGAATATCGACAGTTTTATGCGTAAGATGACCATCCAGCACCTTTCGCGCGAGGGCGTTGAGGCTTTGGCCCCCACCATCATCGCTATGGCCGAGGCTGAGGGCTTGGAGGCTCACGCGGCGGCAGTTAGAGTTAGAATTGAAAAAAGTTAGGTTATGAAGAGTATAAACACATATGTCCGCCCCTCGATAGCGGCTCTTACCCCCTATTCGACAGCACGCGACGAGTACAAGGGCGAGTTGGGCGTCTTCCTCGATGCCAACGAGAGCCCCTATGAGAATGGCTATAACCGCTATCCCGACCCCCACCAGAAGGCCCTGAAGGCGCAGATTGCGGCCATCAAGGGCATTGCGGCCGAGAATATCTTTATTGGCAACGGTAGCGACGAAGCCATCGATATGGTCTTTCGTGTCTTCTGCGAGCCGCGATTGGATAATGTGGTTGCCATTGCTCCAAGTTACGGAATGTATAAGGTTGCGGCGGCAATTAACGATGTTGAGATTCGCGAAGTAGCGTTGGGCGAGGAGTATTCGCTCCCCGTTGAGGCCCTGCTTGCTGCGGCTGACAAGAACACCAAGGCTTTGTTTCTCTGCTCTCCTAATAACCCCACGGCAAATTCGTTCCCGCGCGAGGAGTTGATGCGCTTGGTGAGAGAGATGGATTGTATGGTTGTGGTCGATGAGGCATATATCGACTTTGCCGACGCCGATAGCCTTGCCTCGGAGATTGAGTCGCACCCTAACCTTGTCGTCTTGCAGACAATGTCAAAGGCGTGGGCTATGGCGGGCTTAAGAGTAGGCTTGGCTCTTGCCGATAAGCGTGTGGTGGAGCTCTTTTCGCAGGTTAAGTATCCCTATAATATCAATGTTGCCACGATGGGTATCGTGAGCGAACTTTTGACAAAGGGTATTGAAGACCAAGTATCCGAGATTAAGGCTCAACGCTCGGTTGTAGCAGAGGCTTTGGGTGCCTTTTCGTTCGTTGAGAAGGTATATCCGAGCGACGCCAACTTCCTGCTTGTGAAGGTGGACGATGCCGATGCAGTGTATGACTATTTGATTGCCGACGGAATTATCGTGCGTAACCGTAACCGCGTGAAAGGTTGTGAGGGTTGCTTGCGTATTACCATTGGCGTGGAGTCGGAAAATGATAAATTGATAAATTCGTTAAAGAGATATGAAGAGCGTACTATTCGTTGATCGTGACGGCACGATACTCGTTGAACCGCCCGAGGATTATCAGGTCGATTCGCTTGAGAAGTTGGAGTTTGTGCCAGGCGCCATTTCGGGACTCAAATCAGTGGCCGAGTTGGACTACGAGTTGGTCTTGGCCTCTAATCAGGATGGCTTGGGAACTGACTCTTTTCCTGAGCATACCTTCTGGCCAGCACACACCAAGATGCTTCGCACGCTGGCGGGCGAGGGTGTATTCTTCAATGATCAACTCATAGACCCTACCTTCCCGCAGGAGAATGCTCCTACGCGTAAACCGGGTGTGGGAATGTTTGGTAAGTATCTCACCGAAGAGTACGATATGGCGTCATCCTATGTTATTGGCGATCGCGCAACCGATGTAGAGTTGGCTTACAACCTTGGCGCAAAGGCCATCCTGTTGCAGCCGAAGGCGGTGGGCGAAGCTATGCTCGAGGATAAGGCTTTTGCCTCGTCGTGTGTGTTTATTACTCCCCGATGGGCCGATGTGGCAGAGTTTCTGCGCCGTAGCGAGCGAGTGGCTGTTGTAGAGCGCAAGACCTCGGAGACCGATATTCGCATAGCAATAGATCTGGATGGTGGCTTGCAGTCGCGGGTGGATACGGGACTTAAGTTCTTCGACCATATGTTGTGGCAGTTGCCTCATCACGCTGGCATTTCGCTGGAGGCTTTGTGCAAGGGCGATTTAGAGGTCGACGAGCACCACACCATCGAGGATGTAGCTATCGCATTGGGCGAGGCCGTAAGTAAGGCTCTTGGCTCGAAGCGAGGCATCGACCGCTACGGTTTTGTTCTGCCGATGGATGAGTGCCGAGCTATGGTGTTGATTGACTTCGGTGGCCGTGCTGACTTTGTGTGGAATGTGCCCTTTACGCGCGAACGAGTGGGCGATGTGCCTACCGAGATGTTTAAGCACTTCTTCAAGTCGTTGTGTGTGGCTATGCGATGCAACCTGCACATCGAGGCGCGTGGCGAGAACAATCACCACCTCATCGAGGGCGTGTTCAAGGCTTTTGCCCGTGCGCTGAAGATGGCTATCCGTAGAGATGTATTTAAGTATGATTTACCTTCAAGCAAAGGCGTGTTATGATAGCTATTGTAGATTATAAGATGGGTAATCTTCGCTCGGTGGAGAATGCTCTGAAGCGTCTGGGGGCAGAATTCTGTGTTACCTCCGATGCTGATGTCATCCGCTCGGCCGACAGGGTGCTGTTGCCGGGTGTGGGCAATGCCGCCGAGGCTATGGAGAATCTGCGTGCGGCAGGCCTCGTAGATGTCATACGCTCGCTGCGTCGCCCTGTGTTGGGTATTTGCGTGGGTATGCAGGTGATGTGTCGCCATAGCGAGGAGGGCGATGTTGATTGCCTCGGCATCTTCGATGCACGCGTTAGGCGTTTTTCGCCTGCACCCGATGTGAAGGTGCCCCATATGGGTTGGAATCAGATTGGAAATCTGGAAACTAAACTATTCAAAGGTTTGGAGAGTGGCAGTTATGTCTATTTCGTACACTCATATTACCCCGAACTATGCCCAGACACCATTGCTACCTCGTCGCACGGTGTGATGTTTAGTGCGGCACTAAAGTACGAGAATTTCTACGGTACGCAGTTCCATCCCGAGAAGAGTGGTGATGTGGGTGAGCGTATAATCGAAAATTTTCTTAACTTATGAGTCGAATAGAGATAATTCCCGCGATAGATATCATCGAGGGTCGTTGTGTACGCCTCTCGCAGGGCGATTACGACCGTCGTAAGGTTTATGATCAGAGCCCTGTGGATATGGCTAAACGCTATGCCGATTGTGGCGTTAAGCGCATACACATTGTGGATTTGGATGGTGCAAAGTCATCGACACCCAAAAATCTCAAGACACTCGAGCGTATGGTCGTTGGCTCGGGCGTAGAGATAGAGTGGGGCGGAGGTATCAAGAGTGAGGAGTCGCTCCGCGCATTGTTCGACTATGGTGCCAACTATGCCATCGTAGGCAGTGTGGCTGCCCGTGAGCCTATGCTTTTTGCCCAGTGGCTGGCACAGTTTGGTGGCGATAAGATGGTTTTGGGTGCTGATGTGCGTAATGGCAAGGTGTCGGTAAATGGCTGGCAGGAGGATTTGGCCGTTACTATCGAGGAACTGATCGATGAGTTTATGCCTATGGGTCTTAGTCAGGTTGTATGCACTGATATCACTCGCGATGGTATGTTGCAGGGCCCCTCGGATGAACTCTATGTAAAGTTGCAGAGTAGCTATCCGTCGGTTGATTTCACCGTTTCGGGCGGTATTGGCTCGATGGCCGACATCGAACGCCTGAACGAGAAGGGCCTTCGCAAGGTGATTGTCGGCAAGGCTATATATGAGAATCGTATAACATTAAAAGATATTGAGCAATGGTCGCTAAACGTATAATTCCCTGTCTCGATGTCAAAGAGGGCCGCACGGTCAAGGGCATAAATTTTGTCGATTTGCGCGATGTGGGTGATGCTGTTGAGTTGGGACAGTTCTATGCCCACAGTGGTGCCGACGAGTTGGTATATCTCGATATTAGCGCCACACGCGAGGGCCGCAACATCTTCACTCGCTTGGTTGAACGCATTGCCGATGGCATAAACATACCCTTCACCGTAGGTGGTGGTATCTCTTCGATTGACGATGCTGCACGCTTACTCGATGCTGGTGCCGATAAGATTTCGATTAACTCGGCCGCTATTGCTAACCCCGCTCTCATTGACGAGATTGCTGCTCGATATGGTAGTCAGTTTGTGGTGGTGGCTATCGATGCTAAGCAGATGGAGGATGGCATTTGGCGTGCCACAACCCACGGCGGTAGCCGACCCAGCGACAAGGAACTATTCTCGTGGGCTCTTGAGGCTCAGGAGCGTGGTGCGGGAGAGATTCTCTTCACCTCGATGAATCACGACGGCACTCGTTCGGGTTATCCGTGCGAGACCTTTGCCCGTCTGGCCGATACGGTATCAATACCCATCATCGCATCGGGTGGTGCCGGCTCGGTAAAGGATATTGCCGATGTGCTTACCGCAGGTCGTGCCGATGCGGCATTGGCCGCCAGCATTTTCCACTTTGGCGAGATTACGGTGGGGAATCTGAAACAGGAGTTGAAACAGTTAAACATAGATGTTAGATTATGACATTCGATGATTTCAAATTAGATAAATGTGCCGATGGCCTGCTACCCGTCGTTGTGCAGGATGCATCGACGCTTAAGGTGCTTATGCTCGGCTATATGAATCGTGAGGCTTTCGAGCGCACCGTGGCCGAGGGGCGCGTAACATTCTTCTCGCGTACGCGCCAAACTCTCTGGACTAAAGGTGAGACGAGTGGTAATTATCTGATGGTAAGGGATATGTATATCGACTGCGATGGCGACACCTTGCTCATCAAGGCAGATCCCATTGGCCCTACTTGCCATCGTGGCACGGTTAGTTGCTTCGACACTCCCGCTGATGAGGGTTTTATCCGCCACTTGCAGAGTGTTATTCAGCAACGCCATCGCGATATGCCAGAGGGTTCATATACAACAAAGCTCTTTATCAAGGGTGTGAAGAAAATCGCGCAGAAGGTGGGCGAGGAGGCTGTGGAGAGCGTTGTGGAGGCTGTGGATGGTAATCGCGATCGCTTTATCTATGAGGCCTCGGATATGGTCTATCATCTGCTTGTATTGTTGGAGCAGATGGGTTGCTCGATTGAGGATTTGGAGCGCGAACTATCGCTGCGCCATAAATAAAAGTTATGCTGCACCGTTTTAGCCACGATATATCGGCTATCGAACTACCGCATCAGTTCACTTGGCCGTTTCATTACACGCCTCATCCGCTTTGCCGTCTGGCTGCCGATGAGGTGCGTCGGTATGTGTGTTCACGCAGTGAGTGGAGTGCCGAGGTTGCCTTAGGTAAGATGTTTGGTGTGCTGGTGGTGCAGAACGAGGTGGGTGAGTTGGGCTTCCTGGCCGCTTTTTCGGGTAATCTGGCAGGTCGTAACGACCACGAATACTTCGTGCCAGCGGTGTACGATATGTTGCAACCCGACGACTTCTTCCGTCGCGAGGAGGCTGCTATTTCGGCCATTAATCACCGCATAGATGCGATGTACAGTAGCGATGATTACCTATCGGCACAGCATAACTTAGCCGCACAGCGGCAGCGAGCCAAGCAAGAGATGGACGCCCTTAAATCGGCTCTTGCCCAGCGCAAGGCGGCAAGAGATGAGCGCCGAGCAATGGGCGAGGAGGAGTCGGCGCTTCGATTGGAGAGTCAGCGCGACAATGCAGATCTGCAACGCCTAAAGCGTGCCTTGCGAGAGGCGGAGAGTAAGGCCGAGCAAGAGTTAAAATCGCTGCAAGATGCTATTGACGCCCTGCGTGAGGAGCGTCGCCACCGTTCGGCCGAGTTGCAGATGGCGCTGTTCCGCGAGTTTCGTATGCTCAATGCTCGTGGTGAGGAACGAGATCTCTGTGAGTTATTTGCTCCCACTGCGCAATGTATTCCCCCTGCTGGTGCGGGCGAGTGTGCTGCACCCAAACTTCTGCAATATGCCTATCGTAATGGTCTCAAGCCGTTGGCTATGGCGGAATTCTGGCAGGGCGCATCACCCCGAGGTGAGGTGCGTCACGACGGCCATTTCTACCCATCGTGCAATAGCAAGTGTAAACCTATACTTATGCATATGATGCAAGGCCTCGATGTCGAGTCTAATCCATTGACCGAAATAGAACCAGCCGAGCCCGAAATACTCTACGAAGATAGCGATCTGGTGGTAATTAACAAGCCGTGCGGAATGTTATCTGTCGATGGCAAGTCGGGCGTGCGTTCGGTGGAGATGTGGGCGCGCGAGCGATATAGCGAGGCTATGATTGTGCATCGTCTGGATCAATCCACTTCGGGAATACTCGTTGTGGCGAAAAATAAGGCCTCTCACTATGCGTTGCAGTCGCAGTTTATTGGTCGTACGGTTGCAAAAAGTTATGTAGCCCTGCTCGATGGCGTAATCGAAAAGCGTAGTGGCAGAATCGATCTCCCGATGCGTCTTGATTACGACAACCGTCCTCGCCAGATGATAGCCCCCGATGGCAAGCAGGCGATCACCGAGTATGAGGTATTAGCCATCGAGAATGGCCATACCCGCGTTTTGTTTCATCCCATAACGGGTCGTACCCACCAACTACGTCTGCACGCCGCACACTCTTTGGGTCTTAACACCCCAATCGTGGGCGACGATATATATGGCCGAGGCCTGCTGGCCGACTTAGAGGATGGCCATCGCCTTTGCCTGCACGCCTGTGCGCTCTCGTTTAATCACCCTTCGACGGGCGAGCGCATCGAGATTGAGTGTGCGGCCGACTTCTAACCGAGTCTATGTCGATGCAATGTTTGGTCGATAGGAGTATTTTTGTTAAATTTACACAATCAAACCTAACTTGCATTATGAAAAAGTGGACTCTCCCTCTTCTTGCCCTCTGTGTTGTGGTGGCTATCTGTTTTATTCTTCGAAAGCCACAACCTACATCCCTTATGACCGATCTTGTGAGCGACGCCTCGGCACTCTATGCCGGAGGTTATCGTGTCGATGCCCGTATGCAGGATTTGAGCGATGAGGAGCTGAAGGTATATCAGTACGCCGAGATTCGCTCCTCGCGACCATCATTTGGTTGGATTGTCCCCGATTTGGGTGAGGGTACTCTGCAGACGGCCTACCGCATTGTGGTTGACGATAATGCTGCCGATGCGGCCAAGCATCGTGGTCGCGTGTGGGATAGTGCAATGACTCCGAGCCAGCAGTCGGTGGCAGTAGGGTATGGCGGAGAGGATTTGCTCGCTGATAAGACCTATTATTGGAGTGTGATGGTGCAGACTAACAACGGCACCTCGGCGTGGTCTAAGGTGGAGCCATTCCGCACAGCCGTAGAGTTGCAACCATACGCCGTATCGTATCGTCCGCAGATTCGTGAACGCGAGTATGCCGTGAGCGTTAGCCGCACCGATGAAAAGACCACATTCCTCGACTTTGGCCGTGCGTCGTTTGCCTCATTGGAGGTAACGCTCGAGAGCGAGAGGGATAACGACACTATTTATATAGCCATTGGCGAGGATGCCAAAGATGACCGCATCAACACCAAGCCCCACGGCACGGTGCGCTACTATCGCTACCCGCTGGTGCTCCGTCAGGGACGCCATACCTATAAAGTTATTCCCACTCCCGACAAACGAAACACAGGCCCGCAGGCAGTGCTTGTGCCCGACTATCTGGATGAGATTGCCCCGATGCGCTACTGCCAGATTGAGGAGTATGCAGGTGAGGTGAAGGCCGAGGATGTGGTGCGCCACACTACGATCTATCCCTTTGATATGGAGGCCGCCCACTTCGAGAGCGACAACGAGGTGCTCAACGCCGTGTGGGAGTTATGTAAATATACCATCAAAGCCACCTCGGCGCTGGGTATCTATATCGATGGCGACCGAGAGCGTATCCCCTACGAGGCCGACGCCATAATCAATCAGTTGAGCCACTATACCACCGACCGCGAGTATGCTATGGGACGCCGCACATCGGAGTATCTGTTGGAGCACCCCACCTGGCCTACGGAGTGGATCTTGCAGGCACTTATCATTGCGTGGAACGACTATCTATATACGGGCGACAGCCGCTCGATAGAGGCTAATTACGACATCCTGAAGGCCCGCACCCTGCAGTCGTTGCGCCGCGACAATGGTCTTATCTCGACTACCGACGAGAGGGTGGCGAGCGACGAGTTTAAGTCTTCGATTCGCTTCTATGGAAATATGCGCGACATTGTCGATTGGCCACGCTGCGGTGATTGGCCGCACGGCGAGGATGATAACTACCATTTGACCGACTATAACACCGTAGTCAATGCCTTCCACTATCGTGCGCTCACGATTTTGCAACAGATGGCCACGCTGACCAACCGCCACGCGGAGGCTAAGGCTTTGGAGCAGGAGTGCAAGGCGTTGAAGGAGGCGTTTAATGCGCTACTCTTTGACGAGGAGAAGGGTGTTTATCGCGATGGAGTGGATAGCGAACATATATCGCTACACTCTAATCTCTTCCCGCTGGCGTTGGGTCTTGTCGATGATAGTCGCCAGCCGAGAGTGATGGAGTATATACGTAGCCGAGGATTGGTTTGCAGTGTCTATGCCGCCCAGTTCTTGATGGATGCCGTGTATGGCGCCGCCGATGGCGACTATGGCCTGCACCTGCTCTCGAAGGAGGATGAGCGTAGCTGGTATAATATGGTGCGCCACGGGGCGACGATCACCTACGAGGCGTGGGACGATAAGTTTAAGAATAACCAGGATTGGAACCACGCGTGGGGTGCTGCTCCGGCTAATATCATTCCTCGCTATGTTGTGGGCGTAACGCCTCTCGAGGCGGGCTTTGCGCGGATGGCTATTGCTCCGCAGACCTCGAGCCTTAAATCGGTTAAGGCTACGGTGCCTACCATCAGAGGTGGTGTAGAGGTTGAGATAAGCTCTTCGTCGGAGGCCTATTCGATGAGCGTGTCAATCCCTGCCAATACTACCGCCGAGGTGTCGCTTCCCACGTTGGCCTCGGTGAAGGAGCTGTATATTGACGGCAAGAGCGTCAAACTTCACCAGACGGCAGATGGCCGCATCGATTGTGGTGAGATAGGGTCGGGTAGGCATAGGTTTGAACTACATTATCAATAAAATGTAAAAGAGGTTTGATTTATGTCAAACCTCTTTTGTTTTGGTGAGGCGATAAGCTTGCTTAAATCGCCACACCATATAACAAAAAAACCGCAGGATTTTATCCTGCGGTCTGCTCAAAAAGGTCGGGATGACTGGATTCGAACGGCGAAGCCGAAGCGGGGATTCATTATGCGTAGTAATAATATTATTATATCCCCGCAACCAAATATTAAAGAATACCAACCATTCCCATCCCGAGCAGTCCGAATGAAATGAGGTTTTTTGTTTTGGTGCGGCGATAAGCTTGCTTAAATCGCCACACCATATAACAAAAAAACCGCAGGATTTTATCCTGCGGTCTGCTCAAAAAGTCGGGATGACTGGATTCGAACCAGCGACACCACGCCCCCCAGACGTGTACTCTAACCGGGCTGAGCTACATCCCGTTTTGGTCTGTGCCACTTATCGTTGCACTCGCCTTGCATCAGGGTGGATTTGTTTGCAGCTTGGGGTTGTCTGCATCTCCATTCCCTTTTAGTAGCGAGAGAGAGACTTGAACTCTCGACCTCATGATTATGAATCATGCGCTCTAACCAGCTGAGCTATCTCGCCATCACCTAAATGCGAGTGCAAAGATATATTATTTTTTCTTTCGCGCAAAATATTTTGCAAAAAATTTACTTTTATTTTTCTCTTTTTGCGGCACATAATTTGTCGCAAATGGGCTAAAACATTGATTATATGAAGAGTGAAAACAATTTTGCCGGAGTAATAAATCTCCTTGCGGGAGTGGCTCTGCTGGTGGGAGTGTCGATAGAGGTGCTGGCGGGCAATCATCACACCTATTCAGAGTGGTATTTGTGGCTACAATTTGTGGTCTGCATCGTCTTTATCGTCGATTTTGCCTCGGCTCTCGTTGCTCGCGATGTGCGACCGAGGTATTATATGCTCAATCTTGTGTTACTTCTGCTCTCGATCCCATACCTCAATATCCTGCACTGGATAGGCGCTACTCCCGAGCGAGGTGTAGCCATTGTCGTGGCGGCTTTGCCGTTAGTGCGCTCATTTGTAGCAATGGGGGTGGTGGTAAAGTGGTTTATCGGCGGAGGTGTTAAGTTTCTCTTTGCGGCTTACCTATTTACCGTTGTCTGCTTCACTTATCTTGCTGCACTTATGTTCTTCGACTATGAGGTTGGTGTGAACGAGCGTTTGCACGGCTTTGGCAATGCCCTATGGTGGGCTTGGATGAATGTAACTACCGTTGGTGCAGCTATATTTCCTGTAACGGCCGTAGGAAAGGTGCTGGCGGTGTTGTTGCCCGCATTGGGAATGATGTTCTTCCCTATATTCACGATATATGTAACAAATATCTACTCACTTAGGAGCAACAATAAATCGCAAGAGTGATTTGCGGCAATACGATATAAATAAAATAGGCCATCCGCTTGGGATGGCCTATTTGCTATTTAAAGGGAGGGGTGGTTACTCCACCTCTGCCAAAATTGCATTTGCAGGAACAGCCTCGCCAACCTCTACAACTACCTGCTTAACGGTACCTGCATAGTCGGTGGTGATGTTGTTCTCCATTTTCATCGCATCGAGGATTACGATTGTCTGGCCACGCTTAACTACATCGCCAACCTTAACGCAAACCTCCAAGATGCGACCAGGCAGGGGAGCCTCAACGGTCTTGCCTGTGATAGGCTTAACCTTCTGAGCAGCCAACGCAGCCTTAGCCTCAGCAGCACGCTTAGCCTCAGCAGCAGCCTTTGCAGCCTCCTTAGCAGCTTTCTCAGCCTGCTCGGTCTCGTAAGCCTTCTTCTTGGTGTTGGTGAGGAAGTTCTTAGCCACGAGCGGGAACAACTCGAGCAAGAGGATCTCCTTCTCGTTCTCAGCGAGCTTCACGCCACCAGCCTCGGGCAACTCGGGGTTGGGCTGCATAGTGTATTTTGAAGTATCGTAGGGACGCTCGTCGCTGAAACCACATATCTTCATACGGAACTCGGGATCGATCTCCACGGGAGTCTTACCGTAATCACCCTTAACCAAACCAATGAACTGCGAGCTCTTGTTGGTGTACATCTCGCGACCAGCCTTCTCGTCCATAGCGCAGTTTACAGCCTGTGCACCCACGATCTGCGATGTGGGAGTTACGAGGGGAGGCAAACCTGCCGACAAACGTACTGAGGGGATGAGCTCCATAGCGCGGGGGAGAATATCCTCCGACTTAAGCTGCTTGAGCTGTGCAACCATATTTGAGTACATACCACCGGGGATCTCGGCCTTCTGTACGAGCTCGTTGGGAGCGGGGAAGCCGTAGTAAGCCTCGATCTTCTGGCTAACCTCGAGCAACTTGTCGAAGTTCTCGGCCTTAGCTGCAGCAACAGCCTCGTTGAAGAGCTGGTCAGCAGTATCAGAGAATGCGAAGCGGTTGGGCTTGGGTTTCTCGGCACCGAATACCGACAACTCCAGCTCCTTGCGGATAACCTTCAACTGCTCGTTGATCTTTGCAACAGCGTCCATATTTACACCGATGTCGATACCCATCTTCTGGCAGAATACATATACGAGCTCCAATGCGGGTGCACCTGTACCACCAGCGAACCACCAGCAGTTTGTATCCACTACATCAACACCTGCGGCGATAGCTGCAAATACTGAAGCCAAGCCGTAGCCGGGAGTAGAGTGAGTGTGGAAGTCGATGGGCACCTTGATGTGCTGCTTGAAGAGCTTTACCAAACGGCTGATACGCTGGGGAGGAATAAGTCCCGACATATCCTTGATGGTGATCATATCAGCACCGAGAGAGGCCATCTTGGTAGCCTTCTCGAGGAAGTACTCGTCAGTAAATACGGGCTGGGGAGCCTTCTTGCCGAAGAGCTTCTGCAAGAATGTGGGCTGGGGGTACTTGGGGTCTACGGTGTAACATACTGCGCAGTCGGCAATACCACCGTAACGCTTAACATACTTGATAGTAGACTTTACATTATCAACGTCGTTCAATGCGTCGAAGATACGCATAATACCCAAACCGCTCTGGATAGCATTGCGGCTGAAACCGTCGATAATCTCATCGGTATAGGGAGCGTAACCAAAAAGGTTACGGCCTCGTGAAAGTGCTGTAAGCTTTGAAATATCACCAATCTCCTTGTGGATGCTCTCCAAACGAGTCCAGGGGTTCTCGCCCAAGTAACGCATTACAGAGTCGGGCACTGCACCGCCCCAAACCTCCATAGCGAAGAATCCTGCATCTTTATAGTAAGGAAGACAGCGATTGATCTGCTCCTGAGTCATTCGGGTAGCAAATGACGACTGCTGTCCGTCGCGCAAACTAAGATCTCTAATCTTCAATGATTTTGCCATAGTCTAAATTAAAAATTATCTATTATTACTATTCTCCTATTTCGGATAAAAACTTTTATCTCCACGCAAAGATATTAAACTTATTTGAAACAGCAATTTTTTTGTGGCGAATTCGTATCTTTGTACGGCGAAAAAACGCACTTTTGTGGTTGATTACCCAATAGAAAGTGAAAAAATGTCATCATACATAGTACTCATAACCCTTGCAGCCTATTTGGCTCTACTCGTTGTCATTGCGCGACGAGCCGCCCGAGGTGCCGATAATGCCACATTTTTCATCGGTGCACGCCGTACAAAGTGGTATGCCGCGACGCTTGCGATGATTGGTGCCGCGATGTCGGGTGTAACCTTTATCTCGGTGCCTGGCTCGGTGGCAGCCGACTCGTTCTCCTATATGCAGATGGTGGTAGGTTTTACCATCGGACAACTCATCGTGGCCTTTGTTCTTGTGCCTGCCTTCTACCGTCGTGGAGTGGTATCGCTCTACGAGTGGTTGGGCGACCGATTTGGTCCTGCGACACATCGTACGGGAGCGTGGTGTTTCTTGGTGGCAAAAATTGTGGGTGCGGCGCTGAAGATTTATGTCGTTTGCGCTGTGATGCAGACACTTGTGTTTGATAGTTTTGGCGTTGGCTTTACTGTCAATCTGCTCTTTACGATGCTTGTCGTGTGGCTCTATACCCGCACAGGAGGCGTGCGCTCGCTTATTCATACCGACATTCTGCAGTCGCTTTGTTTGGTGGCCAGCATAGTGGTTTGCACGTGGTTTATATGTCGCCAGATGGGGTTGTCGTTTGCATCGGCGGTGGATGCCGTAGCCGAGTCGCCATATTCGCAGATGTGGTTCTTTTGCGATGCCTCGTCGCCTCGCAACTTCTGGAAGATGGTGGCGGGTGGTGCGCTGTGTTTGGTGGCTATGACGGGACTTGATCAGGATATGATGCAACGCAATCTGAGCTGTCGTAGTGTGCGCGATTCGCAAATCAACATTGTGCTTACGGCTCTGTGTCAGATATTTGTCATCCTGATGTTTCTTGCTCTGGGTGCGCTTATCTATCGCTATATCGACTTTGCCTCGTTGCCCACTCCCGCTAAGGGCGATGATGCCTTCCCGTTGGTGGCCGTGCAGGGTGGTTTACCCATTGCCGCAGGTGTGATGTTTGTTATCGGCCTTGTGTCGAGTACCTACTCGGCGGCTGGAGCGTCGCTCACATCGCTCACGACGGCCTTTACGATCGATATTTTGCAGGCACAAAAATATAACGATGAGGAGCAACTTACGCGCCTACGCCATCGTACTCACATAGCGATGGCCGTGGTGCTTGTGGTGGTGATTCTGTTGCTTGAGCAGATGGCCAGCGACGGTATAATAAATCTTGTTTTCAAGGTGGCAGGATATACCTATGGACCCATACTTGGACTCTATTCGTTTGGACTTATCTCGAAGCGTCAAATCAACGAGCGATATGTGCCGTTGATCGCCATCTGTTCGCCCATTTTTAGCTATCTGTTACAGTGGTTTTTAAGTCAGAAAGTGGGGTATGGTATCGGCTTTGAGCTGCTTGGCTATAATGCAGCCTTTACCTTTGTGGGATTACTGCTTATATCATCTAAAAAAAGAAGTAAATAGTATGACATTCAATACTTTTCGTACAATATCAATGCCATTGGGAATGGTTGTTGGCGCACTGCTTTGTAGACCCATCGCGTGGGTCGATGCTACATTGTGGGGTATGCTCACGCCGTCGTTTATCTTTACGATGTTGTTCCTCACTTTTTGCCGTGTCGATGCGCGCCGCATACGCTTCTCGTGGATGCATTTGTGGCTATTGTTGTTTCAGGTAGTGGGCTCGCTGGCGGTATATTATGCTCTGGCGTGGTTCGATGTTGTGGTGGCGCAGGGTGCAATGATATGTATTTTGGCACCCGTGGCTATGGCGGCTGTGGTGATTGGCGGAATGTTGGGTGCTAATCTCGAAACAATGGCGGCGTATAGCCTTCTGTGTAATATCGCTATTGCTCTCTTTGCGCCGGTTGTGTTGCACGCCTTTGGCAATGGTGAGTGTACGATGGCGCAGATTTTGCAAAAGGTGTCGCCCTTGCTTATAGCCCCCTTTGTGGCGGGGCAATTATGCCGTGCGTTTCTTCCTAAAGTGAGCGGATGGGTGGCCGAACATAGCCGTCTATCGTTCTATATATGGCTTATGTCGCTTACGGTAATTATCTCTCGCACAACTTGTTTCCTGCTCGATAATCAGGATACCGACCGTACTACCACACTGCTATTGGCGTTTGTGGCACTTGTGATATGTTTGGTGCAGTTTAAGCTTGGTCGTAGCATTGGTCGTCATTATGGCGACACGGTAGCTGGAGGTCAGTCGCTCGGACAAAAGAATACGGTGCTGGCCGTGTGGCTCTCGCAGGCGTTCCTTGATCCTATTTCATCGGTAGCACCTACGGCATATATCGTATGGCAGAATATAGTTAATAGCTATCAGTTGTGGCGTGCAGGCCGTCGCTCGGAGTAGTGCCATATGATCTCCAAATCCCCATCGCGTAGCATATCTGAAGGCAGGATGACACCCTCCTCGATGAGTGGCACCTTGTGGCGTATCTCGGTGAGCGATATGCCAGCCTTAAGAAATATGGTATTAATAAGCTCGGTGCAGTACATTGCCGAGGAGTCTTGTAGCGAGTAATCGTGATCGAATGGAATACCCGAATTTAATAGGCTAATACTCCTATTTTCAATTATTTGTTGCTCTTCTTTAGAGAGTGTTTTGCGTCTTGCAACACACCCTTTTACAGCACGAGTAGGGTGAAAAAACTTCTCCAAAGTTTCACACTTTATACGCTCTGAAGCTCCTCGCTCGGGCTCGATGTGTATTACGCGAATGCTATCCTCTTGACGAATTATAACCCCGATGTGAGAGTAGTCGCAACCCTCATCTGCCGAGGCTGCTATGGCATCGCTCTCGAGAGTACGCCCAAGACGAAACGCCAAATCGCCTGAGTAGAACTCCTCGATAGGAGGCTTGGGCATAGTAACCTCGTGCGTGCTACATTGTACAGCGCTGATGGCTAATAGTATGATAAACAGGTTATTTCGAATCGAGATTAACATCTACTTTCCAATACTTATCTATCAAAATTACATCACACTCCTCTCTCTGCTCGGTGCCGTTGGCGTAGGTTATGAGGGTCTCGACAACAGCTGTAAGACCATCTTCGGCAATAATCTCACTCACCACTTCGATATGCTTAATCCCTCCTCGCTCGGTAATAGAATGATTTACCTTATCCATTATTGCGTAATAGATTTCGGGGTCTATATCCTCGGAAATGGTGGTTGCCGCTAGTGCTTGGGCATACTCACCTTCGGCAATCGATGAGTAGAAATGTTTGGCTGCAGAGCTTGGATTACGCCCTATACTGCATCCTACAAGCAAGAGTGCAACGAGTGGTAATAGGTATGAAAAAATAGACTTCATATGCCACAAATTTATAAATTTATAGCCAAAGGAGCAAGGAAAAATGGCTATTGAGGTGGTAGTTAGTTTGTTTTTTTGATAAATTTGTAGTCAAATATTTGTTTATGGCAAAGCAAAAGATTGAAAAGACCAACGCCGCCCGTCTGCTCGATAGGGCTAAGATAAGTTACGAACTAATCCCCTACGAGGTAGATGAGAATAATCTTGCTGCTACGCACGTTGCCGAGCAACTTGGTGAGGATATAGCCTCGGTCTTTAAGACTCTCGTGCTCACGGGCGATCGTACGGGGCATTTGGTTTGCGTGGTGCCTGGCGATCACGAGGTTGATTTGAAGGCTGCGGCGCGTGCATCTGGTAATAAATGGGTTGAGATGATTGCAATGAAGGAGCTATTGCCTACGACGGGATATATTCGCGGCGGTTGCTCTCCCATTGGTATGAAACGTCGTTTCCCGACTTATATCCACACCTCAAGCCTTGATCACGAGTTTATCTACATAAGTGCTGGTGTGCGAGGCTTACAGATTCGTATTGCACCGAATGATTTGATTGAGTATGTAGGCGCTACGGTGGCACCTATAAGTCAAGAGATGGAGTAGGGAACTCGATTGCGATATAAAAATAAAAAAAACGACCAACATTTCTGTAAGTCGTTTCGCGGTGCGTAGGGGACTCGAACCCCTGACCCCGTGCGTGACAGGCACGTATTCTAACCAGCTGAACTAACGCACCAGTTGCTGATTGCGAGTGCAAAGGTAGTATAAAAATTGTAATCTGCAAATAATTTTCAGAAAAAAAGTGCATTGATGGTGAAATTTGTGTAGAGAAACCGCCGTTTGCTGGGGTCGTAATAATGTTTGTTGAGACTTTGTTGGGGTGTAAGATATGACGCAACTACTTTTAGAATACAGGTTTTAATTGCATATATGCGTTATCTGTAGTGGCATAATGGTGATTGGATAAAAGAAAAGCGAGCCCCCAAAATAGGTTGGCTCGCTAAATTTATTTCTCAAATATCGAGAACTGCACGCTACCATAGCTGCGTAACGCCGAGAATCGCGGATGAGAGGAGAAATCCTTGCCCTTCGAGTGCTCGAAAATTAGGATGCCACCCTCGCGCAGTAGGTCGCGCTCAAATACAAGGTCGATAACCTGCTCGCTACCCTCGAGATCGTAGGGAGCATCAGAGAATATCACATCGTACTGCTTTGCGCAACTCTTCAGGTATAAGAATACATTGGCCTTGACGGGGTGGAGCGCGCTGAAACCAAATTCGCGTGCCGTCTGTCGTATGAAGTTGTAATGCACGGCGTTAATCTCCACCGAGGTTACCGACGACGCACCGCGCGAAGCGAATTCGTAGCTTATAGAGCCTGTGCCTGAAAAGAGGTCGAGTACTTCCAGCTCCTCGAAGTCGAGGCGATTGCCCAGCACATTGAAAAGATTCTCCTTAGCAAAGTCGGTCGTAGGGCGTGCGCGTAGGTTTTTTGGCGGTGTGATATTACGGCCTCCGCATCGGCCACTGATGATTCTCATTGTCTATATATAGCTATTATTGGTGGTGGGCAGACCCCGTCCCTCTGTATATATAAATATAGGTATAAAAAGAGCCCGCCCTCTTTGGGGACGGACTCTTATGTTCTCTCGGCAAAGGATTACTCCCAGTTACCAGCCTCGTTGTTAGAACCCTCCATTGAACCGAACTTCAAACCACCATAAGCGTTGAAGTTGTTCTCGCGGTCGTCGATAAGGTTAATAACGTTCTGACGGTAAGCAATAGTGTCGAGGTACAACTTGTAGGGTGCACGGCACTCTACAACGGGAACCTTAACATTACCAGTTGTAACGAAATCAGCCTCGAGGAGGAACTCAACCTTGTTGTCAGTGTGGGGGATGTAACGCAAATTCTGGATATCCTCCTTAGTGAGCTTGCGGGGGTTGAAGATAGTATCAACAACAGCGATGTTGTACTGCTCTACATTCTTCTTACCCTGCTTCTTAAGCTGTGCCATAGCAACTGAGTCATCCTCGTCAACCAACTTACGCTCCATTGTGAGCGAGTCGTTCAAGATAAAGTTAATGAGTGAATCGAAGTCGCCGGTGAACTGCTGGTACTTGCTCTTGTAAGCACGCTGTGCAGCACGGATGTCCTTCAACTTAACGATTACCTCAGCATTACGCTCCTCCAACTGCTGCTCGAAGCTGATGGGAGTGTAGATAAGATTAGCAACCACATAAACCAATCCGATGATTGCCAGACCAAGAATAAATTGTATTCCCTTTTTCATTTTTTAGTTATTTGTTATTAAGTTTGTATTCAAATATTCACGATTAAAATCGACGACCCAAATGCTTAACACTTATATCGCAGGCCAAATTTACGAAAAAATCTCGTTCGAAACAACTTTTAGTCAGAAAAAAGTTGTAGAAATGTTATCCGACTACCTTTCTGCGCCAAAAAATGAGCAAATTTTCGTTCTGAACGGCTATGCGGGCACCGGAAAGACCACCTTGGTAGCGGCCGTTGTCGATGTGTTGGAGCAGATGCAAGTGCCTACCGTTTTGCTCGCTCCGACGGGTCGTGCGGCAAAGGTGCTCTCGCGTTATTGCCATCGACCAGCACTTACCATCCACAAGCGAATTTATCGTGAACGCACCACGGCAGACTATGAGTCTCACTTCACGCTCAACATCAATAAGGAGCGCGGAGCAGTCTTTATCGTTGATGAGGCCTCGATGCTCTCCGACTCTACATCCGATGGGCAGATTTTCGGCAGTGGCTCGTTGCTTGACGATTTGGTGCGCTATGTGCGTTCGGGTCGCGATTGCCGTCTGGTTTTGGTGGGCGATAATGCCCAGCTACCACCCGTAGGCTCTCCTTATAGTCCTGCTCTCGACGAGACCGTTATGCGAGGCTACGGCGAGGTGGTGTATGCCTCGATGGACGATGTGGTCCGCCAGCAGGCTGAGTCGGGTATCTTGTTTAATGCCACTATGTTGCGCTGTATGCTCGAGAACGGTATATGGGAGATACCGCACCTTGATATGAACTTCCCCGATGTGGAGTCTATCACGGGTGGTGAGGTGATGGAGAAGGTGCAGGAGTGCTACGACAAATACGGTAGCGAGGAGACCATTATCATCACCCGCTCAAATCGTCGAGCCAACCGCTACAACGAGGGCGTGCGTCGTTACAACCTCTCGGCTGAGGAGGCTATCGAGAGTGGCGACAGACTGATGGTGGTGAAGAATAACTACTATTTCACTGAGCGTGAGCAGGAGTGCCCAATGAGTTTTGTGGCCAATGGTGATGTGGCGCAGTTGCGCAAGATTCGCCGTTTTGAGGATTTCTATGGGTTCCATTTTGCCGATGCGGTGCTTTCGTTTCCCGACTATAACGACTATGAGATTGGATGTAAGATTTTGCTTGATACAATCACCTCGGAGTCGCCCTCGCTCACGCGCGAGGAGAGCCAGCGCCTGTTTACGGAGGTAGAGCAGGATTATCTCGATATAAAGAGTCGCCTTAAGCGCCTCAAGGAGATTCGCGATAATCCACATTTTAATGCCGTGCAGGTTAAGTTTGCCTATGCCGTTACGTGTCATAAGGCGCAGGGTGGTCAATGGAAGGCGGTCTTTGTCGATAGGGCACTCTTCGGCGATGAGCCTATGACGGGCGATATGTTACGCTGGCTCTATACGGCTTTTACCCGCGCAACGGAGCGGCTCTATTTGGTCAATTTCGATGAGAGATTTTTCGAGTAGGGAGAGTTGTTGCTCTGTGTCTCTACTCGTAAATGTCGCCGCACAAATTTTGTATTGACGGGTTTATTTTCTATCTTTGCATATTAACATCGTGTAATTTTGAACTATTGACCTATGGCCGTCGAAAAGAAATATGTGGAGACACCCTTGATGAAACAATACTATCAAATCAAGGCCGTACACCCCGATGCTATACTGCTGTTTCGTGTGGGCGACTTCTACGAAACTTTTGGCGACGACGCTATCAAAGCCTCGTCGATTCTTGGCATCACCCTCACTCGTCGTGCCAATGGCTCGGCCTCGTCGGTCGAGTTGGCGGGTTTCCCTCATCACGCTGTAGATGTATATTTGCCTAAACTTGTTCGCGCAGGCGAGCGAGTGGCTATATGTGAGCAATTGGAGGATCCGAAGTTGGTCAAGGGCCTTGTTAAACGCGGTGTTATCGAGTTGGTTACCCCAGGCGTTGTGATGGGAGATAACATCCTGCCAGCCAAGGAGAACTCATTCCTTGCGGCCGTGTGCTTTGGTGCCAAATCTACGGCTGTGGCATTTCTCGATATATCTACTGGCGAGTTCTATGTCGCTCAGGGCGACGACCGCTACATCGATAAATTAATGGCATCTTTCGCTCCCAAGGAGGTACTTTACGCGCGTGGCTCTGCCGATCGTTTTCAGTCGTTATTCGGCTCGCGTTTCTACACCTACCGCCTCGAGGATTGGGTCTTCTCTTCGGAGGTGGGTTACGACCGTTTGTGTAAGCAGTTCTCAACACCCTCGCTCAAGGGCTTTGGCGTTGAGGGTATGAACGACGCCATTGCTGCCGCAGGTGCAGTGTTGTACTATCTGGAGTTTACCGAGCATCGCGACACGGCTCACATAGCATCCATCTCGCGCATCGATAGCGATGATGCAGTGTGGATTGATAAATTCACCATCCGTAACCTTGAGTTGTTTAATTCGGGCGGAGGTGCTAAAACAAGCTTTACCGAGGTCATCGACCGCACACTCACTTCGATGGGTGGCCGTCTGCTGCGTCGTTGGGTGGCTATGCCTCTGCGTGATAAGGCTCGCATCGAGCGTCGTCAGGATGTGGTGCAAGGCATTATGAACGATAGCGATTTGGCCGATGCCTTGCGTGAGCAGATTGCATCGATAGGTGATTTGGAGCGCCTTTCATCTCGTATTGCAGCGGCGCGTATTCTGCCCCGCGAGTTGGTGCAACTCAAGTCTTCGCTCACGGCCATAGAAACCCTTAAGGCTCTGCTCGATTCTACCGACTCGGAGCCTCTGAACGCCATCGCCGATGAGATTGACCCTCTAACACAGTTGCGCGACCTGCTTGCTACTACCATCTATCCTGATCCTGCCAATAACCAGATTCAGAAGGGAGGCGTTATCGCCGATGGTGTGTCGGCAGAGTTGGACGATCTGCGTCGTGTGGCTCTGCACGGAAAGGATGTGTTGAATCAGATTCTCCAGCGCGAGAGCGAGGCTACGGGTATTCCATCGCTCAAGATTAGTTATAACAATGTCTTTGGTTACTATATCGAGGTGCGTAACACTCATAAAGATAAGGTGCCCGAGTCGTGGATTCGTAAGCAGACGCTTACCGCCGCCGAGCGTTACATAACTGAGGAGTTGAAGGAGTATGAGGAGAAGATTCTTGGTGCGCAGGATCGTATCCTTGCCATCGAGTTAGAGATATACAATGCCCTTGTTCAGCGTGCGGCATCCTACCTAAAGAGTATCTTGCGTGATGCCGCGGTGGTGGCACGTCTGGACTGCCTGCAGTCGTTCGCCTCGATGGCCGCCGAGTGTCGCTATGTGCGTCCTACGCTCGACGATGGCACGGTGATCGACATCCGCCAGGGACGCCACCCCGTCATCGAACGACTGATGGGCGTAGGCGAGGAGTATATCCCTAACGACGTGTTGCTCAACGACCGCGACCAGCAGATAATGATGATCACGGGTCCCAATATGTCGGGTAAGTCGGCACTGTTGCGTCAGACGGCGCTCATCATCCTTATGGCGCAGATGGGCTCGTTCGTGCCGGCAGAGAAGGCTCATATTGGCCTTGTGGATAAGATATTTACACGCGTAGGTGCGTCGGATAATATCTCGCAGGGCGAGTCAACTTTTATGGTCGAGATGTTGGAGTCGGCAAGTATCCTGAATAACCTCTCTGGCCGCAGTCTTATCCTGCTGGATGAGATTGGCCGAGGTACAAGCACCTACGATGGAATATCTATTGCGTGGGCTATGGTAGAGTATATCCACAACCACCCAGCAGGCCGAGCAAAGACGCTCTTCGCTACGCACTACCACGAACTTAACGAGATGGAACACCTCTTCGAGCGTGTGAAAAATTACCACGTGTCGGTGCGTGAGGTCGATAACACTATAGTATTTATGCGTAAACTGCAGCGTGGCGGTACAGAGCACTCATTCGGTATTCACGTGGCGCGTATGGCTGGTATGCCAACAACGATTGTGCGTCGAGCCGAGGAGATACTCTCATCACTCGAGACAGCTTATGGCGAGCAGGATGTCGCTGCAGGCACGGCAGTGCGTCAGCGCAAGCGCCGTCAGCCCTCGGCAAAGCAGGTGGCAGAGGTAGCCGAGAAGGGTAATATGCAACTTTCGATGTTCCAACTTGATGATCCTGTGCTGGTGCAGATACGCGACCAGATCAAGGGCTTGGATATAAATTCGCTCACACCCATCGAGGCGCTAAATAAACTCAATGAGATAAAGAAGATTACAGGGTTGTAATAGCTCTTTTGTTCTACAATTCTTAAGTAATTAGATATAGAAAAGGCCGCTAACATCAATGTTGGCGGCCTTTGTTGTTCTATTGTGAACGCTTTACGCGTCGATATTTGCGTAGTGAGCATTCTTCTCGATAAACTCTCGACGGGGCGGTACATCGTCGCCCATCAGCATTGAGAATATACGATCAGCCTCGGCAGCATTCTCGATATTCACCTGACGCAAGATGCGAGTCTCGGGATTCATCGTAGTATCCCACAACTGCTGTGCGTTCATCTCACCAAGACCTTTGTATCGCTGGATGTGAACACCCTTTGTGCCCATCTCTTCAATGATGGCATCACGCTCGGCGTCGGTCCAGCAGTAACGCTCGTGGTTACCCTTCTTAACGAGGTAGAGGGGCGGTGTGGCGATATATATGTGGCCATTCTCGATAAGCTCTTTCATCTTGCGGAAGAAGAATGTGAGCATAAGTGTAGCGATGTGCGCACCATCGACATCGGCATCGGTCATAATGATAATCTTGTCGTAACGCAATTTCTCAAGATTAAGAGCCTTGCTATCCTCCTCGGTGCCGATCGACACGCCCAGGGCGATAAACATATTCTTAATCTCCTCGTTCTCCCACATACGGTGCTCCTGCGCCTTCTCGATGTTCAAGATCTTACCACGCAGAGGCATAATAGCCTGGAAGTTACGGTCGCGGCCCTGCTTGGCAGTACCACCCGCAGAGTCTCCCTCGACGAAGAAGATCTCCGCAATCGAGCGGTCGCGGCTTGAACAGTCGGCCAACTTACCCGGCAGGCCAGCACCCGACAACACCGTCTTGCGCTGTACAGCGGCACGAGCGTTGTGTGCGGCGTGGCGAGCAGTAGCGGCCAGGATAACCTTCTGTACGATAGCCTTAGCATCGCGGGGGTGCTCCTCCAGATAGAGAGCCATAGCCGATGCAACGGCACCATTAACTGCGGCCGAAATCTCGCTATTACCCAACTTGGTCTTGGTCTGACCCTCGAACTGAGGCTCAGCAACCTTAACCGATACTACGGCTGTGAGACCCTCGCGGAAGTCCTCGCCGTTGATCTCAAACTTAAGTTTTGCCAACATACCCGACTCCTCGGCGTAGCGCTTCAAGGTACGAGTAAGAGCCATACGGAAACCCGTCAGGTGGGTACCACCCTCGATGGTGTTGATATTATTTACATAGGAATGTACATTCTCCGAGAACGAGTTGTTGTACTGCATAGCTACCTCAACGGGAACTCCATTGTACTCGGTATCGATGTAGATAACCTCCTCGGTGAGAGCCTCTCCGCGTGTAGCGTCGAGGTACTTAACGAACTCCTGCAAGCCATCCTTCGAGTAGAACTGCTCACGCAAGGGGTTGCCCTCCTCGTCCTTCTGACGCAGGTCGGTGAGAGAAAGGTGGATGCCCTTGTTAAGGAACGCGAGCTCGCGCAGACGGTTGGCCAGCGTGTCGTACTTATACTCGGTGGTGAGTGTAAAGATCGAGTTATCGGGCAGGAATGTGATGATGGTACCACGATCTTCCGTATCGCCAATAATCTCCATCTGCGATGTGGGAACACCCTTGCTATAGGTCTGACGATAGATCTTACCACCACGATGTACCTCGGCGATGAGCTGTGTTGAGAGCGCATTCACACACGATACACCTACACCGTGCAGACCACCAGATACCTTGTAGCTACCCTTGTCGAACTTACCTCCAGCGTGCAACACGGTGAGTACAACCTCCAATGCCGACTTACCCTCTTTCTCGTGGTAGTCGGTGGGAATGCCTCGGCCGTTATCGCGAACGGTGATAGAGTTGTTCTCGTTTATCGTAACATCAATATGGGTACAGTAGCCAGCCAACGCCTCGTCGATAGAGTTGTCCACAACCTCATATACAAGGTGGTGCAGACCCTTCTCGCCGATGTCGCCAATATACATAGCGGGGCGTTTACGCACAGCCTCCAAACCCTCCAGCACTTGGATATTCGACGCCGAATACTCCTCTTCGTGCTTTACAATTTCCTGTTCAGTACTCATTATTTATGCTTAAATTCTATTCCGATTCTTAAATCGTACAAAAATAGACTTTTTAATCGACTTTTCCAAATAACGAATCGTAGATTCGGTAGATTATTGCGAAAAACTCTTCTCAAGGTCTATCTCTGCGATCCGTCCCTTCGAAAACATAATCGTGCGAGCGGGATATTGCTCTATAAGTGCCGTGTTGTGAGTGGTCATCACAATGGCCGTGCCTCGAGAGGCAATCTCGCAGAAGAGGCGCATAATACCGTCGGCCGTCACGGGGTCAAGGTTGCCCGTGGGCTCGTCTGCCAGTAGTAGGCGTGGCGAATTTATCAGAGCGCGAGCGATGACTAAGCGTTGTTGCTCACCACCCGATAGCTCGTGTGGCATTTTGTAGGACTTAGTTTCGAGCCCTACAACGCCTAAAACTTCTGAAATGCGACGACGAATATCGGTGTCGTTGCTCCAGCCCGTAGCGCGCATTACATCGTAAAGGTTGTAGAATACATTGCGGTCGTCGAGTAGTTGATAATCCTGAAATACGATGCCCATTTTGCGGCGCAGGTAGGGGATCTCTTTGCGCTTTAGACGGCGCAGATCAACACCAACTACACGCCCCTCACCCTCAAACAGTTGCACTTCGGCATATAGCGTCTTTAGTAGAGTGCTTTTTCCGCTTCCTACGCGTCCGATGAAATAGACCATCTCGCCTTCTGAAACCCGTAAATTTACATCCGAAAGCACTAACTCGTCGTCCGATTTTGGGCGCTTTGTCGAGCCGTCGGTATGGTATATTGAGACTCCTCGAAGATCTACTACGCACTTATTCTTCTCCATAAATTTTGTACGGTTACAATTCCTACAAAAATAGTAATTTTTTGTAAAAAATATGCTTGTTCGGGCAAAATAGTTTTAATATTTTTCGTTCGTGTTGCGAGGTAACAGGGGGGGGCGTTTGCCGCTTATGCTTGTTGTAAAACACGATATGTGCAAAAGTCGAAATTCTGCATTGGTATTAACGAAATTTTGGAATTATTCTATCATAGTGAGTGTGGCGTTGGATGAAAATATGTTGTTGTGGGGTAAGAAAAAAGCGTAAAATTTCAAATTATTGCCTTTTTTCTCTAAAAAATTAAAATTATTGTTTGAAACTGCCGAAAAAATGATTACTTTTGAACAAAATATACCCGCCTTAATCAAAAAGTGTGAGTTCGCACCCCTTCTGCGTGCGATGTGTGTAGTGGTGATGATTAGCTACAGGCGCATTGTAATAATTGAGTTGAGTTAAATATAACTATGTCGAAATCAGGAAGTAAGAAGAAGTTTCTGCTCGTAGGCCTGGCTGGTCTCGTTGCGGGATTTTCGTTGATGATTGCATTTAATTATGTTTGGGTGAATAGCTCGAAGAACGAGTCTTGTATGGCTTGCCACTTCCACCCAGAGTCAGATGCAAGTTGGAAACAGTCGTATCACTACAACAATGAGAGCGGAGTTATGACCGATTGTGCCGCCTGCCACCTCCCACCCAAGGGCTCGTTCGAGTATGTGAAGGCGAAGATAGGCACAGGTGTTAAGGATGTGTGGTCTTACATCACAAAGAATCCCGAGGATGTTGATTGGTCAGTAAAGAGTGAGTTGGAGTATGCACAGACCATCGTTTACAACGAGTCGTGCAAGGCGTGCCACGTAAACCTCTTCCCCCAGGGTATTACCGACGAGGGTGTTACAGCGCACCTATATTATGATGAGAACGAGGAGAAGCTTAATCTGCAGTGTATTAGTTGCCACCTCGACGCAGGCCACTATAACCCCAATTACAAGCACGAGGCCTTCTCGGGTGCTCCCGTAACTAGTGGCGATATCTATGCTGAGGCTACACCCGTAACCTCGTTTGAGAACTTTACCGAGACTATTCCCGGCACCTCGGCATCAATCAATATGATTGCTATCCCAGGTGGTTCGTTCAAGATGGGTAGCCCCGACAACGAGCCTTTCCATAAGGCCGACGAGGCTCCTCAGCGTAATGTAACTATCTCGCCCTTCTTTATGGCTGAGGTTGAGGTTACTTGGGATCAGTTCTGGGCTTTCTATGGCGAGACAATGTCGGAGGGTCGTACACATCCCGATGTGATATATGCAAACAACACACGCGAGGATTTGGATGCTGTGAGTGGTCCCACTCCTCCGTTCGGCTTCCCCGATCAGGGTTGGGGTCAGGGCTCGCGTCCCGCTATTACGATGACACACTACTCGGCTGAGACCTTCTGCCAGTGGCTCTCACTCAAGACAGGCAAGAAGTATCGTCTGCCGACCGAGGCGGAGTGGGAGTATGCAGCTCGTGGTGGTACCGAGACTCCTTACTACTTCGAGGGTAGTCCGAAGGATTACACCAACGAGGGCTTCTGGAACGGTATGTTCGGTGCTGATACTACTGTTATCAATAGCCACGTTATCTATGTGAACAACAGTAAGAACCGCACACAGGAGCCTACCAAGATGAAGGCTAACCCGTTCGGCTTGAAGAATATGTTGGGTAATGTAATGGAGTACTGCTCAGATTGGTATGCTGAGGATGCTTACTCAAAGATGCAGGATGGCGCAGTCGATCCTAAGGGTCCTGCGTCGGGTACAGAGCATGTTGTTCGCGGTGGTTACTATGTTGACGACGCTGCTAATTTGCGTAGCGCGGCCCGTGGCAAGACTAACCACGATGCTTGGCTCAACACCGATCCGCAGAACCCGAAGAGTATCTGGTGGTACTCTGATATTAAGGGTATAGGTTTCCGCGTAGTATGCGAGGTTCCCGAGGGTGTTAATGCACACTAATCGAAGTGAAGACGAAATACAATTAAATAATAAAGGTATATAACTATAAAACAACTTAAAATTATGAGCAACAACAAACTTAGCAGAAAGGACTTCTTGTCAATGTCTGCAGTATTGGGCGTATCAAGCCTCGTTGGTTCATCTGCAATGATGACATCTTGTGGTGGCAACACAGCATCTAAGGCAACTCCTATTGCGCGTTTGCAGGATGTTTATGTCCCCGTTTTGAATGATAAGGCTGATGATGGCCGCGAGTTGAAGGCTGGTGTTATCGGCTGTGGTGGTCGTGGTTCAGGTGCTATCGTAAACCTTTTGGAGGCTGCTAACGGCATCACCGTTACAGCTTTGGGTGATACTTTCGCTGATCGTTTGGAGAGCTTGAAGAAGGATTTGGCTGAGAAGCACAACCAGGTTGTGCCCGATGCTAACTGCTTTGTAGGCTTCGACGCATATAAGAAGGTTATCGATTCTGGCGTTGATATGGTAATCATCGCTACTCCTCCCGTATTCCGTCCCGTACACTTCCAGTACGCAACTGAGAAGGGTGTTCACTCATTCCTCGAGAAGCCCATCGCAGTTGATCCTAAGGGCTACCGTATGATTATGGCTACCGCTAAGCAGGCACAGGCTAAGAACTTGAGCGTTGTAACTGGTACTCAGCGTCATCACCAGCGTCCTTATGTGGAGGCTTTGCAGTTGATCCGCGACGGTGCTATCGGTGAGATTACTGGCGGTAATGTATATTGGAATCAGGGTATGCTTTGGTACAAGGAGCGTCAGCAGGGCTGGAGCGATATGGAGTGGATGATTCGCGACTGGGTTAACTGGAAGTGGCTCTCTGGTGATCATATTGTTGAGCAGCACGTTCACAACATCGACGTATTCTTGTGGATGACAGGTTTGAAGCCCGTTAAGGCTACAGCTGTAGGTGCTCGTCATCGTCGTATCACTGGTGATCAGTATGACCAGTTCTCAGTAGATTTCGAGATGGAGAACGGTATCCATATGCACTCTATGTGCCGTCAGATCGATGGTTGCTCTACTAATGTGAGCGAGTTCATCCAGGGTACTAAGGGTTCTTGGAACAGCGAGAACCACGAGATTAAGGACCTTGCTGGCAATGTTATCTGGAAGTACGACGAGGAGGCTGCAAAGGCTCAGTGGCAGCAGCACGATCCCTATGTATTGGAGCACGTTGACTGGGTTAACCACATCCGTAAGGGCACTATGCACGATGAGGCTTCAGAGTGCGGTATCTCTTGCTTGGCTGGTGTAATGGGTCGTGAGGCTGCTTACTCTGGTGCAACAGTAACTTGGGACGAGATGAGCGCATCACAGCTCGACTATATGCCTGAGAAGCTTGAGCTCGGCAAGATGCCTATGTCTGACTATGTTGTAATGGTAACTGGTAAGGAGAAGTAATAGCTCCCGACAGAGAATAATTATTGAGGGTGGCGAGGAGCAGAAATACTCCCTCTCCACCCTTTTTGCTTTGACAATGAAGAGCCCAAAGTGTGAGTTTATCACTCGCGAGTTAATCTCTCGCGTGTGCAGTGAGGCACGCCTCTCGCCGCGTCTGCGCAAGAACTACAACCTGCATCGCGATGAATCAGAGCCTGTTAATCGCCTGCTCAACGCTATGCATCGTGGTTCATATATCCCCGTGCATCGCCACCTTAACCCCTCGCTTAGCGAGAGTTGTGTTGTGTTGCGTGGCCGTGTTGGCGTAGTTGTTTACGACGATAATGGTGTTATTACCCACTCTCAAATGGTGGGCGAGGGGTGCGAGGCTTGTGGTTTCGATATCGAGGCTGGCCTATGGCACGGACTTGTGGTGCTGGAGGATGATACAGTCCTATATGAGGTTAAGCAGGGCCCATATACCCCTATCTCGGCCGAGAATATCGCTCCGTGGACACCTGCGGTTGATGACAAGGAGGCTGTGGCAGAGTTTGTCAAGGCATTGGAAAAGAGTTTTGAATAGATAATAATTCGATTTATGAATAGAAAAGAATTTTTGCAGAAATCGTTGTTTGGTGCTGCGGCAGTAGCTGCTGGTACATCGTCATTGGGTTTGATCTCATCGTGCTCTTCGGCTGAGACTGTGAAGAACTCTCCCGAGTTGCGCCTCTCGTTCCAGGAGGGTATCGCTCCTGGTGAGTCGCTCAACGAGAAGTTCGACTTTATGGAGAACCTCGGTATCGTAGGTTTCGAGCCTGGCGGTGGTAACCTTGCAGGTCGTATCAACGAGATTCAGCAAGCGCTCAATGGCCGTAATATTAAGGTGTCGGCTATCTGCGCAGGTTTCAAGGGCTTTATTTTGGCTGAGGATCCCGCCGTTAAGGCTGAGTTCGATTCTACTATGCGCGAGATTATCGCTGCCGCTGGTGAGTTGGGTTCTACAGGTGTTATTATGGTGCCTGCATTTAACTCGCAGAAGCCTTGTATGCCCCACACGCTGGAGACCCGCGAGTATCTGTGCGAGCAGATGCACGAGCTGGGCGAGTACGCTTTGAAGCACAATACAACCGTTATTCTCGAGCCTCTGAACCGTCGCGAGTGCCACTATATGCGTCAGGTTGCCGATGCTGCTGCTATCGCACGCGATTCAAAGAGCGAGGGCGTTAAGTGTATGGGTGATTTCTGGCATATGCAGGAGGAGACATCTGACTACGCTGCATTCTGGGCTGCTGGTCCCAAGTATCTGCAGCACGTTCACGTTGCCAGCCGTGGTAATCGTATTATGCCTGGTGAGGATGGCGACTTGGATGTATATGTAGATGGTATGCGTGCCTTGAAGGAGATGAACTATCCTTATTATGTGAGCTTCGAGTGTGGTACGAAGGGTGATCGTGCACAGACTGTTACTGCTGCCGTTAACCTTCTCCGTGCACAGTGGGAGCAGGCATAGGCTTGATATTGTGAAAGATGCGTTGGGTGGGACTTCCGCCTGCGCTTAAATAAAAAGAATTTGCTTATGACCTTACAATGGGGTTATAAACGCTCGTTTGTACGCTGTGCCTTGCTCTTCGTGGCAGGCACAGCGTTGCAAATGGCATTTGGAGATTTGAATAATGAGTTTCTGCGCTATCCGTGGGGGCTCATCATTGCTGTTAATTATCTATATCTGTTGGTGCTGATTCATTTCCAGAAAAGTCGTTGGAAGTGGCTGGGCCAACTTGCCGATCATTATGCCTGCACATCGTCGCTCGTGGCGATGATCGTGATGACCATCATCTTTGGTCTTACGCGCCAAGATCCCTCTGCAGAGGGTCTTTGGGCTACGCTCGGCTTCACTCGAATGACCTCGTCGTGGTCGTTCAATATCCTATTACTATATTTTACCACTACCACAGGTCTTGCCGTGATGGAGGATCTGTCGCACATTCGCCATCGTCGTGTGGCGGCCGTGTTGTCGCACCTGGCGGTGTTTGTGGTGCTTGTAGCGGGGATTTTTGGTAGTGGCGATAAATTGCGTGTAACGGTTACTACGCAGCGAGGACAAGCAACCCATTGGGGAGTGAGCCGCAATGGCGAGCAGGTGGAGTTACCCTTCGTACTCACACTCGACGAGTTTCGTATGGAGGAGTATGCTCCCAAGTTGTATGTGCTCGATGCGATGAATCAGACCTCGTCGCGTGAGTTTCTCTCAGTTGAGGAGGTGGGGGCGCAGGCTACCATCGACGGATGGCAATTGACGGCTGTAGAGAGCCTTGATATGGCAGGACATATGCCCGATAGCGATGAGTATCGTGCTATGGAGCATATCGGAGCCGCACCAGCAGTGTATGTGCGTGCGCGCAATGTGCGCACGGGAGCACAGCAAGAGGGATGGGTTAGTTGCGGTAGTTTTGTCTTCGAGCCGTCGTATCTCTTCCTTGACGATAGATTGGCTGTGGCTATGCCACGCCGTGAGGCAAAACACTACCTTTCGCGTATGAGTGTCGTTACGGAAGATGGCGAGCAACAGAACTTTGATATCGAGGTTAATCATCCAGCCCGCATCGGAGCGTGGCGCATCTATCAGATGGGTTACGACACCGAGCGTGGTCGCTGGAGCGAGTTGAGCGTTGTGGAGTGTGTCCGCGATGGCTGGTACTCGGCTATTCATATTGCCCTTTGGACAATGCTTGCGGCGGGTGTTGTGATGTTTCTTACTGCGGGCGGTCGTCGCAAGAGAAAGGAGGTAACAAAATGACGTGGGAACAATTGATATGGTATGCGGCTGCGGCCGTTATATGCTGGGTTGCGGGTGCTGTGATGGCATTTCGTGGTAAGCGCGTGTGGATGGCCTCTGTGGCATCGCTTGCCGGCTCGGCAGTATTTATGACCTTCATCATAGGTATGTGGATAGCCCTCGAGCGTCCCCCTATGCGAACTATGGGTGAGACCCGATTGTGGTACTCGTTCTTCCTCTCGTTGGCGGGTGTTGCCGTATATGTGCGTTGGCGATATAAGTGGATTCTATCCTTTAGTACACTTATGTCGGTAGTCTTTATATGCGTTAATCTGCTCAAGCCTGAGATACATAGCAAGTCGCTGATGCCCGCTTTGCAGAGCGTGTGGTTTGTGCCACACGTCATAGTATATATGTTTGCCTATGCGATGATGGGTGCCGTGACATTGTTTGCCCTCTATCTGTGGCTTCGTAAGTACGATGCAACGGATGATGAACTCAAGGTGTGTGATAATTTAGTGCGCATCGGTTGGGCATTCCTTACGCTCGGAATGATTATGGGAGCGCTGTGGGCCAAGCAGGCGTGGGGCGACTTCTGGACGTGGGACCCCAAGGAGACGTGGGCAGCGGCAACGTGGCTTTCGTACTTATTATATCTGCATTTGCGTCCGCGCCTCAAGGATCAGAATATCACATTTGCCTTGCTTATATTCTCGTTCCTTTTGTTGCAGATGTGTTGGTATGGTATTAACTACCTGCCTTCGGCTCAAGGGGCAAGTATTCACGTTTATTAGGGTGTAGCCTACTCCTCCAATGACTGCCGATAGGCTTTGGGCGATATGCCCTCAACGCGCTTGAAATACTTGCCAAAGACCGACTGCGAGGGGAAGCCAAGCTCGTCGCTGATCTGCTGTATGGTCATCGAGGTGGATGAGAGCGAACTCTTAGCGTAGAGAACGACATATCGCTCTATCCACTCCAGTGCAGTCATTCCCGTAGTCTGTTTTAGTAGCGTAGAGAGGTATTTGTTGGTGATACATAACTTATCGGCATAGAATCCAATATCCCTCTCCTGCTTGAAATTCTTTGAGACCAAGTTGATAAACCTCTCGCACATTTGCTCTTGCGTTGTCATCGTCGTTGGTGCCTTTTGTGTATTGTGCGCATAGTAACCAAGGCCATAATAATAGGCCGAGAAGAGGTGCCTAATAATCTGCTCGCGGTAGGGATTATCCTCTTGCTTCATTGCACTTGAGACCTGTCGGTAGCACGCCATATAAGCCTCGAGTATCTGCTCAGAGATGCTGTGGAACTGCGTATTTTGCAGAAAAAGCCTCTCCTGCAGGCCGACGGGAAGGCTCAGAGAGTCGGTGAACTCCTGACTCATCATAATACCAAAGCCCGAAAACTCATCATCAGCCTCAAACGATTCGATCACCTGCCCACGAAGAAAAATTGCCATTGCTGGGGCGTGAAGTGAGTAGGTGCGAAAATCAACCCTACATCTCAGGCTACCCGATGTAATCACAATCTGGGTTGCCATAGTGATCTTGTAGGGGACGAGGATTCCTCTAATAAGAGTCTCGTTTTCGAGTAGAATAATATCGTTTAACATCGCAGTGAAATTTTCTGCAAAAATATACAAATAGGAATAATTGCACAAAAAATATGCGACTTTGTGCATTGAATACTCTTTGTAAAAGAATATATGCCCAATTATTCGGTAATTCATCCCTTTAATCAGCGCTTGCGCTGCTGTAACTTTGCAGCAACAATCAATCAAACAAGCGCAGTATGAAAAATGTAATTTATCTTGTAACGGGAGCAGCTGGTTTTATGGGCTCGAATGTGTGCGCTCAACTTTTGGAGCGTGGTGATAAGGTGAGGGCTTTTGTGCTTGAGGGCGACAAGGCCGCGCGATACATCCCCCGTGATGTTGAAATCTTCTATGGCAACCTCTGCGATAAGGCCTCGCTTGAGCCCTTCTTTGCGGTCGAGGAGGGGGTGGAGACGATCTGTATTCACGTTGCAAGTATGGTTACAGTCAATCCATACTATCGCAAGATGCTCCTCGATGTGAATGTCGGCGGAACTGCCAACATCATTGATATGTGTCTGGAACATAAGGAGTGTCGCAAGCTGGTCTATGTCAGCTCGACGGGTGCAATACCCGAGCGTCCGCACGGCGAGAAGATCAGTGAGGTCGAGGAGTATGTCAATCTGGATGAGGTTGTGGGCTGGTACAGCAAGAGCAAGGCGATGGCTACGAACAATATCTTTACGGCTATCCGCGAGCGCGGCCTGCGTGCAACGGTGGTATATCCGACGGGAATTATGGGCCCCAATGACCACTCACTGAGCGAGACAACATCGACAATCATCAAGATCATCAAGGGGCAGATGCCTGCGGGTATCGACGGCTCGTTCAATATGGTCGATGTGCGCGACCTTGCCGCAGGGTGTATTGCAGCGGCTGACAGAGGACGCATTGGCGAGGGTTATATTCTCGGAAATGAGGTTATTCGTTTTCGCGATATGAGCCGAATCATTTCTCAGGAGGCGGGGTGTAAGCCAGTGAAGTTCTTCCTTCCGATCCCTATTGCCGAGATGATTGCCCGTTCGATGGAGCGTCGCGCTGCCAAGACGGGTAAGATGCCGTTGATGACTACATTCTCGGTCTATAATCTCAAACGTAACAACGAGTTTGATTACAGCAAGGCCGCGCGCGAGTTGGGTTACACCACGCGAGCGCTGGACGTTACGCTTCGGGATCAGATTAAGTGGCTCAAAGAGAACAACCTAATATAACAGAAAGGGCTGTCGCAACATCGCTTGTTGGACAGCCCTTTTTTATCATAAGTACCCTTTTACTTCTGTCGGAAATAAATCTGAATAGGCACACCCGAGAAGTCCCACTGCTCGCGCATCTTATTCTCTAAGTAGCGACGATACGACTCCTTGATATACTGCGGCAGGTTCACGAAAAACGCAAACTGCGGCGTAGGAGTGGGCAACTGCGTAGCATATTTGATGCGGATATACTTTCCCTTAGTTGATGCAGGGGGATAATCCTCGATGATGGGCAGGATGTAGTCGTTGAGCTCGTGTGTAGGAATTCGACGCTTGCGTGAGTTATAGACGCGAATAGCTTGCTGCAACACCTCCAGGATACGCTGCTTGTTCAACACTGATGTGAAGATGATGGGAATATCGTTGAACGGAGCGAGCTTCTTCTCCAGGAACTCCTTCCACTCCTTCATCGTGTTGCTCTCCTTCTCGATCAAATCCCACTTGTTTACTACAATCACACATCCCTTGCGGTTACGCACGATAAGGTTGTGAATATTCAAATCCTGCGACTCCAGACCCTGCTGAGCATCGAGCATCAAGATACAAACATCGGAGTTTTCGATGGCACGGATTGAGCGCATTACTGAGTAGAACTCCAGATCCTCCATCTCCTTGCCCTTTTTACGCATACCTGCGGTATCGACCAGGTAGAAATCCATACCATACTTGTTGTAGCGGGTGTGGATTGAGTCGCGTGTGGTACCAGCGATGTTGGTTACGATGTTACGCTCCTGTCCAAGAAGAGCGTTTGTGAGCGATGACTTACCTACATTGGGACGACCAACGATAGTGATGCGGGGCAGGTCGTCGAGCTCATCGGCCTTAGTATCCTCGGGGAGCTGCTTGAGGATCTCGTCCATCAAGTCGCCTGTGCCGCTACCCGACATCGAACTGATGCAGAAAATATCGCCCAAGCCGAGTGAGTAGAACTCGTGCGATTGGTAGATAAGATCGTAGTTGTCCACCTTGTTGCAGACAACAAGCACCTTCTTGCCCGAACGGCGCAACACATCGGCCATCATCATATCGAGATCGGTAATGCCTGTCTTAACCTCCACCATAAAGAGGATAAGGTCGGCCTCGTCGATAGCCAACATAACCTGACGACGGATATCGTCCTCGAAAATATCATCGGTATTTACGGCATAACCGCCCGTGTCGATAATAGAAAACTCCTTACCGTTCCAGTCGGTCTTGCCATAGTGGCGGTCGCGTGTGGTGCCGGCAGTCTCATCGACAATGGCTTGACGATGACCAACCAAGCGGTTAAAAAGCGTTGATTTACCCACATTGGGGCGACCTACGATTGCAACTAAACTCATATTCGTATTTTTCTAATAATTATTACCTACACTTGGCTCCCACGCCCTTATGTCGTGGCCTAAACTGATTTGGTTTTGTGGCCAATGCCTTGCGGCTAAGTTTTGTGGGCGATGTTGCTCGTTGGGGAGCTTGCTACTGGTCTTAATCGGGGGTTACGACTACACGCAATTTGGGCACAAAGATACTAAAAAGGCTGGGAAGAAAAAAGTTTTCATAAATAAATAGGTGTGTGGGCACGCTGTTTTCGAAAAAAATGTTATATTTGAAGATTAGATGGCACTTGTTGGGTGCATAGCTAAGACTATTATGAAACATTATACATTACCTCTGTTGATACTTGCCGTGCTGCTCTCCTTGCCGCAGATGGGTTGGGCGCAGAGTCGTTACGTCTATAAGCCTGCTTCGGATAAGATGATGGAGATGGGAGTGTCGTTGGGTGCTACCGCCCCGTATATATCCTCGAGTGGGGCTTATGGAGTGGCACTGTCGCCTAAGATTGGAGTTAGGGCGGCGCTCGAAATGGCACTCGTGTGGCAATATGACTATGCCTTGCAGATTGAGTTGGCATATCAGCACAATCGTATCGACGCTTCGCGCTCGGGCGTGGAGTATGGCGTTAAGTGCAATGCTATGGAGATTCCTATAATGTTTTCGTATCGAGGGCTGGAAGCTATGCGTTTTAATGTAGGCCCCGTGTTGTCGTTGGCCTCTGCAGGTCGTTATAGCAGTGGTGCTGAGCGCATCGAGTTTGGTCGCACACGCCCAACATTGGGCTATACGGCAGGCGTGGGTGTCGAGCTTACGCAACATATCGTCATCGATGCCCGTTTTACGGGTGGATTTGCTCGCACCGACAACTATTTTGAGGGTGCCGAGTTCCGCTCATCGACCTATTGGGCGTCGTTGGGGGTGAGTTATCTTTTTTAGTGAATGATTTATGGAGGCAATAAACAAAGAGATATTGATTGAGGGTGTCGATGCGCGCGAGCTGTATGGTGCGCAGGATATATACCTCGAACTTATGCGTGAACTCTCGCCTAAAGTGAAGGTCGTAGCACGCGGCTCGTCGCTCAAGGCGTTGGGTGCAAAGCGTGATGTGGAGGCTTTCGAGCGCAAGATGAATGCGTTGGTGGAGTACTACATCAAGTATGGCCACATCTCGCGCGAGGTGGTCGAGCAGGCCTTCTCGACCGGTTTGAGCGACTGTGTAGAGCCTAAGGCTGACAAGGATACCATCGTCTTTGGTAATAATGGCAATGTTATTCGTGCCCGTACGGTTAATCAGCGCCGTCTGGTGGAGTTGTACGCGAAGAACGATCTGCTTTTCGCCGTAGGTCCTGCTGGTTCGGGTAAGACCTATACTGCCATCGCACTTGCTGTTAAGGCTCTCAAGGAGCGAGAGGTGCGCCGTGTGATTTTGACACGTCCGGCGGTAGAGGCTGGCGAGAAGTTAGGCTTCCTGCCTGGCGATATGAAGGAGAAATTAGATCCCTATCTCCAGCCCTTGTACGATGCGCTAAACGATATGATTCCTGCGGCTAAGCTACAGAAATATCTCGAGGATGGCACAGTGCAGATTGCCCCTCTTGCCTATATGCGTGGTCGCACGCTCGATAACGCCTTTGTGATCTTGGACGAGGCGCAGAACACCACTCGCTCGCAGATAAAGATGTTCCTCACGCGTATGGGGCGCAACGCCAAGTTTATCGTTACGGGCGATGTTACGCAGATCGACCTCCCACGCAAGAGCGATAGCGGCCTGACGGGTGCTATGGCTACACTGCAGGGTATCGAGGGCATAGGTATGGTGGAGTTTGATAAGCGCGACATCGTGCGCCATCCGCTCGTTAAGCATATCGTCGAGGCCTTCGACCGTGCCGCCGAGCGCGAGACGCCAATTGTGCGATTCCCTAAGGAGAGAAAAGAGTAATAATAACCAATAAAACCTAAAATTATTATGGATAAGAATTTGGCAGGCTTGAGCCCTGCACTTGTTTGGAAGCATTTTGCTCAGATTTGTAATATTCCTCATCCCTCTGGTAGCGAGGATAAGATTCGCCAGTATTTGGTCGATTTCGCTGTCGAGAAGGGCATCGATCATAAGGTTGATGAGGCTGGTAATGTATATATGTCGAAGCCTGCAACCGCTGGCTACGAGGACCGCAAGGGTATCGTTATTCAGGCGCATATGGATATGGTGCCTCAGAAGAACAACGATAAGGAGTTTGACTTTATCACCGACCCCATCGAGGCCTATATCGATGGTGAGTGGGTAACAGCTAACGGCACAACGCTGGGTGCCGACAACGGTATCGGTGTAGCGGCTATTTTGGCTGTTATGGAGGACGACTCAATCGAGCACGGCCCTATCGAGGGTCTTATCACCGCAACCGAGGAGACTGGTATGGATGGCGCTTTTGGCTTGAAGGGTGGTCTGTTGAAGGGTGATATTCTGCTTAACCTCGACTCGGAGACCGAGGGAGAGTTGTATGTAGGTTGCGCAGGTGGTATGGATGCCAATGTGGTATTCAACTACGAGGCTGCGACTACCCCCGAGGGTAAGGCTCTTGCAATCGCCGTGAAGGGTTGCAAGGGTGGCCATTCTGGTATTCAGATTGTGTGCCAGCGAGCTAATGCTAATAAGTTGTTGTTCCGTTTGTTGCGCCAGATTGCTGCTCAGTGCGATATGACACTCTGCTCGGTTGATGGTGGCGGTTTGCGTAACGCTATTCCTCGTGAGGCTACAGCCGTAGTAGTGGTGCCTGCGGAGGCTGAGGCAAAAGTGCTGGCCACAGTTGAGGCATTCGAGAAAACAGCTATTGTAGAGTTTGCCGACATCGAGGACTCTATCTCAATCAAGGCCGAGGCTTGCAATGCCCCTGCTGAGTCTATCCCTGCTTGCGTGGCGAAGAATCTTATGGCTGCCGTTGTGGCGTGCCCCGATGGTGTAGCAAAGATGTCGGTTGCAATGGAGGGCTTGGTGCAGACCTCTAACAATCTGGCTCGTGTGGTGTCAGACGGCAAGCAGATTAAGTTGCAGTCATTGATGCGTTCGTCGGTTCGTTCTGAGAAGGAGGCGTTGGGCGACTCAATCAAGGCTGTATTCGAGTTGGCAGGTGCACAGGTTGAGCTCTCTGGCTCGTACGACGGTTGGGCTCCCAATATGCAGTCGCCCATCCTAAAGGCTATGTTGGAGTCTTACGAGGCTCTCTACGGCAAGTCGCCCGCAGTGATGGCTATTCACGCAGGTCTGGAGTGTGGTATCATTGGCTCGAACTATCCCGATTTGGATATGATTTCGTTTGGTCCGACTATCTGCTATCCCCATTCACCCGACGAGAAGGTGGAGATTGCATCGGTAGCGAAATTCTATGACTTCTTGCTTCACACGCTGAAGAACGCCCCTAAAAAGTAGTATTGTGCAACAGGCTACGATAGATAAAATTTGGTATGTAATAGTCAATCCCGTGGCTGGCTTTGGTCGCGGGCTTGGCGATTTGCCGCTTATCACCAAACTCATACGCGAGAACGATATTCCCTACGAATTGGTCTTCTCGCAACATAAACATCACGTTACGGAACTAACCGTGCAGGCCGTAAACGAGGGCTATCGTCGTATTATCGTCATCGGTGGTGATGGCACCCTGCACGAGGTCGTTAATGGCCTCTTTATCCAGCAGGTGGCACCCGTTGAGGATATTACCGTGGCCGTTATCCCTGTGGGTACGGGTAACGACTGGATCCGTATGTATGGCATCCCGACGCGCTATTCAGAGGCTATCCGTGCCGTGCGCGAGGGTCATACGCTATTGCAGGATATTGGCGAGGTGCATTACGAAGAGTCGCATTATGCGCAGGTGCGCTATATGGCCAATGTGGCGGGTTCAGGCTTCGACCCCTCGGTAACAAAGATTTATGAGCATTACAAGGCTCAGGGTCGTCGAGGCAAGCACCTCTACGCGCAGGGTTGTGTGAAGAGCTTCTTTAGATATAAATCAACGGGCGTGAAGGTGTGGATTGATGGCGAGTTGGTGCATAAGGATCTCTTGTTTAGTGCTGCTATAGGTATTGGTAAATATAATGGAGGTGGTACACAGCAGTTGCCGTTGGCCGTTGCCGACGATGGATTGTTCGATATTACGCTCTACCGACCAATGCACTGGTGGCAGATTATCTTCCGCTTGCGTCGTTTGTTCAATGGCGATATCTATAGCATTGGCCACGTTAAACACTATCGAGGGAGCCATATTCGTATCGAATCTACACCCGAGATTATGGTTGAGGTCGATGGCGAACTATTGGGCGGCACACCGCTCGAGTTTAAGATGCATCCGCGATGTGTGCGAGTGGTGGTGAATAAAGATTATCTCGAGTAAGAGCTATCTTCTAAAATGTAGGGGTGTCCTAAGTGGGACACCCCTTGCTGTTGTTAGGAAAAAGGTAATATTACATCAGGCTTATGGTGCTGGAACAATATCCACCTCATCGATCTCGATTACCCAATTGAAGAGTTCGTTGGCACATTCGCTTTGTAACTTCTTCATCGTCGAGGAGGCGGTGGTGTCGGAAACGATGGCTGTGAGGAACTGCTCTACGGTTACGAATGTGTTGTTTACCTTCTGTGCCAGGCAACGGTAAAAGTCGCGTTGCTGCTCGTGGGTGAGGCGGTCGGGGAGTATGCCCTCGCTGACCAGATAGCGATAGGGGTATATGTGTCGCATATTGTGTGCGTCGGCGTCGAGCTCATCGACGATAGCCGTTAGCACGAACATATCGATCGTATCCTGCACGCCATCCATCTCAATAAAAGAGGTATAGACGGGATATACGGCCTCGATGTCGCCTGTCACGCTGTCGGTGAAGATTAGAAATTCGGGCTCGGTCAAATCCTGCAGATATATCATATCGCGATATTGGTGCAGATTCTCACGCATAGCCTTGCGTTGTTCGTGGTTCCATTTAGCCTTTTGCGAGCAGCCCACGATGGCAACGGCGGCCATAATGAGCGTGAGCGAGAGTAGAATTTTTTTCATATTGCATCTGTTTTTTGAATAATTCTTCCTCAGCAGGAGCAATAGATATGCCAAAATGGATAACTTTGTATTGAAAGCATTTTGTTATGGATATTTTGGACTTTAGAGAGTATGTGCTCTCGTTCACCGATGTGGATGAGACCACGCCATTTGACGATGTTACGCTTGTATATAAAGTAGCAGGCAAGATGTTCGTGTGTGCCGATATGGATGATTTTACACACATTGTTATACATCACTCACCCGAAGTGGGCGACGAGTTACGCGAAAAGTACTCGCAAATTACACCCGCCTGGCACTTTAATAAGCGATTCTGGAGTTCGGTAAGAATCGATAGCGACTTGCCTGGAGTACTTGTGAGAGATTTAATTAGAGAGTCCTACATCTTTACGATTCACCATAATGTTACCCCAAAATCCCGCCGTGAAGAGTTGTTGCGGATTATGGGAGTGGAGTAGTCGCTGCATCTGAATAAAAAACTCCTCCCTATGGTAGGGAAGGAGTTAGGAGTGTGAGCGAAGAAGACTCTCATAGATAGCAAAATATATGATTTCGCCCCATTGCTCAAAAAAAGTCTCTCGGTCAAGAGTGGAGGCGGCGGGAGTCGAACGCCGAAGGCGAAGCCGAAATACCTTTGAAAATAAAATATTTTCTATTTCGGCAACCCCACAATTCAGTGAGTACCGCCACACGCAGATGCAATGGCGAGCAACGCTCGGTAATTTTTGAGATTGAAAGAGCGGAGTTTACTCCAGATCGCATCAATCACAAAAAAAACGACAGAGAAAATCTGTCGTTCCATTGCATTCGATATGCCATCAGAGAAGTGGAGGCGGCGGGAGTCGAACCCGCGTCCAAACTCGGAGCCCAAAGGCTTTCTACACGCTTATTCTGTGATTAATCCTCTTGCGCAGGATGGCCACAGACAGCCTAACCTTTTGCCGCAGCCTCTAAAACTTCGCACGATAACCGAGACACATACCGCACTATCCCTAAAAAGATGATACCCCATATGAATTATGACTAAAGGGCGGAGCCATAATTCGGGATACTCGTCTGCAGACCTCCTTGGGCCCGCGGATTAAGCCAATTTTCCTGGAAAATTAGGCAGCGAGTGCATAGCTATTATTGCCATTTGTAGTTCGAGTGTTGCGATTTACGAGACCCCACACAATGCTCGGCGTGCTTACAATCAAACTCTGCAAGCTGTCAAAACCGGTCGCCCCCGTTTGACGCTACAAAAGTAGTGAAAAATATTCACCGTTCAAAATATATGCCTCAAAAGTGAGCACATCGCTTCTACAATGCGGGAGTTGCCATCTCCCTCTGTGTGCTGGTTGCGCTGATGCTCGTGATGATGGCTGTGTAGTTATTGTGTATAGAAAAAAAAATGGTGCCCAATGTTCGAGCACCATATTTTTTATCCTATGATTAGGTATGTTACAAGAGATAGAATGGTAAGGCTTAATCCTATGAGTGTCATATATGGAATTAACCTTAGGCAATCCTTCATTCCTAACTCTACCGAGCCTCCCGTGGCGTGGAAGAACGAGCCGTGGGGTAGATGATCCAACACCGTACAGCCCACATTTACCAAAGCCGCTCCCCACACGGCACTCATTCCTGTGGCAAGTATGCTGGGGGTAAATGAGGCCGAGGCTATCGTAGCTCCTGCCGTTGTTGAGGCCGTTGCGGCCGACATAAGTATTCCCGATAGGGGCGCCAGCAGCAGACGCGAAGCCTCGCCTTGTCCAAGCAACGATATAAGCATATCGGTCAGCGTCGATGCTTTAACGATACCTGCAATGGCTCCAGTGCTGACGAGCAAAACCGCTACGACTGACATCTTCTCCAGACCGTAAGATATACTCTGCGAGGCGTTACGCCACTGGCGTGTGGCAATGAGTCCTACGATACCTCCTGCGGGTAGGGCCAGCAGAGGGTCGATGGTTATGTTGGCTATGGGGCGCAACATAAGTAACACGATCACGGTTAGCGGTGCAGCTATTGATGCGGTAAACGAGGGTAATCCCTCCCCATTAGTGTCGGTTTTTGTGTCGGCCATCGTTGCGGCAGTGCCATTTACATAGGATGGTAGCAGGGGCACAATCAGATATACCACCACAATCAAGCCAATGATGGCGGGCACCACGCCGGCAAGCATCACCGATGATAGGGGCGCATCGAAGTTCTCGGCAGCAATGATTGTGTTGGGGTTTGGTGATATGATGTTACCACACTTGCCTCCGCCTACCATTGCAAGCAATATCTTTAGGCGTGATATGCCAGTGCGCTCGGCTATGATTATGGCCACGGGGGCAACCGTTATTACAGCCACATCGATAAATACACCCACAGCCGCAAGTATCATTGTCGAGAGGGCCAAGGCAAGGAACAGATGGCGATGCCCCAGGCGATTGACAATGGTGTTTGATATTGAGGCTGCAGCTCCGGTCTTGATAAGTACGCCCGAGAGTACACCTGCGGCGATAATGCGTACTATGGCAGGCGTAATATCTTTAACGCCAGAAATCATATTTGCAACCGTATCGTTTAGACCCAGTCCACCTGCCAGACCGCCAACCACGGCTCCGAGCAGGAGTGAATATACGGGTGATACTCGTCGAATAATGAGCACTATGGCCAACACGAGGCCTATCGCAGCTCCTAAAGCACTATTCATCTCTTATCTGTTTAGAGTTAATAATTTTATAATCTGTTCAACGGTACGGCTCACATTTGCCGCCGCAACCTCTTCGCGCATAGCCTCGTCAAGCGATACAGGTCCCGCTACGATGGGGAGTATGGCTGTAAACTTACTCTGTTGTAGTGCCTCGCTCGGCTCCACCGCACCTCCAATCGCTACCACGGGTATGCCTTGTGCTGTGGCAGCGTTGAGTACTCCACTCGGAGCCTTGCCCATCACTGTCTGCGAGTCGATACGACCCTCACCCGTGATGATAAGGTCGCTCGACTCGATGCGCTTAGCAAAGTCGATAGCCTCCAAAACCATATCTATACCACTCTGGAGCCTTGCTCCTAAGAGTGCGCAGAAACAATATCCCAAACCTCCTGCTGCACCTGCGCCCTCTCTTAATTCGGCTTCGCTCTCAGAGTAGGCACTCGCCACCGAGGCAAAATTTCTAAGGCCTAAGTCTAACAGCTCAACCATCTCGGCGTCAGCGCCCTTCTGCGGAGCAAATACATAGGCTGCACCCGTAGGACCGTAGAGCGGATTCTTTACATCACACGCCACCGTTATTTGGCACTCCTTTAGGGCAGGCAGAGCCTCCTCTTTGCCGATGCTTGCCACGCGACTAAGGTTACCGCCACATCCTGCCAGTTGGGCTCCGTCGGCATCGTAGAATCTATATCCTAAAGCCTCGAGCATACCCATACCAGCATCGTTCGTAGCACTACCACCAATACCGATTAGTAGGCGTCGTGCGCCACGCCGTATAGCGTCGGCAATCATCTCGCCCGTGCCGTAGGTGGTCGTTAGCCACGGATTGCGCTCCTGGGGCGTGAGCAGAGGCAAACCGCTTGCTGCCGACATCTCAATTACGGCTGTCGTGCCACCATCAACCAACCCGTAACGGGCTTTGATGGGGCGCATCAGAGGGTCATTGGCCTCTATCTCGATTATCTCTCCCTGGAGCGTATCGACTAAAGCCTCCACCGTGCCCTCGCCTCCGTCGGCGATGCTTATCTTCTGCACTTGGCAGTAGGGGAGGATGCGGTGAATACCTTGCTCGGCCGCCTCGGCAACTGTAGACGACGAGAGCGAGCCTTTGAAAGAGTCGATAGCTATGGTTATGCGCTTCATATATATTGCGTTTCTTTAGTGGCAATTTTTGCAGCCAGTGTTGGATGTAGAGGACTTTGTAGAGTTGTGATATGGGCACTGCCGATCGTCGCACGACGAGCAGTTGGAGTACTTGCGAGCACGATACCCGCGCACCACTGCACGCAGTAACCACGCCACCACAGCGAGACCTATAAAATAGACTATGATTGTTTGTGTTGTCATTTCTCTACAAAGATAAAATTCTATTTCTGAAAAACAAAATTTTGCATTTTATTCTTGCCAGCCATCTCCCAGTGCAAGCACTAAATCGGCCAATGCCTGATATTGTTGTTCGAGGAGTTGCACCTGTTGCAGTTGCGACGAATACCACGTTTGCTGGGTGTTTATAACATCTAAATAGTTGCTCTGCCCAGCTCGGTAGAGAGCCTCTTGTAACTGCGCTATGCGGGCATTGCGATCGACATAGTCCTGCCAATGCATCACCTCCTCGCGCAATGTGGCTACTGCCGTGAGAGCACTCTCGACATCCTCCAAAGCTTCAAGGGCAGCCTGCTCGTAACTCAGTGCTGCTTGTTTGTATTGCTGGCGGGCGATCTGCTCTTTGCGTCGTCCCCGCCCAAAGGCATAAAGCGGTTGCGCCAGGCTTGCCGTAGCGCTCCACGCCCATCCTCCGCGTGTGAAGAGGTCGCGAGCATTACTGCCAGCCACACCGCCTGATACGGTGAGTGCCACAGAAGGAAAACGCTCACTGCGTGCTATGCCCACGCTGGCTGCGGCGGCCTGCAACTCATATTGAGCCTGCATCAGGTCGGGACGATGAGTAAGCAGTTGCGACGGTAGCCCCGCGGGAACGGTCGCAGGTAGGGTGGTGAGTGGTAACGACTCGGGCAGGTGTAGCGCCTCGGGCGTAGAGCCTATGAGTGTGGCCAGCGAGAGCTGTACTTGATTCAGCGCCCGCCTATATTGCTCGATGTCGGAGGCGGCCTCATCGACCAAACTGTGTGCCTGCTCTTGGTCGAGCCCCGACGAGAAACCGTAGCTCACGAGTGAGTCGATGAGTGCCGCCGCTTCGAGTCGTAGCTTATGGCTCTGTTGAGCTATGCTGAGCGAGTGGTAAGCCGCCCGTAGAGCGAAGTAGGAGCAAGCTACCTGATGGGTGAGCGTAAGAGTAAGAGCTCGGTAAGCCCACTCAGAAGATAGGTATTGGGCCTGTGCCTGCTTCGATGTGTGGTGTAGCGCCCCGAAGAGAGCCACGCTCCACTCTATGTCGGGGGCCACCAGCAACTCATTTACGGTTGGCGTGGAGGGCGTGCGATTACTTTGGGTTTGTAGCCCCACCTGCAACGATGGAAGTAGTGCAGCTCGGGCTACGGAGATGTTGTAGTGAGCCTCGACAATGCGTGATGCCGCCACTTGCAGGTCGCGATTATGGCACAGGGCTCGCTCCTGCAATGAGTCTAGCAACGCATCGTCGAAGATAGCCCACCAACGACTCTGCAACTCTGGGTTGCGAGGCTCGGCCTCGGCGTAGATATATCCATTGGGCATAGCTACCTGTGGCGGCTGAAGTTTGAGCGCACAGGCAGTGTTGAGTAGCGTTAGGATGATGATTACTCTTTTCATTGTGCATCTGTTTTATGGTCATCGGGCTTGGCCGCAACCTCCTCTTTTTTATCCTTAGAGTATTGCTTAACCAAGAAGTAGGAGGCTGGATAGAGAAATATACCAACTACGGTGGCCGTTATCATTCCGCCCACAAGTGCCACTCCCATAATGTTGCGGGCGGTGGAGTAGCTACCCGATGCGAAGATTAGTGGCATCACACCCAGTACGAAGGCAAGAGCAGTCATCACTATCGGGCGTACACGCTCGCGTGCGGCTGCTATGGCGGCCGTTATAGGTGTTATATCGGCGTGCGAGTGGTAGATGCGGTCGGCATACTCCACAACCAATATTGCATTCTTAGCCGCAAGACCGATGAGCATAATGAGCGAGATTTGTACATATATGTTGTAAACATAATCGGCCTTGAAGATGTGGGCTATCACCATTGCCACCATCGCACCCACTACAGCCGCAGGCACGCTGAGTATGATGGCAAGTGGTAGCGACCAGCTCTCGTATAACGAGGCCAAGGCTAAGAAGGCAAAGATAATCGCTATAAGATATATCTTCCACTCACCTCCGCTCTCTTGTGCCTGCTGGTAAGATAGGCCGCTCCACGCTATGCCTATATCAGAGGGTAACACCCTCTTCGCAATGGCTTCGATGCGATCCATCGCCTCGCCCGACGAGGTGCCTGCCGTGGGGGTGGCCGTCAGGGCGATGGCTTGGTTGAGGTTATATTGCGTGATGTACTCCACGCCTATAGTGTCCCTCACACTCACAAAGGCTGATAGTGGCACCATCTCCCCTCGGCCATTCTTTACGAAGTAGCGGTTGAGCGAGTGCTCGTCGATGCGGCTATCGGCTGATGCCTGCACATAGGTTTGATATAGTCGCCCAAAACGGTTGAAGTTACCCGTATATTTGCCTCCGAGCAGTGTCGATATGGTCGAGTATATCTCCTCGATGTCTATGCCCTCGCTCAAGGCCTGTTGCCGATTTACGCGTAGCAGGCGTTGCGGTGTTGTGGCACTGAACGAGGTCGAAATATTGGCTATGGCCTTATCTCTCTTTAGGCTATCCATTAGACAGGAGGTATGCTCGGATAGGTATGCCGTTCCGCGTCCTTCAAAGTCTAATACCTGAAGCGATATGCCCGATGTAACCCCCAGACCAGGTATCGAAGGCGGTATGAGTGCATAACACTCGGCCTCGGGGATGGCCGTGTATAACTCCTCGTTGAGTAGTTGCGCCAGTTGTGCGGCCGATAGTTTACGCTCGGCATAATCCTTCAGTACAACAAACAGAACTCCCGACGAGCTACTGCTTATGCTCGCCATCATATTGAATCCTGCCGCTGTGGAGGTGTACTTTACCTCGGGATGGGTCATCACTATATCTTCGATGTGCTGCATAGCCTGCATCGTGGTCTCCAGCGACGAGGCGGGTGGTGTTGTTACCATCACCATCAGATAACCTTCGTCCTCGTCGGGCAGAAATCCGTCGGGCAAAAGGCGCCAAGTGATGAATATGCCCACGCACATCACTCCAATAAAAAGTGCCGTGCGTGCCGTGTGTCGAGCGATGATTGTTGCACGATTGGTGTAATGTTCGGTCGCCGTGTCGAACCAGCGATTGAAGCGGGCAAAGAATCCCTTTTGCTTCGGTGTGCGTGGGCGGAGCAGGAGCGAACATAGTGCAGGCGAGAGCGTCAGTGCATTAAATGCCGAGAGGGTTACGGCGGCTGCAATAGTGATGGAGAATTGCTCGACGAGTCGCCCCGTGATGCCACTCATAGTAGATACGGGGATGAATACAGCGAGTAGAACGACCGTTGTGGCGATGATTGGTGATTGTACTCGGCGCATAGCCTCGCGTGCCGCCTCGGCTGGTGGCAGACCGCGTTGTATGTCGGCCTGTGCAGCCTCGACCACAACTATGGCATCGTCAACAACCAATCCAGTGGCCAAGACCAAAGCTAGCAATGAGATTACATTCAGCGAGAAGCCTATCAGCGGAAAGAGTATGAATACACCCACCAGCGACACGGGCACGGCAATAAGCGGAATGAGTGTCGAGCGCCAATCCTGCAGAAAGAGATAGATAATTGCGATGACAAGCAATAGGGCAATTACGAGCGTACGGATAATATCGCCAATGCCGGCCTCGATGCTGTCGGTTGCATCCACAATCGGGTAGAAGGCAATGCCATCGGGTAGGCGTGGTTGTTGTTCGCTGATGACCTCCTTGACGCGAGCGCCCACCTCCACGGCGTTACTCCCAGGCTCTTGGTAGATAACCATCAGAGCCGAGGGGTTGCTCCCCATTGTCGAGCGCACGGTATAGCTTTTACTCCCGAGGCTGACATCGGCCACGTCGCTCAAACGCACTTGGTTGCCGTTCTGGTCGAGCGAAAGTATGATCGACGCAAACTCCTCGGCCGTCGAGTAGGCGGCAGGGAGAATTACTGTGTAGGTCAAATGCTCGGTCGAGGGGGCAGGATCGGCACCAAACTTACCCGCAGGGTATATGGCACTCTGCTCGCTTATGGCAGAGAGAACATCGTCGAGTGCTATGCCGTAGTAACGCAGTCGCTCGGGGTGAATCCATACACGCATAGCGTATTCGCCCGCACCCATAATCTCAACCTTGCCCACGCCATTAATCTTTTCAATTGAGTTGGCTATGTTGATGTAGGCATAGTTCGATAGGAACTCGTCGTCGTAGCGCCCATCACTCGTTAGCGCATATACCATCAGAAAACCAGTGTTGCTCTTGCGCGTAACAACACCCTGCTCCGTAACAGCTTCGGGCAGTTGTGGCGTTGCGGCGGCCACATTATTTTGCGTGAAGATGGCATCCATATCGGGCGATGATCCTATATCGAAGGTTAGTTGCAGGGTCATCGAACCATCGTTAGCGCTCGTGGTCTGCATATAGAGCATATCGCTCACTCCGAGTGCCTGCTCGCCCAGGGGCGTAGCTACAGCATCGTTTACGCTCTTGGCATCGGCACCCGCATAGTTGGCCGATACCTGCACGACGGGAGGCGTAATGTCGGGATACTGCTCGATAGCAAGTCCTCCTATCGATATTATGCCAGCAAGGGTGATAGCCACCGTGAGCGCAATGGCAAATATAGGTCGGCGAATAAAAAACTCTCCCATATTACTTTGTTAGTTGAGGTATAACCTTTGCTCCTTGATGTAGCTTCTGACTACCTTCGATAGCCACCTGCTCGCCCTCGGATAGTCCCCGTAGAATAATCCAACGCCCCGAAACAGCATCGCCGAGTGTAACCTCGCGCCATTGAGCGGTGCTGTCCTTGCCAATAACCCATACTATGTGTTTATCTTGTAGCGTTGTAACGGCTCCTTGTGGCAGTGTGATAACCTTTTGAGTTGAGCCTATGCCACACTCCACCTCGCCATACTCGCCCGCCTTGAGTCTATGCTCAGGGTTTGGGAATGCCACTACTATGGAGATGGTGCCTGCTGTGGGTGAAATGCTTTGGCGTGTGTAGTCGTAAATCCCTCGGTAGGGATACTCCTGCCCATCGGCAAGCTGCAGGCGTATGTCGGAGAGCAGAGTGCTGTTGTCGCTGCTCGGGCGCGATGGAGCGCTATGTTGTATATAGAGCGATGTGGGTATCGCTACATCAAAAGTGAGCGTGTCGATAGCATCTATCGTGGTTAGAACCGAGTATTGAGTGCCTGGCCCTACATAATCGCCTTCGCTCGCCTCGCTGTTGGCTGCTATGCCGTCAATCGGAGCATATATTGTTGCGTAACCCACCTGCAGGCGGGCATTTTCTACCGCCTCTCGCGCTGCCTTTACCTCTCCCTCGGCCGAGGCAAATGAGGCTCGGTAGGCATCGAGTTGCGATTCGCTGATGGCGTTTAGTCGTGCAAGTGGTAGGGCTCGTTCGTAGTTGTTACGGGCTGTCGTCTGTTCGGCTATGGCGGCCGATAGTTGAGCCTCGGCCGAGCGCAGGGTGGTTCGTAGTAGCGATGCATCGATGGTAAAGAGTCGCTGTCCACGCCGTACCACCTCGCCTGCTCGATAACTCTTTTGTAGCAGGTAGCCACTCACGCGAGGCTGTATGATGGCGCGCGTGCGGCTCTGTAGATGTGAGGTGAAACGGTAGCGCATAGTGAGCGTGTCGGCGCGGGCTATGGTGGTGGTTATTGTCATCGTTGGAGCCTGCGATGGGGCGTGATGAGCTTTGCAACTGGTGGCAAAAATTAGCAGCAGATAGAGCCAATTGAGTTTACGGAGCATCATAGGTCTAGGTTTTTCTTTGCCGAGGGTCAAAAAATATGCCATCAGATGCAAGTTGCGGGCTTTGTGGGTGTTATAATTACTATTTCGATGATATTTTTGTTGAAAATTATTTGGAAATCATATTTTTTACTTACCTTTGCAAAAGTAAAAACCACTAATAACTATTAATATGAAAAATTTGGTAGATCAGATCAATGCACAGATCGAGGTATTCTCGGTAAATGCCGCCGCTCAGGTGGAGAAGAATAATAAGGCTGCGGGTACTCGTGCTCGTAAGGCTGCTTTGGAGTTGTCAAAGCTCTTGAAGGAGTTCCGTAAGGTATCAGTTGAGGAGGCAAAGAAATAATTTTCGAAGGTACTTACGCCAAACAAAAGACAGACTGTCCTGCATTACGCAGGACAGTTTTTTTTCTTTGATGGGTAATGGATTTACAACTTTACATTGGCCGCGCGAAAGAGCCTTTTTTGCTTCGCGTCGATGCCTATCTCCTGGTCGAGAGGCACGGCTTGGTTATGGTCGTTGAGGTAGTAACGGCGGGTGGCGTGATCGAAGTAAGGACTTACGAGCGAAGCCCGATCCAGAACATAAGGCGAAGTAATCGAGGCCATATCGGCCAAGGTGTGAAACACCGAATAGGTGGTTGCCGCCGCATCCTCATTTGCTTTGGCGGCCTCGACTTTGGCCGAGTATAGCGAGCGGTAGCGAGGTGAGAACCACGCAAGCGATGCGACGTGCAGTTGCCAATAGGTTGTAGTGGGTGAGGCGTGCAGAAATCGCTCATCACTACCATCGAGTAGATCTTCGCCGTGATCGGCACAATAATACATCGCCGAGCAGATGTCGGAGCGTTCCAATAGCGATATGATGCTATCGAGGATATAATCGGTGTATAGAATAGAATTGTCGTAGGCGTTGCATATCATCTGTTTGTTGCTTGGGGAGATGGCTACATCGTCGTCGGGCACAAAGTGGGCCATCGAGCGCGGGTAGCGCTGATGATAACTAAAGTGCGAGCCGTAGGTGTGTAGTACGACCAATATACGGGATGAAGTATCCTCCGTGAGTATGCGTTGTAACTCTGTGATAAGCATCTCGTCGTAGGCTGGTGGTGCGATATAGAGCAGATCGCTGGCCTCGGCCGCAAGATAATCGATCATAGCCCCTTGTCGCGCTTGTGTCGAGAGAAAATGGGTCGAGAAGCCCGCTTCGTTGAATAGAGCAATCAACCCCTTGCGGCGGTACAACTCGTCGTGCTGTGAGGTGTGTACTGACGAGAGCATCATCGGCACACTTTTGTGTGTGGTATTGCTTTGCGTGGTGATGCCCTGAAAAATGCAAATATCGTTGCGAGAGGCAAGGCGTGGGTTAGTGGGCCGATGGTAGCCGTAGAGTTGCCAATTGGCGGCACGCGAGGCCTCGCCGATGACCATCACATATACTTCGCGTTCGATGCTGTGGCTCTCACACTTGGCATTGTGGCGAAACGAGAGGCTTGTTTGTGGATAGCGGTTAATCTTGTGAGACTCCGATGCTGCAAGCCCCATATTGTAGATTACATTTGATGGAAATACCTCGTTGAGCATAATGCTTGTGGCATCATTGCGGTATATGCCGATTAACAATGCAGAGCCGAGAGCCATTGTTGCTACACCTCCCGCAATCATTCGTCGTCGTATGCGGTGCTCTAATCTTAGCCCCTGTCGCAGGTGTTGCGTTGCTAACCATAGCAGAGGTAGATAGACTATGCATACGGCAATTATCGAGGGATATATATTCGAGAGCAACTCGCCAGCCTCGGCTGAGTTGGTGGTCGATAGATTGAGGAACATATCGGTGGCCACTACGGAGTTGCCAAAGAGATAGGATAATACTACTTGGAACGCACTTAGGAAGATAAACGGTAGGCTCCACCACACGGCGCGTCCCGAGCGGCGGAATATACCAGCAAATGAAGTGTAAAATCCGAGAGGCAGAAGTATTGCGATGATAGATACCCAGAGTGGGTTATGCTCGGTGTAGGTGAGGATCGCTACGGGAAGCATCAGCGATGCAATCAGCGCAATAACGAGATGGTGAGGATTGAAAAGTTTTCTCAATATTAAAATGCTTCGTTTACATTGATAATCAGGCCTCCAGTTTTACGCCCGAATCCATAGTCGATGCGTAACGCGGTGCGATTATTCAGACTCAAGCGTAGTCCTACTCCAGCATTGGGTAGCGTATGTCCCCAGTCGAAACTACTGAATGTGGAGAATACATTACCTGCTCCACCCCATACCACTGCGCCAAACGGACCATATATGTGCTGTCGCAGTTCGACCTGTGCGGTGATCATTTTGCGATCGGTGTAACGCCCATAGTAATAGCCACGCATACGACTTTGACCTCCCAGCGCTGGCCAATAGAACCATGGTGTTGCCGATGACCACAAGTCGGCATAGAGGTCAACGGCGGCCGAGGCACCCTCCCATAAGGGCTGGTAGTAGTCGGCCTGAAAAGTAAAGTGCCACAGTGTGGTGGGGTAGTTACCAAGAGCCTTTGCACGCACTTCGGGCGTAAAGTTAAGGTACAATCCGCGTGTTGCGGTGTGGCTGTCGTTGCGACTATCATAGAGCGCTGTGAGCGATACTCCTGTGGTGTAGGCACTCAGAATATTCTGTGCGCCTTGTTGTACATATAACCTTGCCAACGGCTCGAAACTATCTCCATTACCGTAGCGCAGGTCGATGCTGGCACCGATGTGGAAGCCTCTGCTGATGTGATACAAATATTGAGCCAAAGCATTTGTCGAGAAGAGAGTGTACTGCGAGCGCGAGTTGTCGATGGCAGCCTTGTAGCCTAAACCCCAAAAGTGTGTGGGTAGTGATGCTACGCTTGCGTTGTATCGTATGCGTGAGCGGTCGTTAAGGTGATGTTCGCCATCTGCCTGCACGCGATAAAAGCCACTTATCGAGGCTATTGCCGCGGCCTGCAACGATGAAGGTGTAGCCGCAGTCTTGGAGTTATAGTTAATTGTCGAGGCTAAGGTGAGCGCAATGTTTGTTTCGCGCGTGTATGCTATGCCAGCGTGAGCGTTGACATTCAGATTGTCGCGCGTGATGATGGGAGAGCTTAGCGACTTGACAACGCGTTGAAAAAAAGTTGGTTGTGATGCTCGATCGAGAGCTCTTTTTACGGCCGCATAGTCGATGGGAGAGTAGATGGTTTGTTGGCTCTTGCGTGTATCCTGATACTCCTCCACGGGGACGCGTGCGACGGCAACACCCGCCACAAACAATATAGCCACCACAGAAAAAAAAACTCGCACCATACGCCTGACAAGAAATTATTTCAGACTCTCTCTAACGATATTTATCTACCACTTTGTAAAACTCGATCTTATCTGTTTCGCTGAATTCACCCTTGTGGCAATAGACCAACTCGCCCTCTTTGGAAACTATCATTATGATGAAATAGTTGTTGCAGTCGCCCAAATTCCACTCGCGTGCCACGATGCGGTTGGGATCGGTGATGATCGTGGCACCATTCTTCTCGGTGCGCTTACGACACAGAGCACGAATCACGCTATCAGGCACGGGGTACCACGAATCCTTCATATTTACTATGCCAAAGCCGTAGATATTATCTCCTGCCGCCAAATGGTTCTCCTCCATTTCGACGGTGAATTCGTGATTCTGGCGATGCTTGTCGGGATCGACATAGAATATGAGTAGATTCTTCTCGCCCCACATCGGCAGAGTCGAGGTGGGTTTGCCATACAAATCAATCAACTCGAGATCCTCTACGGCGTGAGGTAGAGGTTGCATAGGAGTATTTTTTAGGTCGTTCTGTGCCTGTGCTACCCAAGCGGTCAGAATGGCAAGAAGCGTAAAAATAGTCTTTTTCATAGTTTGTACTTTTGTGTAAAAGTTCAACGGCGTAAAATTACAAAAAAATATGCTTACCCCCACTTCGCAATTCTGCTTTTGGCGTATAATGTGCCATTTTTGAGCATTTTTGTAACTGCTTGAACCATTCTTCGGCCTATTTTTGAGAACTGTTGTCGAGGGGTGGTTAGTTTTTTACGCGGGAATATGCTATCTTTGCTCAATCGTTGTGGAGTAGAATTTCTGTGTAAGGAGTGTGAACCACAATGTTAACCGTAAAATTTAATGTTTTGTAAGTGTATGGAAAATAGAAAGATAACTCGTCTGCTTTTTGTCTGCCTGGGAAATATATGCCGCTCTCCGGCTGCCCACGCCGTGATGCAGTCCGTGGTTGAGCGTGAGGGGTTGCAGTCGCACATCGAAATAGACTCGGCTGGCACTTATGGTGGGCACGCTGGCGATCTGCCCGACGCGCGTATGCGCGCGGCAGCCAAGCCTCGCGGTTACTCACTTACGCATCGTGCGCGCCAGTTTCGAGAGGAGGATTTCTACGATTTCGATATGATTGTAGTGATGGACGATAGCAACTATCGCAATGTGGAGCGCCTATCACCTGAGCGAAAGTATATGTCGAAGGTGCGCCGTTTTGTGGAGTTTTGTAGTAACCATCCTCAGTATAGTTATGTTCCCGATCCATATTACGAGGGTCGCGAGGGCTTCGAACTGGTGCTCGATATGCTGGAAGATGGTTGCGAGGGCCTGCTCGCGGAGATTCGTAAGTAGTGAAATCGCTATTTAAAACCTTATTTTATGCATAAAGATGCGGTAAAAATAGCAATATAATGGGCTGTATATGCAAATTTGGTGCTTAATTTTGCTGATTTATTAAAAAAATTGCGTAACTTTGATCTTCGAATGATTATGAATTATAACTAATAACACAAACTATAACTATGAGCACAGTAAAATTTTACCAGGGAGGTGATATTCCTATGGAGTTGCACAAGGTTCGCGTAGTGCAAAAACTTCACCTTGTACCCATTGAGCGTCGTTTGGAGGCTATGAAGGAGGCTGGTTTCAATACTTTCCGTCTTTCGACTCGCGACGTATTTCTCGATATGCTTACCGATAGCGGTACTAACGCAATGAGCGACAAGCAGCTCGCTGCTATGATGCAGGCCGACGACGCTTATGCAGGCTCGCAGTCTTTCGAGCGTTTGCAGAAGGCCGTTGAGGATGTTTTGGGTAAGAAGTATCTCTTGCCCGTGCACCAGGGTCGTGCGGCTGAGAATGTAATTTGCCGTACATTCGTTAAGCCTGGCAATGTAGTGCCTATGAACTATCACTTCACCACTACTTTGGCTCACATCACCGAGTGTGGCGGTAGCGTTGTGGAGCTCTTGTATGACCACGCTTTGGAGCTTAAGTCAGATCACCCCTTCAAGGGTAATATGAATATCGAGAAGTTGGAGCAGACCATTCAGGAGGTAGGTGTTGAGAATATCCCCTTCATCCGTATGGAGGCATCTACCAACCTTATCGGTGGTCAGCCCTTCTCTATGTCAAACTTAATGGATGTACGTCGCATTGCCGACAAGTACAATATTATGTTGGTTCTCGACGCCAGCCTTCTTGGCGAGAATGCTTACCTTATCAAGCAGCGCGAGGATAAGTGGAAGGAGAATACGATGGCCGAGATCTTGAAGATGATGACAGGCCTTGCCGACTTGGTTTACTTCTCGGCTCGTAAGCTCTCATCTTCACGCGGTGGTGGTATTTGCACCAACCAGCGTGCGCTCTACGCTAAGATGGAGGATAAGATTCCTTTGTTCGAGGGTTTCTTGACCTATGGTGGTATCTCAGTTCGTGAGATCGAGGCTATGACAGTAGGTCTCTATGAGACTTTGGATGAGACAATGATTTGCCAAAGCCCCAACTACATCAAGTATCTGGTTGAGGAGCTTGAAAAGCGCGGTGTGCCTATGGTAACACCTCCAGGTGTTTTGGGTGCTCACGTTAACGCTATGAAGTTCTGCGAGCACATTCCTCAGGATCAGTATCCTGCTGGTGCGTTGGCTGCGGCATTCTATATCTGCTCGGGTATTCGTGGTATGGAGCGTGGTACCGTATCGAGCGTTCGCGACGAGAATGGCAAGGAGATTCCTGCCGATGTTGAGTTGTTGCGTTTGGCTGTTCCCCGCCGTGTGTTCACACTCTCGCAGATTAACTATGTAATCGACCGTATGGTATGGCTCTACGATAACCGCCATTTGATCGGTGGTTTGAAGTTCACCTACGAGCCTCCTGTATTGCGTTTCTTTATGGGTGGTTTGGAGCCTACAACAAACTGGCCTGCACGCTTGATGGAGAAGTTCCGCGAGGACTTTGGTGACAGCTTGTAGTCGATTATGTGCTACCAATAAAAAATCCTGCTCCGAAAAGGGCAGGATTTTTGTTTTATAAGGAGCCGACTCCTTCTCTTGTGCGGGCAGAAGATTAACCCAAGTAAGACTTCAATAACTTGCTGCGTGATGAGTGGCGCAGGCGGCGGATAGCCTTCTCCTTAATCTGACGCACACGCTCGCGTGTGAGGTCGAATTTCTCGCCAATCTCCTCCAAAGTCATCTCCGAGCAACCGATGCCGAAGAAGTACTTGATGATGTCGCGCTCACGCTCGGTGAGTGTCTCCAATGCGCGATCAACCTCAGTTGCGAGCGACTCATTGATAAGACCGCGGTCGGCGTTTGGTGAATCGGTATTAACCAACACATCCAACAAACTGTTGTCCTCGCCATCAGCAAAGGGCGCATCCACTGAGATATGACGGCCTGCCACACGCAGAGTGTCCGATACCTTCTCTTTGGGGAGCTCCAACTCGGTTGCCAACTCCTCGGGTGAGGGTGTGCGCTCGTGCTCCTGCTCGAAGCGAGCGAAAGCCTTGTTGATCTTATTGAGTGAGCCTACCTGATTCAAGGGTAAGCGTACGATACGGCTCTGCTCGGCCAGTGCCTGCAGGATTGACTGACGAATCCACCACACAGCATATGAGATAAACTTAAATCCACGCGTCTCGTCGAACTTCTCAGCTGCTTTGATAAGACCCAAGTTACCCTCGTTGATCAAATCGGGAAGGCTAAGTCCTTGATTCTGATACTGCTTAGCTACCGATACCACAAAACGCAGGTTGGCCTTCGTAAGCTTGTCCAACGCCTCCTGATCGCCCTTGCGAATACGTTGAGCAAGTTCTACCTCCTCCTCTACGGTGATCAAATCCTCCTTACCAATCTCCTGCAAATACTTGTCGAGCGATGCGCTCTCGCGGTTGGTGATCGACTTTGTAATCTTTAATTGACGCATATATCCAATGTTTTAATTTCTTCTTCAAGCCCGAGTTTTGCGCGCTTTTCGTTTCTCCTAATACGAACGATAGCACCCTTTTGTTTCACTTTTTATATTTTTTTTATAATTTTTCACTCGGGCCATAGTAATAACGGACCTCGACCTTAGAAAAGTTTGTCTTGATACACAAAAAAATACCCCTGCCCCGAAGGGCAAGGGTAGTGATATTACTTTGGGGATAATCCCCGTAGAGACGATTTTTACCAAGCGAACAAGGGATACTGCTCCATCATAGCATTTACGTCCTTGCGAACTGCTGCGATGTTCTCCTCGTTCTCGGGGTCGTGCAATACGCGGTCGATGAGCTCTACGATGTAGTCCATCTTATCCTCCTTCACGCCACGAGTAGTGATGGCGGGAGTACCGAAGCGAAGACCCGATGTGAGGAAGGGTGAACGTGAATCGAAGGGAACCATATTCTTGTTTGTGGTGATGTCTGCCGCTACCAAGCAACGCTCTGCAAGCTTACCTGTAAGCTCGGGGAACTTAGTGCGCAAGTCGATCAACATCAAGTGGTTGTCAGTACCGTTTGATACAACTGTGTAGCCACGCTTTGCAAATGCCTCGGCCATAGCCTGAGCATTCTTCTGCACCTGCTGCTGATACTCCTTATACTCGGGCTGCAAAGCCTCGCCAAAGGCAACAGCCTTAGCTGCGATAACATGCTCGAGAGGACCACCCTGGATACCGGGGAATACTGCTGAGTTCAAGATCTGCGACATCATCTTCACTACGCCCTTAGGTGTTGTGTAGCCCCAGGGATTCTCGAAGTCTTTACCCATAAGGATGATACCACCACGAGGGCCACGCAGAGTCTTGTGAGTTGTAGATGTTACGATGTGAGCGTACTTCACGGGGTTGTCCAATACACCTGCAGCGATAAGACCTGCGGTGTGAGCCATATCAACCATAAATATAGCGCCTACCTTGTCGGCAATCTCGCGCATACGCTTGTAATCCCACTCGCGTGAGTAAGCCGATGCACCACCGACGATGAGCTTAGGCTTGTGCTCCAAAGCTTTGCGCTCCATATCCTCGTAGTCGATAGTGCCAGTCTCCTCGCTAAGCTGATAGCCGATAGCGTTGAAATACATACCTGACATATTCACAGGCGAACCGTGTGAGAGGTGGCCTCCGTGTGCAAGGTCAAGACCCATAAAGGTGTCGCCGGGCTTCAACACTGCGAAGAATACCGCCATATTAGCCTGTGCACCTGAGTGGGGCTGTACATTAGCATACTCGGCGCCGTACAACTCGCACAAACGCTCGATAGCCAACTTCTCTACCTTGTCCACTACCTCGCAACCTCCATAGTAGCGTGCAGCGGGATAACCCTCGGCATACTTGTTTGTCAGCACAGAACCCATAGCGGCCATAACCTGCTCGCTCACAAAGTTCTCCGACGCGATGAGCTCGATACCGCGCATCTGGCGGGCACGCTCGTCGGCAATAAGATCGAAAATCTGATTATCCTGTTTCATCCTCTTTTATTTATTTGAATTTAACTTTTTTATTTTGCTGTAATAGAGATGACGGAGAGCTGCAATCGGGTGATAGAATATAATTCGCGGACCCGCAAAACGCATCACCTCGCGTATTCGCTCACGCATATCTTGACGGTAGCAATGGCTCTCGCACTGCGAGCAGAATGTCTTTTCGGCCATTCTCGGGCAGGCCATCGTGCGGCGATCGGCATACTCCAATAGAGTGCGGCAATCGTCGCATAACATCTTGGTGGAGTGCTTCTTGCGGCAATAGAGCGCAATCATATCGGCAACGATGCGTCGCTCGTGCTCTGTCTTGCGTGAAAGTCTTGTCTCGTTCATCATCAATAAAGTGCGACAAAGGTAACAAAATATTTTGTTATTTGGAATATCTAAAGGCTAAGAAACGGCCATTAATTCGAGCTTTCGGACGGGGCGTCGATTTCGGATTACGCGATACGGCGTGGGGCGAGTCAGCATTGTAGTGTCATAATCTATAATAGAAAAATAGATTTGTAGCCGTGTTGGGGGTGCTTTTATGGCTTTTGCAGCATCTTGTGGCGGTAGGGTGTTGGTAGTTATTAAAAAAAATCTAAATCAAAATAGAAAGTGATAAAATCATAATCTTGTATGTCAATATAAAAATAAAGGCTTAAATTTGTTAAATTTTTAATGCTGAAGTGTAGTTAAAACTAAAAAATTACCAAATAATGAGTATTCGTCATTTTGTCGCAATCGATCTTGGAGCTACCAGTGGCCGTGTAATCTTGGCTACAATTAGTGGTGGTAAAATCGAGATGGAGGAGGTGCATCGTTTCCCTGACACCATCATCCAGATGCAGGGCCATTTCTATTGGGATCTGCCTGCTATCTACAAGTCGGTTCTTGAGGGTCTGCGCAAGGTTGCCGAGCGAAAAGTTAAGGTGGAGTCAATCGGTATCGATACTTGGGGCGTCGATTTCGCCTTCTTTGGTGCCGATGGCGAGCTGTTGCGCCTGCCTTATTGTTACCGTGATCCCCACACTGTGGGTGCGCCCGACGAGTTCTTTAAGCGTATGCCCCGCAAGGAGTTGTACGAGAAGACGGGAATCCAGATAATGAATTTTAATTCTGTGTTCCAGTTAGATACTTTGCGTCGCAACAACTGCTCGGCTATGGCAGCGGCAGATAAGATTCTCTTTATCCCCGACGCGCTGGCCTACCTGCTTACAGGTGAGCAGATTACCGAATATACCATAGCCTCTACGGCTCAGATGATAGATCCTCGTACCAAGCAGTGGGATGCTGATATACTCTCGTTGCTGGGTCTTACGCCCGAACACTTTGGCCCTATCACGATGCCTGGCGAGCAGATTGGAGTACTGACTGAGGAGGTGCAGTCTCTCACCGGTTGTGGTGCAGTGCCCGTGGTGGCTGTTGCTAGCCACGACACAGGCTCGGCCGTAGCAGGAACACAGCTCGAGGGCGACGATGCCGCTTACCTAAGTTCGGGTACGTGGTCGCTGATGGGTATTGAGTCGAAGGAGCCTATCATCTCGGAGCGTAGCTTTGAGCTGAACTTTACCAACGAGGGTGGTATCGAGAGTACAATCCGTGTGTTGAAAAACATATGCGGTATGTGGCTTTTGGAGCGTTCGCGTACCGAGTGGGAGGAGATGAGTTATGGAGATTTGATTGCCGCCGCCGAGAAGGCTACACCCTTCCGTTCGCTCATTAACCCCGATGCGGCGTGCTTTGCCAATCCCAAGTCGATGACCGAGGCTATTCGGGATTACTGCGTGGCTACCGATCAGCCCGCGCCCGAGAGCGTAGGGGAGTATGTGCGATGCATATTCGAGTCGTTGGCTCTGCGCTATCGTCAGGTGGTGGATATGCTCAACGGGTTCTCGCCCAGACCCCTTTCGCGTATGTATGTAATAGGTGGTGGTGCCCGCAATAATATGCTTAACCAATACACAGCCAATGCTACAGGTTTGCATATCGAGACAGGCTCGGCCGAGGCTACCGCTTTGGGTAATGTGATGATGCAGGCCAAATGGGCAGGCGTGGTGGATAGCATCGTTCAGATGCGTTCAATGATTGCCGAGTCGCTTGCTGGACGCCATAGCTTTGAGCCTAGTAATACGAGTGAGTGGGATGAAGCCTATGAAAAGTATTTGAAGGTTTACAGAGAGTAAAACCATTTAACTGAAAATAAAAACTAAAACACTGATACAAAATGAAAACAGAACTTATCGAAAAGGCGTATGAAATCGCCAAAGAGCGTTATGCCGCAATAGGTGTTGACGCTGATGCCGCAATGGCTGCATTGCAAAATATACAACTCTCGCTGCACTGTTGGCAGGCAGATGATGTGAGTGGCTTTGAGAATGCAGGTGCACTTACTGGAGGTATTCAGGCGACGGGTAACTACCCGGGTAAGGCTCGCTCTATCGAGGAGTTGCAGGCCGACATCGAGAAGGTGGTGTCGTTGCTCCCCAGTAATCATCGCTTGAGCCTCCACGCAAGCTATGCCGACTTCCGCGAGACAGGCCCTGCCGACCGCGACGAGTTGGAGCCCAAGCACTTCGAGAGTTGGATGCAGTGGGCTGAGAAGAATGGTATGAAGCTCGACTTCAACTCTACATCGTTCTCTCACCCCAAGAGCGAGGATCTCACCCTTGCAAGTCCCAAGGAGGATATTCGCAAGTTCTGGGTTGAGCATACCAAGCGTTGTCGCGTAATTGCCGATGAGATGGGACGCCGTCAGGGCGACCCCGCGATGCTCAACATCTGGATTCACGATGGCTCGAAGGATCTCACAGTTAATCGAATGAAGTATCGTGCTATCTTGAAGCAGTCGCTGGATGAGATCTTGGAGCAGAAGTATGAGTGGATGCGCGACTCAGTTGAGTCGAAGGTATTCGGTATCGGTCTTGAGAGTTACACCGTTGGTAGTAGCGACTTCTACACTGCATACGCTGCACAAAAGGGTATTATGGTTACACTCGATACGGGCCATTTCCATCCCACAGAGTCGATTGCCGATAAGATGTCGTCGCTCTTGCTCTTCACTCCCGAGGTGATGCTTCACGTGAGCCGTCCCGTACGTTGGGATTCTGACCACGTTACTATCATCAACGACGAGACCTTGGATCTCACAAAGGAGATTGTGCGTTGCGATGCTCTTGATCGCGTGCATATTGGTCTTGATTACTTCGATGCTTCGATCAATCGTATCGGTGCCTATGTAATTGGTGCCCGTGCTACACAAAAGTGTCTGTTGCAGGCGTTGTTGGAGCCTCTGGCGACATTGCGTGAGTATGAGGCTGAGGGTAAGGGCTTCGAACGTCTGGCTATGCTCGAGGAGTGCAAGTCGCTTCCCTGGAATGCAGTATGGGATATGTTCTGCTTGAAGAACGGTGTGCCCGTAGGCGAGGAGTTTATTGCCGATATCAACAAGTATGAGGCTGAGGTAACATCGAAGCGTTGCTAAACGATAATCGTTGTTTGTTATGGAGATTATTATCGGATTATTAATCATTGCGGTGGGTGCATTCTGCCAGTCGAGTAGTTATGTGCCTATCAACAAGATACGCAGCTGGAGCTGGGAGTCGTATTGGCTCTTGCAGGGCATCTTTGCTTGGGTTATCTTCCCCGTGGCGGGTGCTATGCTTGCCGTGCCTGAGGGCCATTCGCTATTCGAGTTGTATGCTGCCTATCCTAAGGAGAGCGCTCTCACGGCGTTGTTTGGCGTGCTGTGGGGAGTGGGAGGTCTTACCTTCGGCCTCTCGATGCGCTATTTGGGAGTGGCTTTGGGTCAGTCGCTTGCGCTGGGTACCTGTGCTGGTTTGGGCACTATCCTCACTCCGCTATTGCTCGGCCGTGCTGGTGATTTGACCTCGTCGGTAATTATTGGCGTGGTGGTTACCCTGGTGGGTATCGCTATTATAGGCGTGGCGGGTCATATGAAGTCGCAGTCGCTCTCTGAAGAGCAGAAGCGCGAGGCAGTGAAGGATTTTAACTTTACTAAGGGTATGGCAGTTGCACTGCTCGCAGGTTTTATGAGTGCCTGCTTTAATATCGGTTTGGGATTTGGCGAGGCGCTTAACTTTGGCGATGCAACGGCCGACATCTACAAAACTCTGCCCGCTACTTTTATGGTAACGCTCGGTGGATTTGTAACCAATGCCGTTTACTGCCTCTACCAGAATGTTCGTAATCGAACCTTTGCCGACTATGCCGATTCGTCTCTATGGGCAAACAACCTCGTGTTCTGCGCTTTGGCGGGTGTACTGTGGTATAGTCAGTTCTTCGGCTTGAGTCTTGGCAAGGGATTCCTTGCGGAGTCGCCTTCGTTGCTCACATTTAGTTGGTGTATATTGATGGCTCTTAATGTGGTCTTTTCAAATGTGTGGGGTATTGTCCTCAAGGAGTGGAAAGGCTGCTCGGCTCGTACCATTGCAGTGTTGGTGGCTGGTCTTGCCGTACTTATAATTAGTTCATTCCTGCCCGAAATATTAAAATAGAAATTTATGGACGAAACAACCAAATCTTCAGAGATTAAATTCCATTACTTGATTCCTAACAAAGCCGACCTGCAATATGGTTGCGGTGTGAATGTCGTAGGCTCGCAGGTGGTTACCCCCAATGAGGTCTATCCTGCGCCTGACCACCCCAATGGTTATGTGTTCGACCCCAAGCGTGGTCGTGTGCTTAGCGAGTATCAACTGCTCTACATCGTTAAGGGACGCGGTACGCTTACCACCGAACAGGGCGAGTTTCCCATATCGAAGGGAACGATGATCCTGCTCCGTCCGGGTCAGTGGCACACTTACTCGCCTGCGCACGAGGTGGGGTGGAATGAGTACTACATTGGCTTTGTGGGCGATGTGGCCGAGAGAGCTATACGCACGCTCTTCGATGAGGGTGAGTATATCTTCAATGTCGGACTTAATCGTGAGATAGTCGAACTCTACCAGCGTGCTATCGAGGTGGCATCTATCGACCGTCCTGCCGCACAACAGATGTTGGCTGGCATTGTGATGCATATGATTGGTGTGATTAACTTCACCTCGCGTAATGAGTCGCTCTCGATCGATCGCCTGGATCAGATCGTTGAGCAGGCTAAGAGCATTATGCAGGAGAATGTGATGCAGAGCATCGACCTGGAGGCTCTGGCGGCGCATTTGAATGTGAGCTATTCGTGGTTTAGAAAGATCTTCCGCGACTATACGGGACATCCGCCCGCTAAGTATTTTATGGAGATTAAGCTACGCCACGCGCAGTATCTTCTGGCCAACACTCGCGAGTCGATCAAGGAGATTGCATTTATGCTTAACTTCAAATCGACCGAACACTTCTACACCACTTTTAAGCGTGTGATGGGGTGTACGCCCAACACCTATCGCCGTATGTCAACGCCTGAGAATGGTAAAAAATAAAGGTGTGTAAATAATGAAAATAGGCTACTAACCGTCGAAGTTAGTAGCCTATTTTTTTTGTCAATATTTGCCGAGGGTTGTTACTCGGTGAGATTTGACGATGAATCACCAAAGTAGATATCCAGCAGCTCTTTTGCGGCGATGAAAGAGCTTAATTTAGCATCCAAAACTCGCTGCTCGACATCGGCTATGCGCTCGGCAATCGAGGGGTTTTGGTAGAAACTGCTCTTGAGTACCTCGTTTATACTCTCGTACATCCAATATTTATTCTGACGGTTGCGGTTGGCGTCGTAGTAGCCGTTGGCCTGTATGTGGTCGAGATACTCCTCGACACCCTTCCATACCTCCTCCAGGCCCGTTTTTGCCACCGATGAGCAGGTGTAAACCTTAGGTCGCCAGCCCGAGTCAGGCATAGGGAAGAGATGCAGCGCTCCTTGATACTGCACCTTCGCCAGTTCGGCCTTGTGTACATTTTCGCCATCGGCCTTAGTAATGACCATCATATCGGCCATCTCCATAATGCCGCGCTTAATACCCTGTAATTCGTCGCCAGCACCCGAAATCTGCAACATCATAAACATATCGACCATCGAGTGAACGGCTGTCTCAGACTGACCCACACCAACGGTCTCGATAAATATAACATCGTAACCTGCCGCCTCGCATAGTACAATTGTTTCGCGTGTCTTGCGTGCCACGCCTCCGAGTGAACCAGCCGAGGGTGAAGGGCGAATAAATATGTCGGGGTTTGATGAGATACTCTCCATACGGGTCTTGTCGCCAAGGATTGATCCTCCGCTACGCTCCGAACTGGGATCGATAGCAAGCACCGCCAAACGATGGCGCAACGATGCTACCATACCTCCGATGGCTTCGATGAAGGTCGATTTACCAGCTCCTGGAACACCTGTGATGCCGATGCGAACCGAGCGACCAGCGTGGGGCAGACAGCGCTCGATGATCTCTTGTGCTTGCGCATAGTGCGTGGGGTTATTGCTCTCAATCAGGGTGATAGCCTGCGAGAGGATGGTGATGTTGCCCGCCAAAATACCCTCGACATACTCATCCGTAGAGAGCGTGCGGCGCTTCTTGCGCTTGAAGTAGGGATTGACTATCGGCTGGTCGGTAACACCCTCGGTAACATTCAGGGCGCTGTCGTGATGAGTGTCGAGATACTCTTTTTCGTAGTGGTCTATCTTGGTGAAAGCCATTGTTATTTGGTTGTTAAAATGTTATTCATTACATCGCGTGTAAACATCGCTCCGTTGCCGCACCACAGCGTGCGACGCTTCTTGTCGCATACCACGCAGAAGGGGATGAACGACACCCCTAATTGCTTGAAGATTCGGCCTCCGTCGTCGAACGCAACACCCACGCGGTCGTCCAGATGCTCGGTCAGTGCTACGCCCGCCTTTTCGTATCGCTCTTTGGTGATGATCACCATATTGAGCGTTGTGCCATACTCGCTGACGATGGGTTTGATACGGTCGATGGTCTGCTGGCATAGCTCACTCTCCGAGTGGCAGAATAGTATGCAGGTGTAGTCGGCCTGGTCGGGTTGTATGTCCATCAACCAGCGGCGTGGGCGAATCGAAGAGGGTAGCTTGTCGCCTACGATCACACTCTGGCATACGCCATCGCTAAATGCCATCAGAGCCAATAATATGCATAGAAAAAGTCGCTTCATCGTTTGTTGGGAGCTTTGTCGGGAGCGAATTTAGCAACTTTCGCACAAAGAAACAAACCAAAGTTAAATTGTTGTTAAAAATAGTTTATAAAGCGTGCAAAAATTTTCTTATTTCATAATTTACTCGTAACTTTGTGGAGTTTAATGCAACGATAGAGATAATTCAAAATTTACATACAAAAATACAACTATTAAACTCTTAAATTATGAAAGTTTCACACATCGAGCATCTTGGTATCGCAGTGAAGAGCCTTGAGGAGGCAATTCCCTATTGGGAGAATGTTTTGGGTCTGAAGTGTTATGCAATCGAGGAGGTTGCAGATCAGAAGGTTAAGACCGCGTTCTTTATGATCGGTCAGACCAAAATCGAGTTGTTGGAGCCCACTTCAGAGGACTCTACCATTGCAAAGTACATCGAGAAGCGTGGCGTAGGTATTCACCATATGGCTCTTGCTTGCGAGAATATCGAGGAGCAGTTGGCTGACGCCGAGGCACAGGGTGTAAGCCTCATCGATAAGACTCCCCGCAAGGGCGCTGAGGGTCTGACTATCGCATTCCTGCACCCCAAGTCAACTCAGGGTATTTTGACAGAGTTGTGCGAGGATAAGAACAAATAATCAATTAAATAATCAATATAAAGTTTGCTATGAGCGAAATTCAAAAACAGCAGGTAGCCAAATTGATCGAGAACCGCGAGATTGCTCGTATGGGCGGCGGTGAGAAGGCTATCCAGAAACAGCACGAGAAGGGTAAGTATACTGCGCGTGAGCGTATTCAGATGCTCTTGGATGAGGGTAGCTTCGAGGAGTTCGATATGTTCGTAACTCACCGTTGCTACGATTTTGGTATGGAGAAGAAGCACACATTCGGTGACGGTGTTGTAACAGGTTATGGTACCATCGAGGGCCGTTTGGTGTATGTGTTCGCACAGGACTTCACCGTAACAGCGGGTTCACTCTCTATCTCACTCGCTGACAAGATCTGCAAGGTGATGGATATGGCTATGCGTAACGGTGCTCCCTGCATCGGTTTGAACGATTCAGGTGGTGCTCGTATCCAGGAGGGTGTAAACGCTTTGGCTGGTTACGCTAACATTTTCCAGCGTAATGTAATGGCTTCTGGTGTTATTCCCCAGATCTCTGCTATCTTCGGTCCTTGCGCAGGTGGTGCAGTTTATTCACCCGCACTCACCGACTTCATCATTATGCGTCGTCAGACTTCTAATATGTTCCTTACAGGTCCCAAGGTTGTTAAGACCGTTACTGGTGAGGATGTAACTCAGGAGCAGTTGGGTGGTGCTGATATGCACACTACTAAGTCTGGTGTTGCTCAGTTCGCAGTTGACACTGAGGAGGAGGGTATCGCATTGATCCGCGGCTTGCTCTCATATATGCCTCAGAACAATATGGAGGATGCTCCCTGCGTTCCTTGCACCGACGACATCGCTCGTAAGGAGGATATCTTGAACGAGATTATTCCCGACAACCCCAACAAGCCCTACGATATGTACGAGGTTATCCGTGGTATCGTTGATAACGGCGAGTACTTGGAGAGCGCTGCATCATATGCAAAGAACATCATCACTTGCTTTGCTCGCTTCAACGGTCAGAGCGTAGGTATCATCGCTAACCAGCCTAACTTTATGGCAGGTGTGCTCGATATTAACGCTAGCCGCAAGGCTGCTCGCTTCGTTCGTTTCTGCGACGCGTTCAACATTCCTATCGTTACTTTGGTTGATGTTCCCGGTTTCTTGCCCGGTACAGGTCAGGAGGATGGTGGCGTAATTACTCACGGTGCTAAGCTCTTGTTCGCATACTGCGAGGCTACTGTACCTAAGGTAACTGTTACATTGCGTAAGGCTTACGGTGGTGCTTACATCGTTATGTCATCTAAGCACATCCGTGGTGATATCAACTACGCTTGGCCTTCAGCTGAGATCGCAGTTATGGGTGCAAGCGGTGCTGTTGAGGTACTTCACGCTAAGGCTTTGGCCGCATTCGAGAATGCTGAGGAGAAGGCTAAGTTCGTTGCCGAGAAGGAGCAGGAGTACAAGGATAAGTTCTCTAACCCCTACAACGCAGCTCGCTACGGCTATATCGATGATGTTATCGAGCCCCGTAACACTCGCTTCCGCGTAATCCGCGCTTTGGAGTCATTGAAGACTAAGCGTGAGGTTAACCCTGCTAAGAAGCACTCTAATATTCCTTTGTAATAAAACAGTTGAAAGCATATGACATTTTTAGCAGTTAACTGGGGTAATGCATTGTTGATTACCGGTGTCGGCTTCGGATTGGTATTTGCAGTACTTGTATTGTTGATATTTATCGTGAAGGGCTTCGGTGTAATCTTTGTGCAGAAACCCAAGGCTCAGGCGCCCGTTGCGGCTCCTGCGGCAAAGGCTGAGGAGGCTACTGACGAGACGGATATGGCCGCTATCGCTTACGTTTTGCATACATTCTACAACCAGCACGACGAGGAGAGCGATGTTCTTACATTCCGTCACGACGATGTAGCATATTCACCGTGGAATCAGAAAAGTATAATCTTCTAATCAATTAGGAAAATGCAGAAATTAAATTTCAATATCAATGGTAAGCACTATGAGGCTACCATCACCGAGGTTGAGCACAACGTTGCAGAGGTGGAACTCAACGGTAAGAAGTACACTATCGATGTAGAGCGTTCAGAGGCTGTTTCTTCAGTACCTCGTGTAGCTGCCCCCAAGGCTGCTCCTCCTGCCGCTGCTCCCGCCGCTGCTCCTGCAGCACCTAAGGCTGCCGCTGGTGCTAACTCAATCACCGCTCCCCTGCCTGGTAGCGTTGTATCAATCAATGTTAAGGCTGGCGACGCTGTTAAGGCTGGTCAGCAGTTGGCAGTTATCGAGGCTATGAAGATGGAGAACGAGATCCTCGCTCCCGCCGATGGTACCGTAGCCGCTGTTCACGTTTCAGCAGGTCAGGCAGTACAGCAGGGTGACGCACTTATCGATTTGGCATAACCTTAAAATGTTAGACCAATGAAGAAAGTGATGAAATATATGATGCTGTTGCTCACCGTGGGCCTTTTGGGTCTGTCGGTGCAGGCATCAGCAAGCCCCGAGATGATGAGCGCCGCGTCGGCTGCCACTGAGGTAGTTGATGCTGACATCAACTTGGGCGAGTCTTTGATGAATTTCGTGGATCAGTCTGGTTTTAGCGGTATCATCAGCGACTGGCGTGTGCTGGTTATGTTGATTATCTCTTGCCTGCTGCTCTACTTGGCTATTGTTAAGCAGTTCGAGCCCTTGTTGCTCTTGCCTATTGCCTTCGGTATGCTTTTGACCAACCTCCCGGGTGCAGGTCTTTATCACACCGAGTTGTTTGCTGATGGTCACGTACACTGGACTATCGACGGCACATCGTTCGACCGCGTGGGTGGTCTTATCGACTTCCTCTACCTCGGTGTTAAGCTCGGTATCTATCCTTGCTTGATTTTCGTAGGTGTAGGTGCTATGACCGACTTCGGTCCGCTGATTGCTAACCCCAAGAGCTTGTTGTTGGGTGCTGCTGCTCAGTTCGGTATCTTTGCTACCTTCTTGGGTGCATCGGCTATGGGCTTTACTCCCGCTGAGGCTGGTTCAATCGGTATCATCGGTGGTGCTGACGGTCCTACCGCTATCTACCTTACTTCGAAGTTGGCTCCCCAGTTGTTGGGTCCCATCGCAGTTGCCGCTTACTCATATATGGCGTTGGTGCCTGTAATCCAGCCCCCCATTATGAAGGCTTTGACTACTAAGGCTGAGCGTCAGATCGTGATGAAGCAGTTGCGTACCGTATCGAAGACTGAGAAGATTGTGTTCCCCATCGCTATGACAATGATCATCTCATTGTTGTTGCCCTCTGCAGCTCCCTTGATTGGTTGCTTGATGTTGGGTAACTTGATGAAGGAGTGCGGTGTTGTTGAGCGTTTGAGCAAGACTGTTCAGAACGAGTTGATGAACATCGTTACCATCTTCCTCGGTATTTCAGTAGGTGCTACCGCTACCGCAGCTAACTTCCTTAACTGGCAGACTATCGGTATTATGGTACTCGGTGTAACCGCATTCTGCTTGGGTACTGGTGCTGGTGTTATCTTGGCAAAGGTTATGAATATGTTCTCTAAGGAGAAGATCAACCCGCTGATTGGTTCTGCAGGTGTATCGGCTGTGCCTATGGCTGCCCGCGTATCGCAGAAGGTTGGTCAGGCTGAGAATCCTTCAAACTTCTTGTTGATGCACGCTATGGGTCCCAATGTATCAGGTGTAATCGGTTCTGCCGTTGCCGCTGGTATTTTGTTGGCATTCCTCGGATAATATATACCTATATATATTACTATATAAGGCTCTTCCCTTCGGGGGAGAGCCGTTTTGTTTTGTGAATGATGAAAGAGCCGAGATAAAAGATTAAAGATTGGATAGGGTGGGGTGTAGCGCCTATTCTTTGTCGAAAAATGCGGTGTGATAAATTATAATAGGCGTAAGTTGTTGGTATATATGAGTATATGTCTTTGTTGTGGTGCATTGGAAGTGTATTTGGCTAATAGTTTGTAATATTTTTTACTAAAAAGTTGCATATTAAAAAAACTTAATATATATTTGTATTAAGCAAATGGTAAAACGATGAGAATTCACCGACATACAACTTCAACGCTGGCTACGATCACAATCGCGGCTACATTGTCGTCTATCGGTATTCTGACGTCAACCACCACTACTACGATTACCCCTATGGGGGTGTAGTTTTCTTTTGCCGAATGGGCACTTCTGTTGTCATATTACCCTGCCGAGGATGCAGGGTTCGGCCTAAAAATCATAAGTAACATATTTTATAACACTTCATCTTAGTATATAAGGTGCGCTCGTGTGATGCGTATCAAAGAGATGATGATAAAGTCTATTGCGATGAATAAGGTAAGAGTATTTGCGCCCGCAACTGTCGCTAATATGGGTTGCGGCTTCGATATAATGGGTATGACGCTTGAGGGTGTTGGCGATGTGTTGAGTGTGGAGGTTGCCGAGGGCGATGGCCTCGAGATTGAAAATCTCACCGATGTTGAGTTGCCCGACGATGTGGATAAGAATGTTGTTACTCCCGCCATTCGTGCTTTGTTGGCCGCTTATGGAAAGAGTTGCAGAGTGAAGGTGAGCATCGAGAAGAAGATTTCGCCGGGTAGCGGTATAGGTTCGAGTGCCGCTTCGTCCGCAGCCGCTGTCTATGCACTCAACGAGGCTCTTGGTCGTCCCTTCACCGACGAGCAGTTGGTAGAGTTTGCTATGGAGGGCGAGAAGCTCATCAGCGGAGGCACTCCTCACGCCGATAATGTGGGCCCGTCGTTGTTGGGTGGCGTTGTGCTGTTGCGTGGTTATCATCCAGTGGATATTGTTCGCCTGCCTGTACCCGATAACTTCTGTTGCTCGGTGGCACATCCTGCCATAATGGTCAGCACTCGTATGGCTCGTGAGGTATTGCCCAAAGATATACCTCTGCGTACAGCCGTTGAGCAGTGGGGTAATGTGGCAGGTCTGGTTGCAGGCTTGGCTCTAAAGGATGTATATCTTGTTGGCCGTGCTATGCGTGATGTGGTTGTGGAGCCTCACCGCAAACAATTTATTCCTGGTTTTGACGAGTTGCGCGAGAAAGTGATGGCGGCAGGTGCGCTGGCATTCAATATCTCGGGTGCGGGTCCGTCGGTATTCACACTTTCGGCCGATATGTCGGTGGCGGCTCGCATAGGTGAGATTATGCACGAGCACTTTGCTCAGCAGGGCGTAGATTCTGATATATATGTTAGCAAGGTGTCGAATCAGGGCGCACGAGTGTTGAACGAGTAAAGAGGTTTGGGTATGAAATATTATAGTACACGAGATAGAGAGCAGAAACGCGTGGCGCTTGCCGATGCGGCATTTATGGGCTTGGCGGCTGATGGAGGTCTTTTTCTGCCCGAACGAATTCCGCAAGTCGATATGCAGCGAGTGGAGGCTTTGGCCGAGCAGTCGTATGCCGATATGGCACTCTATTTGGCCCAACTTCTTTTCGACGATGTGTCGGCCGAGGATTTGGAGAGTGTGGTACGAGGCGCTTACGACTTTCCCATAGCGCTGAAGCCTATGGGTGATGATTTCTCCACTTTGGAACTCTTCCACGGCCCTACGCACGCATTTAAGGATTTCGGAGCTCGCTTTATGGGGCGAATGACAGGCTTGCTCAATAAAGATGGTGAATTAATTATTCTCACCGCCACATCGGGTGATACGGGTAGTGCCGTGGCGCAAGGCTTCTATGGCGTGGAGGGTGTGCGCGTGGTTATTCTCTATCCCGATGGTAAGGTGAGTCCCCTGCAGGAGGCGCAGATGACAACGCTCGGCGGTAATATCCATCCATTGAAGGTGGCGGGTACATTCGACGATTGTCAGCGTATGGTCAAGTCGATGTTCCAGAATTATGCTTTACGCGAGCGGGTGCGCATCACTTCGGCAAACTCTATAAATCTTCTGCGTTGGATTCCGCAGTCGTTCTACTACTTCTACGGCTATTGCAACTGGAAGAAGATGACAGGACGAGATATGCCCGAGGTGGTGGTGCCGAGTGGCAACTATGGTAACCTGGCCGCAGGTATGCTTGCTCGACGAATGGGACTTCCGTTGAAGGGTTTTGTGGCGGCCTCTAATGCCAACGATGTGGTGCCTGAGTTCCTGCAGACAGGAGAGTATAACCCGCGTGCATCGGTGCAGACATTGGCCAACGCAATGGATGTGGGTAATCCGAGCAACTTCGAGCGTATGATGACTCTCTGTGATGGCGATGTTAAGGTATTGCAAGCCGAGGTGCGAGGCTTCTCGTGTGATGATAGGCAGATAACTGAGGCCATAGATGAGATTTATCGCAAGTATGGTTACATCTCCGATCCGCATAGTGCTGTGGGTTATCTGGCATCGAAAGAGCTCGCGGTTGATGGATTCTATCTCTCGACGGCTCACGCGGCCAAGTTTGGAGAGGTCGTTGAGCGTGCCGCAGGTGTCGTGCCTGCGCTACCAAAGTCGCTCGCCGAGGCTGTCGGACGAGAGCGACGAGCTACTCCGATAGAGGCCAAAGACGATGTTTTAACCGAATTTTTACTCAATATGTAGCAAAATGGGGCCAAGAAAGCCCCATTTTTGTGTGTTATGGGAGTAAATTTTAGAAAGTTATAAATAATTTTAAGGGATATTGGGTAATCTTAAAAATAATTACTATCTTTGCACGCCCATAAATATATGGGAATAGGATTACAAAACAAGTTATTAACTTAAACGTAAAAGATGGATTCAAGAAGTTACAAAACTATCTCATTGAACGCCGCTACGGTTCAGAAAGAGTGGGTCGTAATCGACGCTACCAATGAGGTATTGGGACGTCTTGCTTCGCAGGTAGCAAAGATCCTGCGTGGTAAGAACAAGCCCGGCTACACTCCTCACGTTGATTGCGGTGATTATGTTATCGTTATCAACGCCGAGAAGGTGAAGCTCACGGGCGACAAGATGACCGACAAGGTCTATGTACGTCACACTGGTTATCCCGGTGGTCAGCGTTTTGCTACTCCTGCGGACTACTTGGCTAAGAAGCCTGAGTTCGTAATCGAGCACGCTGTAAAGGGTATGTTGCCCAAGACTCGTCTTGGCGACGCTATCCTCAAGAATTTGAAGGTTTATGCAGGCGCTGAGCATCCTCACGCTGCACAGAACCCTAAGGAAATTAAGTTAAACGAGATTAAGTAAGAAGTATGGAAGTTGTAAACACCGTAGGTCGCCGTAAGGCTGCTGTGGCTCGCGTATTCGTGAAGCCGGGTAATGGTCAGATTACAATCAACCA
>JAZONC010000018.1:0-199303 GCA_045654285.1 Alistipes sp. | reverse complement strand
ATCATCACCAATAAAATCAGCTCCGATGGTGAATGCCTGCGCCAAACCATCTGGGCTTGGCTGCTCAGCATACTCGAACTTTACACCGTAGTCGCTACCATCGCCAAGCAGACGCCTGAATCCTGGCAGATCGTGAGGTGTTGAGATAATCAATATCTCACGAATACCCGCCAACATCAAAACTGAGATGGGATAATAAACCATCGGTTTGTCATAAATTGGCATTAATTGTTTTGAGATACCTTTTGTGATGGGATACAGTCGTGTACCACTACCACCTGCGAGGACGATTCCTTTCATATAATTTTATAAGATTAATCTCTTTGGAAAATATCACGTGTATAAACCTTATCCTTTACATCATCAAGAGATGCATCGTAACGGTTGGCAATAATTGCCTGTGAGCGAGTCTTGAACTCTGCCAAATTATTCACTACAAGGCTTCCGAAGAATGTTGTGCCATCTTCGAGTGTAGGCTCATAAATGATTACCTCCGCACCCTTTGCCTTGATACGCTTCATTATACCCTGAATAGCACTCTGGCGGAAGTTATCCGAATTAGATTTCATCGTTAAACGATAAACACCGATAACACATTCTTTCTCTGCGCCCTCATCCCACACGCTCGATCCAACATAATACCCAGCCTTCGCCAACACCTGATCTGCAATAAAATCTTTTCTTGTGCGGTTACTCTCAACAATTGCTGTCATCATATTCTGCGGTACATCTTGATAGTTTGCAAGCAACTGCTTGGTATCCTTTGGCAAGCAGTAGCCGCCATAGCCAAACGATGGATTGTTGTAGTGCGTGCCGATGCGAGGGTCTAGTCCTACACCCTCGATGATACTTTTGGTGTCAAGCCCTTTTGAAGCTGCATATGTGTCTAATTCGTTAAAGTAGCTTATGCGTAGCGCTAAATATGTATTTGAAAATAACTTAACCGCCTCCGCCTCGGTAACTCCCATTATCAGAGTCTCCACATCATCCTTTATGGCTCCTTGTTTAAGCAGTTGAGCAAACTCTGTTGCAACTTTTATCGTATCTCCATTATCTTTGTTGTATCCAACGATTATTCTACTTGGATAAAGATTGTCGTAAAGGGCTTTGCTTTCACGCAGGAACTCGGGCGAGAATAGAATGATGTTTGATTTAAATTTCTTGCTTATGCCATCGGTGTATCCAACAGGAACTGTCGATTTAATTACAATTGTTGCGTTAGGATTACTCTCTGCTATTTCGCTTATTATTTGCTCCACTAATGATGTGTCAAAGAAGTTCTTTTGACTATCATAATTTGTCGGAACGGCAACAACAACATAATCAGTATTGCTATATGCCTCCCTTGCGTTTAATGTGGCATAAAGTCTTAGTTCTTTCTCTGAAAAATATTTCTCAATATATTCGTCCCTAATTGGAGATATTCTATTATTTATCGCAGCAACTTTCTCGGGAATAACATCCACTGCCACAACCTCATTGTGCTGTGCCAGCAGAGTGGCTATCGATAAACCTACATATCCTGTTCCTGCTACTGCTATTCTCATAATAACAAATTAGTTTTAAAACTTCTTGCCACCTACAATTCCAAAGAATGTGCGTGCAAGAATCTCTATATCAAACATCCACGAGCGATGACCAAGGTAGTATAGGTCGTATTCCAATCGGCGTAACATCTTCTCCATAGTATCGGTATAACCATTGTAGAAAGTGGCATACGAGGTTACTCCCGGACGGATCTGATAGAGATACTCATATCGCTTGTCATTTTCAATAATTTGGTCAATATAAAATTTACGCTCTGGACGAGGTCCAACAAATGCCATATCTCCGATAAATACATTCCAAAGCTGGGGTAACTCATCAAGATGGTGTGCACGAAGGAACTTTCCTACTTTTGTTAGACGGGGGTCGTTGTCTCCTCCTCCGTGGCTTAGCTGGGGACCCATAGCCTCTGCATCCAATCTCATTGTGCGGAATTTATAGATATTGAATGGACGCCCAAAACGCCCAATACGCTCTTGTTTGAAAATAGCGGGACCTCCATCTTCTCTTCTGACGAGAATTGTGCAAATCAAAAATAGCGGAGAAAATACGATCAATGCTACAAATGATGCAACCATATCAAACAATCTCTTTGAGTTACGAGAGAATGAACTCATACCGTCCTTGATAAATTTATCTTTAGGAACAAGATGGCTAATGTGAGTTAGAGTATTAAAACCTCCGTTAGCAGCAAGTTCCTCTTTGAGTTTATTTACCCATTGCTTGTAGTCGTTGGAATCAAACTCTTCAGGGACACTTACTATATAGTATTCGTCTTCAATCTTTGTAACAGGGATGTCAGCGCATAATCTTTTAAGTATATCCTTGTTCACAACAGTATATGGCATCTGCATCGTTGTTGAGAATCCACGAATGCTATCGATAAATTTACATTTAATTACCAGCCTTAATGAATATGCCGAATATCCGTATGCAATCCACGAATGCATCTCTTCGTTGAAATACAAGTGAATCGTAGATTTATTGTTTTGTGTTTCGTTGAATGTGATTAACTCCGAATTCATATAACTGCTGTATTGGGGTAGTATTTACTTTGGAAATAATCTATTGTTTGTATTTGATTTCTGTTGTTGCTTGTATCGAATTAATTTGCGGTCGTAATAATAGTGATCTCCATCTTCGTTGTAATACTCTTTGTTGTCTGGACCTATATCTCTGTGCTCGAACAGATATGTAAGGATAGCAAGCAAGACTACTATTGCTAAAAGGCAAGGCGTTAAATCAAATACTGTCTAATTTGTTAACAATTCAAGAAATATATTTTTATGCATCCACCGCATATTCTCTATACCATTTGGCATAAGAATTATCATCTATTGGGTGTGTTACAAACTGAAGAAATTCCAAACTTTTTTTAGCCATAATATGTTTACGACACATATCATCAATCCGATGGTAATGGATATTGTGCATCATCACGGGAAATGGATGTTCCTTTATGTGAAGTACCATAGGCGCATCATCTTCGTGAATCATTTGTTCAAGCAGATAAGCAGATTTCTCAAACGCCACCCAATATTCACCTACACCATAGAGATTCACTTTGTTTTCATTGTGCAACTCGTTTTTCAATATGTTATTCAAGTCCTTCGTTAGAAGAGTATTGAGTTTATCAAACATGATGTTTATTGCACTTGAGGTTGCCATAGTTATAACGATTTGATTTATTCTAGGACTTGTAGGTATCCATCTTCAAACTCTACAATCATCACTGCTGTAACCCCTTGAACCAACACTACGACCTTTTTCTTGCGGGCCCCATCAACTTTGACAAAGGTGCCTTCAATTCCATCGAATGCACTTCCAATGATTTTTACTGGAGTACCCTTTTCAAGTTTGATTTCATTGGGAGATAGGTAAACTAAATTATCATCGTATGTATCACACACTGCAATGAATTGCTGCATTTGGTGTTCTGGAACAATGATAGGTATATTCTTACCGTTTTCAGGGATTGTGAGATATTGGAGATATTCCATGCGAACCTTTAAGGTTTGAATTTGCCCTTTGGTAGCATAAACAAAAATTAGATTGTTAATTGCAGGTATGAGTTTCCTTATCTTGCCTTTCTTACTATCGTTAATCATCTCGTACCTCATTGGAACGAAGCACTTGACATCTTTACTTTCGAGAAAAGCCTTAGCTTTAATAGACCTACCAAAAGTTGCGCTCATCGCAAACCAGGCAGGTTCTTCATTGCTCGTATTAGCCAGTTTCTCTTCGATTAACATGAGGTGAAATTTGCAGCAGGTATATTCTCTCGGCTCCCCGAAACAGGATTCTTCCTCCTATGTTTCAGGTTATTACGCCTACTATAGATGTTGTATATTAAAAAATGCAACTTATGTATTTTAGCAGTGTTCATACTACACTGAAATGCCAATCTTCTCAAAGAAGATGTATATTCAATTACAAATGTAAGCAAAATATCTCAATTAGAGCAATTTTTGCGGAAGAAAAATCATAGAATTGCTTAAATGTTCCTATTTTTAGTAGTGCGAAGAATGGATTTGCAAAGCATGTTTAGCAATTCTAATACCCCAATCTAACATAATTCCCTATTACTCAAATCATATAAAAAATATCAATCTTCTTTGAGAAGATATAGATGTTTTCAATTTTTGCTCAATCTTCTTTGAGAAGATTAATCTTTCTGCTAAACAAATCACCAAGTTAACAGTAATAAAAAAGGAGTCTTCCGACTCCCGATTTTGTGTTTGCTCATTACAACAACTTTAATATTTTACGATTGGCTTTATCTATCACCTCTGTTTTTAGAGATGCCAAATAGATTTGTGTTGTCTTTTCCGAATCGTGACCCATTCCTTCACTTATAACAGACAACGGGATACCCTCATCGCGAGCAATACTCGCCCACGAATGTCGAGCGCAATACATTGTAAGTGGCTGATGTAAACCTAAGCCTTTGCCAATATCCTTTAGATGGCGATTTATCAGAAACAGAGCATTTTGATATTGCTTTCGCGGATTTCTCTCAGGCTCTTTAATAATGGAGAACAGATAAGGAGAAGATGTATCCGCTACGTATGACTTCAAAATATCCTGCATACACGACTCCCAATGTATGGTCAGTTGCTGATTGGTCTTCTTACGCCGATAAAATAAGACATCTCCTTTCAGATTCTTTTTCTGTAAGTATGCTATATCTACAAATGACATTCCTCTCGTGTAGAAGCTAAAAAGGAACATATCTCGTGCAAATCTTCGTGACGGATTATGGCTACAATCCAACGCTTTGAGTCGCTTGATGACTTTTAACGAGATTGCTCGTTTAGGGGTCTTTTCAATTGATGTCGAGACTCGCTTAAAAGGTCGTTTATCCGCAATTAATTCATCATCAACTGCTCGATTATATACGGCTCTCAGATGTTTCATATAAAATGAAATAGTGTTAGGGGATAAACTATTTTGTTTCAGATAACTTTCATATGCCTCCAATAGTTCCGAATTTACATCTTCTAACTTTACATCCACATCGCCTCGAAACCTGCGAAAACTATTCAGTGTAGTTGAATATGTTTCACTTGTTCTATATTGACCTTGTCGCCAATATTGTGCAACCATACGCTCCATGTAAGTGAAGAAGGATTTGCCCGAAGCCCGTTTCTTAAACTCTCCGACTATCATATCAACCGTAAATGAAGTACTCGTTACAGTTAGTATGCTGACCGTATTTTTTAGTCGCTCAATATCGTTACAAATACATTTCCTTATGGATTCTAGATAATTGGCCCGTTGCGATGGCTGTTTTATAACAAGTTCATCCTTTTCGGCATCCCATTCTTCAACGAGAATACGATAAGGTGTAGAAATTTGTCTTACCACTCTGTTGTAAATCACCTGATAGTAGAGGCTGCCTTCTTTGCCCTCTATAGATGAGGCTCTAAACTTTAACTTTATTGATATCATAATCCTTGCTTCATTATTTATTATAAAATTGAGTCAAATCTAATTTAACACAATGACTCAAAAATCAATAATAAGCATTTGGGAATATGATAAACGCTATTGCCCTAATAATTTACACAATACAGAATCCCTCTTTATTCGTTCAATCTCTTCACTAACAATTTGAGTCGTTTCAGATTTTATGCGTTCATAATTCTCTTGAACAATTTCCATCATACGGTCTTGCTCCTCATTATCTACAAAGTTTGCGATAAGTGGTATTTGTTTGTATCGGGCAGTTTCACTTTTCAACTTCTGCACATCAACAACTATCTCAGCATGAAAAATTTTCTGTTCTATGCGTTATACTATCGCTAACCGTTGGACTTTTTTGCTAAATATAAGTCCAACAAGTTCTCCAACTCAAATCTCCTACAAAATGCTATATTTTGCCTACTCAAAATAGCGAGAAAAAAGTTACAAAGTTTTGAACTTTAGGACTTTGCTTTAAATTGCTTAGAATTTTTGCGGTGCGTAGGGGACTCGATCGCGCTTGCGCGAAGCCGAATAACAAAAAAACGACCCACATTTCTGTAAGTCGTTTCGCGGTGCGTAGGGGACTCGAACCCCTGACCCCGTGCGTGACAGGCACGTATTCTAACCAGCTGAACTAACGCACCAATTGCTGATTGCGAATGCAAAGGTAGTACAAAAATCGAAAACTGCAAATAAATTTATCGTTTTTTTGGTGTAAAAAATATCTGGTAAAATTTATATCCGAGTAACTGCCCTATTATGTGTGGGTTAAGTGTCGCGGCGGTATTGGCACTCGATGCCGATATATGCAGCGACGAAATATATTATCAATAGAATTTGAGTGCTAAGAATTCATTGCTATGGCCGCAAATATGCACGCCAGAAAATAGAGTCCGACTAATAATACTATAATATCTAAAAAATACTTGTTGAACATTTGTTACTTGCAGCGTAGCCCAATGATAGTAATTTCGGGCTTAGCGCCAATACGCATCGGATACATCGAACTACCTATGCCGTCGTTAATGTAGAGCCAATGCCCCTGCTCCTCGTATAATCCGCTCCAACGCTTATATAGCAGGCGTGATGGAGATATGCCGCGCTCCCCTATCGGAAGTTTCATCTGCATAGCGTGTACATGCCCCGAAAGTGTTAGGTCAGCATCGTAGCTATCGAGAAAGGTCTCCCATAGTTGCGGTATGTGCGATAGTGTGATGTTGAACTCTTCGGCAGTGATATTGGCGTGTGCGTCAGTAATATCAATGCTTGGAAGTCTCGATGAGTGGCGCTTATCTTGCAGAATGTGAGAGAACGAAATACCTGTTATACTTATTGAATCATTACCACGGTGAATATGAGTGGAGTAATTATCCAACACTTGCCACCCCATCGCTCGTTCTGTTGCAATGACGCTAGCGGTGGTATAGGCTGTTGTGATGGTTAGCGTGTCGCGTATGGCTACGCCTCGGTCGCGATTGCCTGTTACGGCAAATACTCCGTCGGTGGCTTGCAGGCGTTGTAGGTGCTGAGTAATGTTGGGCGTTAGCTCGCTATGGCGTATGTCGATTAGATCACCCGTAAAGGCTATCATATCAGCGTGTTGTGCGTTGCAGATGTCAACTATCGTAGCTAACTCAACTTCGGGGTTTATCAGCGATCCGATATGTAGATCGGATAGTTGCAATATGCGATAACCGTCAAATGTTTTGGGTAGGCTTGCGCTGTTAATTGTTACTTTATTTACAATATAATCGGTGCGAGTTATGCGGGCACCAAAGGTAAATAATGTTGCGGCGCATATCCATATCATCACGCCAAGGACGCGCAAAAAAGTGCTTCGGGTGAAGGCGATAGCCATCATTAATGGGCCACGGGCGATAACAAGTATCATATACGCAAGGTTCAGCCACATAGCTGCCATTACCATCCAGGTAGGGTTGTCGCGCCAAAAGAGGTGAGTGAAGCCGCTATATATGAAAGTCATCATATCGAGTATCCACAGTAGTGCTATCGTGCGACGAAACATTGTTTGATTGTCGGCTGGTACACTACGAGTTGTAGCACGATAATCGAGCCACATCATAACCAGTGAACACGCAAGCATTACCCATTTCATCCTGAAAATCATTGTTGTGCAGAGAGCAAAAAGCTCTTCGCTGCATTTGGCATATAAGTTGCAAAAATCTGCTCAGTCGGCATTACCCCGCAACACCCCAATAGCGTGTTAGTGGGCGTAACAAAGATACAAATTAAATTTAGAATACACTAAAACATTTCGCTTATGAAAAAAATTAGACTCTTATCGGCTATTATGTTGGCGATGTTGTGCATCGGAAGTGCAACGGCACAGCGCTATGGCCATAAACATTTGCGTAGCAAGCCAACCGTGTATATGATTTCCTATGAGCAAATCGACACTATCTCTTGCCCTATGCAGCAGGCTGTCGCACAGCGTAGTATGGCAGCTCAATATGCGCGTGAGGATTTCGCTGCTACTCGTCGCGAGGGTTTTCAGCAGTTGCACAATCCGCAGATAGTCTTTTCGACGAAGAATAATCGTTTCTCGCTGGGTATTGGTGGTGAGATTAACTTCCGTACGAGCTACGATCTGAAGGGTGCGGTGGATAATATAGACTTTATCCCCTATGATATTCCTATGTCGGCAACCTATGCCAATCGTCAGCGTGTGATGATGGATGCCAGCGCATCGCGCCTATTTACTAAGGCTATAATCAATTCTGATGTTTTGGGACGCGTTGTAGCATATGTTGATATGGATTTCCGCGGTGGTGAGGAGTTTAGTTATACACCTCATCTGCGTTCGGCTTATGTGTCGCTGCTGGGATTTACGGCGGGTCGTGATGTAACTACCTTCTGCGACCTTTTGGCGGCACCCGAAACCATCGACCACCAGGGTCCTAATGCCTACAACTTTAGCTTTGCCACTCTGTTGCGCTACGAACTCTCGTTTGCCGATGATCATCTGCAGGCGGCCGTTGCGGCCGAGATGCCTGTGGTGAGCGGAACTTATGGCGAGAACTTCTTGCCTCTTGCTCAGCGTGTGCCCGACATCCCCGTATATTTGCAGTATTCGTGGGGCGAGAATCGTCAGAGCCACTTTCGTGCATCGGCTGTGTTCCGCAATATGTATCTGCATAATGCCACAACTGATAAGAATACAAGCCTCTTTGGCTGGGGTGTGCAGGCCAGCACACATATTGAGTTGGGTCGCTGGTTTACACTCTATGGTAATGGTATCTATGGCAAAGGCATAACTCCCTACATTCAGGATTTGGCAGGTAGCGGTCTTGACTTTACGCCCAATCCTCTCCACCCCGAGAGCATACAAACAATGCCTATGTGGGCTTGGCAGGCGGCTGGACAGCTTAATGTAATTCCGTCTAAGTTTTGGATATCAGGTGGTTACTCAACTGTTCGTATTGAGCGCCATAATGGTTTTTATGCCGAGGATCAATATAAACGCGGTACATATATCTTCGGTAATGTTTTTATGCAGGCTACGGCTAACTGTCGCATAGCGTTGGAGTATCTGCACGGCTCACGCAAGAATATGAACGGCCAGATGGGTGAGGCTAATCGCCTGAGCCTTATGGTTCAATATAACTTCTAATATTCGACTTGTGTGGATGCGGGCGGGCTGTGTAGCTCGCCCGTTTTTTTGTTATATGGGCATAAAAATAAGATTACCCCACTCTTTGGCGGGGTAATCTCCTCAATTAAATAACAAATCCACTATCTTGATTATGTTGAAATACTAATAGTTCTCCTTCTTAGGCTCGAAGAATGCCTGAGGATGTGCGCAAGCGGGACACTTGATGGGAGCCTCCTTTGCCAGCAGAGTGTAACCGCAGTTACGGCACTGCCACCAAATCTCATTATCGCGAACGAATACGGTACCGTCGGTTACGCGCTCCAAAAGCTTGAGGTAACGACGCTCGTGCTCAGCCTCAACCTTTGCAATCTGACGGAAAGTCTCAGCGATCTCAGCAAAGCCCTCCTCGTCGGCTACGCGTGCAAACTCTGCGTAGAGAAGATCCCACTCCTCGTGCTCGCCAGCAGCGGCTGCTACCAAGTTCTCGGCAGTTGTGCCGATCTTACCTGCGGGGTATGTTGCAGTAATCTCAACATCGCCACCCTCGAGGTACTTGAAGAAACGCTTTGCGTGCTCCTTCTCCTGCTCTGCAGTCTCCATAAATACACCTGAAATCTGCTCAAAACCCTCCTTCTTTGCTACGCTTGCGAAGAAAGTGTAACGGTTGCGTGCCTGGCTCTCGCCTGCAAATGATTTCAAAAGATTCTTCTCGGTCAAAGTTCCTTTAATGCTTTTCATAGTTTTGTCTGTTTTATGTGTTAATGAAATTTTCTGTTTTCCTATTGCAAAGATATACTAAAATTCACACCAGTCAATAAGTTTGTGATTATTAAATTTTATAGTGCTATTATTAAGACTTATAGTGCAATTAAGGAGTGGCGTTTAGCATCGTAAAAGTTAATATATTTAAGGTGAAAACGCGTAAAATGGTTATTGGGGTTGGTTTTGATACGATAGTTTTGTATATTTGCAAACTATATGCGGAAAAATTAAAAACAAAATATATATTATGGCAGACGAAAAAATTATCTTTTCGATGGTGGGCGTGTCGAAAACCTTCACCAATCAGAAAAAAGTATTGAACAACATCTATCTCTCGTTCTTCTATGGAGCGAAGATTGGTATCATCGGTTTGAACGGCTCGGGTAAGTCTACCTTGATGAAGATCATCGCTGGAATCGATAAGAATTATCAGGGAGAAGTGGTATTCTCACCTGGCTACTCGGTAGGTTATTTGGAGCAGGAGCCTCAGCTCGATGACTCAAAGACCGTACGCGAGATTGTCGAGGAGGGTTGCGCCGCAACAGTTGCCCTGTTGAAGGAGTACGAGGAGATTAATATGAAGCTCTGCGAGCCTATGTCGGATGACGAGATGAATGCACTCATCGAGCGTCAGGGCGTAGTTTACGAGCAGATTGATCAGGTGAACGGCTGGGAGCTCGATAGCGTATTGGAGCGTGCAATGGATGCACTGCGTTGTCCCGATCCCGACCAGAATGTAGCAGTACTGTCGGGTGGTGAGCGTCGCCGTGTGGCATTGTGTCGTCTATTGTTGCAACAGCCCGATGTGCTTCTTTTGGATGAGCCTACCAACCACCTCGACGCCGAGTCTATCGACTGGTTGGAGCAGCACTTGCAGCAGTATAAGGGTACAGTTATCGCCGTAACGCACGACCGTTACTTCCTGGATAATGTAGCTGGTTGGATTCTGGAGCTCGACCGTGGCGAGGGTATTCCCTGGAAGGGTAACTACTCTGGTTGGCTCGATCAGAAGACCAAGCGTTTGGCTATGGAGGAGAAGCAGGAGTCGAAGCGTCGTAAGACTTTGGAGCGCGAGCTCGAGTGGGTGCGTATGTCGCCCTCGGGTCGTCGTGCTAAGAGCAAGGCTCGTCTGTCGGCATACGATAAGTTGATGAACGAGGATGTAAAGCAGAAGGAGGAGAAGCTCGAGATCTTCATTCCCAATGGTCCCCGTTTGGGCGATGTGGTTATCGAGGCCAACAATGTGAAGAAGGTCTTTGGCGATCGTATCCTCTACGAGGGATTGGACTTCAAGCTTCCGCCCGCAGGTATCGTGGGTGTGATAGGTCCTAACGGTACTGGTAAGACTACCCTATTCCGTATGATTATGGGTCTGGAGGAGGCTACCGAGGGTACCTTTACCGTAGGTCAGACAGTAAAGCTCGCTTATGTTGACCAGCAGCACAAGTCAATCGACCCCGAGAAGACTGTTTATGAGGTAATCTCGCAGAATTCTGACCTTATCACTTTGGGCAACCGTCAGATTCCTTCGCGTGCCTATGTTGCACGCTTTAACTTTAGCGGCGCCGACCAGGAGAAGAAGTGCGGTATGTTGTCGGGTGGTGAGCGCAACCGTCTGCACCTGGCTCTTGCTCTGAAAGAGGAGGGTAACGTGCTTCTGCTCGATGAGCCTACCAACGATATTGATGTAAATACACTGCGTGCTCTGGAGGAGGGTTTGGAGAACTTCGCAGGTTGCGCCGTAGTTATCTCGCACGACCGTTGGTTCCTCGATCGTATCGCAACTCACATCCTTTCGTTCGAGGGCGACTCGAAGGTGGTATTCTACGAGGGTTCATACTCAGAGTACGAGGAGTGGAAGAAGGCTCAGGGAATGGATATTGCTCCCAAGCGTGTTAAATATCGCAAGCTTACCGAAAATCAGTAAAAATTGCCTAATAAGGTGTTTTCTGCGTTACGCTTGCCCTCAAAATGCTCATTTACGGAGAGTAAACTCTGCTTTTGATGGCGTCGCAGGCCTTGAAAACCCTCTTATTATACAATTTTCACAAACAACACGATAACCTCGGTTATCTATTGTAGTTAGAAAATTTGAATTATAAATAATGGCACAGAAACCATCTATACCTAAGGGTACACGCGACTTCTCGCCCGCCGAGATGATGCGTCGAACCTATATTTTCGAAACAATCAAGAGTGTCTTCCGCACCTACGGCTTTGCTCCGCTGGAGACTCCCTCGATGGAGAACCTCTCTACCCTGCTGGGTAAGTATGGCGACGAGGGCGACAAACTCTTGTTTAAGATACTTAACTCGGGCGACTATGCCGCTAACCTCTCTGATGAGCAGGTGCGTCAGGCATCGCAGATTTGTGAGAAGGGTTTGCGTTACGATTTGACCGTGCCCTTCGCTCGTTATGTTGTACAGCACCAGAACGAGATTTCGTTCCCCTTCAAGCGCTATCAGGTGCAGCCCGTATGGCGTGCCGACCGTCCGCAGAAGGGTCGTTATCGCGAGTTCTACCAGTGCGATGTCGATGTTATCGGCTCACGCTCGCTCCTGAATGAGGTGGAGCTTATAGAGATTGTAGAGCGTGTATTCCGTAAGTTGGGTATTCGTGTGGTGCTGAAGATGAACAATCGCAAGATTTTGTATGGTATTGCCGAGGCTATCGGCCACGCCGACAAGATGATGGATATTACAGTAGCGATTGACAAACTGGAGAAGATTGGTCTTGATAATGTTAAGGCTGAACTCGCAGAGCGTGGCTTGGAGCAGGAGGCAATTGATAAGCTTCAACCAATACTTGAGCTCAGCGGATCAAACACCGATAAATTGGCCAAGTTGCGTAAGGTGATTGGCGTATCAGAGACCGGCATAAAGGGTATCGAGGAGATGAGCGAGATATTTGGTTATGTCGAGCGTCTTGGCTTGCAACTTCTCATCGAGTTGGATCTATCGTTGGCACGCGGTTTGAATTACTACACTGGAGCAATCTTCGAGGTGAAGGCTTTGGACTACGCTATAGGCTCGATTTGTGGTGGTGGTCGCTACGACGACCTGACTGGTATCTTCGGCCTGCCCAATACATCAGGTGTGGGTATCTCGTTTGGTGCCGACCGCATCTACGATGTGATGGTGGGACTCGATCTCTTCCCCGAGGAGGTGAACTTCACGACAAAGGTTATGTTCGTAAATCTCGGCGCCGAGGAGCAGTTTGCTTCGATGCAGATCATCCGCTCGTTGCGTGATGCAGGCGTCGCGGCAGAGATATACCCCGAGTCTGCAAAGATGAAAAAGCAGATGGAGTATGCCAACCGCCGAATGATTCCCTACGTTGTAATCATTGGTAGCAACGAGCTTGCTGAACGCAAGGCTACCGTTAAGAATATGCGTACGGGCGAGCAGCAGAGCGTGGATTTCGATGCCATTGCTGAGCAGTTGATTTAATTTTATAGAGTATGAAACGCATTGTATGGTCGGTTATTGTTTTGTTGTTGGCTGTGGCACCCGTTATGGTGCAGGCACAGCGTCGTGATGATGCTACCATACAGTTGCAAAAACTCAATCGTTTCTACCGCTACCTGCAGGGTATGTATGTCGATACACTGCAGATGGAGCCCGTCGTGGAGAGTGCCATCAGGGGTATGCTGGCTGATTTAGATCCCCATTCGGTCTATCTTACAGCCGAGGAGATGCGCGAACAGAACGAGTCGTTCGATGGCGAGTTTAGCGGTATAGGCGTAGAGTACAATATCTATAAAGATTCGATACTTGTAATCAATACTGTCGAGGGTGGCCCTTCGGAGCGCGCTGGAGTGAAGGCTAACGATCGCATTGTTGCCATCAATGGCGAGAATGTAGTCGGCATTGCACGCGATGATGTTACGACCAGGTTGCGTGGCGAACGAGGTAGTACGGTGCGACTTGGTATTGTGCGACACGATCAGGGTGATGTGCTCACATACGATGTTGTGCGCGATAATATCCCAATCACTACTATCGATGCTGCGTTTATGGCTGACGATAAGGTGGCCTATGTTAAGGTCAATCGCTTTGGCCGCACGACGATGCAGGAGTTTCGTCAAGCTATGGCCGAGTTGGCTGGAGCCGAAGCACTTATTCTTGATCTGTGTGGCAATGGTGGTGGCCTGCTTGGCGAGGCAGTCGATTTGGCTGGATATTTCCTGCCACGCCAGAGCCTTGTGGTAACAATCGAGGGGCGCGCCATACCTACAGAAGGCTATCGTTCGAGCGTGGGTGATGAGTTTCGTGGGAGAGTAGTTGTTATGATTGACGAGGCCTCGGCTTCGGGTAGTGAGATTGTGGCAGGAGCGTTGCAGGATTGGGATCGTGCTGTGGTTGTAGGCGAAGCGAGCTTTGGCAAGGGGTTGGTTCAACGCCAGGTGCCGCTTGGTGATGGCTCGGCTATGCGACTTACTGTGGCTCGTTATCATACCCCATCGGGGCGAGTTATTCAGCGTCCTTACGAGAAGGGGCATAAAGAGGAGTATTATCGTGCCCATATCGATAGGTTACGAGGCGCGGGTGGGGACTCGATTGCAACAGATGCTGCTAAGTACAAGACTTTGCGTACACAGCGCACGGTGTATGGTGGCGGTGGTATTCAGCCCGATGTGAAGGTTGAGAGCGACACCACACGCGTGAGTGATTATATGGCGCGCATCGTTGCACAAGGGGTCTATTCCGACTTTTTGATGGAGTATATGGATCGCTTTCGCACGATGCTTGATGAGAAGTACCCCACTTTTCAGGCTTTTGAGAGTGGGTATCGACTCAGCGACAATATGATGGCAATGCTTATACGAGCCGCCAATAAACGAGGTATTGAGTACAATGACAAGGAGTATACCCTCTCTAAGGAGTTGATACGCACACAACTCACGGCAATGATTGCCCAGCGATTGTTCTCTACCGAGGAGTTTTATCGAGTGATGAATCCTCGCGAGAATCAATCTTATAAAAAGGCTCTGGAGATACTGCACAATTGGGATAGCCAAGGCGAGAAGATTCTCTCTGGAGTTGAGTAAATGTTGCGCCCGTGGGCGTGTAAGATGAAATATAGGAGAAAACAAATAGAATATTAACCCGAAAAACACCTATTTTTATGATTTCCGTTTCTGAACTGGATAACCATCAGGTAAGTGATGGTTATGGCGATTCGGTGTATACCAAAATGATTAAGGCTGGCCACCGAACCTATTTCCTTGATGTGAAGACTACTCGCTCGAAGGATTACTTTATGTCGATTACCGAGTTGCGTAAGAAGAATGTAGCCGATGGCAGTGTTACCGAGCGCAACAAGGTATTTATCTATGAGGAGGATCTCGAGAAATTTGCCGATGGCATACAGGAGGTTATGCAGTATATGCGTGAGCGAGTGAGCGAGAGCGATAACGGCGAAGAGTAAGCAATATGAAAAAACGAGTAGTGTTGGGTTTTAGTGGGGGCATCGACTCTGCAACAGCAGTGCGACTACTGCAACAGCAGGAGTATGAAGTCGAAGCTCTTACGCTCGATACTACGGGCGATGAGGCTATGCTTGCCACGGCCGCCGCGCGGGCTCAGGAGTTAGGCATCGAGCATCGAATGCTCGATGTGCGAGCTGAGTTCAAACGGTCGATTATCGACTATTTTACTCAAAGTTATATGGCGGGTCGCACACCTGCACCCTGCACGGTGTGCAACCCGCTAATTAAGTGGCACCACCTGATTGCCGAGGCTGATAGATTGGGGATTGAGTATGTAGCCACGGGGCACTATTTCAATATTGAGCGCTATAATAATCATCTCTATGTGGCGCGTGCCGACGATTCACGCAAGGATCAATCTTATTATCTGTGGGCATTGAGCCAGCAGACCCTTCAGCGAGCCCTCACGCCTATGGGGCACATCATCAAGGAGGATATACGACACAACTTTACCGACCGTCGCGAGAGTATGGGTATATGCTTCTTGCAGGGGGCGTCATATCGTGAGTTTATCACTCGCCACCATCCCGAAGCCGCGTGTGCGGGCGAGGTGGTCGATAACGAAGGCAAGGTTGTAGGCTGCCACGACGGTATAGCCTTCTATACTATTGGTCAAAAACGAGGTTTTGAATGTTCCTTGCAAGGTGTTGCTATTGTGGCCATCGACAGTCAGAGGAATAGATTGGTTGTGGGACCTAATAGCGATTTGTACCACCATAATCTCACGATTAGCGACTGTAATATTGTTGATAAGGAGGAGTTTATCTCCTCGCCCGATGTCTCTATTGTAATTCGAGGCATAGGCCGCAACCCCGAAGGTTTCCTACGCAAGGTTGAACCTACAGAGCGCGGTTATCGTCTGCAACTTGACGATGCGGCGTGGGCACCGGCTGTGGGTCAGCCTGTAGTTTTTTATCGTCAAAATAGAGTTCTTGGCGGAGGAATTATCGAGCATTTTGATTGATTTAATGCTAAAAATAGTATCTTTGTCCGCTGAATAAAACCCAAATTAAGATGAATATAGTAAAGCGATTATACGATTGGATGCTCTCGTGGGGTAACTCGCGCTGGGGCGCATTGGCTCTCTTTTTGTTTGCGTTGGCCGAGTCGAGCTTCTTCCCTATTCCGCCCGATGTGTTGCTCATTGCTTTGTGTTTGGGTATGACGAGCCGTTCGTTCCGCTATGGCTTGATATGTCTGTCGGGCTCTATTGTTGGTGCGATGATTGGTTATGCTATTGGTTTCTTCTGTTGGCAGAATACTGCTGGCGAGTACACCGCGTTGGCAAACTGGTTCTTCGCGCATGTCTTCTCGATGGAGAGTTTTCTTAATGTGGGTGAGTTGTACGATCGCTATAACTTTTGGATTGTCTTCACGGCTGGATTTACTCCCCTGCCCTATAAGATCTTCACCATAACAGGCGGATTGTTCCATATCAATTTGGCTATGTTTATCGTAGCATCGATAATCTCTCGCGGTCTGCGCTTTATGCTTATTGCCGGTTTGATTTGGAAGTTTGGAGCGCCTATTAAAACATTCATCGATAAGTATTTCAACCTTTTGGCAATCATCTTTACCGTGTTGCTTATCGGCTCTTTTGTACTCGTTGGTAAATTCTTGTAGCAATGCGCAGATTTGGGCTCATAGGTCGCACATTAGGACACTCCTTTTCGGCACGCTATTTTGCTGAGAAGTTTGCTTGTGAGGGTCTCGCTGAGCAGTGTCGTTACGATCTGTTTGAGATGCCCGAGGTAGAGTGTGTCAAGGATTTGATTCGCCAGACCGAAGACCTTGTGGGATTCAATGTAACCATTCCCTATAAGCAACAGATAATTCCTATGCTTCACTCGCTGAGTGACGAGGCACGCGAGATAGGTGCGGTGAATTGTGTTAAGATTGCAGAGGATGGCGTGCTCAAAGGCTATAATACCGATGTGGATGGTATACGCCTGTCGCTCGATCAGCTGCTGGGCGATGAATGTATAGATGCCGCCCTTGTATTGGGCACAGGAGGTGCTTCGCAGGCAGTGCAATATGTGTTGTCGGAGCGATCGATTCCCTATCAACTTGTGTCGCGCGATAAGGCCAAAGGCGATCTGTCGTATGATGAACTATCTCACGAGGTGATTAGCTCTCACCACCTGATTATTAACACTTCTCCTGTGGGTATGTATCCTCATCACGATGTTGCTCCCGACATTCCATATCATCTGTTGGGTGCACACCATTTTTTGTTCGATTTAGTATATAATCCCGAACGCACGCTCTTCGTAGAGCGAGCTGCAGCTCAAGGCGCTCACACTCTTTCGGGCCTTGCAATGTTGTATGCTCAGGCCGAGTCTGCGTGGGCAATATGGAACGAGTAAATTACTCGGCCGAGTAGGCCTCTAAAATCTCTCTTGCACGATTTTTATCCTCCGAGCGTACTACTAATTCTGCTGGCATCACTCCTGTCGGATAGAGTGCCGACATAATCTCATTGCGAATCATCGACCAGATTCCTGCGCTATCCAAAATCGATTTATCCCACTCTGCTTCATTGACCGAGTCATAGACTCTCACCACAATCAAATTCTCCTCGTTCATAGTTATCGGCTTTTAGAGTTCGGAAGCGGTGGCGCGACAGCCGTGCTTCTAAACAAAGTTAGTCATTTTGTTAATAACTTACAATGACTAAACCAAAATTTTCGACAATTTATCAGTATATTTGTATGGTGGATAACATCCACTTTTTGCAAATGAGATAATTGTTTGAGTGCCAATATGAAGCGTGTTTTAATAATAATATCGGTAGTTGTTCTGATAGCCTATATGGCTGTTAGTGCCTTGATGCTCTCGCGCCACGGTTACCTTGGTGGTGGTTATGCATTACAACCGCAAGCTATGGAGCGCGCCGATAGCGCTATTACTAACGCCATCGATAATGGTGAAATCCCTGGTGCGGTGCTGTGCGTCGTGCGTCGCGCTTTGGATGGAGAGTCAATGGGGCGTATCTTGTATCTGAAGGCCTATGGTAATCGCCAGGTAACAACGGGGCGTGATGCGGCGGGTCGTTGGATAGCCGATACTCTACCGATGACTACCGATGCGGTGTTTGACTTGGCATCACTGAGTAAAAGTGTGGGAACAACATTAGCCTTGATGCGTCTGGTAGAGACCGGTCAGGTGCGCTTGACGGATCAGGTGTCGCGTTATATCCCCGACTTCAAACCCTGGGAGAGCAAGCCCGTAAAGCGCAAGGATCCTATCGAGCGAGAGAATATCACAATTAAGCATCTGCTCACCCACACCTCGGGTCTGCCAGCGGCTATCAATGTCCCCAATTTCTTAGAGTTGTATTCCCAGAAAGGTGATCTTGAGCAGATGAACCTAAGAGATTCGTTAGTTAGATACATCGCAACCGAGGCCGATCGTCGCTCACGTCCCAATGAAAAGATGACATATAGCTGTTTGAACTTTATAACTCTGCAGGCTATTATCGAGAGCGTAACAGCTCAGCGTTTGGATCACTATCTCCAGAGCGAGGTGTATGAGCCTATGCAGCTTACTAATACTTGGTATAATGCCATTGATGAGAGCAGGCCTTTTACAGCTGATACGCCCATCGTGCCGACCGAGGTGCAAGCCGATGGCAAGGTGCTGTATGGCGAGGTACACGACCCTACGGCTCGCATTATCAATCGTGGAGTGTCGGGCAATGCGGGATTGTTCTCTACAGCTGAGGATTTGGCTGTTGTTGCGTCGATGATAATGAATGGCGGAGTGATAAGAATCGACAAGGATGGTTTGCAGGGTCGTGTGGGCGCCAACGAGCGCGTGCGCATACTCTCCGATGCCGCCATCGAGACAATGCTTACTATTCCCACAGAGTACGATGAGTTCGGTCGTACGATAGGTTGGGATAGCGGGTTCTTTGGCGATCTGGCATCGAAAGAGCATAGCGTGAATCACACAGGATATACAGGCACATCGCTTGCTATCGACAATGAGAGAGGAGTGGCTGTTATTCTACTCACATCGCGCGTGCATCCCATCGACAACGGCTCGTTGGCACGCACTCGCGCCATAGTATCGAACATAGTTCTAGGGGCATTAGATAGATAATTTTTAGAAAACATTATGCAGGACTTCGTACATCTACACGTTCATTCGCAATACTCGATACTCGACGGACAGGCGAGTATCCAGCGTCTCGTCGACAAAGCTATTGCCGACGGTATGCGTGGTATTGCTATTACCGATCACGGAAATATGTTCGGTATTAAGGAGTTCTGGAACTATGTCAAGAAGAAGAACGGAGCGCGTCGTGATAAGGTCAAGCAGACCTCGGCTGCCATTGCCGAGTTGCAGGCCGTGATTGATGGCGGAGAGGCTACCGAGGAGCAGCGCACCGAATTGGCTCGCTTGAAGGCTGAGTATGACTCACTGCCCAAGGAGGATTTCAAGGCCATTATCGGTTGCGAGGTATATGTTGCGCGTCGTGGTTTACAGTTTAAGGATGGTAAGCAGGACCAGAGCGGATGGCACCTTATCCTGCTGGCAAAGAATAAGACAGGATACAAGAATCTTATTAAGATTGTATCGAAGGCGTGGACCGATGGCTTCTATATGCGTCCGCGTACCGACCACGCCGAGTTGGAGAAGTATCACGAGGGTTTGATATGTTGTTCAGCCTGCTTGGGTGGTGAGATTCCCAAGAAGATCTCGTCGGGTGATATTGCCGCGGCCGAGGAGGCTGTGCGATGGCATAAGAATCTTTTTGGTGAGGATTACTATCTGGAGTTGCAACTACACAAGGCTACCGTCGAGCGTGCTAATCACGAGGTATATCCCATACAGTTGGAGGTAAACAAGCATATTATCGACATCTCGCAACGCCTTGGTGTAAAGTTGGTGTGTACGAATGATGTGCATTTTGTTGATGAGATTAATGCTGAGGCGCACGACCGCCTTATATGTCTATCAACGAGCAAGGATTTGGACGATCCCAAGCGTATGCTCTACTCCAAACAGGAGTGGATGAAGACGCGCGCCGAGATGAATGCCATCTTCGAAGATGTACCCGAAGCGTTGGCTAATACGGTGGAGATTTGCAATAAGGTAGAGAGCTACTCTATCGACCACTCCCCCATTATGCCCACATTCGAGATTCCCGAGGAGTTTGGCACAGAGGAGGGTTATCGTGCTACATATAGCGAGCAGGATCTCTTCAACGAGTTCACGCAGGACGAGAACGGTAATGTGATAATGGCCGAGGCTGATGCACATAAGAAGATCGAGAAATTAGGCGGTTACGATAAGCTATATCGAATAAAACTTGAGGCTGACTACTTGGCCTACCTTACGCTGGAGCGTGCAAAACAGCGCTATGGTGATCCGTTATCGGATGAGGTTGCCGAGCGTCTGAAGTTCGAGTTGCACATTATGAAGACTATGGGTTTCCCAGGCTACTTCCTCATCGTGCAAGACTTCATCTGTGCCGCTCGCGAGCAGTTGGATGTGTCGGTTGGCCCTGGTCGTGGATCGGCGGCAGGATCGGCCGTGGCCTACTGTTTGGGTATTACGCAGATTGACCCTATCAAGTACGACCTGCTGTTTGAGCGTTTCCTTAACCCCGACCGTATTTCGTTGCCCGATATTGATATTGATTTCGATGACGATGGTCGTGGCCGCGTGCTTAATTGGGTAACGCAGAAGTATGGCAAGGAGAAGGTGGCTCACATTATCACCTACGGTACGATGGCTACAAAGATGGCACTGAAGGATGTGGCACGAGTGCAGAAGCTACCTCTTAAGGAGTCCGACCGTCTGTGTAAGTTGGTACCCGACCGTATTCCCGATAAGAAGATTAACCTTGCCAACGCTATCGACTATGTGCCCGAACTGAAGGCCGCCGAGGAGTCTGACGACCCCATTATGAGCGATACAATCAAGTATGCTCGTATGTTGGAGGGTAATGTGCGAGGCACGGGAGTCCACGCTTGTGGTACTATTATCTGCCGCGACGACATCACCGATTGGGTCCCCGTCAGCACGGCCGACGATAAGGAGACGGGCGAGAAGATGCTCGTAACGCAGTACGAAGGTGCTGTGATTGAGGATACAGGCCTTATCAAGATGGACTTCTTGGGTTTGAAGACCCTCTCAATCATAAAGGATGCCGTAGCCAATGTAAAACACACGAAGGGGATTGATATTGACATCGACACGATTGATATCGACGACCCCGTAACATATAAACTCTACTGCGAAGGTGGTACCGTCGGTACATTCCAGTTTGAGTCGCCCGGTATGCAGAAGTATTTGCGCGAGCTCAAGCCCTCGACATTCGAGGACCTTATTGCGATGAACGCCCTCTACCGCCCAGGACCGATGGATTACATTCCCGATTTTATCGACCGTAAGCACGGCCGCAAGCCTATCGTTTACGACATCGATATTATGGAGAAGTACCTGAAGGATACCTACGGCATTACCGTATATCAGGAGCAGGTGATGCTCCTCTCGCGTCTGCTTGGTGGCTTCACGCGAGGCGAGAGTGATACACTGCGTAAGGCGATGGGTAAGAAGATCAAATCGAAGCTGGACGAGCTCAAGCCAAAGTTCATCAAGGGTGGTCAGGCCAATGGCCACAATCCCGATGTGCTGGAAAAGATTTGGGCCGACTGGGAGAAGTTTGCTTCTTATGCCTTCAATAAGTCGCACGCTACCTGCTACTCGTGGGTGGCTTACCAGACGGCATATCTCAAAGCCAACTACCCGTCGGAGTATATGGCGGCCGTACTGAGTCGAAACTTGGCCGATATTAAGACCATCACTCAGTATATGAACGAGTGTAAGCGTATGGAGATAAGTGTGCTGGGACCCGATATTAACGAGTCGCAGCAGAACTTCTCGTCTAATGCTGCGGGCGACATTCGTTTCGGAATGGCCGCTATCAAGGGCGTTGGCGAGGCGGCCGTACGCTCAATCATTGAGGAGAGAGAGAAGGGAGGCCCGTATAAGAATATATACGACTTTATGGAGCGTGTGAACTTCAGCGTGGTGAATCGCAAGTGCCTTGAGAATATCGCCTACTCGGGCGGTTTCGACTCGATTATCGACTTCCATCGTAGTAAGTTCTTCGCCGAGGATACGCGTAGCGCCGGTGGACAGGTGCCTTTTATCGAACAACTTATGCGCTATGGTCAGCGCGTGCAACAGGAGCGTCTGAATGCCCAGCAGAGTCTGTTCGGTGGTGGCGCGGCGGTTGATATTCAGCCCCCTACCGTGCCCGTTGCCGAGGATTGGAATCAGCTTAGAATGCTAAATATCGAGCGCGAGGTTATTGGCCTCTATCTCTCGGCACACCCGCTTGACGACTACTCGGTTATCATCAATAATATGTGTAAGACTCACCTTACCGACCTCAGCGATCTCGACGCGCTCAATGGCAAGGAGATTGCTGTGGCTGGTGTGGTTACATCGGTGCAGGCAATGACCACTAAGACGGGGCGTCCGTGGGGAAAATTTACGCTCGAGGATTATGGTGGCACACACGAGTTTGCCCTCTTTGGTAAGGACTACGAACAGTTCCGACCGATGATGTACCCCAACTACTTCCTCTTTGTGAAGGGTAAAGTGCAGCCACGCCCCTATGGCGATAATCCCGAGTTAGAGTTCAAGATACTCTCGATTCAGCAGCTCTCCGAGGTGCTAGACTCGATTAAGGAGTTGCATATAAATATCCCTATCGAGGATATAACGCACTCTTTTGTCGAGGAGTTTACGCAGTATGTGCGCAAGAATAAGGGTAAGACGCTGTTACGACTGACCGTGACGGATCGCTCGGTAGGTGCGTCGCTCAACCTCTACTCGAAACGCTATCGTGTGGAGCTTACGCAGGCATTGACCGATTGGTTGGATCAGAAAGAATTAAAATATTCATTATCATAAATTATTAAAACATTTACAATTATGGCATTAGCAATTACAAATGAGAATTATGAGGCTTTGATGGCCGAGGGTAAGCCCGTTGTTATCGATTTTTGGGCTGAGTGGTGTGGTCCCTGCCGTATGGTAGGTCCTATCATCGACGAGCTCGCTGAGGAGTACGGCGATAAGGTTATTATCGGCAAGTGCGATGTTGACTCTTGCGATGATATTGTAGCACAGTATCGCGTGCGTAACATCCCCACCGTTGTATTTATCAAGGGCGGCGAGGTTGTCGATAAGGTTGTAGGTGCAACCAGCAAGGAGACTTTGAAGGCAAAGATGGATGCGCTGTTGTAAAAACTGATTACAAATAAATAAAAAGAACCAGGGTAATTTTACAAGATTACTCTGGCTCTTTTTATTTAGTTATTAGCTAAAATTACTGTTATCACGCTTGCAATAGTCTAAATTATTAAAAAAGGGAGTCAGCCAGTTGCCAACTCCCCTACTATTTGAATTTTGAATTCCCTTGCCTACTTCTCGATGAGCGTGATGCTGCGCTGGATAAAGTCCGAGAGGTTCTTGCCCTTGAGCATTCCATTCGACAAGAGTGCGAGGTCGATAATCTGACGCACCAGCTTATTGTCGCGGCCGATGGCCTTGAGGCGCTCATTGCGCTCGTCACGCAGCGTAACAACCTTCTTCGAGAGCTCCTCGCTCAGTTCCTTCTCTTCGGGAGTGAAATCCTCGTGCTTCTTGCCCTTAACGGTCTCGTCGAAGCGCTTTTCCTCGGCTACAGCGGCGTCAATCTTCTTGGTGATTGACTTGAGCTTATCGCCATACTCGCTCTCAACTTTACCCAAAATATCGATCACGATGGGATGGTTGCCATTCACCGCGATAGTGAAGTTGTCGGGCATCTGGCCATAGAACTGGCTCATTCCTCCACCGCCAACCTTGGCCATATCCTTCATACGGCGCATAAACTCGTTCTGCGTAATCACAACGGGCGCATCCTCGGCCGCCATAGGCTCGAACGAGATGGTGTAGGTAATCTTCTCATCCTGTGGCATCTGGCTCTCGAATACGGGACGCATCAGATCCTGCTGTGCCTCGGTGAGAGACATCGACATCTGCTCCTTCTTTTGGATGAGCTTCTCTACCACATCGCTATCCACGCGTACGAAGCGTACATTCTGGTTCTTTGACTCGTAATAGTTGATGTAGTGGCTATCGAGCGGGCCATTCATCTCGAGCACATCGTAACCCTTGGCCTTAGCGCCCTCGACAAATGAGTGCTTGTCCAAAACATCATCCACATAGAGCAGTATGATATTATCGTTCTTGTCGGTCTGGTTCTCCTTGACAATTTCAAGGTACTCCTTTGCGGTGAAGTACTTGCCCTCGGTAGATTTCAAGAGCATAAAATCCTCTGCCTTATCAGCGAACTTCTCGTCGGTGAGCATACCGTACTGGATAAATACCTTCAAATCGTCCCACTTCTGCTCGTAGTCGGGGCGCATAGTAGTGAAGAGCTCCTTCAAACGGTCGGCCACCTTGCGGGTGATATATGACGAAATCTTCTTAACATTGTGATCGCTCTGCAAGTAGCTACGCGACACATTCAAGGGAATATCGGGTGAGTCGATAACACCGTGCAACAGCGTGAGGTACTCGGGCACGATACCCTCGACCTGGTCAGTTACGAATACCTGATTGCAGTAGAGCTGAATCTTGTTCTTCTGAAGCTCAATGTTGTTGTTAATCTTGGGGAAGTAGAGAATACCTGTAAGGTTGAACGGATAGTCGATGTTCATATGGATGTTGAACAAGGGCTCGTCGCTCATCGGGTACAGCTCGCTGTAGAATGCTTTGTACTGCTCCTCAGTAATCTCGGTAGGCTTGCGGGTCCAGAGAGGCTCAATATTGTTGATGATGTTATCCTTGTCGGTATCAACATACTTGCCATCCTTCCACTCCTTAACCTTGCCAAATGCGATGGGCACGGGCAGGAAGTGGCAATACTTCTTAAGCAACTCCTCCACCTTCTGCGACTCGCCATACTCCTTGCAATCCTCTGAAAGGTGCAACACAATCTCGGTTCCGCGCTCACGCTTCTCCTTGAGCTCCTCCATTTCATACTCAGGTGAGCCGTCGCACGACCAATGTACTGAGGGAGCATCCTCCTTGTAGGACTGTGTGAAAATCTCTACCTTGTCGGCTACCATAAACGAAGAATAGAATCCCAAGCCGAAGTGGCCAATAATAGCCTGATCCTTGTATTTGGCAAGAAACTCCTCGGCGCCCGAGAATGCAATCTGGTTGATGTAGCGGTCGATCTCGTCGGCAGTCATACCGATACCGCGGTCGCGAATTGTGAGAGTGTTCTTCTCGGCGTCGACGCTGATGTGGATAGTAAGGTCGCCCAACTCGCCCTGAAACTCATTCTTCGATGAGAGGGTCTTTATCTTCTGTGTAGCATCTACAGCGTTAGACACCAACTCACGAAGGAAAATTTCGTGATCTGAATAGAGGAATTTTTTGATGACGGGAAAGATATTCTCCGTCGTTACTCCGATTTTTCCGTTTCTCATTTCTATATAGTTTTTGTATTATTTCTGTTTCCAGAGTTATACTCAAACTATGTGCCATCCCCTACTTTACGACATTTTGGCAGAAGGTTGGCAGTCAGAGTGCACTTTTGTCATTCCGCAGAGGGGCGACGCAGAAGGTGGAGTGTCATAAATAGGCCCTGCGCGGCGTAATAGGTAAGCATCACGAGCGTGTTTCCATTGGGAATAGGTGCAATATATTTGCCAAAAACGATCAATGAGTCTGATAGTATAAAGAGCATCGAGGCAGCTACATACCAACCATAGTGCAGGCGTTGCTGGAAGATAGCCGTAGCTCCCATTATGTAGATAATAAGGCCATACATTGCAACGGCCAAGAACTCCGATTGCTCGGCAATATGCGAGAGCACAAACCCCAAATAGATAATTGTGATTGCAGCCAATGCCGTGGCACCAATCATACGTTTACGCTGAGCCACACGATGAGGAGCAAAATCACATATATAACAGATGTGGGTAACGGCAAAGAATCCTACCTGCATAAGAAAATTACCCGTCGAGCCAGCATAGTCGCCAGCGGCCGAGAACAGCAGAGCCAACGGAATAGCATTACCTCCCTGACGGCAGTGTATGGCGGTCATCACAGCGGCAAAGAGTGTTGGTACGGCCACAAACCATCCGCGAACGAAGAAAAAGACCACAGATAGAGCCAAATAGCCAGCGACGGCAAGAGTGATATAGATTTTAGATTTTGTCATTACTCTCTCTGTTTTGCGATGTAGGCTTCGAGAGCTTGTATAAACCACTCGGGAACTCGGCACGGACGGCGTGTCGAGGAGTGCATAAAGCCGAGCGTAACACTACCCGTATTGATTAGTTTGCCAGCCTCGTTGTACACCTCTGAGTCGATTACAAGGCGTGCCGTAGGCATCTCCTGCATCGATACCTTGATGGTGAGCATCTCATCGTAGAAGGCTGGATAGTGAAAGCGCGAGTGTATTTCGATGATGGGCGACATAATACCTCGGCGCTCGATCTCGGCATAGGTAAGCCCCATCTCGCGTAGCCACTCGGTGCGGGCCATCTCATAGAGTACGACATAGTTCGAATGGTGCATAATACCCATCTGGTCGGTATCCTTATAACGAACGCGCGTCTGCGTTGAAAATGTAATCAAAGCCATAGAAATTAAAATATTGAATTACTCAAACTCAAGTATCACACGACCCTTAATAATGGGCTTTACGCTGAGCGAGCGATTATCGTCGATACTTACCCTTACGATCGAGTCCCCGATGCGAGCATCGTATTCTCCTGAAGTGGGTAGGAGTTTATGCTCGTCGATGTTGATAGCATAACCATTACTATCAATGTCGCAAGCAAGAATGTAGGGATGCGACAATAGTTTAGCAGCCTTAGTCATTAGCCCCTGCGTGAGTAGTTGGCGTACTATCGTGGAACTCACCTTACTGCCCACCACCTGCTGTTGCTCGACCATCTGTACCTTGAAATCGGCGCTACGCTCAAGGAAATCGTAATCACCCTCCTTCTTATGCCCAAAATGGTGATTATATCCAACAACAAGCGTGTGCAATCCGAGCGGAGCAATATGCTTCTGAATGAAATCCTCGGGCGAGGTGCGGCTAAACTCGGTTGTGAATGGAACAACAATAACATTGTTGATACCAATCTGCTCCAATAGCCACAATTTTTCGTCTAAGGTCGTGAGTAGCGACATCCTCTCGCCCGTGCCCAACACATAACGCGGATGAGGGTCGAATGTAATAACTATACTCTCGCTATCGACACCTGCGGCAATATCCATCACACGGCGCAATAACTCACGATGACCACTATGCACTCCATCGAACGAGCCCATTGTAGCCACAGCATTGCGGAACGATGGTAGATTATTTAAACCCCTAAATACTTTCATTTCAGTTACTACCTCTTCGGCAGTCGATGATTGAATGTGTTACAACCTGCCCTACTGAACTGTTATGGTGTAGTTACTATTATAATCTATACGCATCCACTCCTGATTGACATATCTGCCATTTTCACTCTCCTGTGCAAATTTATAGACTGTCTGCAGTGGTGTATAGCGTTTGTCGAGCATATTGTAATCAATATCACCACGCATACCTTCACCAAAGAGTATGGCCGTGTCGTAGCCACGATAAGCATAGAGCGATGGCAGCGTGCCATAGGCCTCGATATAGCGGCTATCGAACTCACGAACGGCCGATACATCGCGCTTAGCGTGGTAGGTTGAGATCATCACAACATTGTTATTGAAATAGGTTGTGTGGTCGATATTCGAGTAGCGTCCCCAGCGCGATGTGCCCAACACTTTATACTCGGCACAAGGAATACTGCGCTCCGAAACGGCCACCTTCGACGATGATATAGTTCCCAAGATTCTATCCACATCAACCTCCTTGTTGGCTAATACCACAAATAGGCGAGGCTTCTCGCTCATAAGTATGGTATCCATACCCTCCACCTCGGGAGTCTCGGGGGTGCGTGGACGGAAGACTGACTTCTGATCGTCAAACGAGTAGGTGTATGAGTAATAGGGGCGACCGTGCAACAATGTCTTAGCCTCAGCTTCGAACTCCTGGTCGTAAGAGTCAGCATAGATCATATATACCTCGCGCTGACCATCAACCAAATCGGCCACCTTATCATACTTATGTGCCGCATCGGGCGATAGCTGATACAGGGCAGGGCTCTGCACCGCAGAGATGTTTGCCAAAGGTGATACCACGGGCACCGAGTTCTTCTCGGCATAACGCAAAACGGGATCGAGCTCGTCCTCATACACGGGACCAACGATAAGGTTCGTTCCCTCGAACATAGTGCTACCGACAATCTGCTCGACCTTCTGCTGGTCGTGGCCAGTATTATATACCGTTAGCTTTGTCTCGCCTGACTTGGTGTTCTTCAGCGTCTCCATACCAAGTAGGAAACCCTGATAAAACTCCACATAACTTGCATTGGGTCGATTCTCAATGTTCATAGGCAACATAAGAGCCACATTGAGAGTTTCCGACGATGGGATAGAACTAAAATGTACCTCGGCTGAAGGTTGCGCAACCTCCTCCTGAGGCGTAACCTGCTCGGCTACACTCTGGCGCGGGATGCGCACCATAGCACCAGCCTTAAGGCCTGCGCTGACATCATTCAGGCGAGCAAACTCAGCCTCGCTAATGCCATAACGACGCGCAAGCGAGTAGATGGTCTCGCCGGCCTGCACAATGTGGTGGTCGTAGCCATCGTCATCGGTAGCGCGGTTAAGGTTATCGACATACTCAGCCATCTCGGTCTGCGCCTCCTGCTCCGACGAAGAGCCCATCTCGGCACGACGCACCCACAAAGACTCGCCCACTGACAACGCCTGCGGGTTGATCGAGGGGTTATCCTCGCGTAGCGTAGCAACCGATATGTTGTAGTCGCGTGCGATGGCATAGAGTGTCTGTCCAGCCTTCACCTTATGGATGACGAAATCTTTCTTGCGACGCTTCTCCTCGCGGGCACCCTGCTGTGCCGACTCGGGCACAGGGATCTTCACCGTCTGATCGATCTTCAAGCCATTGCCTGCGGCTGCATTATGCTGGCGGATTACCTCCTCGCTAACCTCGTAGGTCTTGGCTATCGAGAAGAGCGTATCACCAGCCTTTACGGTGTGGACATAGAACTTCTGACCATTGATAAAGACAATGATAGCCGATTTCTCCACCGGCTGCAACTCTGCGGCAATGGTCGGTACACTGAAGCATAAAAGAGCGGTGTATAGTAATATCCTAAAAAATTTCATAACATTCAACGCGCCTTGTGGCGTGATTTATTTATTCTTGTGGCGAATATATATCTCGGTAATCACCTTCTTGGTGTAGAGCGGGAAATCACCATTCATCATCCACGCATAGTAGCTCGGGTCCTCGCGGAATACATCTTCTACCCTACGCCCCTTGTGTTTGCCGAAATTAAATATCTCCTCGCCCTTGTCGTTATAGCCTATGCGGCCAGCGAAGTCAGCAGTCTGTCCTCGCTCTGAGAACTCGGCAAGAGCGGTGATGTCGTTCTGCAACTCGGGATAACGATCCAACTGAGCCTTCAAAACCTCGTATGTAGCACGAGTATCGGCCTCGGCCGAGTGAGCCTCGGTGAGATCCTTGTCGCAGTAGAACTTATATGCAGCAACCAATGTGCGTTGCTCCATCTTGTGGAAGATGTTCTGCACATCGACAAACTTACGACGCTTGAAATCGACATCTACGCCAGCACGCAAGAACTCCTCGACGAGCATCGGCAGATCGAAACGGTTGGAGTTGAACCCTCCAAAATCGCAACCATCGATAAACTGAGCCAGAGACTTGGCAATCTGCGCAAAGGTGGGCTCATTCTTTACATCCTCGTCGGTAATACCGTGAATAGCAGTAGCCTGCTCGGGAATGTGCATCTGCGGATTGATGCGACGCGTACGCACAACCTCATCGCCGTCGGGCTGAATCTTTATCATCGAAATCTCGACAATACGATCGTTAGCCGTATCTACTCCTGTTGTTTCGAGGTCGAAGAAGACAATAGGACGCTTAAGATTAAGATTCATAACCTCGATTAAGCGTTAATCATCATAGGCATAAGCAGCATCAAAGTCTGCATCGAGGGCTGGTCGTCGCTCACGGGCTTGAATACACCCGCACGAGTAGAGTCAGCCAACTCAACAACAACGGTAGGAGTATCAATGTTGGTCAAGATCTCCACCAAGAATGTAGATTTGAATCCGATGGTTACGGGCTGGCCGTCGTAGCTGCACGAGATAGTCTCGTTAGCCGATACAGAGAAATCAATATCCTGAGCTGTGAGGTTAACCTTGTTGTTGGCAATATCCATACGGATAAGGTTTGTCGAGGGGTTAGAACATACCGCCACACGCTTGATACCATTCACGAACTCCACACGGTCAACAATCACCTTATTAGGATTCGAAGCGGGAATTACGGCGTTGTAGTTGGGGTAATTACCCTCGATAAGACGGCATACGAGTTTGAAGTTCTCCAACTCGAATGTAACATTCTTAGCATCAAACGACACCTGCACGGGAGCCTCCTCCTTAGCCAACAGAGCACGCAACAATGTAGCGGGCTTTTTGGGCAGGATGAACGACGATGTGATGTCGCTCTGGTGTGCTACCTGCGACTTAACGAGCTTGTGTGCATCGGTAGCCACAAATGTGAGTGACTCGGGCGAGAAGTCGAAATAAACGCCATTCATCACGGGACGCAACTCGTCGTCAGCCGTAGCGAAGATAGTCTTATTGATACCACCGACCAACAAATCTACATCCAGCGTAATGCTTTTACGCTCGGCTGCCAGAGTCTGCACGGCAGGATAGCTTACGGCGCTTGCACCAGGGATTGAAAGATGGCCACTTGCCCAAGTGATCTTAATCTCCCAAGTAGTGTCAACAACCTCTATTGAAAGAGGCATCTCGGGGAACTCCTTCAGGGTGTCGAGCATCAACTTTGCAGGTGCGGCAATTACACCCTCACGCTCGATGTTATCAACTACAATCGAACCAATCAATGTGGTCTCCAAATCCGATGTTGTAACGGTGAGCTTACCCTCCTTCAACTCCATAAGGAAGTACTCCAAGATGGGCAATGAGCTCTTATTGCTGATAACTTTACCTGTTGTCGTAAGAAGCGACTGTAATGCTGAACTTGATACTGTAAATTTCATTTCGTTTAGTATTTTTTATTTTTATATTTTCAATTAAGTTTCTAATCCAATTCTGCCAAACGGTCGAGTGCTGTGCGAATCATACGCTCGACATAGGGCTGATAGTCGGTCTGCGCCTGCTTCACGGCTCGCTGTGCGATGATGGTGCAAATTGTTGCACCACGATGCCCCATCAGGGCGGCCATACCAGCTAAAGCCGAGCCCTCCATCTCGAAGTTTGTTACGCGACGGCCCTCATAGCGCCACGCCTCCATCTTCTCGTTGAGCGACATATCGGCCGGTGCCAAACGCACATAACGCCCCTGCGGAGCGTAGAAGCCAGGAGCAGCAACGGTGATACCCTCTGTAGTGCAATCCTTAAACAAGTGCCACAACTCCTCATCGGCATCTACAAAATAGGGCGCAGGTAGCTTCTCGCCCCACTGCATAGCCTGCATAAAGTCGCGCTCCATAGCCAAGTTGCACACTTCGTCTCGTCCTGCGTAGTAACCAAGCAATGAGTCGAAGCCTAGCGACGTGCGAGCAAATACCATTTCACCCACCTCAATATCGGGTTGCAATGCCCCCGAGGTACCCAAGCGCACAAGCGTGAGGCGTCGCAACTCATCCTTTACGGTGCGTGTTGCGAAGTCCACATTTGCCAAGGCATCCAGCTCAGTGAGACAGATGTCGATATTTCCAATGCCAATGCCGGTCGAAAGCACGCTCATTCGTTTGCCGCGATAACGCCCCGTGATAGTGTGAAATTCCCTATTCTCGGCTTCACACTCCACTTCGTCAAAATATGCGGCAACGCGAGCCACACGAGCTCTATCGCCAACCAAAATAACTATGTCGGCTAACTCTTCAGGACGCAGGTGGAGATGAAAAATGGTGCCATCACCATTGATTATCAACTCCGAAGGTGGGATAATTCTACCTATCATTCGACTTTTTTCGGTGTTTGACTTTTTTATATGGCATAAAAGTAATATATTTACATCGAATTACAAAATAATTCCCTTATTTTTTAATAAGAAGTATATTGCAAAAATAATAACTAAAATGACACTGATTAAATCAATTTCTGGTATTCGCGGAACCATCGGAGGAGAGCAGGGCAACAACCTTACCCCTATCGATATTGTTAAATTTACTACGGCCTATGTGCGCTTCATTGGCGAGAAGGTCGAGGGTCGTCGTCTGCGTATTGTCGTAGGTCGCGACGCACGCATCTCGGGCGAGATGGTGAACGATATTATCGAGGGAACACTACTCGGCTGTGGCGCCGATGTTATCAATGTGGGACTCTGCACCACACCTGGTACCGAGATGGCTGTTATCACACATAAGGCCGATGGTGGTATTATCATCACCGCTTCGCACAACCCCAAGCAGTGGAACGCACTCAAACTCTTGAACGAGAAGGGCGAGTTCTTGAATGATGCTGAGGGTAAGCGTGTGCTGGCTTTGGCTGAGGATGAAAACTTCTCATTCCCTACAGTAGATGCTATTGGTAAAGTTATTCTTCGTGAGGATTTTAACCCCACTCACATAAAGCAAGTATTAAATCTTAAGATGGTCGATATTGAGGCTATTCGCGCACGCAAATTTAAGGTTGTGGTCGATGCTGTAAACTCTATCGGCGGAGTGGTAATTCCCAATCTTTTGAAGGAGTTGGGTTGCGAGGTTGTAGAGCTCTACTGCACTCCCGATGGTGAGTTTGCGCACAATCCCGAGCCGCTGGCCGAGAACCTTACAGAGATATCTCGCGTAGTGGTTGAAGTGGGTGCCGACCTTGGTGTGGTAGTTGACCCCGATGTTGATCGTCTGGCGTTGGTAAACGAGGATGGTACGATGTTTGGCGAGGAGTACACTCTGGTGGCTGTTGCCGACTATATCCTATCGCACACCGTAGGCAATACTGTGTCAAACCTCAGCTCATCACGCGCTTTGAGTGATGTAACAGTAGCACACGGCGGAGAGTACACTGCGGCGGCTGTTGGTGAGGTGAATGTAACCACCAAGATGAAGGAGGTAGGCGCCGTTATCGGTGGCGAGGGTAATGGCGGAGTTATCTACCCTGCCCTGCATTATGGCCGCGACGCGTTGGTGGGTGTAGCCTTGTTCTTGAGTCTCTTGGTTAAGCGCGGTTGCACGATGACAGAGTTGCGCGCAACCTACCCTGCATACTTCGCTTCGAAGAATAAGATTCAGCTTACGCCCGAGATTGATGTAGATAAAGTATTGCGTGAGATGAAGGAGCGTTACTCAACTGAGCGTGTGAACGATATTGATGGTGTGAAGATCGACTTTGCAGAGAATTGGGTACACCTGCGCAAGTCGAATACCGAGCCTATCGTGCGTGTATATACAGAGGCAAAGTCGCAGACCGAGGCCGACGCTTTGGCCGAGCGTTTTATGGCCGAGATTGCCGAAATTTGCGGCTTGTAAATGCCCTAAACCTTTGAACCTAATAAACCCTACTATAATAGATAATATGGAAACAGTAAAAAGTTATATCGACGCGAATAAAGAGCGTTTTCTGGAGGAGTTGTTCGACCTTCTGCGTATACCCTCGATCAGTGCGCAGTCAGAACATAAGCCCGATATGGTGCGCTGTGCCGAGTGGTTGGCTGCATCACTTGTTAAGGCTGGAGCCGACCGTGCCGAGGTGATGCCAACGGATGGTAATCCCGTGGTATATGCTGAGAAGATCATCTCGCCTGAAGCAAAGACCGTGCTGGTCTATGGCCACTACGATGTTATGCCTGTCGATCCCCGCGAGGAGTGGCGTACCGACCCCTTTGAGCCCGTTGTGAAGGATGGCCGCATTTGGGGTCGTGGTGCCGACGACGACAAGGGTCAGCTCTTTATGCACGCTAAGGCTTTCGAAGCTATGTGTGCTACTGATTCTCTGCCCTGCAATGTTAAGTTTATGCTCGAGGGCGAGGAGGAGATTGGATCGCCCAGCCTCTATAAGTTCTGTGAGGATTACAAGGAGATGCTCAAGGCAGATATTATTTTGGTGTCAGACACCTCGATGATCTCAATGCAGACACCCTCGATCACTTGCGGTTTGCGTGGTCTGACATATATGGAGGTCGAGGTAGTTGGTCCTAACAAGGATCTTCACTCGGGTCTCTTCGGCGGTGCTGTAGCTAATCCTGCTAATGTACTCACGAAGTTGGTCGCATCGCTTGTCGATGAGCGTGGTCGGGTTACAATCCCTGGATTCTACGACGATGTACGCGACCTTACTCCCGCTGAGCGCGAGGCTTTCAACCAGGCTCCGTTCAACCTTGAGAATTACAAGAAGGCACTCGATATTGACGACATTGCAGGTGAGGCTGGATACACCACTATTGAGCGCACGGGCGTGCGTCCCTCTTTGGATGTGAATGGTATCTGGGGTGGATATATCGAGGAGGGAACAAAGACCGTTATCCCCTCGCGTGCTTCGGCTAAGATTTCGATGCGTCTGGTGCCCAATCAGGATTTCGAGAAGATTGGCGAACTCTTCGAGAAGCACTTCCGCTCAATTGCACCCGCTTCGGTGAAGGTGAATGTGAAGTACTTGCACGGCGGTGCGCCCTATGTATCACCCACCGATATGGCGGCATACAAGGCAGCCGAGCAGGCCATCGTTGATACTTTCGGCAAAAAGCCTCTACCCTTCTACTCGGGCGGTTCGATTCCCATCATCAGCGGCTTCGAGCGTATCCTTGGTATCAAGTCTCTACTCATCGGTTTTGGCTTGGCAGAGGATGCTATCCACTCGCCTAACGAGAGCTATGGACTTGAACAATTCGACAAGGGTGTTAATACTATACCTCTATTCTACAAGTATTTTGCAGAGGCTGAGTAAAGCATTGGTATAATAAGGAAAAGACGAATCCGAAATCTCGGGTTCGTCTTTTTTTGTGGGGTTATTGTTGCCAATTTCGATATAAAGTGCGGGCTGTAAACCAACTACCAACACCGCTTAAAACCAACACTGCGCGTATCAATAGATTAGAGTCATCCTCGAATAGCGAAGGCACAAGTAGGCAAAATAGCGAAACAGATGCAATAAACAGTACAAGTGTCAGCCAACGAAATAAGCGTGTCTTTTTCATAGTTAGAGCAATTAAAAAAAAAGTCTACCCAACCCATTTGGTTAGGCAGACTCTATCTTTAGTTATGCGTAAAGACTTGATTACTTCGCAGGAGCATCCTCCCATACACCAAGTATACGCTGCAATGAGCGAGAGAGCTCGGTGTTATCCAAGATTCCGTTGATACGCTCGGCACCCGTACCATAGAGATAGATGGGGAGCATAACACCAGTGTGTCCTGTTGTGCTGAAGCCGTAGCTGATACCGCTCTCGGGAAGTGTGAAATCGGTCTTATTGCTGGGGATAGTAAGACCACCAGTCTCGTGGTCGCCTGTTACAACAACGAGTGTGCCGGGATGAGCATCAGCGTAATCCATTGCTACACCTACAGCCTTTGCGAAGTCGCGTGTCTCAGCGAGCACGCCCTCGATGTTGTTACCGTGGCCCTCACCGTCGATCTGTGAACCCTCGACCATCAAAACGAAGCCCTTCTTGCCATCCTTCTCAACATTGTTTGTCAAAATCTCCAACGCCTTAGCAGTTGCATTGGGCAGATAGTCGCCACGACCATTACGCATCAAAGGAATGTTAGTCTCAGCGAAAAGACCTACAACCTTACCCTCTGATACAGAAGCCATCTCCGACTGATCCTTCAAAATGGTGAAACCCTTTGCCTTGAAAGCCTCGTCGAAAGTAGTGTTATTCTTCTCAAAGTAGTTGTTGAAGAAGCGTGTACCACCACCAAAGAGTACATCCACACTGCTATTCATAAAATCCTCTACGATGCCGTCGTTATCGTTGCGGCTCTCGCGGTGAGCGTAAAATGCACCAGGAGTAGCGTGGTTGACATAGCAAGTAACTACGATACCTGACTCATAGCCAGCAGCATCGGCCTTAGCCATAATAGACTCTACGCGAGTGCCATCGGCAGTCAGACCGAGTGTACCGTTGTTGGTCTTATAACCAGTTGCAAGGGCTGTACCCGATGCAGCCGAGTCGGTTACGCGATTGTTTGCAGAGTAGTTGGTCTGCAACGCAATGTTGTGCGCACGGTCATACTCGGTGGGCGCATACTTATTCTCGATCTTTACCAATGTGGCTTGCGCCAAACCCATACCATCACCGATCATATAGATGATGTTCTTTACCTCGGGCTCTTTCTCGCAGCAACCACTCAAGCTGGCAGCAACAAGCGGAAGCATAAGGATAAAAAATAACTTTTTCATAATGTTTTTATAATTTTGTTCTTCTTATTATTTGCTGTTAGTTTTTTACCATTTCAAGCAACAAAGTTACATTTTTTTTGTAATTTTACCTCAAATAAAAGTATAAAATTCGCTATGGATGTAAAAATTGCAGAGGATTGGAAGGCTCTCTTGCAGGATGAGTTTGATAAACCTTATTTCGAAACGCTAACACGCTTTGTAAAGGATGAATATGCCTCACGGCAGATTTTCCCTGCAGGACGCAATATCTTTCGTGCGTTCGACAAGTGTCCACTCTCTTCGCTCAAGGTAGTCATCATAGGTCAGGACCCCTATCACGGTGAGGGTCAGGCCAACGGATTATGCTTCTCGGTCGATGATGGGGTGCGTTTTCCTCCGTCGTTACAGAATATCTTCAAGGAGATTGAGCAGGATTTAGGTCGTCCCATACCTACAAGCGGCAACCTCGACCGTTGGGCCGAGCAGGGCGTTCTGTTGCTTAATGCTGTGCTGACCGTTCGTGCACACGAGGCGGCGTCGCACGCAGGTCGTGGCTGGGAGCAATTTACCGATGCCGTAGTGAGGAAGATTGCCGAGCAGAAGCAGGGCGTAGTATATATGCTTTGGGGTAGTTATGCCCAGCGTAAGGGTCAGATTGCCGACCCGACAAAGAATTTGATATTAAAGAGCGTACACCCCTCTCCCCTATCTGTTTATCGCGGATTCTTCGGGTGTCGCCATTTCTCACAAGCAAATGCATATTTGCAAAGCATCGGTAAGGAGCCGATTGAGTGGTAAAATGAATATAAGAGAGATTTTCAGCGAGGCCGATGTGCGTCGTTTGACTAAGGTGGCACGCGAAGTGTGGTGCGAGGCCAATGTGGCGTTTTGTACGCCCGAGCAGGTGGAGTATATGATCGAGAAGTATCAAAGTTTCGAGGCTATATCGGGACAGTTGATGCAGGGTTATCGTTACTTCCTTTTTGAAGAGGACGACGAAATACTTGGTTACTTCGGCGTTCAGCCGCAGGGCGAGCGTCTGTTCTTGAGCAAGTTTTATATCCTAAAGCAGAACCGTGGCCGTGGGCTCTTTTCGCTCGGACTACAGCGTATGGCAGATATATGCCGCGAGGATGGAATGGAGTCGATATATCTTACCGTAAATCGCAATAATACACACGCTTACGAGGTTTACCTCGCCAAAGGCTTTAAGGTCATAGCCGAGGAGTGTACCGACATAGGCTTCGGCTTTGTGATGGACGATTATATTATGGAATACGAGGTAAAATAAAAAGTAAATAGCTACAAAAAAGAGGCTATCCCGCTCGGGGGGGGGTAGCCTCTTGTATTTTCGCACTATAGAGAGATTACTGACGCTCCTTGAGCAAATCACGAATCTCGGTGAGCAACTTCTCCTCAGCCGATGGCTCGGGCTCAGGAGCAGGTGCTGGTGCAGGCGCGGGAGCCTCCTCACGCTTCTTGATGAGCTGGTTCATAATCTTCACCATCATAAATACGCAGAATGCCAAAATGGTGAAATCAACTACCTGCTGAATAAAGGCACCGTAGTTCCAAGTAACGGCAGGGGCAACCTCCGAACCAGCCTCTATCACGGCCTTTTTGAGTGTAATCTTAAGATCGGTGAAATCGACACCACCGATGAGCAAACCGATGGGAGGCATAATTACATCGTTCACGAGCGAAGTAACGATCTTGCCAAATGCACCACCGATGATAACACCGACAGCCATATCCATCACATTACCTTTAAGCGCAAAAGCTTTAAATTCTTGCAAAAATCCCATAATCTCTTCTTTTATTTAGTTTATATTAGTTATAACAACATCTCGCGGAGCGACAGACAACTACCCTCGTAATCCATTCTGTTGAAATGCACTGTGCTAATACCCTTCGCTGCGGCCGCCTCGACATTCTCCTTGCGATCGTCTATAAAGAGAGTCTCTGTCGGATTTAGATTGAATCGCTGGAGTAACAAATCGTAAATCTCGGGCTGAGGCTTGGCTACACCCTCCTCGCACGATATGACCTCTCCATCGAAATGACGATATACGGGTTGCTGACGCAGGAAGTCGATGAACTCGCGCGACATATTCGACAGAACATAGAGTTTATATCCAGCGGCCTTCAGATCGGCAATCAATGCACCCGTAGGGGCAATGGTCTCCTGCCTTGATATGGCCTCGCGAATCATCGAAGCGGCATACTCCACCTCCACACCACGATAAGCCGCCAAATTGGCCGCCACATCGTCAAACGACGAGATACCAAGATCGTAGTCGGTCCAGAATTGCGGCATAGGTGTAAGCGAGACATAAGAGAAGAACTGCTTGAAATGTTCGCTACTCTTAGCGGGATCCTGCGCAAAGACCACACGCCCTAAATCGAATACAATATTTTTCATATACGCAAATATAAGAAATTGAGCCGAAAAGTGCAAAATATAGGACTATTAATTCCAATATTGATAGAGTATAAACAATTGCAGTCGAAAAAGAAATGTAAAATTCTGCTGACACAATAATATTTTCCGTATATTTGCGTTCGTAAATTGACGATTAAACTTAAATTTTACAATATGAAAAAACTATTTTACATTGCAATGGCTCTGTTTGCCGCTGTTGGTATCAATACATCGTGCGGCGTCCATGGTGAGGATACTAATGTATTGGTCTCTATTGCTACCGTTATCGATGGCACATCATCTATCCCCTATTATGTAGTATTCGACGATGGTAAGGAGGCTTATGTTACTAACACTAATGAGTGGACACCCTCTTTCAGCGAGACAAAGACCGAGTTGCGCTATGTCTTAGCTTATGAGGTCGTTAACGAGACTTCTTCAATCTTCGATATGGAGATTAAGGTTGTAGAGGCGACCCCCATCAACACCCAGTCATCATTGATATTTGCCTCTGGCGAGAATTATACCAGCGATAACGGCTGGCAGACATATACATCTGGTGCAACTATTAGCACTTGCTTCTTCTCGCCTGCACGCGACTATATCACCTTGGTGGTTTTGTTCTACGGCTCATATACATACACTGGTATTCCCAAGATGTACTTGGTGCGTAGCAACGATATTGAGAATAGCCCTTACAAGGATCTATACACAGCTGACGATGGTTACTACTACCTCGAGCTCTATCACAACGATAGCGACTATGTTGGTTCTCAGCAGTTGAGCACATATTTGAGCTGTAAGATGCCCGATGTAGAAGCAATTAAGGCGCAGTATAATGGCTTGAAAATTTTAGCTATGAGCCATAGCTCAAACCGCCCCGAGGTGTACACCTTCAACTTCACTACCGAGGAGTAGGCGAAGGTTGAGTAACAGCTAATAGCTATATAAAATGAGGCCTTTCTCGAAAGAAAGGCCTCATTTATTGTTTGATGTATTGATTACAGATTGAAGTAGTAGTTAAACTTCAGCATAAACACATTTGTCGCTGGCGTGCAGAACATCTGCTTGAGGTTTGAACCCCAGCCTGCACGATATGCATCCTCACTGCTTGAGCGAGCGTGCTCCCACACCAGGTAGAGCGTCGAGCCGGGACGATATTCCCGGCGAGCCACGAAGTTGGAGCGGAACTCGTTGAAGCTAAAGTCGGGACTCATCATTCGTGCGCTCTCGCTCTCCGACAAAGGTCGCAGGCGCTCCGACTTTTCATCCGATAGAGTGTTAGCCGCCGCCTGAAAATCGCTGTAGCGGGCATTCGAAGTAAAGGGCGCACCATAGAACTGCAATGACAAATCGGGGGTTACATTTACCTGTGCACGCAGCGTTACGCCATATGTGCGCTGGAACATACGCCCCAGAACATACGATTTCTTATCTCCCTCTCCCGTTGGCGCAATGGTACCAGCATACTGCAAGTCGTTGCGGTCGGTGTATATCTCGGCAGCTGCCTCCAACAACAGATGATTACCTATACGAGCATAGATACTCGGTTTGATATTGTACTCAAACTTCGAGCCGTCCATATTCGTATTGCTGATGTAGTCGATTGTAACATACCACTTCTTAGCCATATCGGTAAAGAATCCAAACGAATTCCAGTAAGCCGACGGCAGGCGCATATCGGGGCCACCGCGCAGCAGACGGTCCTCGCGTCGATTGGTGCGGAAGGTCTGTGTTACCCACCATCCCCAACGATTCTTCAAGGTAGCATCCCAGCGCAGACGGAAGCTATGCAACTGCGTATTACCATTGGTATCCCATTGGTTAAGCATAGTGAACTTAACGGCCGTATTTCGCCATATAGCCCACGGCGAGTTCTGATTATATGATATGTCAAAGGTATTCTGTATAAGGTCGGCACGAGCCTGATAGCCCACATCGTTCATATCGAACCCCGACGAGTAAACGATCGCCTGATCCCACACCTGCAACTTCGAGAAGCCCTTGCGACCCACCTCCAGCATACCTGCCGCACCACTGAGCGATGTGCGCGTAGGATCTACACCGAGGAAGTCCGCCGCCGACTCGCGCTGATAGTAGTGCACCGAGTTACGCTGCTTGCGCTCTATGGCCGCCTCTGAGCCGTTCAGCGTAGAAAACATAGCCTTGGCGGTGATGTAGTACAAACGATCCTTGAAGTAGTGCGAGAAATCCACCGCACCCGTGAAGGCATTGGCAACCATCGATTGCTCCAGATGATCCTCGCTCAAAGCACGGTTTACTGAGGTAAGCATACCGCCTAACAGTGTATTTCCATCCCAACTCTTCTGCACACGGGCTACGGTATAGTTCGTAAGGGGCTCCGTAACGATGCGTGTCTCCTCGCCGCTCACACTCATATGCGCCGACGAACGAGCCGTGACGCTCTCCATAACACCGATAGATACATTGTTCTTATTCGTACCGATAAACTTCAACGCACCGATGATAGGCACATTCTTAGGCGTCTCCACGAAACTTGTAGCATTATCCACCGACGGCGCATACGAGGGCATAGCACCGATACGACGCGAGTAGAAGATATTGTCGGTACCCAACGCGAGGCTGAAGACATCGCTACCCTCCAAGAAGAATGGACGCTTCTCCTCGTAGAAGGTTTCGGTCGTTGTGAGGTTCATCACCGAGGGATCCTGCTCAACCTGACCGAAGTCGGGATTGAAGGTCATATTCATCGTATAGTCGGCCACACGCATCTTGGCATCCAGACCTACATTGGCACGCCAGTCGCTACCCGTCTGATAGGGACTACCCTCAATACGAGGCTCACGCACGTGCTGACCTAAAACATAGGGCGTAAACTCAATATTTCGGGTGCGTGGTACACTATCCATCCCGTGTAACTCACCAAACGAATGCACGAAGCCGTTGTTATTCTGTGGCACCAAGCTCCACTCCAACATCTCATCGTGGCGACTGACCATACGCTGCACGTGCAGACCCCACACGCCATCAGTGCCTACGGTGCGGTAACGCAACTGAGTGAAGGGTATAGCATACTCGGCAAACCAATAACCCTTATCGTTGAAAATATAGCTACGACCCTCCCATATAGCATTCCACGAGAAGTTCATCTCTTGATTATCGGTTACGCTGAGGTCCGTGCGTGTACCACCTGCGTTGAGCATAAATTGCGATGCCGAGCGATAGTCGTGATATGAGTCAAACGAAACCCTTACATAGTCGCCCGTCCAATCGTCGCGATTACCTATCTGACGATGCACCTTCTCCAACTCATCGTCATAGCATCGCACGCCAACATATATATTCTCATCGTCATAAAATATCTTCATCTGCGTACGATACTCTGATACGGCACGCTCCACAGGTGTCGATTGAACGAATACCTCCGACCACTCGCCCACTGTTTCCCACTCCGCCTCGTCGTCGCGGCCATCGACCTGGTGATCGAAGTTTTCGATCTTCGTTGCGGTGTACTTGCGTTTATAGACCTGCTCCATCGGCAGGCGCTCGCCCACCTGCTGTGCCTGCACGGCATCGGCAAAGGCAATAGCCGAGAGCAGCATCATCGAAAATAAAAGTCTGTTTTTCATATTTTTCGTTTTATCGTTTATTCACTTTTCGGGCACAAAAGTAAATTTTTATTTCATACACAATACCCCATTGTGCGTTAAAACGAAAAATTGGCGTTTTATCACGAAAAAATCCCCACCTCGTGTTCGAGGCGGGGACTTTGAAATCTATTACTCGGATTATGCACCGAAGTTATCGAAGAGGATATTCTCTGAGGGAACACCCAGACTGTCGAGCATATTCACTACCGACGAAGCCATCATCGGAGGTCCACACATCAAGTAGATGCAGCCTTCGGGCTCGTCGTGGTTCTTCAAGTAGTTTTCGTACAACACATTGTGAACGAAACCTACCTTGTACTCAACACCAGCGGCATCTGCTGCGGGATCGGGACGGTCCAAAGCCAAGTGGAACTTGAAGTTGGGGAACTCCTTCTCGATAGCAGCGAAATCCTCCAAATAGAAAGCCTCCTTGAGTGAACGAGCACCATACCAGAAGGTAACAGGACGCTTGGTCTTCTCGGTCTTGAAGAGGTGCATCAAGTGGCTACGCATAGGAGCCATACCAGCACCACCACCGATAAATACCAACTCCTGAGTATCGGGCAAGTTATCGGGCAAGAAGAACTCACCGTAAGGACCTGAGATAGTAATCTTATCACCAGGCTTGAGCGAGTAGATGTATGAAGAACATACACCAGGATTTACCTTCATAAAGCCGCCTGTTGCACGATCAAAGGGAGGTGTAGCGATACGAACGTTCAACTTGATAACATTACCCTCGGCAGGATAAGTTGCGCAAGAGTATGCGCGCACCTGAGGCTCGGGGTTAACCATCTGCAAGTCGAATACGTGCATCTTCTCCCAATCCTCGCGGTACTCGGGATCAACGTCGATATCCTTATAGTTTACAGTGATTGCGGGTACATCGATCTGGATGTAACCACCACTGCGGAAGTTCAGATCCTCGCCCTCGGGCAACTTAACCACGAACTCCTTAATAAAGGTAGCAACATTATTGTTAGATACAACCTCGCACTCCCACTTCTTAATAGAGAGAACTGATGCGGGAACAGAGATTTTCATATTCTCCTTAACCTTCACCTGGCAACCCAAACGCCACTTCTGCTGAATCTGCTTACGGTTGAAGAAGCCAGTCCCAGTGGGCAGGATCTCGCCACCGCCCTCCAATACCTGGCACTTGCACTGACCACAAGCACCCTTACCACCACAAGCCGAAGGCAAGAAGATGCCTTGCGCGGTGAGAGTGTTGAGAAGTGTAGAACCGCCGGCAACGGTCAAGACCTTATTACCGTCGTTAATATCGATAGTAACATCACCTGATGATGTCAGCTTAGCCTTTGCAAAGAGAAGCAGCGCCACCAACAAAAGTGTCACCACCAGAAAGGCAACTATCGCAACTACAATTGTTAAAATATTCATTTCTTTTCTCTTATTAAAGGTTACAACTTAATACCTGAGAAGATCATAAACGCGATACCCATCAGACCAGTAATGATAAACGCAATACCGGGACCCTTCAAGGCTGCGGGAATGTGAGAGTACTGCAAGCGCTCGCGGATAGCAGCCATCATAACGATAGCCAACCACCAACCAATACCTGAGCCGAGACCGTAAACAACACTCTGCCACAGGCCATCGATCTCACCTGATACGACCTTCTGCTGCATAAAGAGTGAACCACCCATAATAGCACAGTTCACAGCGATCAAAGGAAGGAAGATACCAAGCTGGTTGTAGAGCGAAGGAGAGTACTTCTCAACAATCATCTCAACCAACTGCACGAATGAAGCGATAACAGCGATGAAGACGATGAATGTGAGGAAGCTCAAGTCAACACCATCAACCAAAGCATTGGGAGCCAACACATACTCGTTCAAGAGGTAGTTCAAGGGCACGGTCATAGTCATCACGAAGACAACGGCAGCACCCAAACCGATTGCAGTCTTTACGCTCTTCGAAACGGCGATGTAAGAACACATACCGAAGAAGAAGGCGAAGACCATATTGTCGATAAAAATCGAGCGAATAAAAAGATTCAATGTTTCCATACTCTACCTCCTATTTTTCCTGCAAATCCTTGTTAAACGAACGGTGTACCCAAATGATTACACCTACAATAATAAGAGCCATCGGCGGGAAGAGCATAATACCCACATTAGAGTAGAAGCCACCGTTTGCGATATACCAGCTATCGGGGATAACCTGAATACCGAACAAGCTACCTGAACCAAACAACTCGCGGAAGAAGGCCACGATCAAGAGGATTGCTCCGTAACCAAGACCGTTACCAATACCATCAAGGAATGAATCCAGAGGTTTGTTACCCAAAGCGTAAGCCTCCACGCGACCCATAATGATACAGTTGGTGATGATCAAACCAACATACACCGACAGCTGCTTCGACACGTCGTAAACAAATGCCTTGAGGACCTGATCCACAATAATTACCAATGCAGCGATAACTACCAACTGTACGATGATACGGATGCGTGAGGGGATACCATTACGCAAAAGTGACATCACAAGGTTGGCAAACGCTGTTACAACCATAACCGAGAGACCCATTACAAATGCAGGCTCCATCTTTACGGTTACCGCCAAAGCCGAACAAATACCGAGAATCTGAACGATTACAGGGTTGTTAGCACTCAGCGGTCCAGTTAAGTTTTTCAAATTCATAGTTCCGCTTGTTTTTATTTGTTAGACTTATTAGCATTGATATAAGGAAGGTAACCCTCGAGACCTCTCTTCAACATCTCGTTAACACCGTCGCAAGTCTTGGTACCACCAGAGATTGCATCAACCTCGTGGTTGTTTGTTGCACCACCCTTGCGCATTGATACTGATACGAAGTCAGCACCCTCGAAGATAGTCTTACCTACGAATGACGACTGAACACCCTCAGTGGTAATCTCAGCACCCAAACCGGGAGTCTCACCCGAGTGGTCCATAACGATACCCTTTACGGTATTCATATCGGGCTCCAAAGCTATGTAACCCCAAACGGGACCCCACAAACCTGCACCATAAACAGGAATTACCACACTGCCGTTAGCAGCCTTAAAGAGAGGATACTCACCAGCCTCGAACGATGCAGTAAGGTCGTTCAATGACTCGAAGATATTTGCCTCCGACTTACCGCTGATTGTCTGTCCGTTCTTATCGAGCATAACTGCCTCGGTTACAACATCCGAGTAAGATGCAGTCTCGGGGTTCTCGCCGAGTGCCTTCACGATCTGCTGACGCTTCTCGTTGAGCATATTCTCATTCTGACGCTCCTGCAACGAGAGCGAAGTCACAGCCAACAGAACAGCGACTACTACCACCATCACTACCGAGTAGATGATGATATATGCGTTGCTATTTACATTAAATTTTGCCATACTCTCGTTTATTTTACAGTCTTAACACGATTCTTACGACGATTTACATTAGCCTCCACTACGAAGTAGTCAACAGTAGGAGCCAATGCATTCATAAACAGGATTGCGAGCATCATACCCTCGGGGTATGCAGGGTTCACAACACGAACCAATACTGCGAGCGCACCAGTCATAAAGCCTACGATGTACTTACCCACATTGGTCTGAGCTGAGGTAACGGGGTCAGTAGCCATAAACACGGCACCGAAAGCGAAACCACCTACCAACAAGTGATAGTATGCAGGATAGTCAGTAAGGCCAACTGCCTGGAACAAAGCGCCCATAGCAAAACCACCTACAAATACGCTCAACATAGTACGCCAAGATGCGATACCTGTGTAGAGAAGCAATGCGCCACCCAACAAGATACACAAGGTAGAGGTCTCACCGAATGAGCCGGGGATGAAGCCGAGGAATGCATCCATAGCGCTCCACTGCATCTGACCAGTTGTAGCCAACTGCTCCAAAGCAGTAGCACCAGTAGTAGCATCGGCAGCACCCATCATCGACCAATCAGAGTACCATACCTTCTCACCTGACATCTGGGGAGTAAAGGCGAAGAATACGAATGCACGAGCAACGAGTGCAGGGTTGAAGATGTTCATACCTGTACCACCGAATACCTCCTTACCGAAGATTACGGCGAACGCTACACCCAAAGCAACCATCCACAGAGGAGTGCTCACGGGCATAATCATAGGAATAAGGAAACCTGTTACAAAGTAACCCTCGGCAACCTCCTCCTTACGAATCTGTGCATACACGATCTCGATACCCAAACCAACAACATACGATACGGCGAGCATAGGCAATACGCGAACCAAACCGTACATCAAAGCGGTGAATCCCTCAAGACCAACCTGCGAACCTGTGTTGTAGCAACCAAACAAGAATGCGGGGATAAGAGCCAACACTACGAAGAACATAGTACGCTTCATATCGATACAATCACGAATGTGCGAACCCTTCTTAGTAGTTGTATTGGGAACGAAAAGGAATGTTTCGAAAGCATCGAAGAACGACGCAAGGAAACCCAACTTGCCACCCTCGGTGAAAGTGGGCTTTACATTATCAACTAAATTTCTCAACGCCTTCATAACTAACACTCCTTAATCATTAAGTTAATACCGTCACGAACCAACTGCTGGATCTCGGTCTTTGAAGGATCTACGAACTCACACAGAGCCACATCCTCCTCTACGATCTCGTAGATACCGAGGTTCTCCATCTTGTCGAGATCACCAGCAACGATTGCCTTGAACAGATACATAGGATAGATATCCATAGGCAGATACTCCTCGAAGAGACCTGTTACCACGAAGGGACGGGGGCCACCATTGAGGTTTGTATCCAACTTGTACTGCTTCTTGGGGCAAAGCCAAGAGAAGTAAGAACGCGATACAGAGAACTTACCAAAGCGGGGAGCAATCCAGCCGAGCATCTCATACTTATCACCCTCGGGGATTACAGTCACCTGTGATGCTGTAGCAGAGATGTAGCCATCGATAGCCACCTTCTTGCCAGTGAGCACATTACCCGAAATGATGCGTACTGAGTCGCCCTCAGCCTGCTTCTTGATGTTACCCTCTACGATGCTTGCAATAGGAGCACCGCTGATGATGCGGTAGTACTGAGGATTCTCAACCTCGCTACCTGCGAGCGCTACAACCTTGTGCAAATCAACCTTACCAGTTGCGAACAAACGACCGATAGCAGCAACATCCTGAATGCCTACAGTCCACACGATGTCGCCCTTAGAGATGGGATCAATGTGGTGAATTTGTACGCCCACATTACCAACAGGGTGCTTACCCTCGAAAGTGTGGATGTTCACACCGTTAAGCGATGTCATCTCACCTGCTGCATTAGCACGAACAGAGAGATTTACATTGCCGCCGGCCAACTTTGCCAACACCTCCATACCCTTCTGCAGGTTCTCCTTCTGACCCTTAAGCACGAAGTTCATACAAGGTGCCAAAGGTGCTGAATCGAACGCTGACACGAATACAGCCTTGGGCTGATCGGCAGGATTAGCAACAATACCGTAGGGACGCTGCTGGATCATTGTCCACAGACCCGACTTGAGCAACATCTCGATTACATCTTCACGACTTGCCTTCTGAAGATCGAGTACTGCAAACTCCTCAGATACCTGCTCCTTGTCTGCCTCTACCGTCACGTTGAGAATCTTACGCTTCTCACCACGATTTACAGCCGACACGGTACCGCTGACAGGCGAACAGTAGAGTACGCGAGTATTGTTCTTATCGAAGAACAGAGGCGTACCAGCCTTCACCTTGTCGCCTACCTTCACCAACAGTTTCGGAGTTACGTTCTCATAATCCAGAGGCGATACAGCGTACATTGAAGCCATCGGTACCTCTACCAACGACTCAACAGCCTTTCCCTGAAGATTGATGTCGAGACCTTTCCGTAGTTTAATGATTTTCGACATAGATTTGTTATTAAATGAATAAATTTTGTGAGTTATAAATTTTATCTCTTTTAATCTGTAAATTCTCCTCTTTTTTGCCGGGGTTGCTCCAACCCCATAAAAACGCGCACGAAGATACTATTTTTTTTGCACTTTTCGGCACTATTTGCGCTATTATTTTGTTTTCGAGGCGAAATTTCGTATTTTTTTCTAATTTTGTATTCAAGCAAAGCGCAGAATGGGCATTTATATCGACATACACACCCACCACAGCACCACTTCGCACCCTTCGCCGCAGGGCGTGGGTGTGCATCCGTGGTATGCCGAAAAGGAGACCATTGACGAAGCGACATTAAGTGCGGCAAAGCTCATTGGCGAGATCGGGTTGGACTATGCCTGCGATGTAAATCGCGAGCGACAGGAGGAGATATTTTGCCATCAGTTGCGCCTTGCCGAGCAGTATGACAAAGTGGTTGTTCTGCACTGCGTGCGAGCCTTTGAGCCGATAATGAAAATTTTGGAGTGCTACCACCTGCGTGCCGTTATTTTTCACGGATTTATCGGCTCATCCGAGCAGGCTAAACGAGCCATCGAACGGGGTTACTTTCTCTCTTTTGGCGAGGGAGCTTTTCGTTCGCCAAAGACGCTCAAAGCAATACATTCTGTTCCTCTTTCGCACCTCTTTGCCGAGACCGACGAGGCAGATATTTCAATCGAAGAAGTGTATGCCCGCATAGCCGTAGAGATCGGGGTAGAGGTCGAAGAACTGCAAACTGAGATAGAGAATAATTACAATAAAATATTTAGTATAAAATAATGAATAATAATTGGTTGAAGCGAACAACTCTACTATTAGGTGAAGATAAGTTAAACCTCCTTCGCGAGGCCAATGTCCTCGTCGTAGGACTTGGCGGAGTGGGCGCCTACGCTGCCGAGATGATTGCCCGCGCGGGTGTCGGTCGGATGACCATAGCCGATGCTGATATAGTATCGGAGACCAATATCAATCGTCAACTTATAGCCCTACACTCGACCATCGGGCGCGAGAAATCGGAGCTTATGGCCGACCGTCTGCGCGATATAAATCCAGATATAAAACTCACCGTCGTAAACCGTTTTATAAAAGACGACGAGACCGATGCGTTGCTCGACTCTGATAAGTTCGACTACATCGTGGATGCCATCGACACCCTATCGCCTAAATTGGCACTTATTAAAGGGGCGCTCGACCGTAACATCCCATTGGTGAGTTCGATGGGTGCTGGAGCAAAAACCGATCCCACGAAGATGGAGATTTGCGACATTGCCCGCACTCACCACTGCCCGCTGGCTCATATGCTACGCAAGCGACTACATAAGATAGGCATACGCACTGGCTTTAAAGCAGTCTTTTCGCCCGAGCCTGTACGCGAGGGTGCAATGATTCTTTGCGAAGAGCAAAATAAAAAGTCAAACACTGGAACAATCTCCTATATCCCCGCCCTTTTTGGCATTGGATGTGCCTCGGTAGTAATCCGAGGATTGATTAATGAATTGTAAAATAAAAAATGCTAACTATATGAAAATAGTATTTTTAGACGAATACTCTATTTGTGGTCGCAACCTCTCGGCAATACGCCAATGGGGAGATTACATCGGCTATGAAACCACCTCGCCCGACGAGATTTTAGCAAGATCAAAAGATGCAGAAATCATCATCACAAACAAGGTAGTTTTGGATGCTGAAACCATTGCTTCACTTCCCAATCTGCGCCTTATTTGTGTAGCCGCAACAGGTATGAACAATGTCGATTTGAATGCTGCCGCCGAGCACGGTGTATTGGTACGCAACGCCGTTGGTTATTCGACCTATGCCGTTGCCGAGACCACCCTATCGTCAGCACTTGCCCTACTGCGAGAGGTTACCTACTACGATAACTATTTCAAGTCGGGCGCCTACGCCGCATCCGACCGCATCTTCAACTTCGACCGTACTACATCAAACCTAAGAGGCAAGCGCTGGGGTATCATCGGCCTGGGCAATATAGGTCGCGAGGTGGCTCGTTTAGCCGAGGCATTTGGCTGTGAGGTATGCTACTACTCTACTTCAGGCATTACTCGCGATGAAGAGTATAAAAGTATTTCGCTCAATGAGTTGCTTAGTCAATCAGATATTGTTTCTATACACTGTCCGCTTAATGAGCGCACTCGTTTGCTTATCGGCGCTGAGCAATTACAACTGATGAAATCATCAGCCATACTCATCAATGTGGCACGCGGTGGTATAGTAGATGAGACGGCACTTGCCGAAGCTCTCAATGCTGGAACATTACGTGGAGCTGCACTCGATGTATTCACCTCGGAGCCTCTACGCGAATCACCTTTGTATAACCTTAAGGATCCATATCGACTATTGGCATCGCCCCACAATGCCTGGTCGTCAGTCGAGGCTATCGACCGCCTAATTGGTTGCATTGCACAAAATATAGAGGATTACCTTAAAAATAGATAATAAATAAGGGAGCCCCACGCGGGACTCCCTTTATTTTATATATTTTCGCTACCAAACAAGATTATCAACGAGCACATTGTTAGACTACTTTCCTGCGCTTGCCTTTAATCCACGAATCACTGCCGAGGTAAATCCCGCGTGTTCCATTTCGTTTAGTCCCTTGATGGTTATTCCTCCCGCAGTGGTTACTTTATCAATCTCTTGCTCGGGGTGCGACTCATTTTGCAATAGGAGCTCGGCTGCACCTTTCAGTGTAGCAGCTACGATTCGTGTTGCTTGAGAGGCAGGACAACCCAGCTCTACACCACCTTCGCTTGCAGCACGAATATAACGCAGAGCAAAAGCAATACCACACGAGGCGAGTATCATACCCGTCTCCAACATCTTTTCGCTAACGAGCATCACCTCGCCCATCTTGCTAAAAATCTGCATAACTTTATCTATCTGCTCCTCGGTAGCCCCCTCAGCCGCAATAAAAGTCATACTCTCGCCTACACTAATAGCCGTATTGGGAATAACGCGGAAAAATGCCATCTGACACTCGCCCTGTGCAATCCACTCACGCAACTCAGCAAACGAGGTATCGGCCACAACCGACACTAACATCTTGCCAGGTGCATCAATCACAGCTGCCACCTGCTTAATCACCCCCTCAGCAAGCCACGGCTTAACGGCGATGATAACCATATCGGCCTCCTTGGCTGCCTGCACATTGTCCGTAGTAGTAGCGATTATATCATAGCGCGTCTTCAGCGCATCAAGTTTACCACGAGAAGGATTGGCGCAGATAATCTCTCCCGCCTTATACTCCCCACTTGCGGCCAAACCGCAGGCTATGGCTCCGCCCATATTTCCCGCTCCGATAATAGCAATTTTCATCGTAAATAATTTTAGTGTGAAACAAAGTTAATAAAAAAATGCCGCTCGACAAATCAAGCAGCATTACATTTATAATATATTACAGGTTATTTACTTCAACTGTGCAGCTCCGTAGTTGATATTCACACCGTGCATAGTAAGCACACGGTCTAAGCCCAGCATACCACGCTCATTCTTGCGTCCCTCGACCTTGCCCGAGAGCACATCACGGCTCATCTGCAACATATCCTGAACACGCTTCACGGTCTCCACATTCACGCCCATATAGTGGCCGGGATATAGTTTCTCAATGCCATACTTGAGCATATACTCGCTCATACGCTGACAGGTGAGTGCCAGAGTCGTAAAGTTAGTAGTAAGCAACAAATTTCCCGAACCAAAGGCGTCGCCACTAAAGCCATAGTGAGCCTCACGGTCGATAAAGGTTGTTGAGCCGGGGGTATGGCCAGGAGTGAAGATAACCTCAATTTGGCGGCCTCCGAGATCGATCACCTCGCCATCGGTCAGATACTTTATCTCACCCTTATAGTCTCCCATCATCTCCTTCACATTTACCATATCGGCGGCGTTGATATAGATCTCCTTGAAGTAGTTGACCGACGCACCCGTATGGTCGGGATGTACGTGTGTGGCAACCAATGTTACGGGCTTTGAGGTAATGCCTGCTACAATCTTATCCAAGTCCTTGATATTGGTTCCTGCATCGATGAGCAATGCTCGCTCCTCACCCTCGACGATATAGAGCGTTTCGTTGGCCATCATCTTGCCGTTACCCTCCCACGTATGGGCATCAATCTGGCGGAATGTTACATCCTCTCCCTCATAAACTACTTTCTCCTGATAGGGCATACGCTGTCCCTGCGCCATAGCCGCCGTACCCACAAGGCACAGCAAAGCCGAAATAATCAATCTCTTCATATTCATTTAGTATGTTAGGGTATAAAAAAGCGGAGCGAGGCTATCCCACTCCGCTACATTATATAAAGGTATTCTACAACTCAACCAGAGCCTCACCTGTCATCTCAGCAGGCTGCTCAAGACCCATCATCTTCAAAACAGTGGGAGCAACATCAGCCAAGATACCATCCTTAACCGACTTCACGCGATCCGATACAACCACGATGGGCACGGGGTTAAGTGAGTGAGCAGTATTGGGGGTGCCATCCTCGTTTACAGCGTTATCGGCATTACCGTGGTCAGCGATCATCACAACCTCGTAGCCGTTAGCCTTTGCGGTCTCAACTACATCGGCAACACACTCGTCAACAGCCTTTACAGCCTTCTCGATAGCCTCGTAGATACCAGTATGGCCTACCATATCGCCGTTAGCAAAGTTCAAGCAGATGAAGTCGAACTTCTGCGAGTTCAAAGCCTCTACCAACTTATCCTTAACCTCGTAAGCGCTCATCTCAGGCTGGAGGTCATAAGTTGCAACCTTGGGTGATGCAACCAAGATACGAGACTCATTGTCGAACTCAGTCTCACGACCACCATTGAGGAAGAATGTTACGTGAGCGTACTTCTCAGTCTCAGCAATACGCAACTGTGAAAGACCGAGTGATGAAACATACTCACCGATTGTATTGCGAACATTATCCTTATCGAAGAGAATGTGCAAGCCCTCGAACTTAGCATCGTAGGGAGTCATACAGCAGTAATACAAAGGCAGAGTGTGCATACCCTCCGAAGGCATATCCTCCTGAGTAAGAACAACTGTAATCTCCTTTGCACGGTCGTTACGATAGTTGAAGAAGATAACAACATCGTTGGGCTTGATACGGCCAACAACCTCGCCGTTCTCATTAACGCGAACGATAGGCTTAACGAACTCATCGGTAACACCCTCGTCGTAAGAGCGCTGCATAGCCTCTACCATATCGGTTGAAGCCTCACCAACGCCATTTACGAGCAAGTCGTAAGCAACCTTAACACGCTCCCATCGCTTATCGCGGTCCATAGCGTAGTAACGACCAACGATAGAGGCAATCTGACCAGCGGTCTTTGAGATGTTAGCCTCTACATCGGCGATGAAGCCCTTACCACTCTTGGGGTCGGTGTCGCGACCATCCATAAAGCAGTGTACAAATGTATTCTCAATGCCATAGTGAGCCGAGATCTCGCACAACTTGTAGAGATGCTCGATTGAAGAGTGAACACCACCGTCAGAGGTCAAACCCATAAAGTGTACGCTTGAGCCGTTAGCCTTTGCATACTCAAAAGCCTTAACGATCTCCTCGTTCTGGTAGATTGAGTTGTCGGCACACGCACGGTTAATCTTCACCAAATCCTGATATACCACGCGACCAGCGCCAATATTGAGGTGGCCTACCTCTGAGTTACCCATCTGACCATTGGGCAAACCTACATTCTCGCCATCGGTACGCAACTGTGCGTGAGGATACTTCGCAGTCATAGCCGTGATGTAGGCGGGATTCATAGTTGAGATAACATCTGACTTAGTGCCGTTGCCGATCCCCCAACCATCGAGAATCATCAATAATACTTTCTTGTCCATCTTTTAGTCTAAATATTTTATTCGTTAATTTTTGTCATAATAATCTCCACAGCCTTGTCAATTGCAGCCTGCAAACCATCGGGGTTCTTACCACCTGCGGTAGCGAAGAACTTCTGGCCGCCGCCACCACCCTGCATAAGCTTAGCAGCCTCGCGAACCACAGCACCTGCATCTATACCCTTAGCAACGATGTCGTCGCCAAGCATAATAGCCAATGTGGGCTTACCATCGTTCACAGCACCGAGTACCAAAACGATGTCGCTCACCTTCGCACGCAAAGCGTAAGCCAGATCCTTAATCATATTAGAGCCATAGGGCACCTGACGAGCGATAACAAACGCACCTTCGCCCTTGCGCTCTGCGATAATCTTCTCTACCAATGAATCGATCTGCTCCTTATGCAACTGGTCGATCTCCTTCTGCAAGGCCTCGTTAGACTCGAGCATCTTCTTGATGGCAACCTCCACCTTGGGGTTGTTTACCAACTCGGCGATGCCGTGAATCTGATCCTCGATAGCGTAAAGCATCTCCTCGGCACGAACTGATGTAACAGCCTCGATACGGCGCACACCAGCCGAGATAGCGCTCTCGCTCACAATCTTGAACAAGCCCAATGTACCTGTAGCCGAGGTGTGGGTGCCACCACACAACTCAACAGAGTCGCCGAACTTCACAACACGCACCTTGTCGCCATACTTCTCACCGAAGAGTGCGATAGCACCCATAGCGTTAGCCTCCTCCATCGTTGCCTCGCGGTTCTCCTCGAGCTGGTGATTAGCACGGATAAGACCGTTCACCATACGCTCAACGGCACGAATCTCCTCGGGTGTTACCTTCTGGAAGTGTGAGAAGTCAAAACGCAAGCCCTGGGGTGTTACCATCGAACCCTTCTGCTCGACGTGTGTGCCAAGCACCGCACGCAAAGCCTGATCCAAGAGGTGGGTTGCGGTGTGGTTGTTAGCCGCAGCCTGACGCTTCTCGGCATCTACTACAGCCTCGAACTCAGCCTCCACATTCTCGGGCAGAGTGGTAGTAACGTGAATAATCAATCCGTTCTCCTTCTCGGTAGCAATGATGTCAATCTTCTCGTTAGCCGATGCAATGTAACCAGTATCACCAATCTGACCACCCGAGTTACCATAGAACGGAGTCTGGTCGAATACCAACTGATATGTAGTCTTGCCCTTCGATGTTACACGACGGTAGCGTGCAATATGTACGGGAGCTGTCAAGTTATCGTAACCGATAAACTCGCTCTGCTCGATAGAGCGTACCTCCTGCCAATCGTCAATATCCTGTGCGGCAGCGTTACGCGAACGCTCCTTCTGAGCCTGCAACTCCTTATCGAAGCCCTCAAGGTCTACCTCCACGCCCTGCTCACGAGCGATAAGCTCGGTAAGGTCGATGGGGAAACCAAATGTATCGTATAGCTCGAACGCATCCTTACCTGCAATCTGGCCACCCTTGCCAACCTTTGCAATCACGCGATCCAATAGGTTGATACCTGTCGCCAAAGTGCGCAAGAATGAAGCCTCCTCCTCCTCGATTACGCGCTCGATCAAGGTCTGCTGTTTCTTGAGCTCGGGAAACTGATGGCCCATCTGGTCAGCCAAGCCTGCAACCAACTTGCAGAGTGTAGGTTCGTTGAAGCCCAGGTATGTGTAACCGTAGCGTACAGCACGGCGAAGGATTCGACGAATAACATAACCAGCCTTTGCATTTGCAGGCAACTGACCATCGGCAATCGAGAATGCGATAGCACGCAAGTGGTCGGCAATTACACGCATTGCAACATCTGACTTCTCGTCAGCGCCATAGGCCTTACCCGCCATAGCGGCAATGCGAGCGATTGTGGGCTGGAACACATCGGTGTCGTAGTTCGACTTCTTACCCTGAAGAGCCATACACAGACGCTCGAAGCCCATACCTGTGTCAACGTGCTTTGCGGGCAGAGGTTCCAGCTCGCCGTTAGCCTTACGGTTGAACTGCATAAACACGAGGTTCCAAATCTCGATAACCAAAGGATGGCTCATATTTACCATCTCGCGACCAGGTTTTGCAGCAATATCCTCAGCATCACGCAAATCGATGTGAATCTCACTGCAAGGGCCGCAGGGGCCTGTCTCGCCCATCTCCCAGAAGTTGTCGTGCTTGTTGCCGCGGATGATATGATCCTCGGGTAGGTACTGCTTCCAATACTCGTATGCCTCGGCATCGAAGGGTACACCATCCTCCTCGCTACCCTCGAATACGGTAGCATAGAGGCGGCTCTTATCCAACTTGTAAACCTCGGTCAAGAGCTCCCAAGCCCACTCGATAGCCTCCTTCTTGAAGTAGTCGCCGAACGACCAGTTACCGAGCATCTCGAACATCGTGTGGTGGTAGGTGTCGTGGCCTACCTCCTCTAAGTCGTTGTGCTTACCCGATACACGCAGACACTTCTGTGTGTCAGCCGCACGGGGAGTCTGACGGGGTGCATTGCCCAAAAATATATCCTTAAACTGATTCATACCCGCATTGGTAAACATCAATGTGGGGTCGCCCTTGACTACCATAGGTGCTGAAGGCACAATAGTGTGGGCCTTACTCTGGAAGAAATCCAGGAATGCTTGTCTGATTTTGTTTGATTCCATATATATCGTTTTTGCTTTTCGATTCGTTATTATATCGATACAGATTGCAAATTTACACATTTTACGCTAAATTTGCACACGAAACCGATTATTTTAATATAGTATGGCGCGTTTTTCACTAAATAACAGGGGTCAGGAGGAGGTTCGAAGCCTTATCCACCGACTGCGTGCCTACCGGCTACTGCGCAACCTACTAATCGGATTCATTCTGGTTGCCATCTGCAACCTACTCTTCTCGTCGCTTTTCTACACCCCTAAGATGTTCCGCCTGGCCGACGAAAAGCGCGACCTAAAGCTCAAATATGAGATCCTGCAAAGCCGCATACGCTCCTCGCAGCGTATGCTCAACCAGATTCGCCATCGCGACAACTATGTGTATCGTCCCCTCTTCGCATCAGATACTATGTCGATAGACGGAGTCTACAACCCCTACGAGGAGACCAAGTATGCCGCACTGTGGGGCGACGAGTACTCGCCCGTGATGGTAGAGATGTGGCAAGAGATGGATCAGTTTGCCCGTTCACTTTACTTGGAGTCGATCTCGCTGGACGAGTTACAACACTTGACAAAGGACAAGGAGAAGTTCTCAACGGCCATCCCCGCCATTTGGCCTATCGACCGCTCGAAACTACGCAATAAAATCGGTGCTTTTGGCTACCGCACGCACCCCGTACTTCGCCGCTGGAAATTCCATAGCGGAGTGGATATGCCTGGCCGTATAGGTGATCCGATATATGCTACGGGGGATGGTGTAGTGGAGTCTATTGATCGCAGTCGTGCGCGCTATGGCTATGGTACGCAAATACTTATAAATCACGGCTATGGATACAAGACTCGTTATGCTCACCTGAATAAAATCCTTGTTGAGAAGGGCGATAGCATAACACGCGGGCAACTCATTGCCGAGATGGGTAATACAGGTATCTCTACAGCTCCGCACCTGCACTACGAGGTTATCTATAACCGTTCGCATGTAAATCCTATTAACTACTTCGACCAGAATATGTCAGCTGAGGCCTACAAGAGTCTTATGTTGCAGATTCAGGACGCTAACTACGAGGCTGAATAATGCATAGAATAGAACGCATACGCAAACGCCGTCTTATTAGGCTCTCGATCCAACTCTTTGCTTGGGTTGGAGTTGCTCTGCTCTATTATTTTGGGTTTTCACTTCTGTTCGACACTCCTGCCGAGCATCGTATGCGTCTATCAACCGACAAACTGCGTAGCGAGTATGAGGCTATGAGTCAGCGATATGACTCCCTTGAGCTAATCCTCGAAAACATCACAGCACGCGACCAGAGCGTCTTCCGTTCACTTTTCGAGTCAGACCCCTATGATATGGAGAGTGAGCAGAGCGAGGAGCGCTTGGCACTCTACGAGCAGAATATCGTAAAGAGCAAACGCCATCTGGCCGCCGACCTAAAGTCGGAAATAGATATTATGACCGCAAAGGCTGCCGACCTGGAGGCTTCGTGGTTGCGCATCAAGGAGCTGGGCGATAAACTTGGCGATGCAAGTCGCAACATACCCGCTATTCAGCCCGTGCTCAACGACCAGCTAACCCTGCTCACGGCTGGTTATGGCAATATTATGAGCCCCTTCTACCGTACGCTGCGTTCACACCAGGGTGTCGATTATGCAATGAGCGAAGGATCAAGCGTTTTCGCCACGGCAGATGGAACAGTGCGTGAGGTGTCGGATAAGAACTCAACGATGGGTAAGACGATTGTAATCGACCACGGCAACGGCTACAAAACATCGTATAGCCATCTGCTCAGCACACTCGTTACTCGCGGACAAAAGGTTCAGCGAGGCGATGTCATTGCTCTGTCGGGTAACTCTGGTCTATCGCTGGCGCCACATCTTCACTACGAGGTGCGTTACAACGACCTGCGTGTTGATCCTATCCACTACTTCTTTATGGAGCTATCGCCCGACGAGTATCAGCGCATCGTGCGCATTTCGCAATCGGGTATGCAGTCATTCGATTAGCCAAAAAGTTATCAACAAAGGCACGCAAAGTCTTTCGTTTCCCACAATATTTTGCTAACTTCGTAGCAAAATAGAGCTCCTATGCAAGATACTTTCCTTAGGCAAGTAGCCCAAAAACTATATAATCGCTACGGCGACGATATTTCGTCGCTTAAAGTAGTGTTTCCATCGCGACGCGCACGCCTATTCTTTTCCGATGCGCTATCGTCGCTCATCGACCACCCTATCTGGCAGCCACGCTACATCTCGATGGACGATATTATGTGCCACTACTCCACTCTGCAGGTGGGCGACAAGGTGCGTCTTATCACCGAGCTGTACCGCATCTATGCCGAGTTTCATCCCTCGGAGAGCTTTGATAAGTTCTACTTTTGGGGCGAGATTCTACTCTCTGATTTCGATCTTATCGACAAGTATATGATCGACGCTGATATGCTCTTCAGTAATCTTTACGATCTGAAGGAGTTGGAGTCCGATCTGTCATATATGAGCGAGGAGATGCGTCGCACGATACACTCTTTTTGGAGCCATTTTGCCGATGAAGCATCACTTTCACTCGAAAAGCGCAAATTCCTGACTCTTTGGAAGTCGCTATGCCCTATCTACCACAAGTTTCGTACACATTTATCAGCTCTTGGCATTGCCTATCCAGGTATGATTTATCGCTCGGCAGTAGAGCAAATCGTGCAAGGGACGCAGTGTGAAGACGAGCCCACGCACTATGTATTTATCGGTTTTAATGCCCTCTCCGAGTGTGAGCGACGAATGTTGTCGTATTTGAGCCGTAACGAGCAGTGCGACTTCTATTGGGATTACGACGAATACTACACCGAAAACCCCACACAAGAGGCGGGGCGTTTCCTTCGCGAGAATATTAAGAAATTTACACCAAAAGATGAGATAAAGAGCGATAACTTCCTCACAACAAAGAAGAAAATACAAGCTATATCGTGCGTATCGAATGTGGTGCAATGCAAATATGTAAACACCCTACTGCGCGAGATCTCACCCTCGCTTGAGTTCGATAAGCAGACAGCTATAATTCTTACCGACGAGTCGTTGCTTCTACCTCTGCTACACTCTCTGCCCACCGACGAGACCGAGGGTAAGGCGGTGGGTGCTGAGGTAAATGTAACTATGGGCTATCCTTTGCGTCAAACTACTGCATATTCGCTCCTCGAGCGATTGCTCGAGTTGCAGAAGAACTGCCGCACGGGTAAAACCACCACATTCTACCACACTGATGTTACGGGGTTGCTATCGCATCCCTATATCAGTAATAGCATAGGCACACAAGCCAATGAGCTGTGCAAACAGATTATCAAGGGTCGTTTTATTCGCATCGACAAAGAGTTTTTTGTTGGGCACGAATCGCTGAGTAAAATATTCTCATCAACAGGTGATTATACTTCGCTATCGCAATATCTGATAGAGGTATTTGAATTAATCTCATCACTCACGCCTGAGGGGGATGAGCAGTCGTTGCAACTGAGTTATCTATCGCTCATTGTCGATAATATTATCGACCTCGATAACTCACTAAAAAATTGTGATATAGATATATCTACATCAATCTACACTTCATTACTACGCCGCCACCTGCAAACCGTACGCATACCCTTTAGCGGAGAGCCTTTGAAGGGCCTGCAGATTATGGGTATTCTCGAGACGCGAAACATCGACTTTAAGAATGTAATAATACTCTCGATGAACGATGATAATTTTCCTGGCAAGATTGGTAACGATTCATCGTTCATTCCATACAATCTACGCGCGGCCTATGGTATTCCCACACCCGAATACCACGAGAGTGTCTATGCCTATTACTTCTACCGCCTGCTGCAACGAGCCGAAAGGGTCGATATGCTCTACTGCTCGCAAGCCGATAAAAATAGCACTGGCGAGCAGAGCCGCTACATATACCAACTCGACTACGAATCGCCCTACACACTCTCGCGCACCAATGTGGGTGTCGATGTAACGGTTGATCAGCACAGCGATGCAGCAATACCAAAGCAGGGGCGCATCGCCAAGTCATTGGAGCGTTATATCCACAAGGATGGCTCTACGGCCAAGCGCCTTTCGCCAACATCATTCGCGATGTATATCGCCTGCCCGATGCGTTTTTACTTAAGCGCCATTGCTCACATCAAATCGCCTGACACTCTCTCCGAGGAGGTGGATCACTCCATCTTCGGAAACATCCTGCATAGTGCGATGAACTCGCTATACTCGCCCTTGGAGAATATAGTAAACCCCTTGCACGAGTTACAACAACTACTCGATAGCGACAAGGTAGAACAGGCTGTTATTGCGGCAATTAACAGTGAGTATCTAAACCAACACGACGCCACACCGAGCGAATATACAGGCAATCTGATTCTTGTAAAGGATATTATCACAAAGTATATCCGCCAGGGTATTATCCCGCACGATATACGCAACAACGCTTTTGCTCTAATGCACTGCGAGGAGGAGATATCCACTCGCTTTACAATCAGCGATGGACGCGAAGTTGCCATCGGAGGTGTTGCCGACCGCATTGACTCGCTCGACAACGGCAATTTGAGAGTTGTGGACTACAAGACGGGGCGTTCACACCTCGAGATTTCAGACATTGAGTCGCTATTCGAGGGTGAGAACCGCAACAACCACCGCTACCCATTACAAACAATGCTCTACTCGATGGTGCTTCAGCGTACTTGTGGCCGAAACATCGAACCTGCACTCTATTTTGCACGCGAGATGAATCGCGACAACTACTCGCCTCAAATCATACACCACAACGATAATAGGCCGATCGACTACGCCACCTATGCCGAGCAGTTCGAAGAGCTGTTGCGTCGAAAGCTCGACGAGCTATTCGATATGGAGCGTCCCTTCGAGCGCTGCCCGCAGGAGGAGAGTAAGAATATATGCACATATTGCGACTTCAAGAAAATTTGTAACCGATAGTGAGATGAGAGCCCATATACTAAGTGCCAGCGCAGGTTCGGGTAAGACCTATCGTTTGGCCTACAAGTTCGTTCACGATACAATTAAATATTACCACACCAAGCCCTACCTCTATCGGGCTATCCTCGCCGTAACCTTTACCAATAAGGCTACCGAGGAGATGAAGAGTCGTATTCTGCGCGAGATCAACACACTTATCGTCTCGCCATCGCAGAGTAACTATATTGACGACCTGAAGCGCGACTTGTCGCTTACCGAGGAGCAGATTGTCGAGCGTGCACAGGGGCTTCAGGCAAAGATTCTGCACGACTACTCGCGTTTTACGGTGCTCACGATTGACAAATTTTTCCAACGCATTCTCCGAGCCTTTATCAAGGAGCTGGGCATAGACCTCAATTACAACATCGAGCTCGACACTGCCTCGGTGCTTGCCCGCTCGACCGACTCGCTCATCGAGGAGATTCCCTCGAACGACGAGCTACGCCAATGGATGGCCGAGTTTATCCAGGAGCATATCGACCAGAACAAGGATTGGGATCTGCGCAAGGATATGAACGACTTGGGCAAAGATATTTTCAACGAGGAGAGCAAGCAGACCATCGAGAATGCTCTCTCGAAGGAGGAGTTGCGCCGAATCATCAACGAGGCATCGGCAGCCGTTGCAAAGCCTCGCGCCGAGAGTAAGGCGCTGGCCGAAAAGGCACTCGCCATTATGAACGAGGCGGGCGTTACGGGCGACGACTTTGCGTACAAAGCGGGCGGTTTTATCAGCACCTTCTCTGTCGTGGCCGCAGGTGGACAGCCATCGTTGGGCACCCGTGTACGCCAAAAGGCTCTATCGCCAGATGGATGGTCGAAGGTGGCGGCGGCGCAAGCTATCGCACCACAGCTATGCCCTCTGCTTGCTCGCATAGTGGAACTCGTAGATGATAATTTGCAGTTGGAGACAACGCTCAAAATCGTAAAAGCCAAATACCGCAGTTACGCTCTGCTCCAGGATATCTACCGCAAGGTGCTGGAGGAGTGCGAGCGCGAAGGTATTATGCTACTCTCCGAGACCAAATATATTCTCTCACGCTTTGTCGAGGACAACGATGCGCCGTTCATCTACGAGAAGACGGGCAATCGCTACGAGCGTTTTATGATCGACGAGTTTCAGGATACATCGCTAAAGGAGTGGTCGAACTTCGTGCCTCTGTTGCGCAATGCTATGGCACAGGAGGAGGATACATCGGTCTTTATCGTAGGCGATGTCAAGCAGTCGATCTACCGCTGGCGTGGTGGCGACTGGCGCATACTTCAGCAGGGTGTTAGCGAGGCTCTGGGCACGGCTGATACCCACACTGAGTTTATGAAGGATAACTATCGCAGTGCGCCGAACATCGTGAACTTCAACAATAAGACTATAGCAAGCATCGTCGAAGCAGATAATACCGTATTAAACGCTACGCTCGATCAAGCCGTGAGCAATAAGGCACTCTCATCAGAGTGTTACGCCGAACTATACAACACTCTTGAAAGAGCCTACACCTCGCACGACCAAAACCCTAAGTTCAAGACCACGAAGCAGGGTTACATACGCATCGAGAGGTTGGCTCCGCAGGCCGAGCCGCCTATTATCGAATACATCGAGTCGGCCATTTCTCGTGGCTACTCTTACAAGGATATACTCATCTTGTGCCGTAGCAAGGGAGAGATCGCTCGTTCGGCCGCTATTCTGCTTGAGTATAAAAAGCGTAACAACGACTTCAATATTATGACGCAGGAGTCGCTCGTTATAGGTAGTGCTGCGGTGAGTAGCTTTATCATTGCCGTAATGCGTCTGTCGCAAAACGCGACCGACACTATTAGTCAGGCCATAATGAATAACTACCTCGGCCGAGAGTACGATTCGCCTCTTACCGAGAGTGAGCAACAACTCCTCTCCCGCATCAGCCAATTATCGCCCGAGCAGGCCTTTGAATCTATCGTCGAAGAGTATCGTCTTGGCGAGCGTCGCGACGAGATAGCCTTCCTGCAGGCTCTGCACGAGCAGGTGGTGGCATTCTGCTCGTGCAGAGTAGCCGACATATCGCTCTTTCTGCAGATGTGGGATGAGTCGGGCGAGAGCAAGTCGCTCAATGTCGAGAAGAGTGATTCGACCATCGAGCTACTCACAATTCACACAGCCAAAGGACTCGAGAAGGAGATTGTTATTATTCCCTACTGTGGCTGGATGCTTGACCCTATGAGCCGAGGAAATACGATATGGGCTACGCCCGACAACAACGATTCGCCCCTTTCGTCACTTGGTCGTTTCCCGGTAAATTATAGTAGTCAGATGGCCTCAGCCATATTTGCCAACGAGTATTACCGCGAAAAGGTCTATGCCCACGTCGAGGCTATCAACCTGCTCTATGTGGCATTGACACGAGCCAAAGAGGAACTATATGTGTGTATTCCTCACAAGGAGGCCAAATTCCGACACGTAGGCATACTGCTGTGGGATGCTGTCAAGGAGCGAGCTAAGACTGATGAGCATACCTCGCGTTGCTATGCCGAGTATGGCTCAGCCGATGCTCCTGCCACTAAAGGCGATAGCGACAAGGCCAACGCTATTCAAAATATATTACTCGACAACTACCCCACCACGCAGGCTTGTATGTCGCTACGCTTGGGCGGGCAACGCTACTTTGAAGATGGTGGCGACCGTCGCCTATCGGCACGAAATATGGGTATTCTGATGCACACCGTGCTGAGCGAAGCCACTACCGTCGAGGATATAAATAATATGATCGACCGCTTGCAAAAAGATGGACGCATTGCACCCACACAGGCCGATGAGTTGCGCGCAGCTATCGAGCGCGAGTTTAGTCGCGAGCAGGTACGAGAGTGGTTTGGCGAGTGGGACGATGTGCGATGCGAGAGCGACATACTCTGCACGCACGAAGCGGGAACACGCCGTCCCGACCGAGTGATGATTCGTGGCAGTCGTGCCGTGGTGGTCGATTACAAGTTTGGCGAGGAGCACTCGTCGGCCCACAAACGACAGATGCTACGCTACATCGAACTGCTCTCGAAGATGGGATATGAGCAGGTCGAGGGATATTTATGGTATCTGATGACGGGAGAGATTGTAAAAATTGATAATTAACACTATCTTTGCCCAATAATTTATATCAAATGAAAGTAGGACAAATCCAAACGCTAAAAGTAGCGCGTATATCTGACTTCGGTCTATACCTTGCCGACGAGGAGGGTCAGGAGGTACTCTTGCCCAACCGTTTCGTATCGCTTAACAACGCTATTGGCGACGAAATCGAGGTCTTTGTCTATCACGATTCGGAGGATCGTTTGGTAGCCACCACCGACCGCCCCTTGATTACCGAGGGTCGCGTGGCCTCGCTCAAGGTTATCGACAAGAATATTCACGGAGCATTCCTCGACTGGGGACTGAAGGGTAAGGACCTGTTCCTGCCCAACCGCAACCAGCAGGGTGGCGTAGTGGCAGGCCGTAGCTATGTGGTGTGGCTCTATGTGGATAACATCACAGGACGCTGCGTTGCTACGATGAAGCTCAAACCATATATCGACAACGATATTATCACAGTCAAGCCCCGTCAGAAGGTTGATATCCTGATCGCATCGGAGAGCCCCATCGGCTATCGCGCCATCATCGACTCACGCCACTGGGGTATGATCTACAAGAATCAGATTTTCCGACCCGTGCGCGTTGGCGACCGTATGGAGGGATGGGTGCGTCGCATCACCGACGACAACCGCATCGACCTCTCGTTGCGCGAGGAGGGTTACGATGGTGTAGCATCTTCGGCCGAGAGCTTGCTCGCTATGATTAAGGAGCGTGGCGGAGTGCTGGAGGTTGGCGACAACTCATCACCCGAGGCTATTCACGCCGAAACGCAGATGAGCAAGAAGGTCTTTAAGCGTGCCGTAGGTATGCTACTCAAGCGTGGCGAGATCACCACCGACGGTAACCAAATAACACTCAAGTAATGGCATCGATACACACCGCCGAACGAGTATCGAAGAGCGATAGATCAGATAACTATGTCTTTCAGCGCTCCATCTTAGCATATCACGAGGCCGCACGTCGTGTCTCGGGCAAGGTGCTGGAGGTGGGCACAGGTATGGGCTACGGTATCGAGGTTGTGGCGCCCAAGGCATCGCACTTCACCACCATAGACAAGAGCCGAGCCTATGATGCTACTCTACCCGCCAACACTGAGTTTCGACAGATGGAGGTTCCGCCCATCGGTTTTGCAGACGAGCAGTTCGACTATGTTATCTCGTTTCAGGTAATTGAGCACATTAAGTGCGACCACGACTTCGTTCGCGAGGTAAGCCGCGTTCTGCGCAAGGGTGGCGAGTTTATAGTATCGACGCCCAATGCACCAATGTCGCTCACTCGTAACCCGTGGCACATACGCGAATACACGGCTCAGGAGCTGTACTCTCTACTCAAGGAGTCCTTCTCCGAGGTTGAGTGCTTAGGCGTTAGCGGCAACGACAAGGTGATGGAGTATTACGAGCAAAATCGCAAGGGTGTCGAGCGCATCACTCGTTTCGACGTGCTCGATTTGCAACACCGACTACCACGCTGGATGTTACAAATTCCATACGACATTCTCAATCGCATAAATCGTCGCCGACTGCTCGAGCAGAATACCGACCTCACCTGCTCGATTACAATGCAGGACTACTCCATAGGGGCGGTTAGCGACAATTGTTTCGATCTATTTTTCATCGCACGCAAATAAAAAATTCGGTAGAGATTCGATTTCTACCGTTTTTTTTATTATCTTTACGAATTGGAAGAGTTTTCGCAACCGAGCAATGAACGAAGGGATAATCATAGCAATGCTGATACTATCGGGTATCGTGGTGGGTATAATCAATACACTCGCCGGGGGCGGTGCATTTATCTCGATGACGCTCTTTACGGTTATTGGTCTGCCTATCAATGTTTCGAACGGAACGAATCGTATTGCCGTGGTGTTACAGAATCTTACCTCGTCGATCACCTTCCTGCGAAAGCGTATGCTCGACATTAAGAGCGGTGTCAAACTCTCAATACCCGCTGTTATAGGTAATATTGTGGGCTCGCTCGTAGCCAGTCAGATCAGCGATTCTATTTTCAAGATCTGTATGACGATCGTGCTTACAGTCGTGCTACTCTATATGATCTTCGATAAGAGCCACAATCATCCCAACATTCACGGCGGTCATCCGTTGGTGGTGCGCTGGTGGCACTATCTGCTATTCCTATTTATGGGATTCTACGGTGGTTACATTTATGTAGGCCTTGGCTATGTGATCCTGGCTGCTACGATATGGCTGATGGATCTGGATATTGTTACGGCCAATGTAGTAAAGTGTTTTATTATCTTTGTCGCTACCCCATTCTCGCTAATCATCTTTATGATCAACGGACAGGTCGATTACTCTTACGGTCTATGGCACGGTTTGGGTAATGTAGTGGGAGCATACTTGGCATCGCACTATATCATATCGTGGGGCGTAACATTCGTACGATGGGCGACATTTGTGATTATTATGATCTGCTTTGCCGATCTGGTGGGGCTGATCTCAATGCAGGATATGTTATACGCGATGTTGGCGTAAGAGTTTGAGGAAGGATATATAGATGAAAATCAAGAAGGACGATAAGATAGTAGTAACTGGTGCGAGGGTTCACAATCTAAAGAATGTAGATGTGGAGATCCCTCGCTATTCATTGGTCGTAGTAACTGGCCTCTCGGGCTCTGGCAAGTCGTCGCTAGCCTTCGATACCATCTACGCCGAGGGTCAGCGTCGTTATATGGAGACCCTATCAACCTATGCCCGTCAGTTCGTTGGCTCGATGGAGCGTCCCGATGTGGATAAAATCACGGGCCTTAGTCCGGTGGTTGCTATCGAGCAAAAGACAACGAACAAAAATCCCCGCTCAACAGTTGGCACTGTTACCGAGATAAACGACTTCTTGCGTCTGTTGTATGCCCGCGCCTCACGCGCCTACTCTCCCATCACTGGGGAGGAGATGGTGCACTACACCGACGAACAGATATGCAAACTCATCATCAGCGGTTTCGACGGCCGTAAGGTAGCCTTTATGGCTCCCATCGTCAAAGGTCGTAAGGGACACTATCGTGAACTATTCGAGTCGCTTGCCAAGCGTGGATATATCTACGCCCGCATCGATGGCGAGATACGCGAGATTTCGGCAGGAATGAAACTCGACCGCTACAAGATTCACACCATCGATCTTGTGGTGGATCGTATGCGCATATCGGCCGAGAGCGAAGAGCGTGTAATGACCTCTCTCAAGGAGGCTATGCGTCAGGGTAAAGGCACAATGGCACTCTACGATTACGAGGCCGACGGCTTGCGTTACTATTCGCGCCACCTGATGTGTCCCACTACGGGCGTGGCGTTCGAGGATCCCGCACCACACACCTTCTCATTCAACTCACCCCAAGGTGCCTGCCCACGATGCAGTGGCTTGGGTACCGAGGCTGTATTCGACCGTGAGAAGATTATCCCTGACGAGAATAAATCGCTACACGATGGTGCAATCGAGCCTATTGGAAAATTCAAAAACAATAAGATATTCACTCTACTCACCCTACTGGGCAAACGCTACGACTTCACGCTGGACGACCCCATCAGCACCATCTCAGAGGAGGGAATGAATGCCATATTGTATGGCGACCCAAAACCTCTGACGGTCGATTTGTCGGAGTTCTCATCGCTCTCGGGCCGTCGAATGATTGCGTGGGAGGGTGTGGCCGAGTATGTGCAAGCAACCGATGACGAGGAGTCGAAGAAGGGTCAGAAGTGGCGTGAGCAGTTTATGGCCTACCGTCCGTGTAGTGTCTGCGGAGGTACGCGCCTAAAGAAGGAGGCTCTGCAGTTCCGTATTGGTGGCAAGAACATAGCCGAGGTATCGGCTCTATCGATTGCCGATTTCGCAGAGTGGATAAGCACTATCGAGAGCCATTTCAACGACAAGGAGTGCAAGATAGCGCAAGAGATAGTAAAGGAGATTCGCGAACGCCTACACTTCTTGTGTCAGGTGGGTTTAGGATACCTCTCGCTGAGCCGTGCAGCACGCTCACTCTCGGGTGGTGAGAGTCAGCGCATACGCCTCGCTACGCAGATAGGATCGAAGCTCGTGAATGTCCTCTACATCCTCGACGAGCCGAGTATTGGTCTGCATCAGCGCGACAACCGCCGACTGATAAACACCCTGCAGGAGCTACGCGACGCGGGCAACTCGGTGATTGTTGTCGAGCACGATGAGGATATGATGCGTCAGGCCGACTTCATCGTCGATGTAGGCCCCAAGGCTGGCCGCCGAGGAGGTCAGATTGTGGCTACGGGTACGATCGAGGATATTATGCGTTCATCATCAATCACGGCTGACTACTTGTGTGGTCGTCGCAAGATTGAGATTCCCTCGTCGCTCCGACCAGGCACCGGCCAGAGCATTATCCTGCGCGGAGCGAGTGGCAACAACCTCAAGGGTATCGACGCCGAGTTCCCGCTCGGTACATTTATATGCGTTACGGGCGTCAGTGGCTCGGGCAAATCGACTCTCATCAACGAGACCCTGCGTCCGATTCTAAGCCGACACCTCTACCGTTCCTACGACCAACCACTACCCTACACCTCGATTGAGGGTATCGAACATATCGACAAGTTAGTCGTGGTGGATCAGTCGCCCATCGGTCGCACACCCCGCAGTAATCCTGCCACCTATTCGAATGTATTTTCCGACATACGCAAGCTCTTCGAGGCTACTCCCGATGCACAGATACGCGGCTTCAAGGCTGGCCGTTTCTCGTTCAATGTGAAGGGAGGTCGTTGCGAAGAGTGCCGTGGTGCTGGCGTGCAGACCATCGAGATGAACTTCCTGCCCGATGTATATGTGCGCTGTAAGGCGTGCGGTGGCCATCGCTACAACCGCGAGACGCTGGAGGTTAAGTACAAAGGTAAAAACATCGACGAGGTGCTGAATATGACCGTAAACATTGCTGTCGATTTCTTCGCTAACATACCATCTATATATCAGAAGCTCAAAGCCATTCAGGATGTAGGTTTGGGTTACCTCACCTTGGGTCAGCCCTGTACAACGCTGTCGGGTGGCGAGAGCCAGCGCATCAAGCTCGCAGCCGAGCTTTCGAAGAACGACACAGGCCGCACACTCTACATCTTGGATGAGCCCACAACGGGTCTTCACTTCGAGGATATACGCCAACTGCTGGCCGTGATTAACAAACTTGTCGATCGTGGCAATACAGCCATCGTAATCGAGCATAACTTAGATGTAATAAAGGTTGCCGACCACATCATCGACATAGGCCCCGAGGGCGGTGCTGGCGGTGGTGAGATCATTGCGCAGGGCACACCTTCCGAGGTGGCTCAGTCGGAGCGTAGCGCCACGGGAGAATTCTTGCGAGCGATGGGTATTTAGGCAAGAATTTTGAAGTCGTTATAGCGTAAAACCTTTTATGCTATGAAACGACTTCTTTTCTACATCGTATGCACCTTTGTGTGCAGTTTCTGTGGTCCATATGTCCATAGAGCCTCGGCTCAGACCACCGAGGCATATCTCCATAGTACCAAGCACGAGGAGCGTGTCGAGCACCGCGCTGAGCGTCTGGCCGCCTACGCACAGCAAATCGATTCGCTGGTACTCTCTCACAACTTCGAGTTCAATCCTCAATCTGTGCAGGTGCAGCCTGCTGGGCCTCTGCGAATGTTTGCCAACGCCAACTTCACGGTCATCCTCTGGCGAGGCTCGCTCGATGTGTGCCTACCTTACTACACTGGTATGGTGCCACCCTACCGCTATGTGGTGATGAACACAAACTCGCCTTATCTGAAAAACTATCTTACCGTGCAGACACAAGAGGGGTGGCGAGTGTCGTTCAATACTACGCTCGAGGATGGTATCGACTACACTTTCACATTCGACATCTACTCACACGGCGGAGCTACGCTCACCATCTCGAATAGTTGGTATAGCCCCGTGCAATATACGGGTACAATCTCTAAAATCTATTAGCTATGAAACGCACCATTCTTCTGCTGGCGCTCTGTGCCCTGCACTCTACATCAGCACTAAAGGCTCAAAACTCTACACAGCAAATCACTCTGCAACGCGACTCCCTACCCGTTACGACTATCACTCCCGTCGAGCAAGCACCATATACCACGACCGACACACTCACCAAGCCTGCATCCATCGCACCCTCGACCCTGCAGTATATGTCGCACCGCGAACGGCGTGCCGAGCAGGCTCGACAATATGCCTTCTCGATCGATTCGCTCGTTGCCACACGCTCCTTCGCATTCTACCCCACGGCTATGCAGGCTGTGCCCGATGGTGAAGTGCGATTGGTCTATGCCGATTACTTCTACACCTACATTTCGCCCGCCGATTTGGAGGTACACCTACCTATGGAGCGTGGCACAATGCGACAAGTGGGCATAATAAATTTTGACGCCGATGGTGTAGAGAATTTCTCATCGGCCAAGTTCCAGTCGCAGTGGAACATCTCGTTCTCAACCGAGGATAAGGGTCAAAAATATGATTTTTCGCTTGTAATATCCACCATCACGGGACAGACCGAGCTGACCATCGAGGGTGGCGACATAGCGATGCGCTACATAGGCTCCATTGGCCAGCGGATTAAAGAAAAATAAAAAAAAGGTTGCTACAAAGCAACCTTTTTACTTAATCAGCAGTACCACGGCGTGCGTCGATACGCCCTCTTCTCTACCCTCGAAACCCAACCGTTCGGTGGTGGTAGCCTTGACCGAGACCCTATCAACATCGAGCCCCATCACCTCGGCCAGCGTAGCACGCATAGCGTCTATATGGGGACGCAACTTGGGGCATTGCATAGCAATGGTACAATCCACATTCGAGATGGCATAGCCTCGCTCAGCCACCACATCGCACACACGGCGCAAGAGAATCTTCGAGTCAATGCCCTTATATGACATATCGGTATCGGGGAACAATTTTCCAATATCTCCCAATGCCAAAGCACCCAGCAGTGCATCGCAGATGGCGTGGATAGCCACATCGCCATCAGAATGTGCCACACAACCCTTCGTGTGCTCAATCTTAACACCACCCAGCCACAAGGGCAACCCCTCGGCCAGAGCGTGTACATCATATCCGTGTCCAATTCTTATATCCATAGTTCTACATATTTAATCTTCTCATAATAGCCAAAATCACCCTGCGCTCGAAGCTTGAAAGCGAGAGCCACAAATGCGATAAAATGCGCCAACGGCGACCTCGGCACTCTATCCGTCTTCCAGAGGGGCGCACGACAGCATCGACAACGGCCACAATATCCTTACGCATTGCTACCTCCTGCATCTTATAATTGCCATCGCCCGCAAAAATCACCACATCGCCCTCGACTCTCACCACGCGATGCATAATGTGAGCACCCCTATGGCGAAAGAGAATAACTGCACCCTTGCGTATATCGGCATCGGTACATCGGCGCAATACGACCTTATCGCGACCATCGCGCAACAGTGGTCGCATACTATTGCCTCGCACCAAAATTGTAACCTGCTCGCCTGCAGCTATCAACTCCTCGACCTCGGCAAAAAATATCTTATTACTAAGCCTCATTGCCAAAAACAGTTTGATAAGACAAGTGAGCCGCTGCGGCATCTGGCAAACACTCAAGATGATACACCTTTGTACCGCGCAACAGAGATGACAAAGTATTCAGCGTAGCATCCTCAAGCACCTTGTCGAAAGCAAAGGCGGGCGGCAACGAGGGCAGCAGTGCCCCTATAGCCTCCACTGCACGCAGACGGCGCATCTTATTATGTGGTGCTTGCGACAAACGCACGATGGCCTGCAGAGGATAATACTCCTGCTTATAGCACGGGGTCTTGCCACTCCACGGTGAGCCATAAACCACAACTCCATCGGCAGTGGCACGCACAAAAGGACTATCATCGTTGAGCAACACAGCACCCTCGATATTCTCACGCCACAGACGAGTGTGGGTACTCTTACCTGTGCCTGACTCGCCAAGGAACATCACCGCACGGTCATCCTTAACGATGACCGACGAGTGAACGGCCGCAATCCGTTGCGTAGTGGTTACAATATTGAGCACGAACCACAATCCAAATCGCAAGAACGAGAGATTGGTCTCTACACCACCAGCGTTACACCGCACTCGGTGCGAGCCGCGCTCATATAGAAAAAGATGCGAAGGCTGGCTCTCTGATACAATCTCAAGTAGCCACCCCTCACTCACACGACTAAACAGACAACGAGCCTGACCCAGCTCGAAGTCGAACTCGGTAAGAGGCTCGCGATCCAGCGTTTCGACATCAATCTGACAGGCCATCTCGACCGTCAGCAGGGGCTCGCCATCGCTCTCCACCTCGAACTGTAGAAAAGAGGTCAGACCCATCGCCACAAGGTCGGATTTCTCGCCCACGAGGCGCAATCGGCAGTCGGCAATTATATAGTCGTGAAACATTTTGCAAATTTTGTTCTAAAACTGGTGATATATCAACGCAAATATAGAAAATTTTTCTATTTTTGCAGTCGGATTTAAGGTTCATATTTTATGATTAGCAGAAGAATGCTCAGAATTAAGGCCATCAAGGCCTTATACGCCCATCTGAAGTCGGATGCCGACTCATTGATGGCATCGGAAAAGACGCTCGTGGCCTCGATTGACAAGACCTACGACCTCTATTTCCTTATGTTGTCGCTCATCGTCGAGCTCGCTCACTATGCCGAGCAGCGCCAGGAGCTGGCACGCAAGAAACAGTTGCCCACCTACGAAGACCTCAATCCCAATCGTAAGTTTGTCGAGAATTCAGTAATCCGCCTCATTGACTCGAGCGATGCGGTGAATGATTATTTGGCTGCGCGCAAACTCTCGTGGGCACAGTATCCCGAACTCATCAAGACTCTCTTCGCTCAACTTGAGCAGAGCGAGTGCTACAAGGCATATATGTCGCGTGCCGAGCGTTCGTTCCGCGACGATCTGGCTTTAGTTACCGATTTCTACACCAACGAGTTGGAGTCATCGGAGATTTTGGAGGATGTTCTTGACGAGATGTCGATCCTGTGGAACGACGATTTGGGCTTTGCCCTGATTATGGTTACACGCACCCTCTCGAATATGCGTCCATCGCACACCGATGTGAAGATTTTGCCTAAATTCAAGAGCGAGGAGGATCTCGACTTTGCTACGCAGCTCTTCGAGAAGGCGTCGCTCTGCTATGCCGACAACCTGATCTATATCGAGAAGTTCACACGCAACTGGGATGTCGAGCGTATCGCCTTTATGGATAACCTGATTATGGCCACTGCCGTTGCTGAGCTCGTTACCTTTCCCTCGATTCCCATCAAGGTTACACTCGACGAGTATATCGAGATTGCGAAGTTCTACTCTACGGCCAGCAGTAGCACCTTTATCAACGGCGTACTCGACAAGGTTGTCGCGTCGCTTCAGGAGGAGGGCAAGATACAGAAGAGTGGTCGCGGCCTAATCTAAGTAGATGAAGCGCATCGCTACATATCTTTCGTTGGTAATGCTCCTATGCCTCTCGTGCAAGAGCGGCAAGGTGAAGTATGCTACGACCACAACGCCTGTCGATGTAAGAATTATCAAGATTGATGACACTTCATCAGAACGAGGCGTGAGCGACACCATCAAGTTAGGTCGAATGCACTCGGGCGAGATTATTGCTAAGACCATTCGCATTGAGAACAACAGCGATGAACCCATCCTACTCACCCACCATCAGGTGTCGTGCGGATGTTTGAAGGTAAGGTACGATCGCAAGCCGATTGACGCAGGTGCGAGTAGCGATATTAATATGGAGTTCGATTCGCGTACGATGTATGGCCTGCAACTGAAAAATTTGATTCTTTATTTGGCCGAAAAGGAGCGTCCGATAAAGATATTTGTAGAGGCCGAGGTGGAATAACGCAATTTATTTGTATATTTGCGCTAATACGCTGGTAGTCCGAAAGCAGGCTACCGCGAAAAAAACAGAAAATTAACTAAAAATTTTATACAATTATGATTTCTTTGCTTCAAGCAGATGCTGCCGTAGCAGCGCAGCCCGGTATGGGCAGTTTTTGGGTGATGATGCTTCTTATGGTTGGCGTTATGTATTTCTTTATGTGGCGTCCCGAGTCAAAGCGTCGTAAGGAGATGGCTAAGTTCCGTGACGGCCTGAAGAAGGGCGACAAGGTTATCACCGCCGGCGGTATCTACGCCGTAGTTAAGGAGGTGAAGCCCGGCGAGCCTACTATTTTGATTCAGGTTGATGGCGATGTAACACTTCGCATCGACAAGAATATGGTTGTTGCCGACAACTCACAGTTGCAGCAGAAATAATTGCATTTCAAGCAATAAAAAAGGCTGTCCCCACAGAGAGGACAGCCTTTTATTTTTTCAAAAAATTGATTGTCGGTATTAGTTTTTACGAAGATATGCAAAACCTCACATAGAATATACGCACCAATTTTATTGTGTGATTAGCTAACTACTTCGCTACTTTTTCCATCATAACGCTTAGTTTGATTGCCTCAACAGCATTATTAATGTTATCGTAGATGGCATTTACAGAGTTAACATTAGTAACATCAAACTCTTTGTCGGTAGCCATCATCAACATCGCCTGCATATTGGTGTAGAAGTTTACAAATGCAGTCTTATCCATACATAAATGTAACTGGTTGCTATCGTCGCTTTGGAAAGTGTATAATACCACATCTTTCAATGTAGCCACTTTTGCGCTCATATTGATAGTCAGCTTATTAGCCTCTATCTCGATAGGTACATCAAAAGACTCTTTTCCATTGTTGTACTGATATGAGTATCTGAGCTTATTCGTACCCTCGAACTCCATATTGAAGAAGAGTGTCTTCAACATCACATCTAAGCCCGAGCCATCCATCTTTGCAAAATTGAATTTGTAGCCCATAAACTCGATATCTATATCCTTGCCATTGACATTTGTTACCTGGCAATCTGAATAGTCGTAATTCTTGCCCGCAAGGTCGAGAGACGGCTTTACACGAACAACGCTATCAACATACTCCTGTAACTCGTCTTCTTCCATACTAAGCGATGTACTTGTCATAACATCACCAAATGGAGAGCCGCCAGGAGTATAGGATATGCGTGAGCCAAATGAGATCACAGTATCTTCTGCATACATAACGCTCTCAAAAAGGATATCACCTACAACCTTGTATGTACCCGATACAAAAGTTTCAAACTGCTCTCCCAAATGATAGTAATAGCCAGTAGTACCGGTTGTGCCATCCTCGTAATAGGTGTGGATTTCACTCGTTTCATCAGTTTGAACTAACCACGAACCAACAATCTTATCAGAAAGATCTTCGGGGCAATATGCAAAATAGTATCCTGCGCCTGTTTTTTCATCGATAATCAGAGAAAAAGCACTACCCGCTACTACATCCAAACGACCCTCATCAACGGTGCCATCGTCCCAAATCACCTTCATTCGGTTATTTGCTAGCTCATAACGAGCTGTTGACTCAAAAAATTCAGAGTCGTGCACGCCTGTGAATTCCATCGTTCCATCCGCATTTATTACCAATGCCTCGGCAGCATCAGGGCCGATAACAGACCAAGTGCCTATCAGGTCTTGGGTGTAATCGTGTTCGATGAAGTCGTGGTCGCAATCCTTATTACAAGCTGAGAAAAGCATTCCAACCGCCGCAATAACAAGTAATAACTTCTTCATAACTATTTTATTTTCTAATTGTTTTAATATTTTTGAGACATCCACAAAAAAAAGCACTACTACCTACGAAAAGCAAAATTAATTTGGTAGCAGAAGTGATTTACTCCTCGTCCTCGGTCTTAAACTCCATAAACCCAAACACATCGCGCGCACGCTCCTTGGGCATAAGGAAATAGATGCACAAGCCCTGAGAGCACAACTCGCCCTCGGCATTGAACAACTCCACCTCGATGTCGATTACCTGACGACGCTGACGCACCACTCGGGCACGCAGAGTGATGTGATCCTGATTGAGTGCCACAGGTTTCTTATACTGCACCTCGAGGCGCGAGGTTACACCGCTGGTCTGAAACTTACGGAATACCACCCAGCTCGCAATCTCGTCAATCATAGCCGACTGAATACCGCCGTGAAGCGTATTGCGCCAACTCTCAAACTCGATGCGGGGATGCCAATGGCAGACAATATCGTCGCCATCCTCGAAAAACTCCATCTTAAGACCCGACTCATTATTGGGGTCGCAACCATAGCAATGATAGGTAGGCTCACCTGCCCACGGGTTTATGATTCGTTTCATCGCCCCCCTACTCTTTAGTCATCAGGCGTAAGGCTCGAGCCAACTGATCGGGGCACGAAGTGCTCTTGCCGCCGCAACGAATACCATCGAGGCGAGCGATTACCTCGTCGGCTTTCATTCCACGCACGAGCATCGATATACCCTGCGTGTTACCCTGACAGCCACCCATAAACTGCACACTCTTTACTACATCGCCCTCCAATTCGATGGCGATAGCCTGCGAACAAACCCCACTTGTGGGATATACTATCTTCTTATTCATATCTGTTTTTGCTAAAAATTATATGCAAAGATAAATAATTTGAACGAATAGCCCCCATTCCTTGAGAAAATCGAACAAATCTAAATACAATTTTGTACATTTGTAGAAAATTTACGCATACGATGTACGATGTTATAGTTATAGGTGCCGGAGCAGCCGGCCTGATGGCCGCCGTAACGGCAGCACGCAACGGCAAGAGCGTTCTTCTGATGGAGAAGATGGAGCGAGCTGGCCGCAAGATTCGCATTTCGGGTAAGGGTCGTTGTAATCTTACCAATGCCCGTCCGCCCGAGGAGTTCAAAGAGGCTATTCGCACCAATGCCGATTTCTTCGATGTAGCCTTTGCCGAGTTCAACAACAAGGCTACGATTCGCTACTTTGAGCGCATCGGTGTAAAGCTCGAGATTGAGCGAGGCCAGCGTGTATTCCCAAAGAGTGGTAAGGCGTGGGATGTGTCAAACGCCTTGGTGGAGCAGTGCGAGGAGTTGGGCGTAAAGATCGAATATAATGCCCGCGTGAGCGATGTTTTGGCTCTCGATGGTAAGGTATATGGTGTAAAGTATTTCAACAAGCGCGGATTCGAGCGTAAGGAGGAGGCCGAGAATGTGATTATCGCCACAGGCGGTGTGTCATACCCCGGTACAGGCTCAACGGGCGACGGATACATATTTGCCGACCGTATGGGACACTCGATAGAGGAGGTACGCCCCTCACTTACCCCGCTACGCACATCGCATCCCCAGCGCAAGTTCCTCGACGGCCTGCTACTGAAGAATATCAACGCTAAACTGTATGTTGAGAACGAGCTGGTAAAGGAGGAGTTTGGCGAAATCAGTTTCTCGGATCGTGGTATCGAGGGTGCTGTGGCACTGCGTCTGAGCCGCGATGCGGTGGATGCACTTATCGAGGAGAAGCGCGTAAAGATGGTCATCGACCTCAAACCGGCTCTGACCGAGGAGATGCTCACCGAGCGTATAAAGCGCGAAATCGAGGAGATGCAGCCCGAGGAGTTCTTCTCAGAGCTGTTGCGCAAACTGGTGCCGAAGCACTTTGTTATTCCCATTGCGCACGAGTTGGATGTACACTCAAAGAACTACATCCGCAAGGTAACCGACGCTGAGATTCAGCGTCTGGTGAAGGTCTTGAAGGGTATGGTATTCCCCATCACCGATTACGCTCCGTTCCCCTTTGCCGTTGTAACGGCTGGTGGCGTGAAGTGCGACGAGGTTAACAAATACACTATGGAGTCGCTAAAGGTCAAGGGCTTATACTTTGCTGGCGAGGTGCTCGATATCGACGCCAACACGGGTGGATATAATCTCCAGATTGCTTTCTCAACAGGTCGTCTGGCTGGACAATTGAAGAAATAATGAAAATCACTGGGCGAAATATAAAACGACGTCTGTACGGTCTGAGGACCCTGCCATCACGGCTCAAGCGAGCGCGACATTTTCGCGGTCACGGCGTTCATTCGCCCTATGTGTACAACATAGTGCGTCAGGTGTTTATGCGTTCAACATTTATTGCCGACGACCGCACGCTATATGATGTTCTTATCTCTCGAGGCATAGCCAAGCGTCGTGCGTTGCAGTTGCAGAACTTGATGGAGCACCTGCGCTATGAGTCGTTCCTCATAGATTGTAGTGTAGAGGAGATTGGCAAATACGATATTGCTATCGCGACCATCAACCTATTACCCGAACACCTTCCCGCACTCGCTGCCGAGGCTCACGCAAAGGGCACTACGCTATGCATACTCGCACCCACATTTGATCGCGAGCGCGATATGATATGCAAACGCCTTGTCGAGGAGCATCCCTGCACGAGTGTCGATAACAGAGGTTATTTATTGTTGTTTAACAACCATTTACCAAAGCAAAAATTCCGCTTATGAAAGTATATACCAAAGGTGGCGATAAAGGTCGCACATCACTAATCGGTGGCGAGCGAGTAGCCAAGAGTGATAGCCGTGTCGAGGCTTATGGCACGGTCGATGAACTCACCGCATTCACGGCTCTGCTGGCCGACCGCCTGATGAACGACGATCTGTTTGCCGACTGCACCGATAATCTACGCACTATCGAATCGCACCTAATGACCGTAGCGGCTCTGTTGGCTGTTGGACAGGGTGGCGAGGATAAGGTTGCAGGACTAAAGGCTACGGCTGTCGAGCAGTTGGAACAGTGGATCGACTCAATGCAGGAGGCTCTACCAGCCATCGACAAGTTCACCATCCCTGGAGGCGATAGCCGTGCGTCGTTGTGCCACGTCTGCCGCACCATATGCCGCCGTGCTGAGCGTGCAGCCTTGCGAGCTGGTGAGGAGCATACAATAGCATCAGAGGCTACGATATATCTCAACCGTTTGTCAGACTTTTTCTATCTTTTGGGACGAACAGTCGTTGCTCGTGCCCAGGTGGAGGAGATTCTTTGGCGACCATAACCAACATAGGCAAAAAGGTGAGAAAAAAGGCCTGATAGCGCTACAAAGCCACTCTCGCAACCATTTGGCGAGCAGTGCAGTTAGCGACAAAAAAGTTAGCCTAATAAATATTCTCTGAATTCTCTTGCATTTAATGTTTTTTTTCTATATTTGCGGCCGATTTGAACCAACAAGTTCTCGACTAACACGAATAAAATATATTAACCTAGTAAAAAAACTAAAACTATGTATTGGACTTTAGAGTTAGCATCAAAGTTGGAGGATGCTCCCTGGCCCGCAACAAAGGAGGAGTTGATCGACTACGCCATTCGTTCGGGTGCACCTCTGGAGGTGTTGGAGAATCTTCAGGAGATTGAGGACGAGGGCGACATCTACGAGTCAATCGAGGATATCTGGCCCGATTACCCTTCAAAAGATGATTTCTTTTTTAACGAGGAGGAGTATTAGTCAAAACAATCAGCCAAACTGCTGATTATCAGCGACAGAGTCAAGATCTATTTCTTGGCTCTTTTTTTATTTTCCTGACAATTGGGCAGAAAAGTATTTCAAAAAGGGCGGCTAAGTTTAATTTATCTATCTCAAAAGCTTGTATTTCCTGAAAAAATATTATATTTTTGTTGTACTAATCTTTCGAATAAGTTTCACAAATTAAAACATAGGCACTATGAAAAAGTTATTCTTAACAGCCATCTTGGCATTGTGTTCAATGTCGTATGTAATGGCTCAATCGGTTCAGTGGACAATATACTATCCTACCGAGCAGGAGGGACAGGAGTATCCTGACACATATTGGTTTAAGATTGATTGGACCAATAAATATTTCTTCCTCGATTCTGACAGCGAGGATGAGCAGCTAAATCCTATAAAGAACTACAAAGAGAGTGGCAATAAGAGAACTTTTGATGTATATTACACCCAATCGGTAGGTGGTAGCAAGTATTGCAGTGCTGAGTTTGTTACCAATGAGGACAAGACTTGGAGTATAACCATAGTTCAGACCGATGATGACGGTACCGTATATAAGCGCACCTATAAGCTCTCGGATAAGGAGCCTGCCAAAGGCTCTGATGGCGGTGGCATAGAGAGAAAGAGCCCAAGAGACCTCTTGAAAGGCGGCGTTAATAAAGTAACAAATGTCTTCAAGAAGAAGGACAAGGAGTAAATTAGATAGAGGATTGACCCGCGGGTCAATCCTTTTTTTAAGCATATATTATCAAAAAGCGACTGTGGATGGAGAGTTTGATATACTCGATTGTCGTGCTATATCACACGATCGCATTTTAAGGCGTGGATTGTAAGCATAAGGATATTGAGTAAAAAAAAGAGAAGTAGAACTGCGCTACTTCTCTTCATTGTTTATTTTGCACCGACCGTGCGTTCGAGCAGACGCTCGGGATTGTCGGTTGTGATGTAATCGAAATCGCGTTCCAGGAACCAAGTCATACTCTCCTCTGAGTTGATTGTCCACGCATTCAGATGCACTCCGCGCTCACGGAAGGTATCAACCCACTCGGGATGATTGAAGAAATGCACATCCTGATAATCGACCGCCTCGATGCCACGACGCAACATAGTGTCGGGATGCATCTCGGGAAGCTCGGTCTGCCAGCGACCGAGGTAAGCGATGGGCAGAGTGGTTATCTCGCGCATAGCATCGTAGGTAGGTAGTGCCGCCACCAGATACTCAACCCACTTCTCGGCGGCCATCTCCTGCACCAGACGAGCCGTTGCCACACCAATGTCTATAGCGTGCTCTTGCGAGCCTATGTTTTTCACATCGATGATAAGTTTTGTACCCGTCTGCTCCTTAGCTACATTGATATACTCGCGCAGTGTGGGCAACTTCTCACCATTAGGAAGCGGGAATGCAACGAGCTCCGCATATGCCGACTTTTCAATCTCCAAGCCGTTGTAGGTGGGGTCGTGATTGACCACCAGCGAGTCGTCAGCTGTAAGGTGCACATCGCACTCCGAGCCGTGGCAACCCATCTCGGCTGCCGCACGGAACGACGCGAGCGAGTTCTGCGGATGGCCCGTATTCTTCCACGCACCACGATGGGCTACGACCTGATTGTCGTTGAATGATGGCCTGTTAGCACAGCCGATGATGCCGAGCGCGGCCACAAAAAGTAGGATTCTCTTCATTGTAGATGTTTTTTTGTTATCCCAAAGATAGGGTTTATTTTTATAATATGCTATCTTTGTAGATAATAAACTTAAATATACTACAATGAATATCCGAAACCTAATTCTTTCAGCAGCCTTTACCTCTACTTTGGTGGCGTGTTCCACATCAGCCGATGTTACGCCCTACGATGGTGCAATCACCCAGATTCCTTTTCAAGATGTGTCGCTCAACGACTCATTCTGGCGTCCACGCCTGACCACCCAAAAGCAGACTCTTGTACCCTTCTCGCTCGACAAGACAGCATATGCTGTGGAGAACCTACGCCGTGTAGGTGCCTACCTGCGTGGCGAGCGTGTAACCGAGCCGTTGGAGGGTCCATACTATGTGGCGTCCGACCTATTCAAGGTTATGGAAGGAGCAGCATATCTGCTCACACTTGAAAAGGACGAGGCTCTGGAGCAGCAGATGGATGAGATAATAGATGTTATCGCGGCGGCACAAGCCCCTGATGGTTATCTCTACGAGCACCATATTATGCCTCCCCATCTGCGTAACCCACGCAACCGTGCTGGCGAGAAGCCCTACACCTATGTCGATCATAGCCACGAGCTATACAATATGGGGCATATGTACGAGGGTGCTGTGGCCTACTATCGTGCCACTGGCAAGCGCAAGTGGCTGGATGTAGCTGAGAAGAATGCCCGCCATATAAATAAAGTATTCTTCGAGGGCGACCCCGCCTACAACGACGGCAAGCCCGTTATGCGTGCTCCTGGCCACGAGGAGATTGAGTTGGCTTTGGTTAAATTGCATCAGGCTACGGGCGAGGAGTTGTATCTCGAAATGGCCAAAAAGTTCATCGACATACGCGGCGTAACCTACTCACCCAATGGCGAGGGCGTGCAGACTCCCGACTACGCACAGCAGCATCAGCCCGTACGCGAACAACGCGAGGCGGTGGGACACTCGGTGCGAGCTATGTATCTCTACTCGGGTATGGCCGATGTGGCGGCTATGACTGGCGACGAGACCTTGACACCGGCGCTGGATGCCATCTGGCACGATATTGTCGATCGCAAGATGCACATCACGGGCGGTCTTGGTGCTGTGGCTGGATTGGAGAAGTTTGGCCCTGCCTATGTTCTACCCAATGTGGAGACCTACGACGAGACTTGTGCGGCGGTGGGTAATGTGTTCTTTAACTATCGTATGTTCCTAATGTCTGGCGATGCGAAGTATCTGGATGTTGCCGAGGTGGCACTCTACAATAATGTGCTGGCAGGAGTGAATCTTGCGGGTAACCGCTTCTTCTATGTCAATCCGTTGGAGACCGACGGCAAGCGCACATTCAACCACGGCACGGCAGGTCGTGCCGAGTGGTTTGGCACTGCGTGCTGCCCCTCGAATTTGGCGCGACTTATTCCGCAGGTGTCGGGTATGATCTACTCTTATGCCGAGGATAATATCTACTGCGGCCTCTACATCGGTAGCCAAACCGAAGTACCTATGGCAGGTGGTAAGGTTACACTCAAACAGCAGACCGACTACCCCTTCGATGGCAAGATTACCATCTCGGTTACTCCCGAGGCCGAAGGCGAGGAATTCACCCTTTGGCTACGAATTCCCACTTGGAGTGGCGATAAGTTTGTACCAGGTGAGTTGTATGACTATGCCGACGAGATTGAGGGCAAGGTCGTGGCTCGTATAAATGGCAATAAGGTGCGTGCCGATATAGTAAACGGCTTTATTCCCGTGCGACGTGAGTGGAAATCGGGCGACGAGGTTACTCTCGACCTTGCGATGCCTATACGCTACAACATAGCCGATGAGCGTGTCGAGGCCGACCGTGGCAAGGTGAGCATCACGCGTGGCCCGCTGGTATATTGTGCTGAGGAGCCCGACAACGAGCAACAGGTATCGTCGATTGTCATCAACGAGATTGGCGCACAGGGCTCAGTCGTGCCTTTTGCCGAGGGTGTATTGCAAGGAATTCCCGCTATCTCGCTATCAGCCGACACCACTACACTAAGACTTATCCCCTACTATGCGTGGAACAATCGTGGCGACGGCACAGCAATGAATGTATGGTTTAATGCAAATAACAATAAATAACAAAATATGGAAATTGGACTGAAGTACGAGAGCCAGACCGTTGTATCGGAGGCTAACACGGCCGCTACACTTGGCTCGGGCGATATGGCGGTATTTGCTACGCCCGCTATGGTTGCACTTATGGAGAATGCCGCTATGCTGGCTGTCAAGGAGTCATTGCCCGAGGGCTCGGCTACCGTAGGCACACAGATGAACACATCGCACATCAAGGCTTCACCTCTGGGCGCAACAATCACAGCCTCGGCCTGCCTTACCGCCGTCGATGGCCGCCGTCTGACCTTTACCGTTAAGGCGTGGGATGAGAAGGGTGTAATCGGCGAGGGCGAACACACTCGCTTCATTGTGGACAGAGAGCGTTTTTTAAGCAAATTGTAATATGAAACAATATCTTGCGAGCCTACTTTTGAGCCTTGTAGCCTTTGTGGCACAGGCGCAGATGGTGTGGCACGATCCGATGAGGGCAGGGCAAAGCGTAATGCAAAACCAAGCCTTTGCGGAGGAGATTGCCGGCTATGCCCGCCTACCCAAGCGAGCGCAGGGTGAGGTAAGAAACGAGGTATGGTCGCTGGCGCAGAACTCGGCCGGATTGATGATTTCGTTCTACACCAATTCGCCCGACATCGAGGTGCGTTACACTACCACCTCGACCTCATATGCTATGCCCCATATGCCATCGACAGGTGTATCGGGTGTTGATCTCTATCTTATTGATAGCGATGGCAAGGAGGCATACTGTGCTGGTCGTTACTCATTTGGTGAGGAGGTGAGCTACAAATACAAGGGTCTGCCCACTTCGCCCCAGCACCATAAGTTGGGTTACGAGTATCGTTTGTATCTTCCGCTGTACAATGGTGTGAAGAGTATGCAAATTGGCGTAAACGAGGGTTGCGAATTCAGTTTTATCCCCACCCGCAAGGAGCGCCCTATCGTGCTCTACGGCACATCGATTGCGCAGGGCGGATGCGTTTCGCGTCCCGCTATGGCGTGGGGTACTATACTTCAGCGAGCATTGGATTTACCTCTTGTGAATCTCGGTTTTTCGGGCAATGGCCGTCTGGAACCCGAGGTACTGAAATATATCTGCGAGACCGATGCGCGCCTTTACATTTTGGACTGCCTGCCCAATATTTTAGAGTATGAGGTGGCCGAAATTGAGCACCTTACATACAATGCCGTAAAGCAGATTCGTCTGAGGAGCACGGAGCCAATTCTGCTGGTTGACCACATTGGCTACACAACATTTGAGACCAATCCTAAGAATCACAACTATGTGATTGCCGCAAATAAGGCATCGCGAAGAGTATATGAAAAACTCATTGCCGAGGGTGTTAAAAATCTGCACTACATCACTCGCGAGCAGATGGATATCGACTACGAGATGGCTGTCGATGGCAACCACCTAACCGACCTCGGTATGCTGCAACAAGCTCGTGCCATCGAGGCCGTCGTGCGAGAGATTCTGCATATGGAATCAGGCGACAAACGCACTATGCGCGCCGTAAGACAGCGCCGCGAGCCCGCGACCTACGGCTGGAACGAGCGACACAGCGCCATTTTGGAGCAGGTGAGAAATCAGGCTCCGCGCAATGTAATTCTCGGCAACTCGATAGTTCACTATTGGGGTGGCGCGCACCGCATCGAGAATGGCAAGGATGTATGGCACAAGCAGATGGGCGATTACACTAATATGGGCTGCGGATGGGATCGCATCGAAAACCTCTTGTGGCGTGTCCAGCACGGCGAGTTGGATGGCTACAAAGCCGAGCGCATAGTGGTAATGATTGGTACAAACAACCTCTCGATGGATAGCGACGAGGATATCGTAGATGGTATCGAATTCCTTCTTGCTAATGTGCGTGCGCGACAGCCTGAGGCAAAGATTCGCGTTGTAGGGCTCCTACCTCGTCGCGGTCAGGAAGAACGCATCAAGCAGGTAAATATCCGCCTAAGCCGAATGGCACAAACCTGTGGCTACGATTATGTGGATGTAGGTGAAAGACTACTGCAAGCCGATGGCAAGATCGACGAGGGTTGCTTCTCCGATGGTCTGCATCCCAACAACGCTGGCTATGCGCGTATCGTTGAGCAGATTATACATTAGAGACCAAAGATTTTTTGCAGATAAGTCGAGGTAAATTTTGCCGATTGATTTTTTTGCATTACTTTTGTCCCCGCTTACGAGCAACGATTGAGCTATGGTGTAACGGTAACACAGCAGATTTTGGTTCTGTTATTCTGAGTTCGAATCTCGGTAGCTCAACCACAAAGGAGGATGAGGTTTATCTCGCCTCCTTTTTTGTTTTTACTATGTTTTTCGTACATTTGTATAAACATTCCGATTATGATTTTTCGCCAGGCCGTGGCCGCCGATTTCGAGCGAGCTATAGAGATTATGAATGCCGCCATTGTGCGTTTGAGTGCTGCGGGTGTGGACCAGTGGCAGCACGGCTATCCCAATGCCGAGCGCCTTATGCGTGACGTGAAGGAGGGTATTGGCTATGTGCTTACGGAGGATGATGGCGAGATTGTGGCATACGGCGCTATGGTCTTTACAGGCGAGCCAGCCTATGCGGAAATTGCCGATGGACGGTGGCTCACTTCGGAAGGCGATTATGCCGTGGTGCATCGTATGTGTGTGGCCGAGGAGAAGGTGGGCAAGGGCTATGGTCGCCGTTTTATGGCCGAGGCAGAGCGCGTGGCGTCGCAGTCGAAGCGCAGTATGAGAGTTGATACTCACGCCGACAACAAAGTTATGCAGCACCTGATGCCGAGTATGGGCTACACCTACTGCGGAATCATCTACTTCGAGAGTCGTCACCTAACAGCATTTGAAAAGATTTTAAACCCCGAGATATGATTTTTCGCAAAGCAACAGTAGAGGATATTGATGCCGTAACACAAATTATGGCTGCCGCAAGCCGTCGCTTGGGTGCGGCAGGTGTGGATCAATGGCAGAGAGGTTACCCCAACCGCGAGAGCGTTGAGCGCGATGTGGAGGATGGTGTTGGCGTAGTGTTGTGTGAGGGCGATACTATCCTTGTCTATGGCGCAGTGATCTTTACGGGTGAGCCCGCTTACAACGACCTGACGGGTGGCGAGTGGCTCACCTCGGACGACTATGCCTGCGTGCATCGTGTCTGCGTGAATGAAATTTTTGTCGGTATGGGATTCTCCAAGCGTTTTATGGAAGCTGTAGAGGCTATGGCATCGGAGCGTGTTGGAAGCATACGCATAGACACACACCCCGACAATAAGATTATGCAGGGACTCATTCGAAAGATGGGCTACACCTATTGCGGTGATGTGGTGATTGAGAGCCGCCGCCTGGCTTACGAAAAGATTTTCTAATAGGTCAAAAAGAGGATATACTCTCCCTCGGCTTCGATGGTAAACTCTGCCCCTTCGGCCCGATTGAGAGTACCTTGCCATAGTGAAGTAAAGTCGTAGATAGGGTACTGCAAACCTCTCGAGCACAACCCTTTAGCCGATATATTAAACACCGACACTGCCTGTCCCTTGTGGCTAGCAAAAGAGCGTGTGCCACAGCAGGGAATAAATACTCCATAGTCCGTGTACATCCTAACATTCGCACCTGCTCGCATATACTCCACAAGCAGGGCAATGTTGCCCAGTGTATGGTCCTCCCTTTTGCCCGTAGCGCCAATGATTGCTATGTCGGTATAACCCCGCTCCATAAGGTGCTTCACCGCTTTGGTCTGGTCGTTAGTCTCCTGATCGGCTGAATAGTCTATTATTGAGGCATAGCGCTCACGATTCTCTGCCGAGATCGAATCACCATCACCAACAATAGCGTCGGGCACTCCCCCGCGCTCGATAAATGAGTCGGCACCTCCATCGCAGCACACCACATAATCGGATATACGCAACTGCGCCAGAGCCTGCTCGGCCGAGGGGTATTCGCCATTGGCGATTATGAGGGCTTGCTTATTGTTTTCCATCTTCCAAAGTCATTAGCTGCTTCCACTTACGGTAGCCGAAAATAGCTACTACGGCATAGAGCGCATAGAGCACAGCCGTGAAGTGCAAATCCTTATATACATATAGTGCTACGCTGGCCACATCGACCACCATCCACACCCACCACTGCTCGATATATTTGCGGGCAAGCATCCACATTCCGACCACACTTAGGGCTGTAGTGAAGGCATCTGCCCACGGCACGGTACTATCTGTAAAGTGTATCAACACCTGAGCAATGGCAACAAATAGTAGCGCAGTAAGCACAGCAAGAGGTAACCACTCTCTGGCAGGTGTATGGCTTATGGGAAGTTCCCGACCCTGACTACCACGCCTGAGCGAGAAGCCATATCTCCAGGCAGCCCATCCATATAGTGCGATTACAAGATAATAAATATTTATGGCCATATCGGCATAGAGCCCCGCATCGTAATACACTACCAAATAGAGTGCAGGCATAATGATGCTCGCCACCCACAGGTAGATGCTGGCACGATACTCCAACCACAAGTAGAGCAGGCCTGCTATGGTGCCCAATATCTCGACAAATTGCATATTCATTTACTTTTTAGCTAAATTTAGCGACTGCGAAATTGCGGAAACAAAGATAATTAGAAAAATATTATTATCTTCGCCGAGGAAAATAATTTTAACCTAAAATAACTATGAAGCGACTATTTATCTGCGCTGCCCTCGTATTGGGTGCGCTCGGTGCTTCGGCACAGACTAAGGATGGCGGCATCAGTGCCGATATGCTCTCTCGCATCAGCAAGAGCTACACAGGCTCGGCCGAGCAGAAGGCTATCCGCAACGCTTTGGCGACAAACTCAATCGCCGCTTTGGCTGTAAATTCCGAAAACTTGGCTATGATCGACACCCACTTCTCTGACCGCGTGCAGACCAAGGGTATCACAAATCAGCTCTCATCGGGTCGTTGCTGGTTGTTCACCGGCTTGAATGTACTGCGTGCTAAGATGATTACAAAGTATGACCTCCCCTCGATGGAGTTCTCGCAGAACTACAACTCGTTCTACGATCTGTTGGAGAAGTCAAACCTCTTCCTGCAGGCTATCATCGACACTCGCGACCTGCCCCTCGACGACCGTAAGGTGGACTGGCTTATCAAGAATCCTATTGGCGACGGTGGTCAGTTTACAGGTGTGTCAAACCTTATTATGAAGTATGGTGTAGTACCTAAGGAGGTTATGCCCGAGACTTATCAGAGCAACAACACCAGCGGTATGTTGAATATCTTGCGTCAGAAGCTGCGTGAGTATGCTTTGGAGTTGCGCGAGTTGAAGCCCGCGCAGACTGCCGCACGCAAGGAGGCTATGTTGAGCGAGGTTTATCGTATCTTGGCTGAGTGTGTTGGCGTACCTCCCACCGAGTTCGAGTGGACACGCTACGACAAGCAGGGCAATGTAGTTAGCAAGAAGATGTACACTCCCAAGAGCTTCTATGAGGAGTATATCGGCGAGGACTTGGAGAACAACTACATTATGGTGATGAACGATCCCTCACGCGAGTATGGCAAGGTGTATGAGATCGAGTACGACCGCCACGTATATGACGGCGAGAACTGGGTATATCTCAACCTCCCCATCGAGCGCATCAAGGAGATGGCTATTGCTTCAATTAAGGACAATACCGCAATGTACTTCTCTTGCGATGTAGGTAAGTTCTCTAACCGCTCGACTGGTGTGTTGGACATCAACGCCTACGACTACGAGTCGTTGTTCCGTACATCGCTCCCAATGGATAAGAAGCAGCGTATCCAGACCTACTCTTCACTCTCATCTCACGCTATGACCCTTATCGCTGTGGATATCGACCCCACATCGGGCAAGACAAAGAAGTGGATGGTTGAGAACAGCTGGGGCCCTTCGTCAGGCTATCAGGGTAATATGATTATGACCGACGAGTGGTTCAACGAGTATATGTTCCGCCTGGTGGTAGAGAAGAAGTATGTTCCTGCCGACATTATGCGAATGCTCGAGCAGAAGCCTATTATGCTTCCTTCGTGGGATCCTATGTTTGCTCCCGAGCAGTAAACTGCAGGTTCGACCTTAATACTATAGCCTTCACTTACTGAAGTGAGGGCTATTTTTTTTGTGCTGATAACTTGCTGAAAGCGAGCAATAGTAACCGCACAGTAACTATATTTCTGCGTAGTAACATCTTGCTTCTTAGTATTTTATAATTTATTTTTGCATAACAAAATTAAAAAACAAGAAAGCTATGAAACAACTTTTTATCTCTTTGTGTGCCCTGCTTGCGGTGGCTTGCTCAACCCAGGAGCGCACACCTGTACTTATGTTCGATAAGTCGCACGGTCAGTGTCTGGGTAGTTCTTATACGGCCGATGTCGTGCCCGACTACGAGAAGATGGCGGCCGATAATGGAGCCGAGTTTGTGGTTAACGAGGAGCCCTTCAGTGAGGCTACACTCAAGGGCGTGGATGTGGTGCTGATGCTCTCGCCTCTGCAGCACGACTTGCAGAAGAATATCACCGACGAGGAGGCTACAGCACTTGTGAACTTTATCAATCGTGGCGGTTCGCTCATCGTCTTTGTTGATGAGGAGGCACACCGAGTGCTTTTGGAGCCTTACAATATCAACGCAGTAACAAAGCCCTTCGGTGTAGAGTTTGGCTACGACAATAAGATTGCTTTTAACAATGGCGCTGTGTCGTTTGAGAACGAGATTTTCAAAGGTCGTTATGAGGTACCCTGCACGGGTATGCGTAGTGTGAAGGGTGGCATCCCCGCCAGCGTATGTATGGATGATGGTTATCTGCACGCCACCTATGTGGAGTTAGAGAATGGTGGCAAGCTCTTCGCCTGCGCCGAGACTATGGTTGCCCTGCTGATGGGTGGCGATGAGGATATTGAGCGTAAAGGACCTACGCGCCGCACCCCCGAGGGCAAGATGACGCAGACGGGCTGGTTTGGTAAGGATAGCCGTAAGTATATGGCCGACCTGATTGAGTGGTCGTTGAAATAAAATCTATAACAGAAAAGGCTGTCCCTCGTGGACAGCCTTTCTTGTGTTATTTAATCGAGAACCATTCACCCCACGCCATTACCACATAGTTGTGTGTAACGGGCTGCAGTTTCTGGAATGTGAGCCAAAATGCCTCGCGGTGGTCGATGGTGTGTCCCATCTCGTTTTCGTGGCCTGTAAGTACATAACGAGGATTGAAGCCCTTGATAGCCTCGGCAATATCCATCGACCAGCAGTTGATTGTAAGCACATCGATGGCGGGCTTTTGATTCTTCACCTCGTTTATCCAGCGAAAATCCTCTTTGTTATATTGGTCGCCCGTGTGTGCGATGGTCAAGCCCTCGGGAGTCGTTACGGCATATACATTACACATCATCTCGCTCTGGTGGCCAGGGTAAATCTTTACCGACAGGCGCTCGCCATTCTTCAGTGCAACCTCCTTGTCCAAAATATCGCTTTCGGAGCGGTAGTGAGTAACGCCATCGACATCTGTTAAGATTTCATCAGCCGCCACAACGGGCTTGCCCGCCGCAATAAAGCGATCAACAACATAACGATCGACGTGGTCGCCGTGATTGTGTGTGAGGAACAACACATCGCACTGATCAACGATAGTTGCAATATGCTCCTCGCTCACGATAGACTCGCCCTTGAGTTCACCTCGCACTACATCGAAAGCAATTGTAACCGACTTGGTGCGAGCCACAAAACCATCGTTATAGATTTTGTAAACCTTCATACCCTTCTTCACGGGCACACGCATATCCTCGATCACCTTGCCAGTGCGCGAAGCAACGAAGCCCTTGAAGGGATCAGTATTGTCGTACTTCGTCTCGTGCAACATAGCATCAAGGTTATAGAGCGCCAAGCGACGCGAGGTGGATGCACCTACCTCGGGCGGATACTCGTCGAGAGCCTCGTCCACCAATTCATACATATACTTTGCCTGCCGTAGCAGATAGGCATCCTCCTTACCCCAATATGCGACATCCTCCTGCGCTCTCAACAAGTTGGGAGATATAACAAAGGCCATAAGGGCAAAAAGTGTTACGATAGATTGTTTCATAATCCTAAGTTTTAGTTATTCGTTTACGCAAATATACTAAAAATGGCGTTGCCGACCACCCCACTAAGAAAAATATATTTTCAGCAAAAGAGAAATTTTCTTTTCAAAGATTTGAACAATCTGAAATAAAAAGTTATATTTGTAGGAAATTTCCCACTATTCCAACAATTACAACTATTACAATTATGGAACAACACGACGACAAGTACATTTTCGGCCTGGTTAAAATAGGCGACAAGGGACAAATCGTAATCCCCAAAGATGCTCGCAAACACTACAATCTCAAGCCCGGCGACTCGCTTATGCTCATTGGCAACGATCACGGTATGGCTATGGTAAAGCCCGAAATATTCTACGACCTCATAGGTCAGGCAATGGAGGGCCTAAAGCGATGAGACGCCACTGGATCGATAACCTGCGCTGGGTAACGGTTGTGTCGGTACTCGTCTATCACATCATCTATTACTATAACAACAAAGGTGTATTTGGAGGCATAGGTGGTTTCGGAGGCTCACAACCACAAGATGTGGTGATGTACATCCTCTATCCGTGGTTTATGATGTTACTCTTCCTTGTAGCGGGTATCAGTTCACACTACGCCCTCGAGCGACAATCGCTCAAGGAGTTTATGCGTGCGCGAACACTTAAACTGCTCGTGCCATCGACAATAGGCCTATTTGTATTTCAGTGGATTACGGGATACTACAACACTCTTACAGCCGAGTATGTAAACCAAATAGCTATACTCCCCACCCTACCCGAGGCAATCAGCCTACCCGTAAACTACCTTATCAGTTGTATGAGCGGCATAGGCCCTCTGTGGTTTATTCAGGATTTGTGGCTCTTCTCGATGCTACTCGTGCTACTGCGCAAGCTTGACAAGGGTGATAAACTGCGCCAGCATTGCGCCAACATAAGTCATTGGGGAATACTCCTACTCGGAGTGTTGGTATGGCTCGGTGCTCAGACATTGATTGCAGAGCCCGATGTGAGTTCATATAGTTCAGCCGTGCCCGATGGGTTATACAACCTCTATAAGCCATTCTCATACATCGTGCTGTTCCTTATGGGTTACTATGTCTTCTCTAACGAGATCGTTCTTGATAAGGTGGTTGCTATGCTAAAGCCTATGATGATTTTAGCCGTAGTTTCGGGTATATGGCTTATTGCTACAACTTATGGCGAGAATAACTCCTCGGCTGAGTATATGGTAACGATTAAGAATAATCTATACGCCTACTCGATGATTTTAGCGCTCGTCGGTCTATTCCGCTCGCGTTTCGACTCTACCTCTCGTTTTGCCTCGTATATGAGCCGTTCGAGCTTTGGTATATACATTGTTCACTACTCGTTAGTGGCATCGGTGGGTTATGCTCTAAAGGTGCATAGCACACTACCTCCGCTCGCTATTTACATCATTTTGTCCGTTGCCGTTTTGGCTGGTTCACCCCTGCTCTACGAGGCATTGCGACGCATACCCTTTGTGCGTTGGTGCACCTTCGGAGAGAAGCAAAATCGAGCATAAATTATTACTATAATTAGAGCCTACCAAAAATCTAATTGGCAGGCTCTTATTATATGATATTTCATGCAATAATTTATCTATTTTCACGCTTGGGAAACCACCCCTTCTCGACTCGTTTTTTCTGCTCGAACAGCTCACCGATAGACCAGAACGACGAGGCTCCCCACACGGCCAAAAGCGTGGACCACAACACATCCTCGATCATAAGCGAGGCGGCTATGGTAACCACTCCCATCAGTGCAAAAATCCACCAGATGCGAGTGCCGAAATAGTATTCGCCCTTGATTACGAGCGGATGAAACAACCCGATAATAAGGAATGTGGCAACGCCAATAATTAGTCCCGTGAAGTGCATAATCTCTCAAAAGTTTAGTTACTAAGGCAAAGGTAAATAATTTTCCGCAACGCGCAACCTCACATTTTTGATAGGTTTTCAACTATTTTAAGCACAATTTTTTGGCCTAACGGGGCTCCTTTCACAAAGATTTTATATCTTTGCGTGATTTTTCGAGCAAATAATAAAACAAGATAGATATGTTTGAGAATTTAACAGACAAATTAGAACGATCGTTTAAGATACTCAAGGGTGAGGGTCGCATCACCGAGATCAATGTAGCCGAGACTTTGAAAGAGATTCGTCGTGCGCTCATCGATGCCGATGTTAATTACAAGGTTGCGAAGAACTTTACCGACGATGTAAAGAAGAAGGCTTTGGGTCAGGATGTGCTCAAGTCGGTGAAGCCTGGCCAGATGATGACCAAGATCGTGCGCGATGAGTTGGCTCAGTTGATGGGTGGTACAGCTACCGACATCAAGCTGGAGGGCTCACCCGCCGTTATCCTTATCGCAGGTTTGCAGGGTTCGGGTAAGACCACTTTCTCAGGTAAGTTGGCTTCGATGATCAAGTCGAAGAAGGGTCGTCAGGTGTTGCTCGTTGCAGGCGATGTATATCGTCCCGCGGCTATCGACCAGCTTAAAATCCTGGGTGAGCAGGTAGGCGTGGAGGTTTACACCGAGGCTGGTAATAAGAACCCCGTAGAGATCGCGCAGAACGCTATCGCCTACGCACGCCAGAAGTCTTACAACACCGTGATCGTCGATACCGCAGGTCGCCTGGCCGTAGATGAGGCGATGATGCAGGAGATCACAGCCATCAAGGCCGCAGTGAAGCCTTCGGAGACACTATTCGTGGTGGATTCAATGACCGGTCAGGATGCAGTAAATACAGCCAAGGAGTTCAACGACCGCCTCGACTTCGATGGCGTGGTGCTCACCAAGCTCGATGGTGATACACGTGGTGGTGCCGCTATCTCTATTCGCTCGGTTGTAAACAAGCCCTTGAAGTTTATCTCAAGTGGCGAGAAGATGGACGCTCTGCAGGTGTTCCACCCCGAGCGTATGGCCGACCGTATCCTGGGTATGGGTGATGTTGTTTCACTCGTTGAGCGTGCTCAGGAGCAGTATGACGAGGAGGCTGCCCGCAAGCTCAAGAAGAAGCTTGTGAAGGATCAGTTCAACTTCAACGACTTCCTCGATCAGATCAACCAGATCAAGAAGATGGGTAACCTGAAGGATATTGCTTCAATGATTCCAGGTATGGGCAAGATGCTCAAGGATGTTGACATCCCCGACGATGCTTTCAAGCAGACCGAGGCTATCATCGGTTCGATGACACCGGCCGAGCGCGAGAAGCCCGAGATCATCAACGCTAAGCGCCGTGAGCGTATCGCTAAGGGTTCGGGTACTACCATTGCCGATGTGAACCGTCTGCTCAAGCAGTTCGAGGATACTCGCAGGATGATGAAGATGGTTGCCGGTGGCGGCCTTCAGCAGCGTATGCAGCAGATGCGTCGTGGTGGCGGTTTCCGCAGATAGAGAATAACGATGGATTTGGCAATAATAGAGTGCCAACCCCGATTTTTGACCCATACATTTGTATGGGTCTTTTTTTATGGCTATATTTGTGGGTTAGATTTCACTTTTAGACCAAAACAATGCACAAAGCTGGATTTGTAAATATCATCGGCAACCCCAATGTGGGTAAATCTACGCTGATGAACGCCTTGGTGGGCGAGCGTCTGTCGATCATCACTTCGAAGGCTCAGACCACACGCCACCGTATTATGGGAATAGTCAATGGCGACGACTTCCAGATCGTTTACTCCGACACTCCAGGTATTTTGAAGCCCGCCTACAAGTTGCAGGAGTCGATGATGAACTTCGTCCACGGCGCAGTGGATGATGCCGATGTATTGCTCTATGTAACCGACACCGTCGAGCAGAGCGATCGCTCGGGCTCAATCATCGAGCGCATCAACCACAGTGGTATTCCCACAATCGTGGTGATAAACAAAATCGACCTGACAACCCCTGCCGCCCTGGAAACTCTGGTGGAGCAGTGGCAGGAGCGAATTCCCGAAGCTATCATCATCCCTTGTTCGGCAAAGGAGCAGGTGGGAATGAAGGGCGTGTTAGATGCTATCTTGGAGCGTCTGCCCGAGGGCGAGGCATTCTACCCGAAAGATACTCTTACGGACAAGACCCTGCGTTTCTTCGCATCGGAGATTATCCGCGAGAAAATCCTCTTGAACTACGATAAGGAGATACCCTACTGCTGTGAGATCGAGATCGACACCTACAAGGAGGAGCCCACGATAGACCGCATATCGGCTACGATATATGTTGCTCGCACATCGCAGAAAGGAATCGTCATTGGCCACAAGGGCGAGCGCCTGAAGCGCGTAGGTCAGCAGGCACGCGAGGATATGGAGCGCTTCTTACAAAAGAAGGTATTCTTGCAGCTCTTTGTGAAGGTGCAAGAGGATTGGCGTAACAACGAGCGTCAGCTTAGGCGTTTTGGCTACGACCAGCAATAAACTCTACACTCAGCCGTTTATTAGAGAAGTAACACCCCGCGCGATGCGTAAACATATTATTCGAACCATACTCACTCTGGCCATTGTGCTATGCGCCTTCACGGCCTCGACTCAGTACAATCGAGAGTATTTCTTCTGGATGGGACGCCAATTTATGATGCGTAACAACTATCCCGAAGCTATACGCATACTCAATGCTCTGCTACGCTTCGATGGCAAAGCCTACGAGGGTTACTTCTTGCGCGGTATTGCCAAATACAACCTGGATGATCTACTGGGTGCCGATACCGACTTCTCACTGGCTATCGAGTACAATCCCGTCTTCACTAATGCCTATAATTATCGAGCCATTACACGCTCACGATTAGGCAATTACGACGATGCACTTAATGATTTCCACGAGGCCATCGACCTTCGCCCCGACCTTCCTGGTCCCTACTATAGCCGTGGCGTAACGCGCCTGCTTAATCAGCAGTTCGAGGAGGCTATTGCCGACTTCGATATGTTCATTAGACAGGAGAAGAAGGTTGCCGATGCATACATCAACCGCGGTATCTGTTACCTGCAACTCAAGGATACGCTTAAGGCCTACGAGAACTTCGACACTGCCATACGCACCAACCGCGAGGATCCCAACGGCTACAACCGCCGAGGAATACTCTATATGCAACAGGAGCGCTTCGACGAGGCCGAGCAGGACTTCGACACAGCTATCAAGCACGACTCGACATATCTACTCTCCTACTTCAACCGTGCGTTGGTTTACTCCGACACCAACCGTCCTATGTTGGCGTTGGGCGACTTCGACCGCGTCATAGAGCTCGACTCGACACACTCGCTCACCTACTTCAACCGAGCTATCGTGCGTTCGCAGATTGGCGACTACAACCGTGCCTTAGAGGATTACAATCAGGTGGCACAATATACACCCAACAATGTGCTGGTATATTACAACCGTGCAGGACTCTACTCGCAGATTGGTGAGGTGCAGAAGGCTATCGACGACTACACCAAGGCCATAAAGCTCTACCCCGACTTTGCCAATGCCTACCTAAATCGTAGCCACCTGCGTGCTATGATGGGCGATCCGAAGGGTGCGCGCAGCGATCGCGAAGTGGCCGAGAAGAAGATCGCCGACTACAAGTCGCGCCTGAGCGATAGCACATATTCAATCTATGCCGACACTACGCAGAAGTTCGACAAGTTGCTTTCATTCGATGCAAAACTCACGGGTAGCACCTTCGAAAGTATTACCGACAACAGCGTAGCGCAGGATGCGAGTATGCGTCTTATTCCGCTCTTCAAGTTTACTCTGCAGTATGCCGACTCGGCCTCTATGGCTAATGGTATGCTCTACCACTCACAGCGCGTGGAAGACTTCAAGGAGCGCATTGGCAACGACCTGCTTACCCTCTCACGCCGCCAGAGTAACATCGACCCCGACTCGCTCGTTATGATGGATCGCGCGTTAGCACAGGAGCTACTCAGAATAGATCCCTCTTGGGAGCAGCTCTTCGAGCGTGGTGTTACACAGTCGCTCATACGCCAGTACACTAACGCCGTAACTACCTACTCGGCAGCCATATCGGCCAATCCATCGAATCCGTTCCTTTACCTGAACCGTTCGACCACACGCGCCGAGATGATCGACTTTATTTCATCTATCGACAACTCCTACCAGCGCATTACTATCGACTCAGACCCCGCCAACCGTCTGCACAATAGTGGCTCGCGCTCGTACAACTATGACGATGCCATCGAGGATATAAACAAGGCTATAAAGCTATATCCCGACTTCGCCTACGGCTACTACAACCGCGCCAACCTTTACGCCATATCGAATATGTTGCCCGAGGCCTACGACGACTACTCGAAGGCTATCGAACTCAACCCCTCGTTTGGCGAGGCATACTACAACCGTGGTTTGGTGCAGATATTTATGAAGGATACGCGCAAGGGATGTCTCGATCTGTCGAAAGCGGGCGAGCTGGGCATCGAGAATGCCTACGAGGCTCTGCGCTACTACACTGCCGCAAACGAATAAGAACAAACAAACAACTTAAACTAAATTATTATGACTGAAACTATCCGCAAAAATCTTAACGACCACGCGTGGGCTCGTTGGAGCGCAATGCTACTCATTGCATTGATGATGCTCTTTGCTCATATGTTCGTGGATGTGATCTCTCCTTTGAAGGAGCTTATTCAGGTGCAGCGTGGCTGGACATCTGATGTGTTTGGCACCTATGCTGGTTCGGAGTACCTACTCAATGTATGGGGCTTTCTGATCGTTGCAGGTATCATCCTCGACAAGATGGGCCTCCGCTTTACTGGTGAGCTATCGGCGCTCATTATGTTCGCTGGTGCTTGCATCAAGTACTACGCCATTAGCGACGCCTTCATCGGCTCAGGCTTCGAGGCGTGGCTCAACTCTTGGTGGGTGGCTATGCCCGCAAGTGCTAAGCTTGCATCGCTCGGTTTTATGATCTTTGGCTGTGGTTGCGAGATGGCCGGTATCACCGCATCGAAGGCTATGGCAAAGTGGTTCGAGGGTAAGGAGATGGCCTTGGCTATGGGTCTGGAGATGGCACTTGCTCGCGTGGGTGTATTCTTCATCTTCACCATTTCGCCCCGTATCGCAGGCATTGGCGGTGCTGATCCTTCAGTAGTTCGTCCCGTAGCATTCTGTACTGCGCTGTTGCTCATCGGCCTTTTGTGCTACACCATCTTCTGCGTTATGGATAAGAAGCTCGACAAGCAGCTTGGCGAGACTGCTTCAGGCGATAGCGAGGAGGAGTTCAAGATCAGTGATATTGGTAAGATCTTCAGCAGCCGTCTGTTCTGGATCGTGGCTATGTTGTGCGTACTCTACTACTCGGCTATCTTCCCCTTCCAGAAGTTTGCCGCTAATATGTTGCAGAGTAACCTCGGCATCTCGGCTACTGCCGCCGCCGACATCTTCCGTTGGTTCCCCATCGGTGCCGCTTGTATCACTCCGTTCCTTGGTTGGTATCTCGACCGCAAGGGTAAGGGTGCTACGATGCTTATCCTCGGCTCATTGCTTATGATTATCTGCCACTCTATCTTCGCGCTCGTACTGCCCGCAGTGCCCAGCAAAGCAATTGCTTTCTCGGCTATTATTTTGCTCGGTATCTCATTCTCGTTGGTACCTGCCGCTTTGTGGCCCTCAATTCCCAAGATTATGGATAAGCGTTACCTAGGTAGCGCCTACTCGCTCATCTTCTGGGTGCAGAACTTCGGTTTGAGTGGTACACCCATCATCATCGGCTATGCATTGGAGAAATCTAACCCTGGCGTTGCCGAGCAGATTGCCGCAGGTGTAGAGGGTGCTACCTACAACTACACAGTTCCTATGTTGCTCTTCGCTTCATTGGGTGTTATGGCTCTTCTGTTTGCCCTGTGGCTCAAGGCTGACGACAAGCGCAACCACTACGGTCTGGAGGAGCCCAACATTAAATAACAACCTAACCACAACTGAGTATGAAAAGATTATTGCAAAGTTTGCTTCTTGTCGTAGCTCTCGTGCCTACGCTTGCATCGGCGCAGACCATCGACGAGATGGCCGACATCTTCTGGAACAAGTCATCGTGCCGTAATTTCACTGCCGAGCGTCGTGCGGCTATGGTCGAGATGCAGACATATGTAGATACATTCACCCACACGCTCTTCAACGAATATCTTGCTACACCCGCAGGCACCGACAAGGAGCGCGGCATCGAGGGTTGGGGGCTGATGAAGTACTACAATATGGCCCTTGAGAAGGTGCTCAGAGAGGTACCCGCTACCGAGGTAAAGAAGGGTGAGGTTGTGGTATGGCAGCTCTACAATATGGGCTACATCGTCAAGACACAGACGCAGTGCTTCGGTGTGGATGTATATCACAAGCACGCCGAGCGTCTGGCTCCGATGATTGACTTTATGCTTATCACTCACAACCACGGCGACCACCAGTGGAAGCCCCTTATTGCTGAGATGGAGCGTCAGGGCAAGGCCGTGTATTCAAACTTTTTGGACAACGGACACAAGGTATCGACAGGCGACGAGTTTATTGAGGGCAACATCAGCGTAAAGGTTACTACTGTTGATCACAACGCTACGCTTAAGAACTTTGTCAACACTTACGAGATCAACTGCTACGCCTCGAAGGGCAAGAAGGGTTATGTGATGTTCTTCTCGGGCGATGCACACAACTACGAGCAGTTGAACCCCACAGGCCCTGTGGATGTATTCATCCCCCACCTGGCTGTTGGTCTTAATATGGCCGAGGCTGTAAAGAAGATTGCTCCCAAGGAGGTATTGATGTCGCACATCCTGGAGTTGGGACACTCAATCACCAAGTGGCGCTGGTCGTACGAGTATGGCATTAACGAGTGTGAAAAGCTCAATCGTGAGCGAGTATATCTGCCCGTATGGGGTGAGAAGATTGCTCTGAAGAAGATTAAGTAATCATTCGCGCATAAAAAAGAAGTCCGCCGAACACTGCTGTTCAGCGGACTTTTTTATTTCAGGATTACTTTGTCATTTGATATACCTCCTCTAATTTATCGCACATCGCTGCCCACGAGAATCGCTTTCGCTCCTGGGCAAAGTTTTCCTTAAAGATCTGCAACCTATCGCCGCTATATAGCTCACTCAACGCCTCCTTTATTGACTCCGCTGTGGGCTCGCACACCAAGCCAACACGCCCATCGGGTACAATCTCGGGCAGGCCACCCACGCACGTTACGATCATCGGCAACGAGAAGTTATAGGCGATCTGCGTTACTCCACTCTGCGTAGCCGTGCGATAGGGCAAAACCAACGCATCGGCGGCCGAAAAGTAGTAGCGTACATCCTCATCGGCAATAAACCGATCGTGCAACACTACCCTATCCTGCAAGCCCAACTGCTCGATGAGCGAGAGATACTTCTCGCGTGAGGTGTAAAACTCGCCTGCAATGAGCAATTTTCGTTCCTCGGGCTTCCACTCTGCCCACGCATTGAGGAGCAAATCCAGTCCCTTGTAATCGCGTATAAGGCCAAAAAAGAGCGTATATCTGTCTTCGGGGGAGATACCGATCCTGCGGCAAGCCTCCTCACGCTCCACGGCCACGCCAAAGTTCTCGAACATAGGATGAGGCGAGAAGATGGCGGGAGCCTCCGTGTAAGCCTTCAGCTCACCGTGTACCTGCTCCGACATATACACAAAACCATCCACAGCACCAAGGTAGTAGTGATTGCAAGGGCGGTCGATAATGTGGTGTTCGTGCGGCTCTACATTATCAATTTGGCAAATAAACTTCGTTACTCCATTCGAGCGTGCTATGCGGGCTATTGTTCCAAAACAAGGAGCCATAAACGGAGTCCAATACTTCATCAGCACCATATCGGGCTTTTCGCGCTTAAGGCGCAGGCCGAGCGAGAGCCAATTCAGCGGATTGACCGTATTCATCACTCGCTCGATGTGCAAATCCTCGGGAGCGGGCGACTCAACATACTGCGTCTTGCCTGGGAATAACAACGAAGGGTACTGCACCGTAAAGGTATAGATACGCACCTCGTGGCCACGACTCTGATACTCGCGAGCCATAGTCTGAATAATCGACGCCAATCCACCACGGTAGGGATGCGCAGGTCCGAGCAGAACAATCTTCATAGCGGCTATTTCTTGATGTTTCGCTTATTGAGTTCAGCCTGGTAGGCACGAGCATTACGCAGGTGCTCCGAATAGTTCTTGGCGAAGTTGTGGTAGCCATCGAATGTTGGGCGTGCACAGAAGAAGAGATACTGATGCTTCTCGAAGTTCAACACCGCATCGATAGCCTCGATGCTGGGCATACAGATGGGTGAAGGTGGCAAGCCACGATTGATGTAAGTATTATAGGGCGAAGGTGTCTTCAAGTGCTTATTCAGAATGCGTCTAAGACCGAAATCCTGCATAGCGTACTTGATCGTGGGATCGGCCTGCAGGGGCATACCCGTATTCAGACGATTTACATATACTCCCGCCACACGAGGCATCTCATCCACCTTGCGAGTCTCCTCATATACGATAGAGGCCAAAGTAGAGACTTCCACACGGCTCAACCCCGAGCGCTTGCGCTTCTGGTCGCGCTCCTCGGTCCAAAAACGCTTATACTCACGATACATACGCTCGACAAACTCGCGAGGCTCTACAGTCCAATAAAACTCGTAGGTATTGGGCAGGAAGATAGAGAACATCGTAAGCGGTGAGTCGAAGCCCAACTCCTTGGCCAGCGCCTTGTCGGTGAGCACCTGAAGGATCTCCACCGAGTCGGCCTCAATCTGCTTCGAAAGTTTGCCTGCGAGTTGTGCGGGAATCTTCACATTGTTCATCGTAACATTGACTGGTGTCTGCAGACCCAGTTTGAGCATACGCACCACCTCGATAACATTCATTCCATCCCTGACCACATAGTGTCCCACCTTGTACGACTCCTTGAGTGAGAGGCGCTCAGCATATATATCGAATGCCAGGTGATGCTTAAGCGAGGGCTTGAGCGAGTCGATCAGCTGTTCGTAACTCACATCGCGACCAACATAGAGCTCACGCTCCTCCAATACCGCATTACCTTTGAACGAGATAACACCCCAAACTGCTACGGCAGCACCCAGAAGAATGCCCACTACGAATGTTGTCAATAATGTTTTTTTCATTTCGTTGTCGATATTTTTTGCAAAGATAATAAATTTTTCTACTTTTGTGCCCGGGTAAGTCTTATACGACCAGCTCCCCGAGAATCCCCCAGGTGTGGAAGCAAGCAAGGGTATTGGGTTGTAGCGGTGCGATATAAGTAGCTTACCCTTTTTTTGTGCCTATCGGTGAGAAAGTTAGAATTCAATATTCAAGATTCAAAATTCTTTCTTTTTATTTTGAAGTATCGACTTTTATCCTTAACTTTGGTAAACGAGTAATTACCAACACCTAAAACACACTCCTATGACAGGCAAAGTTAAATGGTTCGACAGCAAGAAGGGCTACGGTTTTATCCTGCCCGACGAGGGTGGCGAGATCTTCGTTCACTACACAGGCATCGTATCCGAAGGGTTTAAGGCGCTGACCGAGGGTCAGTATGTTACCTTTGAGATAGGCAACAACGAGAAGGGCCAGCAGGCTATCAATGTAACGGTGATAAAACGCTAACTACTCGGTGCGGGCCTCGCCCCGACCGACATACTACAATACAAAAAGAGGGTGCCCCGTGGGGACACCCTTTTCTATTATGGATTCTGGTACGACAACCTATTTCTGCAAGAACTGCTGTGCTGCAAGAACCAGGAACATATAGTGCGACGATCCTCCGCCCAACACATACTCAGTCTGCTGCCACAAGAATGGGAATGTGAGCAACTCGGGGAAGTCGGGACGAATAAGTGCTGTACCCGAAATCACACCGCCAGGGATGTACGACCAATCGGCACGGTTAAGGCCATAGCCCACAGTAGCCGACTCGGCACCCACGCCCGATGCGAACGACGCCTGGTTAGAGCCAGGGTGGCAACCGAGGATAAAGTTCAAGGCGTTGAAGATGGGAGCCTTCGAGAAGATCTCGGGATAAGCCGACACGAGGAAGTAGTGGCGGTAACCAAAACTCTGAATATCCCAACCTGCACCCCAGATATGAGGGCGATAAGGCACACCATAGGGAGTCTCATTAACCTGTACCTGCAGGTCAGCCTCCACCTTAGGCAGAGCCTCGCGGAACGCCTTCGAGAAGGCACGAGCACGCTTATCACCAAGTTTTGCAATCTTCTGCTCGGCACGAGCCGTAAACCAAGCTACGCTGCTGATACGATCGACGATAGCCTGCTGGTTATCGAGCAAGAAGTCGAGATACTGCTTCTCGTCGGTTGCGAGGTACAACTCCACAGCCGCCTGAATCTTCTGATTCAAGATGCGGTCGTTGCCCTTGCCTACATTATTGAAAATCTCGCGAGAGATATTAAGGCAGTGAACCGAGAGTGTATCGTTGAACTCACGCAATACGCGCGAAGTAGCTGCCAACTGAGCCGCTGTCGACATCTCGCGTGAGGGGTTATCCTCAGTAAAGATCCAACGGTCGTCCTCGTTGCCAATCTTGCCATCGGTCATAGCCGAAGCATCGCCCAAAAGTACATACTGACGCAGGTTGTTGGTGATAATACCACGATACAGACGACCCAGAGCAAGGTATGAGCTAACTACGCTCAATGCGCCATTCTCCACCTGCTGCAACATATCGTTCTTGCCATCGGCCTGGTGAATCTCTGTAACGCGGTTAATCTGGTCGATAGATGTAACATCCAACTCGGGACGGAACGCCTCGTAGGCCAAAGCCAAGATATATGACTCGCCAGCCTGCGACTCGATACGCAAATCGAAGTCGCCCGCATCGTGCCAGCCACCTATGTTCACACCAGGAACAATCTCACCCGCCTCATACTTCGAGAGGCCAGGCTTCTGGTCGTAACCGTCGATATGGTTGTGTGCGGGAGCCATCTGAGCATCATCCATATGGCAGGCATCGTGCCATACACGATACTTCTCCGCTACACGCATATGACACATCTGCACGGGCAGGAAGTACTCCAGCACGGGCTGCCATACGCCACGATCGTAAACACCCTTATCGATACGGAAGATGGGCGACAACGACTCACCGTACTTAATCTGATATACGCCTGATGTCTTCACATCTGAGAAGTCAACCTTCACATAGTTATAACGCAAGAACTTACCCCACTCCTTGGGCTCGATGCGCTTAACCGACTTCACGCCATCGGCATCCATACGTACCAGCTCGGCTGTATGGCGAGCGGCATCACGCTCATCGAGCTCGATAATTGCCACCTTCTCCTGCTCGGGGTGGTAACCCACCTGCGAGGTCTGGATAACGGGCTTATAGATCCAATCGCTCTGAATTGCAGGAGTGATAATCCACTTCACGGCGCCCTTAGTAGCACCTGCCTTGATCTCGCTACGCAACACAAACCAACCATTGTTGTGGTTCATACGACCGTCATAGAGCTTCAAATCGCCTGTAAGCGACTCGATGGTAACCTTGTTATAGGGGTCGTCGGGACGCGATGTAAACTTACGGCCTACGGCATAAGGCTCGGCGATGATGTCATCAGCCACGATAGGGCTATAGCCCTTGTCGATCAGGTGCTCCATATCCGCGAGCGAACTCTTGCCATCGTGATAGTCGCCTGTATGAAGGTGGTTGGGCTGTAACTCCAACAGGGGTGAGTTGGGCTGCTGGGGGAAGATACCACTCTTATCGTCCATCAACCAAGGCTTGCCGAAGAGTGAGCCAGGGAAGAACTCGAGGTTAAAGCCAGCCTTGCCGATAAGATAATCGGGAATAGGGCTATCCAAATCAACGGTTACCTCAATCTTGTCGCCTTTAGCTTCGACGCGCACCTTGTAGGTGAGGTTCAAGTCGGGGTAAATCATAGGATTAAAACCCGTAAGGTGGCGAGTTGAGTCGGGATACATCATCGTAGCGGTGATAGTGTTATCCTTCACCTCACGACCGAGCTGCTTGGGCACGGGCTGCCACTGGCCGGGAGTAGCCTCAAGACGGATATCGCCATTGGTTGCCACACGCTTGCCGTTCATAATAATACTCACTCCACCCTGATGTCCCTCGGGGTAGATGTCATCGAAGGCCATCACATCGACGCCCTGATTTTTGAAGTACCCTCCCTTTGTGATCTGGAAACCCTGCGCCATAGCGTTTGTGGCAAACAAAGCACCCACGAAGAGCACAACAACAAAAATTTTCTTCTTCATAATTAAATATTAATTGTTAGTATGTAAAATTCCCCCTGTGCAGTATTTTTGACATTTTCTACACCTTGTAGTATATAAAATGCCACTCCATATTACAAACTTATAAACAATTTTTGTAATTAGCACCTTATTGTAAAAAAATCCGCATACAAACTGTTGCGGATCTTATGCTTATAGCTCTTACTTCTGAAATTGCATCGTAAAACCTCGTAGCCATCGCATCACTGGGCCACTCACCACCTGACACACGGGGATAAAGAGACGGAACCACCAATCGGGCACCTTACACCTAACACCGCGAAACATAGCCCTCAAAGAGCGGCGAGCGCAACTATCGGCACTCATCAAAATACCCGTTTTGAGTCCGAAGCGTTGTAACTTAGGCGAGAGACCATACAGATCGGTAGCAATACCCGCAGGGCATATAGCCGTAACGGTTACACCGCGGCTCTCGACCTCCTTCGAAAAGGCTACTGAAAAACTCTTCAAGTAAGCCTTGCTGGCGCTATAAAGCGACAGGCCCGGGTAAGGCATCCATATCGAGAACGATGACATATTCAGAATGTGTCCTCCCCCACGCTCGATCATATCGGCTGCGTACAATCGGCAGTTGAGCGTAGAGGTAATATCGTGCAGATATATCATTCGCTGAATGCGCTCGATGGGTGTGTTCAACATATCGCAGAACGAGAATATACCCGCATTGTTAATCAGCACATCGACCTTTATACCCTCCGACTCGGTGTAGGCAAAGAGCTCCTCGGCAGCCGTAGGCGTAGCCAAGTCCTTTACCAACGAACGCACCCACACATTAGGTGCCACCCGACGCACCTCATCGGCCGTAGCGAGCAACTCCATCTCGCCCGAGGCCACCATCAGCACATTGTAGCCCAATGCGGCCAACTGCAGGGCGTAGGAGCGTCCAATGCCCTTCGATGCGCCCGTAACCAATGCCGTCTTAGTGCCGGCCAAAACCTCTCCGCGACGCATTATAGGCCAAGCTCTTTACGGATAACCTTGGGAAGATTATCGCAGTGATGACAACACTTCATATCCACCGAGTACATACGCGCAATGCAGTAGTCCTTATGGTCGCAACCCGAACGGGTAGCCATATCACCCTCTTTCATCTTATTCACAAATGCGGGGTCGTTAATAAGCGCACGCGCCATCTGCAACATCTCGAAGCCCTCGTCCAGAGCCTTCTCGCAACCCTCGCGCGATACCAAGCCGCCGACATACACAAGCGGGCCCTTCAGCGCAGCACGGAACATTCGGGCATTCTCCAGGAAGAAGCACTCCTCAAAGTCGTACTGCTTGATCATCCATTGTCCAAAGAGCGAAACCACGATCTTCTGCATCCACTCGTTCCAGCCCATATAGTAGCCCATAGTCTTGGTAGGAATGCGGCCACGCATAACAGCCATCGGAGCACGCGACACAAAGCCCGACGAGAGCACAATGCCGTGTACGCCGAAACTCTCGATCTGCTTTGCAATCTCGATTGACTCGGGCACCTCGATACCACCCTTGAAGCCATCCTCCATATTGTGCTTAACGAGCACAGCCATATTGCACTTTGCAGCCTCGTTCATCACCTCCTCGAGGCACATATTCATAAATCGCATACGATTCTCCAGCGAGCCACCAAACTCATCCCTGCGACGGTTTGTCCACGGTGAGAGAAACTGCGAGATGAGGTAGCCGTGGCCAGCGTGTACCTCCACGCTATCGAAACCTGCATCGTGAGCAGTTCTAACAGCCGTGCCGAAATCTTTTGCCATTGTAACCAACTCTGCAGGCTTGAGGCGGCGGTGGAATGTAGGCGAATAGAGATTAAAACCATTCGATGCCGACACGGGGAAGCAACCCGCCGTTTCCCAATGGGTCATATTACCACAGTGGCCAATCTGAATACCTACGGCAGCACCCTCCTTATGCACTGCATCGGTGATATCGCGTAGCTGTGGTACTATCTCGTCGCGTAGCCAGAGCTGCGAGTTGAACGATATACCGCTGCGATTAACCGAGGCATAGGCCAGAGTAGTCATACCCACACCGCCCTTGGCCACACTCACGTGGTAATCCTTCAGAGCCTGCGTAGGAGCGAAATCCTTACCCATAGACTCAGACGCCGCCGAACGAATAGTGCGGTTGCGGAGCGTAACGGGGCCCAACTTATAGGGCGTAAATAGTTTTGAATCTTTAATATCTTTCATTTCGGTTGTTTTGACTAATAAACAAAGGGAATTATACGCTTACGACCCAGCGAGGTGAACTCCTCGCCAAACTCCTTCTCGTAGCGCTTGTAGAGCGAAACAGAGCGAGGTGCAAGATTAGCAAAAGTCCACAACACGAACACAGCTCCCGACCACGACCACGACGCAATGGCAAAGCCCGTCCACTCGACCAGTTCGCCAAAGTAGTTAGCCGACGACACATAGCGGAACATACCACCCTTGGGGATATAGTGCTTCGTATCGCCAGGCTTACGCAGGTGGCGGATGATGTAGTCGGCCTGCCAATTGATAAACATACCAACAAAGAAGACTACGACACCTATGTAGATAAATGGTTGGCTAAACCAATCGGCATAATAGTTTTCGGGGGCAAAGAAGAAAATCCATCCACCCTGCATCAGTGCGTTGAGTGTATTGAATGTCATACCCATCAGCACAATACCTAAGGGCATCTTCGAGTTACCACGCATCAAGAGAGGGAAGATAAACGAACGCTGAAAATAGTGCAACTGAAACAAACCGAAAAGCACCAACGGCACCACATCCCACCGACGGTCGGAGATTGCCCACAGCCCGCACATTGCGATGAACACGGGCGACTCCATCAATACCCAACCAACTTTATTGGGCACGGGAGGGCCATAGCGCCTGTCGAAGAGGTAGCCGTAACCCGCCTCGAAGAAGTGCAAAGCCACAAAGACCACCACCGCAATGGCAGACATTATCCATAGGAAAGTATGATAGGATTCGAGCGAAAATTCCATAAACACGCGATTTTTATCAACGAATAAGACAAAGGTACTAAATTTTATGAATAATTATCCTCCATTGGTATATTTTTCGCCTTTTAGCTCGATATAAACTCATTTTATGCCATTAACGATGGAAAATTAGAACATAAAAAAGGTTGCCAACCCCCGAAAGGATTGGCAACCCAATATATCAAGTAATGCTAAAATTACTTAACAAATGTAGCGTTCTGCAAGTAAGCGGCGCTCTTAGCTACGCCCTCCCACATAGTTGCGATACGAGCTGCGGGATCCTCGTCCTTAGAACCGCGGGGCATCTCCTGCTCAACAACGAAATCGCTATAACCGTTTGCATAGAACTGGTTGAAGATAGCCTCGAAGTCGATCTTACCGCTCTCGCCGATTACCAAGTCGTCCTTGATGTGGAGCATCTTAATGCGCTCGGGGTACTTCTTCAAGTAGTCAACGGGGTTCTTACCGCCCATAGTTGTCCAATATACATCCATCTGGAAGAATACTGACTCGGGATCGGTGTTCTCGATCATATACTCCCACTTAACCTTACCATCAACAACCTCATACTCAAAAGAGTGGTTGTGGTAACCGAGCTTCAAGCCATACTCCTTAGCCAAAGCACCAACCTTGTTGAAGTAATCACAAACAGCCTGCAAATCCTCGATAGTCTCGCCGAGCTTGAAGCTGGGGATAACGCAATACTTAGCGCCCATAACATTCAAACCCTCGAATACTGCACGCCACTGGTTCATAATCTCAGCCTCGTTAGCGGGATCCATAGCGATTGAGTGGTGAGTAGAAACGATCTTCAAACCGTGCTTGTCGCACAATGCCTTGAACTCTGCTGCGGGCAAACCAAAGCACTCGGGGCTACGGAGTGTCTCAACTACATTGTAACCTGCAGCAGCAACCTTAGCCAACGATGCATCAACATCCTTCATATCACGGTTTACAGAGTAGAGCTGTAGACCAATCTGCTTGGGAGCGGGGGTACAACCCGTTACCATTGAAAGCGCTGCCAAAGCGATGACAGCCAAAGAGAAAAATTTCTTCATAGATTTTTAGTTTAATGATTATTAGTGTGTCAAAAAGTTTTTACTTAGTCAGTTTCTGCTCCACCACAAAGTCATAGCAAGTCTTCAGTCCTGCCCACAACTCCTTGAGGTTGCGCTCGTTCTCGGCCTGATCCTCACCTATGCGGAACGGAAGCTCATACTCGATGTAGAACTCTTCGTAGCCGTTGGCGTAGTACTGCTTCATAATCTTCTCGAAGTCGATCTTGCCACTGCGACCCAACTCACGGTCATCCTTTAGGTGCAACAAGCGCACGCGGTCGGGATATGCTGTAAGATAGTACATAGGATCAGCACCACCCATATTGTGTACATCGAGCTGCAGGAACATAAGCTCCTTATCGGTATTTGCCAACACATAGTCCAAAAGCGTTACACCCTCCACCTGCACAAAGTCGCCAGCGTGGTTGTGATAGCCCAACTTAAGGCCATACTCCTGAGCCAATGCACCCACACGATTGCAGTAATCGCAACTCGCCTTAACCTCCTCGAGGGTCTTGCCAAACGAGTAGCCAGGCATCACGCAATACTTTGCGCCCATCTCTCGAAGCGATTCGAACAGCGCACGCCACTTTGCCATCGTTTCGGCCTGGTTTGCTGCGTCGTTCTGAATTGCAGCGTGGGTCGAAGTAATCGTGAGCGACGACTTATCGCACAGCGCCTTAAACTCCTCGGCCGAGAGACCAAAACACTTTGGGTTGCCTCCGTTGTTGAGGGTCTCAACGGTGGTGAATCCAATCTCGGAGAGACGCTGCAGAGTAGATTCAATATCCTTCGAATCCTGATGCACTGAGTAGAGTTGGATACCAACCTGCGGTTTAGACCCACAAGCCACGCACATAAGCAGTGTGCACGCGATGACAAATAAGAGGTTTTTTCTCATAATTTTTCCTCCACGGAGCCCTTTTTGCGCCATAGATAGAACAAAAGTACGAAAAAAAGATCGATAAAGATACATTTTGACGCTTATTTTTATTATTTTTGTGCAAGTTTTCGAAACATTATTTTTATTTAATAGAATATCACACTATGAAAGAGGCTATTGCTATTCTCACAGGTGGCGGTCCCGCACCTGGTATGAACACCGTTGTAGGAAGCGTTGCAAAGACATTCCTCGCTAAGGGTTATCGTGTAATCGGTTTGCACTACGGTTATTCTGGTCTTTTCAATTCAAATCCCCGTTTCGAGGATATGGATTTCGTAAAGGCTGACTTCATCTTCAATCAGGGTGGTTCTTACCTCACTATGAGCCGTTTCAAGCCCACCGATAAGGATTTCGAGGAGAACTTCAACCTTTCATTCTTCCAGGACAACAACATTAAGTTGCTCGTAACAGTTGGTGGCGACGACACAGCTTCAACAGCTAACCGCATTGCTAAGTTCCTCGAGGCTAAGCAGTACCCCATCGCCAACATCCACGTTCCCAAGACTATCGACAACGACCTCCCCTTGCCCGCAGGTTCGCCCACATTCGGCTACCAGTCAGCTAAGGAGGGTGGTACCGTTATCGGTCGTGCCGTATATAACGACGCTCGCACATCGGCTAACTGGTTCGTTGTAGCAGCTATGGGTCGTTCAGCTGGTCACCTCGCATTTGGTATCGGCTCAGCTTGCCACTATCCTATGATCGTTATCCCCGAGATGTTCAACAAGGCAGAGATCACTATCGAGAAGATCGTTAACCTGGTTATCTCTTCAATCATCAAGCGTAAGATTATGGGCTTGGACTACGGTGTTGCTATGATCTCTGAGGGTGTATTCCACGCACTTTCTGACGAGGGGATCCGCAACTCTGGTATCAACTTCACTTACGACGATCACGGCCACCCCGAGCTCGGTAAGGTATCTAAGGCTAACATCTTCAACGAGTTGTTGGAGAACAAGCTCAAGGAGTTGGGTCTTAAGGTTAAGTCTCGTCCCGTTGAGATCGGTTACGAGGTACGCTGCCAGACTCCTATCGCTTACGACCTCGTATACTGCTCTGAGTTGGGTATGGGTGTTTACAAGCTCTTCTCTGGGGGCAAGACTGGCTGTATGGTTTACATCTCACAGGACGGTTTCGTATCACCTCTCTACCTCAAGGATTTGCAGGATCCCACAACCGGCAAGATTCCTCCCCGTCTCGTTAATGTAGAGTCAGACAAGATTCAGCAGGTTATCAACAACCTCTTGCACTATGTAACTCCCGAGGATTACGAGGCTGCAAAGGCTTATGTTGCTAACCCCGAGGCTTATGACTTCAAGAAGATTTTGAACTGGTAATCAGATTCGAATCATAACTAAGGTGTCCAAATTTTGGGCACCTTTTTTTGTGGTGTATTGCTTTTTTCATATATATTTTCTAACTTTGCTATCGATGAAAAAATCCTCTAAATACCAACCCATCATCAGCACCTCTCGTAACTCACTGAGGGGGGGGGAGTTACGCGCATCTGTATTAGGTAAAATATAATTACTAAATAGTTTTGGGATAGTAACCTTACACAAGGTTGCTATCCCTTTTTTGTTGTATATACTAACATAAAACTCAATAATTATGGAGAAATTAACTTACATAGCACCCGAAATAGAGGTGTTAGAAATTCAAATCGAACAGGGATTTGCCCAATCGGGTAATACTGAAGACCCTATTTGGGGAAGTGGAGGTCAATGGATAAACTAAAAAGTAAAAGTGATATGAAAAGATTATTTCTATATATAGGCATTGCCATTATAGCCGTATCGTGCTCAAAGAGTATTGACGCAACAACTCAACCAGATATTGTAGAGAAAATCACACCCGCTACAATATATGCCTCAATTTATAATAGTACTCGTAGCGAATTACATTGGGAAAATGCTACAACACCGCGTACTTATTGGAGCGAGAACGACAAAATTGCCGTACTGAATGGCACAACAGAATACGATGTATATGAGCTTGCAGGACAATCAGGCTCACATGGTGCATTTTCGTTGAGTGATGAGTATGTTGATTTTGTGGGTGAGGAGTTTGAGTTGGATAATATGATTGCATTTTACCCCTACACCGATAGCAACAACTTGATTTCGTGGAAAAGTCAAGACGGCGAAAGAAAATATCTCACCTATATAGCCCCTAACACTCAAACCTTTGTTGGGTCGAATACTTATGGTGCAAATGTAAATCCTATGATTGCCGTAGCCGAAAAAAATAGCACTGAAAATATCCAGTTTAAGAATATATTCGGATACTTAAGAGTCACGCTCAAGGGTGATGAGGTTATAAAAAAGGTAATTTTAAAGGGCAACAACAATGAGATTATTGCTGGAGATATAGTAATTAATCTTAACAATATAAACGAGATTGCGGCAGACGGTAACGATAAAATTATCACTATTGACTGCGGCAACGGTGTGAGATTAACCGAAGAGGGCATTTCATTTATCTTTGCACTTCCCCCCACCGAGTTCACTAATGGTTTTACCATTTATGCAATGGATAGCGACGACGATATTTTAACTTTAAATAGCCAACCCGTAACGATTACACAAAATGTAATAACTCCTATGCCTGCTGTTTCGACCCAGGACAAATTTGAGGCAACAAATCCGATTACATATGAAGCTGCATCTCGTATTGAGATTGACTCGTACTCTGTTCAAAATAATATTATAAGCCACTCTTATAGTTCAGGTGTTGGCCAAATAATAATATTGGAAGATGAGCTAAAGTCTGGCATATTCAATGGAAGTTCAATCACCAGCATCACAATTCCTGTGGGTATAACTTCTATTGATGATTCGGCATTCTATGGTTGCCCCGACCTTCAAAGTGTAACTCTCCCTGCAGGACTTACAAACATAGGCCAAATGGCTTTCAATCGATGTACAAGCCTTGAGAGTATAGTTATACCAGAAGGTGTAAACAGTACTTTATATACTGCATTTGCAGATTGCCCGAACTTAAGATCAGCCACAATCCCAGGAACTCTTAACGACACATATTATGCGTTTGCTCGTTGCGCCAATCTTGAAGTAGTAAATATGGCGGAAACTTCTACCATTGTTGGCACTGGTATGTTTTCTAGTTGCCAAAAGTTGAAGAGTATAACTCTGTATAATAAAATAACCAAGATTATGGCTCAGGCTTTTAGTGGCAGTGGCCTTGAAAGCATCACCATTCCCGATTCGGTAGAAAAAATATATAATGGGGCTTTTAATGATTGCGATGATTTAGAAACTATAACATTCCAAAGCGCAGAACCGCCTATGTTATGTACAAGTGTATGGAACAGTGAAAGGCAAGAATCAGAAGATGTCGCCATAGGATATTCCGAAGTATTTGGAGGTGATACTAATATAACTGCCATTTATGTTCCCGAAGGATCTGTAGAAGTATACAAGGCTGCTTGGAGTACAGTAGCAGATAAGATTGAGGAAATAGGTAGTAGTATCTAACCTCTATGTTCAAAACGAAAGGGTGTCCTTCGGGATACCCTTTTATCGTATTAAAACTCCAACTCTAGTTGCGGTTGGGGGTATAGATTTATCACCTCTACCCTACGCTTGCGGGCTCGCTTAACAGTGTAGGCTGTGCCACCGCGCTGTTTGCCATCCCACCACGCCACAACCACAGAGGCATTATCCACAAGATAGTCGTTACGCCGCATATAGGCCGCCTTATCGTTCTCGCCTACCACTACCCTTTCATCAGCCGCCGTCAGCACCTCATCATACAGCGCCGCCGCCTCGCCCGAGAACATCGCCCGAAACTCGGCAAAGGGCTCAACGGCCACCAATTCAACATCCTTACCCGCACGCTTTAACTCGGCAACGATGCGCCCGGCCGCAAGATCAAATCCCCACGACATACCACACAGAAAGCGAGTGAAGCCCTGCTCCATAAGGTCGCGCACCACAGCGCGCAACTCCTCGTCGGCATTGCCCAAATAGGTGCGACGCCCCGTAAAGGCTACGGTGCGTTGCCGAAGGCTATGAATTGATGCGAGAAGAGTATCCATCGAAAAAAATAAATTTGCGCGAGAACAAATATAAGCGTTATGGCGCAGATTTTGCAACTTTCAACGATGAATTCTAAAATTAAAACGCTTTATGAAACACTCAGTTTGTACTCTCGTATCATTTTTGGGCGGTATGCTCGTCGGCTCGGTAGTAACTATGTTGGTAACACCCCAGTCGGGGCCCGAGTTGCGCAACAAGATTCGCGACTATGTCGATCAGGAGGCCGACAAGATTCGTTGCCACTGCAATGATGAGAAGTAAATAACGAACACCTCACGATGCAAGAGAATAAACCCCAACCCCACGCGGTGCTTGCCCCACTGCTCTATTTCGCGCTAACGGCCAGTATGGCCATCATATTGTTGGTTGCAGCACTCATTATGTGGCTCAGTGAGCTTCTTGGATCAGCCAAGTGGGCTACACTCATCGTCGGCGGTGGGTTTCTGTTTGTGGCGTGGCTCATATATGTTTTGGCGGTCAAACGATGTATCGACTACATACGCGACCGACTCGACACCGTGTATGATGTGGCGTATTCTATCCGCAACGGCTATAAGGTTGCTTTGAGGTTTTTAAGTTCGTTTCTTGGCGAAGTACTACGCAAGTAACTCGCCTAAAGGGTCGGCCTTTGTGTCGGCCCTGTTTTGTGAGAAACGATAAAAGGGTGTCCCCGCAGGAACACCCTTCATCCATTATATACAAGAAATTGTATAACAAGAGCCTTGTCAGACAATCTCTACTTAGAACTGATTCTCAACCTCTGAGATAAGAGCCACATCCTCGGCCGTAGAGTTCATAACATAGGTCTCAGCACCTACGATGTAAGCCTCGGCCAACTTGGCAAAAGCCTTAGCATCTGATGCGTACTCCTCTACCTGGGTTGCCTGCTGTGCAAGCAGGTAGGTAATGATGATATGACCTACGCTCTCTACCAATCGGCGGGCGTGGAAATCCTTAAACTGCGGAGTGATAGTGTTCACCTCCTCGACATAAGCCACCATAGCCTCTACGCGTGCACGCAAGGCCTTCATCTTCTCGACGATGGGTTGCATAGCAGACGAGTAGGTAAGCTCTTCGTAACGCGCAATCTGCTCCATAAAGGTACCCTTCGTAACGGCATTAATAGCCGCTACAACCTGCAACTGCGAAGTACCCTCGTAGATATTCATAATGCGGGCATCACGATAGATACGCTCGCAGGCATAATCCTTCATATATCCCGAGCCACCGTGAATCTGTATCGAGTCGTAAGCCAATGCGTTTGCGTACTCCGACGCAAAGAGCTTAACGAGCGGAGTGAAGCCATCGGCCAAGCGGTTGTAGTATTTCATCTGCTGACGCTCATCGCCCTCCAACGAACGCTCGTGAGAGATGTGAGCATACTGTTTGTAAATCTCCACAAAACGGCTTGTCTCATAGAGTAGAGCACGCGCACCACGCAGGCGAGCACGCATATTGGTGAGCATCTCCGAGATGGCGGGGAACTTAATAATATCCTTACCGAACTGCTGACGCTCGTGAGCATACTTCAACGCCTCACGATAGGCCGCCTCGCATAGACCAACCGACTGCGCGCCAATACCCAAGCGGGCAGCGTTCATCAGCGACATAACATACTTGATAAGGCCCATCTTGCGGTCGCCAACCAACTCGGCAGGAGCATCGGTAAACACCAACTGGCAGGTGGGCGAGCCCTTGATACCGAGCTTATTCTCAATGCGGCGCACCTTCATACCGCCATTGCGACGGTCATAGACAAGCATCGACAATCCGCGAGCATCCTTTGTACCCTCCTCTGTTCGAGCCAACACCAGCGATATATCGCCATCACCATTGGTAATGAATCGCTTAACACCATTCAGAAGCCAAGTCTGACGCTCCTCCGACCAAGTGGCCTTCAACATCACAGCGCCGAGGTCAGAGCCTGCATCGGGCTCAGTGAGGTCCATAGCGCAGGTAGCACCCTCGCTCACCCAGGTGAGATACTTCATCTTCTGCTCCTCGGTGGCAAACTCATTAAGTGTTTCAGCACAATCCTGCAAGCCCCATATATTCTCAAAACTTGCATCGGCACGCGACACCATCTCGTTAGCCATCACAAAGCACAACAAGGGGAAGTTCAAGCCCTTGAAACGGCGAGGCAAAGTAAGACCGCTCAAACCAGCGGCATTTACCGCCTTCATATTCTCGACAGTACCCGAAGCATACTCCACTCTATCGCCAATATGGTGGGGACCCTCGTGGTCAACACTCTCGGCATTGGGAGCAATAACATCGGCACAAACCTGACCAATGATCTCCAACACGCGGTGGTAAGAGTCCATAGCGTCCTCGAAGTTCTGGGGAGCATAATCATAGAGTGCCTTATCGGCAAAGTTGCGCTCCTTCAGCTCCACAATCTTACGCATCAACGGATGCGAAAGGTGGTACTGCAAATCCTTATTATCTAAAAAGAAATTAGCCATCTTCTACTTTGAGTTTTGCTTGTAATACTTAATCATCTTAGGGATAACCTCCTCGACCTTGCCCGTAATGGCATAGTCAGCAATCTTGTTGATAGGAGCCTCTGGGTCGCTATTAATCGAGATAATCATCGACGACTGATCCATACCTGCTGTGTGCTGAATCTGACCCGAAATACCGCACGCGATATACAATTTTGGGCGAACGGTAACACCCGTCTGACCAATCTGACGCTCGTGCTCGCAGAAACCAGCATCCACCGCAGCACGCGAAGCACCTACCTCACCACCCAATACCTCAGCAAGGTCGAAGCAGAGCTGGAAGTTCTCCTTTGAGCCCATACCGTAGCCACCAGCCACGATAACACTTGCGCCCTTGATATTTATCTTACGCTCCTCGATCTGGCGGTCGATGATGGTTACAGCCAGGTCGGCTTCAGAGATATACTCTCGCCACTCGATAGCCTTCACCTCACCTGCGGCAGGCGTAGCCATCTCCTGCTTACGCATCACACCCTCACGAACGGTAGCCATCTGGGGACGACAATCAGGGTTTACGATAGTTGCGATGATGTTACCACCGAAGGCGGGGCGAATCTGATACAACAAATTCTCATACTCCTTGCCTGTCTTAGCATCCTTGTGAGGGCCAATCTCCAACTGAGTACAGTCGGCCGTAAGACCACTATGCAGAGCCGACGACACACGGGGTGCGAAGTCGCGACCCACAGGTGTAGCACCAAACAAAACGATCTGAGGCTGCTCCTTGCCTATCAAGCCACACATAACCGATGTGTGAGGCAAAGTGCGGAAAGGCGCGAAAATCTCATCGTCGGCAACCCACACGGTGTCGGCACCATACTTCGAGAGAGTCTGCTCGATGCCTGCGAGCGAATGGCCCATAGCCACAGCCTCCAACTTAACGCCCAACTTCTCGGCCAACTCGCGACCCTTGGTCAGGAGCTCAAGACTGACATCGGCAATTTTGCCCTGCTCTAATTCGATATATACAAATATGTTATTCATATCCTACTCCTTGCTTAACCGAGCGTATGACTCGCAATTAGTTCAACCATAAGTGAATTTATATCCTCATCCGACGAGGTGAGTGCTTTAGCCTCCTTAGCCTGGAAGACCACATTCTCAATCTTCTTCACCTTCGTAGGCGAGCCCGAAAGACCCAACTGCTGCTCATCGCAAACAATATCGGTAGCGGTAAGTTCAACGATCTTAAGGTAATCGCGTTCAGCAACCAATTGCGCCGCCACCGAATCAGGAGCGGCAGCCACCTCCGAGGGAATCATTGCATACTTATACTTCATCATCAGGCGCGCATTCTGTGGACGAATCTCTGCTGCCGACGAATTAGCCGTCAAGACAACGGGTATGGGGCACTCAACCGTCTCTACGCCGTGCTCAAGACGACGACGCACTACGAGCGATGACTCCTTAACCTGGAGAACCTCCTCAGCATAGGTTACCTGCGGCAAGCCCAACTTCTCGGCCACCTGCGGACCTACCTGCGCAGTATCGCCATCGATAGCCTGACGACCAGCAATAATCAAATCGGCTCCTATCTGCTTCAGTGCGCAAGAGAGGGCGTATGAGGTAGCCAAAGTGTCGGAACCGGCGAACTTGCGATCCGACAAAAGGTAACCACCATCGGCACCACGGAACATAGCGTCGCGAATAATATCAGCAGCACGCTGGGGACCCATAGTAAGGATATACACACGAGAGCCAGCACACTCCTCCTTGAGGCGCAATGCCAACTCCAAGGCATTCAAATCTTCAGGATTGAAAATAGCGGGCAGTGCGGCACGGTTAACCGTACCCTCTGCCGTCATAGCGTCCTTACCCACATTGCGGGTATCGGGCACTTGCTTGGCCAATACAACAATTTTTAATGCTTTGTTCATTAGTCTAAAATTGGTTTAACAGTAGGTGGTCTGCGCGACACAGCCCACTTTTATACGAAAAAAATGCGCGAAAAAGTATAATCGACCATCACACATACCCTCCACGGCACCACTTACGCGACTAAGTGGCCATAAAGGGTATGTATGCGACCGAAAATGCTATTCGAGCATTCAGTTCTTTTATTTCTGTATCTATCGTACAATCGTCTCGTCGCGATCGGGACCTACCGAGATAATCTTCACAGGCACGCCAGTCTCACGCTCGATGAACTCGACATACTGCTTGAACTCTACGGGGAAGTCCTCATAACGACGAACCTTGCAAATATCACACTTCCAACCCTTGAACTCGGTGTAAACGGGCTCAACAGCATCGTTCACCTCATAGGGGAAGTAATCTACAAGCTCGCCATTAATGCGATAAGCGGTAGCAACCTTGATGGTGTCGAAATCGTTCATCACATCCGACTTCATCATAATAAGCTGTGTAACGCCATCCACCATAACGGCATACTTCAGCGCTACCAAGTCGAGCCAACCGCAACGACGCGGACGACCTGTAACAGCACCAAACTCGTGGCCGATGCGACCCAACTCCTTACCAGTCTCATCGAAGAGCTCAGTGGGGAAAGGACCACTACCCACACGGGTGCAGTAAGCCTTGAAGATACCATATACATCACCGATCTTTGTGGGCGCGACACCCAGACCAGTACAAACACCTGCACATACTGTATTCGACGAAGTTACGAAAGGATATGTACCAAAATCCACATCGAGCAACGAACCCTGTGCACCCTCAGCCAAGATGGGCACATTATCGTCGATATACTTATTTACCACCTGCTCGCTATCGATAAACTCGAAGCCACGCAAGTACTCGATACCCTCCATCCAGGTCTTCTCGTACTCAGTTACATCGTACTCGAAGCCCTCGTACTGTGAAAGCATATCGACGTGCTTTGCCTTGAGGCGGTTGTAGCGATCGATGAAATCCTCGGCCAACACATCACCAAAACGCAAACCATTACGGCCAGTCTTGTCCATATAGGTAGGACCGATACCCTTCAGGGTTGAGCCGATCTTCGACTTACCCTTAGCGGCCTCGCTGGCAGCATCCAACATACGATGCGTAGGCAAAATGATGTGAGCCTTCTTCGAGATGAGCAACTTCTCCTTCACGGGAATACCCTGCTCCGAGATATTCTTCAACTCCTCGCTAAGGCTGACGGGATCGACCACCACGCCATTACCGATTATATTAATAGAACCGTCGCGGAAGATACCCGAAGGCACTGTACGCAACACAAAACTCTTATCGCCGAAGTGCAATGAGTGGCCAGCATTGGGGCCTCCCTGGAAACGAGCGACAACGGTATAATTGGGGGTCAATACATCCACCACCTTACCTTTACCTTCATCGCCCCACTGCAATCCGAGAACTACATCTACTTTTTTCATTTATCAGTTTAGCTTTAACCGCAAAAAACATTTTTTGCATCCAAAGATACGCATTTTTTTCTATCTGTCAATCTTTTCGGCGGCGGAAATTATCAACAGGTTGTTAAAACTACGCTTTTGTGGCGAACAGCCCGCTTTCGACGGCCGATATTCTCACAAAAAAGCGGCACCCATTCCCGAGTGCCGCCTCCCCCTATTTCATTTACTTGCGTATGAGCATATGCCCAATGGCACGCCTTGCGTCCTCAACAATCTTTCCGCCAAGAAGGCAGGTGCGCCGTGATAAAATTTTGCCTATCTCACTATACGAAACTCCATATTCGGCGAGTCCGATTTCTGCACGACCTCGCCATTGAGGTAGAACTCTATATCGAAGGTATAGCCGTAGTAATACTCTACATAATTGTATCGTGGATCTTTCGTCCACTCAGATTTATATGCGACAACATCCTCTCTATCATCAGGCCACTTTATCGTAGCGAATACATTCTCTACAGAAGGCGTAACGGTCCAATACGTAACATAAATTTCTAATCTCTTTTCACCGTTATCATTCTCGGCAACATATGGGAAGAATCCATATGTACCAATATCCTCCTTATCAACAATATTAAACGAATCTCCCGCCATTGATGTAACAACAATATCCTCGTACGAATAGGCATTCTTATTTTTCGGATCCAAGAGATTTTCGCCCTGCTCGTTATAAACATACACACTCATACGAATAGGTCTATGCATATACTGCACATAGGCATTATCCAAATCCATCTTTTGGCGGTGCTCCTCCCAGCTATCATCATTTTGGAAGGGGATATATACCATAGTCTCTTCATATGATTTATACTCCGCCGAGTTATGGGCATCACCCTTCAATGTAAGCTCGATTCTATCTGCCGAAAACTCCTCAACACCATAAACATCATCACCTATGCGAATCTGCTTGGCCGATGGGTTGTAAATATACTCCAACTCGGAATATAACCAATGACACTGAGAATTTCCAGTCATACCAATATTAGAATACCTACCAATGAAATCTTCGGCCAGATACATACGCCCAGGCGACCACCCCGACAAACCTTCCATATCTTGTCCAACATATGATTCGCGCACAAACTTTCCCTTTTCGTCGAAATATACGGTTTTAGTCGAATACATCACCCACCAAGTGTCTTTCAGGGTCGATATATCCTGCACCACTTCATATTTATCCTTTAGACAAGAGACACAAAGCAATGTCGTTGTCATCAAGGCAACCGAAAAATTTACTAACTTTTTCATAGCAACACATTTTTACTTTTTCGCCCAAATTCTCTCAACACTGAGTGTACCATCCTTTTTAATGGTAACCACGGCCTGCGAACTTATACCTAAGCCATTGAAATCGTATGTGCTTTCAAAATCCGAATAAAGTAACTCGCCATTTATATCCCATCGGAAAATATGCGAGTAACAACAACCTCCTGTTGCGAAATTCTGATAAAGATATATTATTTTAATATCATACTCTTTACCGAGCATACGCAATTTGAACGAGTTAGTGTGCTCATTGTTAACGGGAGCCATCATTCTAAAACGAGGCAACAATTCTTCATTAGATTTTACCACCCAAGCTAATTGGCGATGTATTTCCTCACTATTCGCATAATAGTTATCGGGATCGGCTGCAGCCTTAGATATACTCATCGGCACTGGCCAGGTTGAGTAGTCGTTAATATCAATCAATGAATTTCCTTCTTCATCAATAAAATAGACACAAAAAGAATTTGAGCGCAATCCTCCTCCATCACTCTCATAGTGAGTCTCTTCTAAAAACCAACCTTCGGGCAACTTTTTAGGCAGTCCTTGTTCGATAAATTGGGCGAAATACTTACTCTGACCATAGAAATCAAGCTTATCCGTCGGATAAGGCAATAGATCCTCCTTGCTACACGCGACAAAAGCAAAGACGGATAAAAGAATTACAACTAACTTTTTCATAGGTTTTGCTTTTTAAGTGAATACTCGTCTGCAAGTTAAAAAAAAAATCGACTCGCGCAACACTAAATTAAATAAAATGAAAATTTTTCTTTCCTCCGTGCAAGGATTTATAATTCTGCAGTTTAATATAAAAGTAAGGCTATGCCTCAATCGCGCTTTTTTTCGAGCAAAACCGCTTTATCCCCACCTTGCCCACATCTTACCTCCCCGTCAGTGCAAGAGCTACCGCCAAAGCGGAAGGCACAAAAAAAACTCCCACCCGTAGGTGAGAGTTACTCTTATCGTTGTACAAAATATTGCGCGACAAACAGACTACATATCCTCCTCGTCATCATCCATCGAGCCGGCATCCTGAATCTCATCAGCACCCTTAAGCTCATCATCGCCGTAGAAGTCGTCATCCACATCGTCCGAAGAGTCGTCAATCTTCACATCAATCTTTACAAGATACGACACCTCGTCGGTCTCGTAGGGTACGACATAGAAGAAGTCTCCATTGGGCTTATCAATACGAGTCATTACCTCCGCGAATCCACGCGGATAAAGGGTCTTTACAGCCTCCTGCTGCTCTGCGGTGAGGTTGTTGTAGCTGGTTACAAGTCGTTTTTTCGTGTTATTTTGTGCCATATGTATCGAAATTTTCTGCAAGTATAATCAAAATTATTATATCGCAACGAATCTTGATATTTTTTTTGCATTTTTTTTGATTTTTGCTGTTGTTACAAACAAAATATGTACCTTTACAACTAAATTTTACCCTAACTATGAGTGCAGAGCGCAGAATCAGCGAGTTACGCGAAAAATTAACCCACCTCAACTATCTCTATTATGTTGAGGCCAAATCTGCTGTATCGGACTATGAGTTCGATACAATGCTGCGCGAACTACAAGATTTAGAGGCACTTCACCCCGAATTTGCCGATCCAAATTCGCCCACGATGCGTGTAGGCAGCGACCTTACGAACAAATTTCAGAGTGTCGCCCACACCTACCCGATGCTCTCGCTCTCGAACACCTACTCCATAGATGAGCTCCGCGACTGGATCGACAAGCTCCGCCGCGAGGTAGATGAAGAGGTAGCCTTCTCGTGCGAGCTCAAGTACGACGGCACAGCCATATCACTCACTTACGAAAACGACCGCCTTGTGCGAGCCGTAACACGAGGTGATGGCACCCGTGGCGACGATGTTACCGAGAATGTACGCACCATTGGCTCCGTACCGCTGGTGTTGCGCGAGAAGAGTGGTAGCCCCTCGTTCGAGGTGCGTGGCGAGATATTTATGACCTACCCCACCTTCGACCGTCTTAACGCCGAGCGTGAGGCCGCAGGCGAGCAGCTATTGGCCAACCCTCGCAATGCGGCAGCAGGAACACTCAAGTTGCAGCAGTCGCGCATCGTTGCCGAGCGTAACTTGCAATTTATGGCCTACCAGGTGGAGGGACGCGATTTGCCCTTTGTCTCTCACTCGCAGAGCCTGACAACGCTCAGCCGATGCGGATTCCCTGTATCGTCTGCCGCACAGTTGTGCCACACGGTGGAGGAGATTGAGGCCTATATAAATCATTGGGACAAGAGCCGAGCCGATATAGCAGAGCCTATAGATGGTGTGGTTATCAAGGTAGATTCCTACGCAGCACGCCGTGCTCTGGGTCGCACATCGAAAGCTCCGAAGTGGGCCGTGGCCTATAAGTTCAAGGCCGAGCAGGCTCTTACACGCCTTCGTGAGGTTACATATCAGGTGGGGCGCACGGGAGCCATAACGCCCGTAGCAAACCTCGACCCTGTGCATTTAGCTGGTACTACCGTTAAGCGTGCTACGCTACACAACGCCGACCAGATTGCAGCTTTGGATCTGCGCATTGGCGATATGGTATATGTAGAGAAAGGTGGCGAGATTATCCCCAAGGTAACGAGTGTGGAGCTCAGCGAGCGCCCAGCCGACAGCGAGCCCCTGCAATATATTACTCATTGTCCCGAGTGTGGCACCGAGTTGGTGCGCTACGAGGGCGAGGCAAAGCACTACTGCCCCAACCAAAGCCACTGCCGTCCGCAGATTTTAGGCCGCATCGAGCACTTCATCCGTCGCAAGGCAATGAACATCGAGACGCTGGGTGGCGAGACCGTAGAGCTATTGTTCGACAATGGACTTATAAATAATATTGCCGATCTGTACGACCTGCGAGCCGAGCAGTTAGCCGTATTGCCCCGCCTGGGTGAGAAGTCGGCTGCTAATATTATACAAAGCATACGCCTATCGGCCGAGGTGCCGTTCCACAGAGTGCTGTTTGCGCTTGGCATACGCTTCGTGGGCGAGACTACGGCAAAATATCTTGCCGAGTATTTCCGTTCTATGGATGCCGTTATGCAGGCCTCACGCGACGAACTTATCGAGGCCGAGGAGGTGGGCGGAAAGATTGCCGATGCCATCGTGGAGTATTTTGCAGATGAGGAGAATATACGAATCGTTGAGCGCCTACGCAAGGCGGGTCTAAGATTCGAGGCCGAACAAAAACAAAGTCTCTCGGAGTCGCTCGCAGGCAAGACCTTTGTAATTTCGGGTACCTTCGCCGACCACTCACGCGATGAGCTGAAGGCTCTTATCGAGGCTCACGGAGGCAAAAATCTTGCAGCCGTTTCGGCCAACACAACATATCTGCTGGCAGGTGATAAGATTGGCCCTGCAAAGTTGCAAAAGGCCACAAAGTTGGGCGTAAAGATTATCTCGGAGCAGGAGTTTATGGCACTCATTGGTGGCAACGAGGCACTACCCATAGTGGAGGATGAAGCCCCCAAGCCAAGCCTACCTATTCAGGGATCGCTATTCTAAGGCATAATAGACAAAATTAGATTAATAAAAAAAACATAATAAATACAATGAAGAAACACAAACTCGGCGGCGTAGGTGCCGCAATGATTACCCCGTTCAAGAGCGATTTCTCGTGCGACTACGACACTTTGGGTCGTATGATCGACTATGTGATTGACGGCGGAACCGACTATATAGTAGCACTCGGCTCAACCGCCGAGACCCCCACCCTCTCGCACGAGGAGCGCAACGAGGTGTTCAGCTATATCCGCGAGCGTGTGGCTGGCCGTACACCCATCGTGTTAGGCGCTGGCGGCAACGACACCGTGCGATTGATTGAGCAGATCGAAAAGATGGATTTGGAGGGCGTAGATGCTCTGCTCAGCGTTACTCCATATTATAACAAGCCCTCACAGGAGGGACTCTACCGCCACTTCAAGGCCGTAGCCGAGGCTTCACCTCGCCCCATCATTCTCTACAATGTGCCAGGTCGTACGGGCGTAAATATGACGGCCGAGACAACTTGCCGTCTGGCTGCTGATGTCGATAACATCATCGGTATCAAGGAGGCATCGGGTAAGATTGACCAGATTACGCAGATTATAAAGAACCGCCCCAAGGATTTCTTAGTATTGTCGGGTGACGACGGTATGACTGTAGATGTTATGCGCAAGGGTGGCGATGGTGTAATCTCGGTTGCAGTGAATGCCTTCCCCAAGCGTTTCTCGCATGTTGTATATCTTGCAAGTCAGGGTCTGTTCGACCGTGCTGCTGAGGCCTACGCACCTCTACACGAGGCTGTGTGCGCACTCTTCGAGCAGGGTAATCCCACAGGCGTAAAGGGCGCCCTTGCGATTATGGGACTTATCGAGAACAACCTTCGTCTGCCGTTGGTACCTGCTACCGATCTTCTGATGAAGAAGATGGAAAAGTTGATTCACGAATACGAATTGTGCTAATTCATCGTTTTACAAATAAAAAACGCTGATGAAACGATTTATTCTCACGCTTCTGCTGTTGGCTCCCGTATTGAGTTGGGCAAAGGTGCCCGACGAGGAGGATATCGTCCGTAAGATTATGGACGGCACATCACCCTACTACTACACCAACCTACTGATGCGTTACAACAATCTCGAGCAACTCACCGAGGAGGATTACCACTACCTTTACTACGGCTTTGCCTACCACGAGAACTACAAGCCGATGGCTACCAACAACGCCATCACCGACCTCTACGCATCGATGATGTCGCTCAACACGGAGAATCCCGACCGCGAGCAGATGCAGTATATGATTTCGGTGTGTACCGAGGCTATGTTTAACGACCCGTTTAGTCCCACAGTGCTCAATATGATGGTCTTTGCGCACGGCGCACTTGGCGACAAGGTCAAGGAGGAGGCATACTTCCGCCACCTGCAGGGTGTGCTGGAGACAATCAAGTCGTCGGGCGATGGCCGCTCTGACAAATTCCCTATGCACATTATTATGTTCTCGCACGCTAACGATGTGATGGCATCGATGGGTGTAGAGACTCGTCGTGCCGAGATTGTGAGTCGCAATGTGGAGTACATTCCGCTGGTGGAGCCCCGCAAGGTACCCGATGGTCGCATCAAGGGTTTCTACTTCGACTACAGCCGTATATACCGCAACAAGCCCGACGATGTAACCTTCAAAAAGGAACGCACTTGGCAGTTTAACAACCTGGGCGTAAGAGAGTATAAATAGCTATGACAAGACTCTTTCGCAACATATTCGCATACCTAATGGTGGGCTTTATGCTGCTCGCCACATCGTGCCACAAGAGTGGCGACGGCGATGACCCTATTACTACCCCACAGACTCTGATTGTATATCTTGCTGGTACTTCGCTCGGTTGGGCATTCAACGGTAATGTAAAAAACATTGAAGATGCGCTACGTAACGATATACAGGGCGATAGTCGCATCATTGTGGTATGGCAGTATTGCGAGAAAACGAACGAGAAAGAGACATACGAGTTCTACTCCAACAAGAGCGAGGCGATTGAGCTGATCTACAATAAGAAAGAGAATTCGGTCGATCGCAAAAGGATAGCTACTTACGACCTGCCGCAGGCGATGGATGCCGAGGCGCTGGGAGGAATATTCCAGGATGTAATGGAGAAGGCTCCCGCCGCAGCATACGGACTTATTATCGGAGCTCACGGTTGGGGATGGTTTCCCCAAGACGATATACCCACGCTACAGAACAACCTCATATCGGCAACCGAGGCTCGCCTGCGCAAGCAGCCTGTACTTATTCCGCAACATATGCTCACCCGTTTTGTGGGCGACCCATCGAAAGGCGCCAACCGCTTTGATATAGGCACTCTCTCAGAAGCGCTCTCATCGACGGGTAAGACATTCGAGTATATACTCTTCGACGCTTGCTTTATGGCCAATGTGGAGTCGGCATACGATCTGCGCCACAACACGAAGTATATCATCGGCTCGGTGTGCGAAATTATGGGCGAGGGATTTCCCTATGCCGACGCTATACCCCACTTGCTAAAGAATGGAGGTAGATCGTACGATTTGCAGGGTGCCGCCAATAGCTTCCACCAATACCATAAGGGGAAATATATTATCCAGCCATACGATGCCCCCCTTAATCCCGAAAAATGGGATTTCCCATACTCGGGCACAATATCGCTTATCAACTGCTCGCAACTCGATGCTCTGGCTTCGACAATGAAGGAGGTAAACAAAAGCTTGAAGTCGGATTATAATCGCGCAGATATTCAAAGCTATGAAGGTGGCATTAATCACCTCTTCTTCGACTTGGGCGACTATGTCGATAAGGTGTGCAACGACGAGAGTGCCAAGAGCCGCCTTAAGAACCAATTACAGCAGACGGTATCAACAAAGTACGCGGTCGATTACTTTTGGACAACTTATATCGATGCCGACTTCTACCCCATCACCTCGTATAGCGGACTCAACACCTCGGCACCATCACTCCTATGTCGAGATTCGTACTATCAGACGGCGTGGTATAAGGCGACGCATTAAGACAAAAAAAGAGGCGAATAACTGCCTCTTTTTTTTATTCATATCTACCGCTCTTCAATCGATCAACCTCCTCGCGAGTGAGGAAACGCCACTGACCTCGCTTGAGGTTCTTCTTTGTAATACCTGCATAGTAAACGCGGTCAAGTTTCTGTACTGAGTAGCCGAGGTGCTCGAAAATACGACGCACGATACGGTTGCGGCCCGAGTGAATCTCGATACCAACCTCCTTCTTACTCTCGCCTACATAGGCCACCTCGTCAGCATAAATCTCGCCATCCTCGAGTGTGATACCCTCGGTCATCTGCTCCATATCGGCGCGTGTGAGGGGCTTATCGAGTGTTACCTGATAGATCTTCTTCTTCTCGAGTGAGGGGTGAGTGAGCTGGCGTGTTACATCACCATCGTTGGTGAAGAGCAACAATCCGAGCGAGTTCTTATCCAGACGTCCTACGGGATAGATACGCTCCGAGCAAGCACCCTTCACGAGCTCCATAACGGTCTTATCAGCGTGAGGATCCTCGAGTGATGTTACATACCCCTTGGGCTTATTGAGCACTAAATACACCTTCTTCTCGCCCTGCACCTTCGAGTCATTGAACTTTACCTCGTCGGTTGAACGCACCTTAGTACCAAGCTCGGTTACTACCTGACCATTTACGGTTACAAGACCTGCCGTAATAAAGTCATCGGCCTCACGACGTGAGCAAAGGCCCGACTGTGCCAGGAAGCGATTCAAACGCACCTCACCCAACTGCTTCGATGCATACTTAGGATATGAACGCTCGCCATCGCCTGCACGGAAAGGCTTGCGACCACCCTTGAAGCCACCACGACCCTCCGCAGAACGGGGTTTAAAGTCGCGACTCTTGAAATCGCGGCCCGATGAGTTACGCTCGCCACGTGAGCCAAAGTCGCGCTCCTCGCGGCGGTTCTCACCACGCTCGAAACGATTGTTGTCTCGGCGCTCAAAGCGACCCTCATTCTTCTCAAAACGATTCTCACTGCGCTCAAAACGGTTGTTGCGCTCAGGGCGACCACCCTTCTGAGCATAGCCCTCCGAACGAGTGCCCTTATCGAAGCGGCCTGAGCCACCAAAGCGGGGCTTCTCACCTCTGGGCTGGCGATCCTCTCTAAGACGGTTGTCGGCCGAGAAATTGGGGTTAAACGATGCACGACGGCCACCCTCCGAGCGGGTGTTACGGAAAGTCTGTCCCTCGTTATCGGCCTCACGGCGAGGACGGGGACTGCGCTCGACGCTCTCTGCTGAACGATTACGCTTGTCGCGACCAAAGCGTGAGAGAGCCTGATTCGAGTCTTGTTTCATATTCTTCATAGTCTTAATAAAAATTTACAGCCGCAAAGGTAATCTAATTTTTCTAATCGTGAGCAAGTTACGCACCTTTTCCTCGCAAAAAACATTATTGCACACTCTTCCGACCGAAGAAAACAACTTTTTCAGTATATTTGCCCAAATAAATAGCCACACTTTGGCACTAAAACCTCAAAAGATGAAGATGAATCGAGAAATACTCCGCATAGCCCTGCCCAATATTATTTCCAACATCACGGTCCCCATTATGGGTATCGTGGGCACGATGATAGCGGGACACTTGGGCGACTCGGTCGCAACCATCGGTGCGCTGGCTATTGGCGTTTCGATATTCAACTTCCTCTACTGGAACTGCTCCTTCATCCGTATGGGCACGAGTGGCATCACTGCCCAGGCCTATGGTGCTGGCGATAGGCATACTACTACGCTAATGCTGGCACGCGCTACGGCCGTGTCGCTTATCGTAGGCGTTGCGATGGTTATCCTACAAAAACCTCTGGGCGAGGCGGCACTGCACCTGATGAATGGCAACGATATGGTTGCCGACTACTTCTACGCCCGCATATGGGCTGTGCCGGCAGGAGTGTTGCTCTTTGGATTGAACGGCTGGCTCACGGGTATGCAGAATGCTGTTATTCCGATGGTTGTAGCTATTATCGTAAACATTATTCACATAGGTTGCAGTCTTTGGTTTGCCTTCCCTTTGGAAATGGGTATTGTAGGCATTGCCTACGCCTCGGTGGTAGCGCAGTGGATGGGAGTGGCGATTACGGCGGCCATCACTTGGTGGCACTATGGTAAGGGATTGGTGGCTATCTCGTGGCGCGAGGTGTGGGATACAAGCGCTATGCGCGAGTTCTTCGCCATCAACCGCGACATTATCATCCGCACGCTCTGCGTATGTGCCGCCTACACATTCTTCACGGCCGCCTCGGCTCGAATGGATGATAAGACCCTTCTGGCTGTGAATACCATCCTACTGGAGCTTTTCACCCTCTTCTCATATATGAACGATGGCTTCGCCTTTGCGGCCGAGGCTCTCACGGGTCGATTTATCGGTGCAAGGGATGGCAAGGCGTTGCGTCTGTGTGTGAAGCGTTGTATGATGTGGTGTGTGATTATCTGCGCTATATATGTAAGTCTATATGTCGGCTGGTGGCGCGAGCTACTGGGCCTGTTCGTAGAGGATGGAGCCGACGCCGAGCAGATTATAGAGTATGCGGGGCGTTACATCGGCTGGATAATCATCATCCCGCTGGCGGCGTCGTGGCCCTTTATGATGGATGGCATTATGGTGGGTGCTACGCAGTCGCGTATTATGCGTAACTCGATGTTGTGGGCTACGGCCATATATTTTACCCTCTTCTACTCGTTGGAGCCACTGATTGGCAACAATGCACTGTGGCTGGCTTTCACATCGTATATGTTCCTGCGCGGCGTATTCCAATACTTTATGTCCTCACGGCTACAGGTTGTCTATCGTCAGGCAGAGGAATAAATTCAAGATTATTCTTATTCCGAATAAAAAAGCGGGCGCCCCGAAAGGCTCCCGCATCGATATTATATGAGTTGCTTATGGTTGGTTCTACTCCTGCTTCAAAGTAACAACAATAGGGCTTTTAACAGACTTCACCTTTACGCTCTCTGTTTTCATATTGATATAACTAAAGGTCAATGTTTCATCCTGCGATGCGTAAATCGAGAATTGACCGGCACCATCGGTTACAGCACCTCGCTTGGTACCCTCAACAAGCACTATCACACCCACCAAAGGCTTACCCTCCTTATCTACCACCTTACCGCTAAGATGTACCAGATCTGCGTTCGACTTCAATGCCTCATCGGTTGTAGTATTAGGTTTTAATGCAATATAAACAATACTTGTACCATCATCTAATTTATGAACATCCATACTCTCAACTTTATCGGAGTGAATATCATTTAGCGATGTGTAGGGTATCTCCTCGCCATTAATTATAATAGTGGGTTTTTCACCATCTTTTTGTCCCATCTGCACAGTGGTCATCCTGGTTGCATCACTATTGCCCAATATGGTAATTGTGCTATTCTGCGTTTTTGACGACTGCCCTTTGTCTTGCTTATCGGCAATTACAATATTGGCAATTTTACCCCTTATCGCCTCGGCCGACGTAGCGGTCTGGCCATCCTTTTTCAGAGTAATAACAATCAATCCATCCTTAACATCCTCCGCCGAGATATTCAGATTGAGTTCTGCGGCATACTCTTTAGCTTTGTCCCCCTTGAACACCGACATATTGTCAATAGTGCTGGGATTCAAGTTGGTCATCTCATCGTAAGCGACAACCTTTCCGTCAACGACAACAAGAGGTTGAGCCTTCTCCTCGGCTTGCAGATTTGCAGAATTTTCTGTAACTTTGTCTTGTACCTCGCGAGGAACATACTCAGTTGTGGCAAACGCTGACAACGCAACGGCCACCATAGGCACGACCAGCAACGCCTTGGTTGCAGCCCACCTCGATGATTGGTTTCTACACATCATAGTGATTCGATTTTTAAGGTTACTGTGATTAAGGCAGTTGGCAACGGAGTGGAGTCTTGAGCCAACTGCTCTTTTTATTAATAACATTTGATAGGTTTTCGCATCTATGCCACGGCGCAGTACCGCGTCGTCGGCCTGATATTCGTGTAGCGACTGCAACTCGCGTCTAAGTAGCCACAGCGCAGGGTTGAACCACCACAGACACATAGCCACATCGACAGCCATCACATCCCACGAATGGCGCAGGCGTATGTGTGCAAGCTCGTGCTCGAGAATCATCTGTCGCGACTGCTCGACATCCTCTTTCGAGGCCACGATATGACCAAACCAACTGAAGGGCGACGAGAGCGAATCAACCACCGTAAGAGTTACATCCTCCTCTATTACGCTCATCTGTCCGCTATGAATCAGGCGCCACACCGAGTAGATACCATAAGCCAAGCGCACTAACATAAAGGCCACGCCCACGACGAATATCATCACGGCAACATCTTTTAGTAACGAGATGAAGTCGATACCCAACTGCGCCACATCGGCCACAACCATATCCTCAATCTCTACCGCAGAGATGGTCGGTGCGGGGTCATACTCCTTGACAATCTTTACGCGGCACAGCGGCAGCATAGCCGACAGGATGACCGAGCCGAGCAACAATATACGATTAAGGTGGTGCAGGGTCTCGCGGCTCATAGCCACCTTGTAGATGAGGTACAGAGCCGCAAGGCAGACGGCCGACTGCACGAGATATACTAAGAAATCAAACATAGTCAAGTGGTTTACGATTAGACTACCCTACTGATTGTTCACCTTGCGGATCAACTCTTCCAGCTCCTCGATCGAGATCTTCTCCTCGTCGATAAGAGCTGAGACCACCGACTTGTACGAATTTTCGAAGTAGCGGGTAACCACACTGCCCAACACACCCTTTGAAAACTCCTCCTGCGAGATGATGGGACGATAGCGGTAGGTGTTACCAAAGGCCTCGTGTTCGAGAAAACCTTTCGTCTCGAGTGTGCGCACCATCGTAGAGATGGTGTTAAAGTGCGGCTTGGGGTCGTCATACAGCGCAACGACATCCTTTACGAACATTGCTCCACGCTCCCAAAAATAGAGCATCAATTTCTCCTCTTTGTTGGTTAATTTCTGCATCGCTATATGGTTTTTAGGGTTCTCTACTACAAAGGTAACTAAAAAATTTTCACATACAACTATTTTTCATAGTTTTCTAACTAAAAAGTTTAGTTCGCGTGAAAAAGGCCATTTTCAGGTGTAATACCTTAAATATAAAAGCACAAAAAAAGACGCATCCAAAGTTGGAATGCGTCTTTTCTCTTTTGGGATTCTCTTGCGCTTACTCGGCGGGAGTCTCAGCGGGAACCTCAGCCTGGGGCATTGCGTTCTGAGTAGCGGTAGCATTTACGTGCTCCATCAAAGCCTCAGCGTCCTTCTGCAATGAACTGCTTGCCGAAGACATATTACCCTCCATTGAGATTGTAGCTACAAGGCTCAAAGCAACGATCAAGCCCGCCAAAGTCCAAGTGGTCTTCTCGAGGATATTGGCTGACTCGCGTACACCCATAACCTGATTTGCAGCACCGAAGTTAGCAGCCATACCACTCTTGGGGTTCTGTACCAACACGGCCAAAATAAGGATGATGCTCGCAACGAGAATCAATACGATGCAAATTGAATACAACATAATTCTATACTATTTTTTTAATTGTTACTATCTATCTTTGAGATAATCCCTGCAAAGTAAATACTTTTTTCGGGATTTAGCAAACTTAATTTGCGATAAGTTTCCTTTGCCATATCATTCAAGCCCTGTGCGAGGTACACTTCGGCCAGCTCTTCGCTCACCATCTCCTCGTCGTCGTCGAACTCAGCCTCGGTTACGATCTCCTCGTTAACCTCACCCTCCTCAGCCACTATACGGCGCGGTTCAGAGCTTAAGAAACGATCTATTATATCACCTGAGGTAATGCGCGTAAGGCGTTCTATATCAATTGCCTGCGAAGCCAAATTAGGGCACTCCAAAAGATTCTCCAGAGCCTCTTGATTTTGACCCTCACAAGACATTTTCTCACCCTTGATTGAGCCCCATCTGCGGCTACTCATAAGGCTCGAAATCATTCCCTCATCGATGAACAGAGTGTCGGATTGAGCGTTATTATTTTTTTCTATTTTTTTTCCCATTTTTTACCAATTTGCCGCGGCGGCCATAAAAATATCGGTTACAATCTGATCGACAATCTGCTGATCAAGCTCCGACTGTATGTCGGTGAGTAGTTGCTGAGAGTCATAATCGGCAAACTGAGTGAAGGTTTGCACGAACGAATTATTAGGCTCAACGAGGTTCGTAAACTCCACTCTAACGGTAATTGTCAGTCGATTCAACTGCGCATAGTTGTCGCTCGACACCGAAGCCGTAGTTGAGCTATAACCTGTAATCTCACCCTCGAAAGCGAAATCGCCATTCTCGTCGACGAGTTGTAGCTTGGTCTGGCGCGAGAACTTATCCTTCAACGCCTCAGTAAGCGTCGCACTAAGCGTAGGCGACACCATAGGTGCATTGTTGGGGAAGTAAGCCACACTGAAGGTCTTGGCTGCATCGGGAATACTTGCACCCGAAAATGAGTAGCCACCTCGCATAAAGATGCAACCAGTGAAGAGCATCGTCGATAGTAGCAACGCCAACGAGATAAATCTATAGAGTATATTTTTCACAACTATTCTTATTTACTAAATTTCGTCATCACCTATGCCCAACTCCTTGATGCGGCGGTACAATGTTCGCTCCGACATAAACAATTCGCGTGCGGCGTCGCGACGACGACCGTTGTTATTTCTTAGGGCACGCACAATCTGCTCACGCTGTAGATCGGCCTTTGTGAGTTCGCGGTGAGGCACCTCCTCGACAACTTCACTGACGGCATAGTCGGCCGCAGGCGTTACAACGGGCGATGGCAACAGGCCTCTCACCTCGTGCTGAGCGGTAGGTGTCGTATGCGGTGCATTATGCATCAGGTCGCTGAGCATACGCTTCACATCGTGAATATCGCTACGCATATCGAAGAGAATCTTATATAGTAACTCACGCTCCGACGAAAACTCCTCGCCACCCATCTGGTGCATCATCGTGGGTGCCGACGATGGATTGGGGGTTAGGTAGGTAGCCAACACATCGGCCGTGATGGTACGACTCTGCTCGAGAGCCGAGATCTGCTCAGCCACATTCTTAAGCTGGCGCACATTTCCGCGCCAATAGTACGACTGTAGCATCTGACGCGCACCCTCATCCAACTGCACCGTTGGCATCTTATACTGCACGGCCACATCGGCAGCAAACTTACGGAACAACAGAGGAATATCCTCCTTGCGTTCGCGCAGGGGTGGGACGGTGATAGGCACGGTATTTAGGCGATAGTACAAATCCTCACGAAAACGGCCACTTTCGATGGCGCGCTGTAGGTCGTTATTAGTTGCCGCCACAACTCTTACATTGGTCTTCTGCACACGAGCCGAGCCTACGCGAATAAATTCACCCGACTGCAAGACTCTGAGCAGGCGCACCTGCGTAGAGAGGGGCAACTCGCCCACCTCGTCGAGGAATATTGTGCCGCCATCGGCCTCCTCGAAGTAACCCTTGCGGGCCTCGGTAGCGCCAGTAAACGAGCCCTTCTCGTGGCCAAATAGCTCCGAATCGATAGTACCCTCTGGTATTGCACCACAGTTAACCGCGATATATTTCGAGTGTTTGCGATGCGAGAAAGAGTGAATAATCTGTGGGAAGAACTCTTTACCCACGCCACTCTCACCAGTAACCAACACCGATAGATCGGTGGCGGCCACACGCAATGCAACGCCCAGGGCACGATCCATTGCATCGGACTGACCGATGATGCCAAAGCGTTGTTTTACCGACAATATATCTACCTCTGCCATTATCTCTAATTCTGATTGGGGGTTATATAGTCCAAATCTGGATTGCGTACACCCTGCTCGGCTGCTGAAGTGCCATCATATACACTCTCCTCCTCGTGCAATCCTTCGTACATATATTGCTGATTGCGCCAATCATTCCAAAAGCCATAGGCCAAAGCCAAGATAGCCACAAGTGCCGCAACCATAGCAATTATGATAATAGCCGAGCCCTTGCTACTCTTACGCGAGGTTGCACCCTCACGACCAGTAACCACCTTACGGCCCTTACCATAACGCAGGCCCTTCACATAATCTGCCTCATTGCGACGACGCTCGCTCTTGCGACGCTCCACGGGCATAGGCTCCGCCACACGACGAGGTGCAACATCGATTACAAGATCCTCCTCGTCATCGCCAGCCTCGTCATCGGCCTCCACGGGCGCATTATGTTCTACGATCTCGATCTTAGGCTCCTCCTGTTCCTCCTCAGCCACACGCTGAGCCTCGATCTCGGCCAAACGCTCGCTGGCACCTCCATCGAGTATATCGCCCTTTGCCTCTGTATTGTAAGTGAAGCCGACCGTACCATTGGCTCCCGAGCGCAACACTCCAAAGCCATCCAATGCACACACTTGGCTATTCTCGAGACGGTAATTGACCTCGAAAACAAACTTATCGATAAGCGCCGCCGCATCCAGCTCTGAGATGCCACTCTGATAGAGCAATGAACGCAGTACGCCATCGTCGTTCTTTATCAGGTTGGAGAAGAGAATGCTCTGCGCAGGCACCTTAACGATGAATGTACCAAGATTGGGCACAACCAGACGCTTGTTCGACTCCAAATATTTTGCTATTATCTCTACTACCATTTCAGTGTATCAAAATTTTGTGTAAAGATACTTCTTTTTTTTCTAATAGAAAAATATAGATTGACCCCAATAAAAAAAAGGACCCTAAAGTCCTTCTTATGCTACAAAAAAAAGAGGTTGAATTCGAAAATTCAAACCTCTTTTGCGTTTATTACTCCTCCTGACGGTAAGTGTGCTCAACGTAGATAGCGCGCTGCATCTGCTCACGCTTTGCGATTGAGGGCTTTGTGAAGTACTGACGACGACGCAACTCCTTCAAAACACCAGTACGCTCATACTTACGCTTAAACTTCTTGAGGGCCTTCTCGATATTCTCTCCCTCCTTAACGGGCATAATAATCATAATTCTATTCTTTTTTATTTGTTTTTAATCTAATTCTGTTTTGTTTGGGGTCCTCTTCTTACCTCCCTACCCCGTCGGTCGGTGGCTTGCACAACCTTGTTGCACTCGCCGTCTCACGCTACACTCTACTCGGTGGCTGAAAGCCTGAATCGAAGATACGGAGCCAATCGCTTGGCCTCCTCCTCGGATAATATGTCATCGTCGATCATCTCTTCGATTTTACTCCAACCTCCTTTCAATTGTCGCTGTTTAACAATACGCCTCAGAGCCTGCGCCGAAATATACGGATGACGCTCTAACTCTAAAGAACGCGCAAAGTTAATATCAATTTTTGAAATAGCGAAACTATCACACCAAATTTTCGGTAAAATTTTCTCAAAATTGCTCTCTGTAATGCATTTTAGCTCGGCCAATTGCTCCACGGAGTAGTATCCGCCCAATAATTTGCGGTATTTAATGATTTCCGACGCACTCTTTGCCCCAATGCCATCGATGGCAACTAATGTAGCTGAGTCGGCTCCGTTTATCTCCACACGCTCTTCGATTGGCTCCGTTGCGGGTTTGGGAGTCGATTGTTCGGGCGAGGTTTTCTCGGAGAAAATCACATATGGAAGCAGGCGTTCAGCCACCTCATCGCTAATAACATAGCAACGACGCAGTTGCTCCTCATCGAAGATTCCGCCACTCGCATCACGATAACGCACCACCACCTCAGCTTGACGCAGAGATAATCCCCAACGGGTGAGGTACTCGGCCGTAACGGTGTCAAGCATAAATCGCTCGGCTACATACTCCACTTTGGAGTGTGCGATCTTATTTGTATCATCTGATTTATACGAACCATTACGCTCAGCCGTGCGGGCTGGTCGAGCCGCCACGCTATCGGCAATAACGATAAAAGGGGCAAGCAGCGAGTAGAGCGAATCGGTCATACCCGAGACCATAGCCAAATCCTCGCGCACGCGATATACCTTACCATAACTACGCCAGCGCACCACTCCCACAGCCACCTCAACGGGCACACCCTTTGCGCGCATCACCTCGTAACTATCCGCATTGGGGTCGAATGGTTGCAAAGCCACCGCCAATGGCGTAGGCTCATCAAGCAGGATAGCCGGTTGCATACGATCGGCCAACAGATATATTATAAGCAGGATAAACAACAGCGCGAGCATCACCACAAGGCCACGACGCTGGGTCTCGGAGAAGATTCTCATTTGCTTGGATAATTATTTTGCTACCACTCGGCCTTTGACGAGAGCCACAACTTACGATACCTGCGCGAGGGCGACTCTATCTTCTCGCCCAAGCCATACTCTGCCCAGCGTTCATCGACGAGGCGTATGGTATCGACCGACGACATAACCACATTGGGGAAGCGTGCAGGATTTTCGCCCTTCCCGGGGTGCTTGCTTCGTGCATCGAGCAACAACTCACCTCCTGCGAGCAGGCGTACATCACGACGCGGATCGCTATTAGCCATAGCAAGCCATAGCAGGTCGCCAGGTGTCATCACACCAGCCGCCTGATAATCAAACAGAGCCACATACTTCAAACCTTTGATACCGTTATGCTCAAGATATGCCTCAACATCAACCTCAACGGGACGGCTCTCCTCTGCATATATGATAAGAAGACCATACTCCTCAACAAAGCGTGTATCGAACAACTGAACACCACCCATAGGCTTCGCCATACGAGGCACGGCAATAGGCTCCACCTTAGAATCGGGATTAATAGCCGTTAGATCGAATGCCAACTTACCACCAAATCCGCAGGTTGCCGTAGCGTGGTCGAGCACATCTAAAATACCCTCCGAGCGGATAATATCTCGCCTTAGATCGGCACGACGCAACAGTCGGCCAAGCGTCGAGAACGAGCGTATGTCGTGCGCCGACGAGGTTACTACCATATATTTATTAAACATCATCTGCCCAGCGCCCCACATCGACTGTGCCACCTTATGGGCTTGACCCTCGTAGCGCTTGTCGATAGAGATAATGGCCAGATTGTGAGCCGTACCTTCGATGGGCATCCACAAATCCTTCACCTCGGGTTGCACGGCAAGGCGTATGGGAGCAAGGAATATCTTCTCCGTAGCCTCGGCTATGTAGGCATCCTCCTGTGGAGGCACACCCACCACCGTAGCGGGATAGATAGCACCGCGACGATGCGTAATGCAAGTAATGTGAAAACGGGGATATAGATCTTTGAGTGAATAGAATCCTGTATGGTCGCCAAAATCGCCCTCCACGGCTTTATCTTCTGAGGGATCGACATAACCCTCGATTACAAAGTCGCAATCCTCAGGCACACGAATATCACAAGTCAAAGCCTTAACCAACCTGACGGGCTTCTGGCGTAGGAAACCAGCCAACAGATACTCGTCCATATTGTCGGGCATAGGTGCCGTAGCGGCATAGGTATAGGCGGGATCACCACCCAGAGCCACCACAACGGGCATACGCTGCCCCAAACGCTTGTAGGCATCGTAGTGGCGTGCGCCAGTCTTATGAATGTGCCAATGCATACCCGTAGTCTGCTTATCGAAGCGTTGCATACGGTACATACCTACATTTCTTACGCCCGTCTCGGGGTCGATAGTATTCACCATCGGAAGCGTAACAAACGCACCGCCATCCGATTCCCACGAGTGAAGCAGTGGCAGACGCTCCAAGTCTATCTCATCGCCCTGCCACACCACCTCCTGACACGCTCCACGACCCGCAACACTCTGCGGAAACCACTTCGACATATCGGCCAGCAGGGGCAACATACGCATCTTCTCCCACAGCGAGCCCTTTGGCGAGAGAGCCTCCTTAAGCAACGAGTCGATACGCTCGGCAATCTCATCCAGTCGTTCGACTCCCAAGGCCATAGCCATACGACGCGACGAACCCATCATATTCGTAAGGACGGGGAACTGCGAATCGGTATTCTCGAACAAGAGTGCCTTACCTCCGCCCTCGGTCTTTACCATACGGTCGGTAATCTCGGCTATCTCGAAGTGGCTACTCACCTTCGCCGTGATGCGAATCAACTCGCCCTCACGCTCCAGTCGCTCAACAAACTCCTGCAGATTGCGATACATAATCTTATCTCATTTTCAGAGGTTGATAGGGAACTTTATACTTATCGTCGAGGCGCAGAATCTGATTCTCGTGCATAGCCTTGTCGGCCAGCAGAGCAAACTGCGTAGCGTAGTACGACTCCTCGAGCACCTTCTCAGGCTGTTTGCCGGTGATTACAGCGTGAATGAATGCCTCCAAGAGCTCCTTCGAGCCATCAGCCTCGGCACCCACCGAACTCTCACCTGTTACCACCTTTACATTAGGCATAATGGGCATACCTGGCGCCAGCGTAGCCGACTCAGCCGCCCACGAGGTACCAGCGAAGACCGAATTGCTCATAATACCACTCTCGATCTGCGCTATGAGCTGATGCATACCACTACCCTTAGGCGCAGGCTCGTCGGTGTAGTGCATACCCGTAACCAAGTCGATAGTACCCTTCGTACCGAGAATCTGCTCACCCATACCGAAGTGCTTGTTCGAGATAATCGACTCGAAGGTCATATTCACGCCATTGGGATAGGTAAAAATAGCACTCACGCAGTCATACACATCGCGCTTATCCTCATTAGTCCAGTGCACCAGATGCCCCGAACCCATAACCTGCTCAGGCAACATACCCATAGCCCACGAGCCATTCTGCAACTGGTGGCAGGCAAGCTCGGTCATAAGACCACGCGAATACTCGCTATATAGACGCCAGTTGATATGGCGCTCCAACTCGGGCGAGGGCACCTCACGGCGCCAGTTATTATTGCGATACCAATAGTTTCTCACACCCACAACATCGCCGATAGCACCCTGGTGAATGAGTTGCATAGCCTTGATGTACTTGGGGTCGAACAGACGCTGCTGACCAATCAGAAGCACACCACCCAACTCCTTGCGGCAGTTATACACCTCAAGCGCTTCGTCAAGGGTAAAGGCCATCGACTTCTCGCAGAAGACACGCTTGCCAGCCGTCAGGGCATCGATTGTCATACGGCCGTGCAGATAGAGTGGCGTAGTGATGATAACACCCTGCACACTCTTATCGTCAAGCAGGCGACGGTAGTCGTCGTAGAGTCGTGCCTCGGGGTAATACTGCGCAGCATCCTCCAGATGAGGACGATAGTTATCGCACAGAGCCACAACCTCGACATTCGACATCTGCAACAGGTGCTGGATGTGGAACAATCCGCGCGAACCCGTACCAATGATACCTATGCGGGCACGCTCACCGCAGACCTCCTTCTGTGCCTTCTCGGTGCAAGACTCCAACCACGGGAAGAGCGACAAAGCAATGCCTGCAAAACCCATACGAGAACAATCCGACAAAAACTCTTTTCTGTTCATTTTATCTTAGTAGTTTATTTATTTCCAATCTCACGCAACTCAACGCCACCGCCCTTGCGACAGTATATTTCGGTTGCCTTATAGCCCTCATAGCGGCTCATAATATCGGCACGCCGAGCCTTTGGTGCAGCATATAGCGCCGTTGATAACACCTCTGTAATAAGCGCCGAGCGACCCTCAACAAGAATCAACTCCTCGGCTGCCACCGTGCCACCCGTCGAGGGATTTACGATGTGATAGCGACCATCCATCGAGCGCCCCGACACCGACATAGCACTAGAGCTTAGATGCACCTCGCGCGCCATCTGTCCACGCTCAAGAGTATGCTCCACGCCCACGGCCCACCACTCACCATAGGGGTGATGACCAATCGATGCCACCGAGCTATTTCCGAAATTCATAAGCGCCGTTTCGACACCCGCTTCGATAATAATCTGTCTCACACGCTCCAGCGCATAGCCCTTGGCGAAGCCTCCCATATCCAGACGTACACCCTCACGCTGAAAGCGCACCGTATGGAGTTTAGCATCGAGCAGATAACTACCCTGCCCCGCCACAGCCGTATCGGTTGCAATATCGAAGCACCCTGCCGTCGTACGGCGGAACGCCTCGCATAATTCGAGCGCCAGAAACATATCGTCGTCCACCTCAATGGCCTGAGTAGCGGCACGCAGGTTCACGACCGCGAGCGGCGAGCGCTCATCGTGGCAGTTGAAGCGGCGCTCCATAGCCTTCACCTCCTGCTCGATAGTTGCGGCCAGATCACGACCCACACTCTCCGCCACACCCGTAATCAGGATCTCAATGCGGGTATGCATAGCCTGAAAGGCCACAAAGGAGATTGGATGCGAGGGGTTCTTGTCGCTAAATCGAAACTCGAGTGCCACCTTATCTATCGTTTACCCAACAAGTATCTGAATATACGCCACGCCAGACGCACCACCAGCACAAGAGCATAGAGCACAAATGAGGTTACAAGCATATAACCTACCTGTGTAAAGAGCTCATACCACGGACTCTGGAACTTGATGATGGCTACCACATTGATAATGTTTGCCACTACAAGGCACGCCAACCACACATACAACTCACGACGCTTCGTAGCCGCCGTAATAACGGTATCCTTCATACTTATAGTTTTATATCGTAAATCTGAATCACACCCTGCAGGCGACCCTCATCGTCGGTAGCGAGCAGTGAATTGACCTTATACTGAGTCATCATCTTCTCGGCGTCGATAAGCTTAGCATTAACATTAATCGACTTGGGCGAGCGGCTGGCAATGTCGATAGCCTTGATGTTGAAGAACTCGGCCTGACGACTCTCCATAGCGCGACGCAAGTCGCCATCGGTTACAATACCCTCAATTCTCTCACCGTCGCATATTACAATAAGACCCAAGCCTCCGCGTGTCATACGGTGAATCATCTCCGTAGCCGAGCAATCCATATCGACGATGGGCAGGTCGTTCTTTCGCATCACATTGCCCACACGCATCAGCAGACGACGACCCAAACTACCACCCGGGTGCAGACGAGCAAAATCCATTGCGGTAAACTCACGCGCCTTCATAAGCGCTACGGCCAGAGCATCACCCATAGCAAGCTGAGCTGTTGTCGAGGTGGTGGGAGCAAGCTGCAGGATACAAGCCTCCTCCTTGACCTTAGTATCGAGGTGAATATGCGAATTCTTAGCAAGCGTAGAGTTGGCGTTACCCGTAATCGAGATAAGCACATTGCCATTAGTCTGAATAAAAGGTACGATCTTCAGCACTTCGTCAGTCTCACCCGAGTGCGAGAGTGCCAGCACCACATCCTGCGACGAAATCATACCCAGATCGCCGTGAAAAGCCTCACCTGGGTGCAGGAAAAAGCTCGGAGTGCCTGTACTTGCCAATGTGGCGGCAATCTTACGACCCACAAGGCCCGACTTACCCATACCAGTGATGATAACCTTACCCTGGCAGGCCAGCATCTTATCCACCGCACCGACAAACTCGTCGCCCAGTGTGGTGGCCATATTCTGCAATGCCTCGGCCTCAAGACGCAGAGTGCGTGACGCCAATTCCAAAATCTCTTGTGAAGTTAATCCACTCATTTATCTCTTGTTTTTCTTAATTCATTTTACAGCAGACGAGCCACTACGCTCTCCAACTCATCCAACGGCAACATATTGGGGCCATCGCTCAACGCAGCATCGGGCGTGGGATGCACCTCGAAAAAGAAGCCATTGGCTCCGAAAGCTTTGGCAGCCTCGGCCATTGCGGGCACAAACTCGCGGTTACCGCCCGTCTTACCACCTGCGGCACCTGGGCGCTGTACGCTATGCGTGCAGTCCATCACTACGGTGGGCGAAATCTTCAACATATCGGCTATGTTGCGGAAATCTACAACCAGGTTGTTATAACCATACATATTGCCTCGCTCGGTGAGCCATACATCCTGAGCACCCGACGCGATAGCCTTCTCGTAGGGGTACTTCATATCCTCACCCGAAAGGAACTGCGCCTTCTTGATATTCACCGTGCGGCCAGTCTTGGCAGCAGCAACCAACAAATCGGTCTGGCGACAGAGAAAAGCGGGAATCTGAATCACATCGATAACCTCACCCGCAGGTGCAGCCTGCCACGCCTCGTGGATGTCGGTGCAAAGCTTTAAGCCCCACTTAGCCTTAACATCTGCAAGCATCTGCAAACCCTTGTCTAACCCTGGGCCACGATACGAAGAGAGCGAGGTGCGGTTGGCCTTATCGAACGAAGCCTTAAAGATAATCTCCGTACCCAACTTATTATTTATCTCAACCAGACGCTGAGCCACGCAGTCGAGCAACTCGGCCGACTCGATGACGCAAGGTCCTGCTACAAACTTTTTCATAGTCATATAATTTTATCCTTTTCTGGTTTTCAAAAACTCCTCGGCACGCTCCAAATCCTCGGGGGTGTCGATACCTACGGTCTCAACATCCGATATACCTACACCAATCTTATAGCCATTCTCCAGCCAGCGAAGCTGCTCCAACGACTCAGCCTTCTCGAGCGCAGACTGGGGCAATGCCGTGATCTCACGCAACACATCGGCACGGAAGGCGTACATACCTATATGTTTATAGAATGTATGCTCCTTGAGCCACTCACTACGCTCAACACCTCGCAAGTAAGGGATAACCGAACGCGAGAAGTAGATAGCACGCGAGGCTGAGTCAAGCACCACCTTGGGCGAATTGGGATTTTCCAATGCAGCAAGGCCATCGCTCTCGGCAAAGGGTTTTACCAGCGTAGCGATGTCGGTCGCTTCATCCTCGAAGCAAGCCATAATGGCGCGCAACTGCGAGTGGGCAATGAAGGGCTCGTCGCCCTGCACATTGATAACAACATCGTACTCCTCGCCCTGCTTCTGGTATGCCTCCCAGCAACGATCCGTACCGCTACGGTGCTCGGTAGAGGTCATAACAACCTCGCCACCGAAAGCCTCAACGGCCTTATAGATGCGCTCGTCGTCGGTCGCAACCACGACACGATCGACAACACCCTTTACCTGCTCATAGACGCGCTCAATAACGGGCTTGCCGCCGAGCAGAGCCAACGGCTTAGCGGGAAAGCGCGTAGAGGCATAACGCGCGGGGATGATGACTATAAATTTCAAAGGTTTCATACTCTATTCTTATTTCAATGCCAATGCGAGCACCTCCTCGATGCGCTTAACGTAGTGGAACGTAAGACCAGCAACATAGTCGGCCTTAATCTCCTCGACATCCTTACGGTTGTCGTCGCACAAGATAAGTTCGGTGATACCTGCACGCTTGGCAGCCAAAATCTTCTCCTTAATACCGCCCACAGGCATCACGCGACCACGCAGGGTCATCTCACCAGTCATAGCAATACGCTCCTTGACCTCGCGGCCCGTAAGGGTCGATACCATCGAGGTAACCATCGTAATACCTGCCGACGGGCCATCCTTCGGGATAGCACCCTCGGGAACGTGGATGTTGAGATTCTTCTTCTCGAAAGTCTCGGCGGCAATGCCCAACTCCTCGTGGTGAGCCTGCACCCACTCGTAACCGATGGTGGCCGACTCCTTCATCACGTCGCCCAGATTACCTGTCAAATTCAGGGCACCCTTGCCAGGAGTGAGTACCGACTCGATGTAGAGTATATCACCACCCACAGCGGTCCACGCAAGGCCTGTTACTACGCCCAACATACCAGCAATCTCGTACTCATCGTTGCGGAACTTGGGTTTTCCTAAGATCTTCTCCACATCCTTAGCCGAGAGCTCGGGGGCAAAGGCCTCCTCGAAAGCTATCTGCTTGGCGCGAGCACGAGCCAACTTGGCGATGTTCTTATCGAGCGAACGCACACCCGACTCGCGAGTGTAATCGGCAATAATCTGCTCGATAACCTTCGAAGTGAGTACCAACTCCTCGTCCTTCACTCCGTGAGCCTCGCACTGCTTGCGCAGAAGATGGCGCTCGGCAATCTGTATCTTATCCTCGAGGATGTAGCCAGGGATATTGATCATCTCCATACGATCCCTAAGCGCAGGGTTAATCGCGTTAATATCGTTAGCCGTAGCGATGAACAACACCTTCGAAAGGTCGTACTCCGTGTCGAGGTAGTTATCGTGGAATGTGGTGTTCTGCTCGGGGTCCAACACCTCCAACAGAGCCGACGAGGGATCACCGTGGTTGCTCACTGTTATCTTATCAACCTCGTCGAGAATAATGACGGGGTTTGACGAGCCACAACGCTTGATGGTCTGAATGATTCGGCCTGGCATAGCACCGATATATGTGCGTCGGTGTCCGCGAATCTCGCTCTCATCGTGCAAGCCGCCGAGCGAAATACGACCGAACTTACGACCCAGAGCCGTAGCCACCGAACGACCAAGCGAGGTCTTACCTACCCCCGGAGGGCCATACAGGCACAAGATGGGCGACTTCAAATCACCCTTAAGTTTGATAACAGCCAAGTGCTCCAAAATACGATCCTTGACCTCCTCCAAACCAAAGTGGTCGCCATCCAACTGCTGGCGGGCACACTCCAAATCGAGGTTATCCTTCGTTACATCGTTCCACGGCAACTCAAGCATAAGCTGCAGGTAGGTCATCTGCACCGAATACTCTGCCACGGCAGGGTTTAAGCGCTCAACCTTCGAGAGTTCCTTCTCGAAAATCTCGCCTACCTCCTTCGACCAATTCTTCTTCTTAGCTGCCTCACGCATCTGGTCAATCTCGGCATCCGATGTATCGCCCAGCTCATCCTGAATGGTGCGCATCTGCTGTTGCAGGTAATAGTCGCGCTGCTGCTTGTCGATCTCCTGCTTTACCTTCTCCTGAATCTCGTTCTTAAGCTCAGCCAACTGCTGCTCACGCACCAGAATCTCGAGCAACTTACGCGAACGAGCCAACAAGCCAGGAGCCTCAAGCAGAGCCTGACGATCCTCGTCCGAGAAGTCCATATTCGAGCAGACGAAGTTAATCAAGCCTCGCGGTGAATCAATATTCTTCAGAGCGAAGACTGCCTCCTTGGGCATCGACGACGAGATGTTGATTATGTTGAGCGACACCTCACGCACCGAATCTACCAGAGCCTGAAACTCCACATTCCCCGCATCGGGCTGCGAGTCGCGTATGGTGTGAACGGTAGCCTTAAGGTAGGGCTCAGACTGCAGATATTCGCCTACTTCGATCTTCTCAAGACCGCTAAGTATAACGGTGAGGTTGCCATTAGGCATCTCCAAAATCTTAATAATGCGAGCCGCAGTACCCACCTTGTACATATGGTCAGGCTTGGGAACTTCGACCTCGGTCTCGCGCTGCAACACGGCACCCAGCAGAGAACTTGTGGCATAGACATCGCGAACTAACTTGATGCTCTTCTCGCGACCTACGGTGATGGGTGTGATGGCTCCCGGGAAGAGAACCGAACTACGCAACGAGAGTATGGGCAACGACTCGGGGATGGCTACATCCTCGACAATATCGTCGCCGCTGGTAATAATGGGCACCACCTGATGTCTTCCATCGAGCAAATCAGGCAAGGCCTCCAAATCTGTCAATTCAATATTTTTCTTTTCACTCATATTTACACAATTTCACGATTGCAAATGTAATAAAAAATATCCATCGCACCACACATTGACGATAGATTGTTAATAAATCGTTCGCCCGAGCGCGAGCGCACGCACGAAAAACACCACAACAAGGGCGACAATTCGACGGCTCAAATGATCTATAAATAAATCTTTTTTTTCCTACTATTGAATAACGCGTAATTCAACTTTTTTTTGTATTTTCGCCCCGGAAAATAAAAACACTACTTTTATGCATCAAATTGAATTATGGGCACTTATTCCCTTTGCTCTAATGTTGCTGAGCATCGCCGTGCTTCCGCTTTTGGCCGAGCACTGGTGGGAGAATAATACCCACAAACTCTACATCTCTCTCCTGCTGGCTCTGCCTGCGGGTATCTACCTCGTAGCAAACGGGATGGGGCACAACCTCGAACATCAAATCTTGTATGACTATGTCCCCTTTATTGTGTTGCTCGGCGCCCTGTTTGTCGTAACGGGAGGTATTCATATCTGCGGCGACATACAGGCTCGACCACTGAACAACACCTTAATTATGGCCGTAGGTTTCCTATTGGCTTCGTTCATCGGCACAACGGGTGCTGCTATGCTCACCATCCGCCTCCTGATGGAGGTCAATCAACAGCGTAAACACAAGGTACATACCATTCTCTTCTTCATTGCACTGGTGGCCAACTGTGGCGGTGTGCTAACCCCGCTGGGTGATCCCCCATTGTTCCTGCTGTATCTGCGCGGTGCCGACTTTGGATGGTTTATGCACCTGGCTCCCGAGTGGTTGTTCGTGGGCGTGATCTTGCTAACGCTCTATCTGTTTATCGACCGATTTGTGTACTATCGCAAGGAGGAGATGGTCGATATCGCATCCGATGTACACTACAAAACTCCTATTCGCATTACGGGTCTGATTAACATTATATACCTTTTGGGAATCATCCTCTCGGTATCGTTCCTCAACCCCTCGTACATACCCGAAATGGGCGACCATCATTCGCCTATTTATGTGCGTTTCTTGCGCGAGATTGCACTCATAGTACTTGGACTTTTGTCTTGGCTTACAACCAAAAAGTCAATCCGTCAGGATAACAAATACTCGTGGGAGCCTATCATCGAGGTGGCATACCTTTTCATCGGTATTTTCGTTACGATGACACCTGCGCTGATCTACCTCAACACCCACGCCGCCGAGCTTGGTATCGACAAGCCCTGGCAGTTCTTCTATGCGTCGGGAATCCTATCGGCATTCCTCGATAATTCGCCCACAGCCGTGGCATTCCACACCGTAGCACAGGGTCTGCCCGTAGCCGATGGTGCAGTGCTGGAGGCTGGTATCGACGCTATGCTATTGCGTGCCATTGCGCTGGGTTCGGTGTTCTTTGGTGCGATGACATACATAGGCAACGGCCCCAACTTTATGATCAAGGCCATAGCCGAGCAATCGGGCATTACTATGCCGAGTTTCTTTGGTTATATGATTAAGTTCTCGCTCGTGATTCTGTTGCCTATCTACATCATTACGCAGCTGATTTTCCTTTAATAGCGGAACAAAATTTGCAAAATTAAAGGCTGTCGGAGTTACACCGACGGCTTTTTTTTATACCTTTGCAGGTAACTATGAGAAAACTTTGGGGCATATTACTCTTTATCCTTATCTGCAACGCCACCTCACTGATGGCGCGTGTAGCCTCTATCGACTCCACCACACGAGCGCATGTTATCTGCTACATCGGCGAGCAGAGCGAGGAGGATGGACTGGACAACCGCCCCGAGTCATTTGCTCTGCAGCAGAGTGAGGTGAGCAATGTAGGCCTAAGTAACTATTCTCAAAGCGGCAAACCCACCTCGAAGAACCATATTTCACTATTTAGCCGTTCACAATCGACTGCCGACAGCCATTGGTTAGGTCATAATACCTACGCAAGCCACCATCGTCAGTGTGAGATGCATAATTTCTCGTCGGCGAAGGATCTCTATGTCTATGCCTTCAGGCATATCATAATTTAGCCAACATACATCATACTTTAGCCACACTCCTTCCCCCTTTAGGAAGGTGCTGTGTTATGTGTGCTTATGGCACAACCGAATCAAATAATTCGGCTTGCCGTCTGATGCGCCTATATGATGCATTTGTTTTGTTTTCCCCCTTTATTTTCCAAAGGCGGCAAGCCTTCTTTTAAATACCTAATACAATGATGACTACAGCAATGATTGTGCTCTTTGCAGTAGGCTATGCCTGCATTGCGCTGGAGCATAAAATCAAAATCGACAAAGCTGCCACAGCACTCTTTATGTTTGGTGCCATCTGGTCGCTTTATGCCCTGCTCTCGGGTAGCAACTCTACAGGCACAGAATTATTGGAACATTTGGGCTCGACGTGCGAGACTTTGTTCTTCCTGATTGGAGCGATGACCATCGTCGAACTAATTGACACTCACGGAGGTTTCGGCATAATCACCGAGCGCATCACCTCTCGCAACAAACTCCTGCTGGTATGGCTTCTGGCATTCATAACATTCTTTATGTCGGCCGTGCTGGACAATATGACAACCACCATCATTATGATTATGATGCTGCGTCGCGTCATCCCCGACGCTCGCGACCGCTGGATATTTGCAGGTGTGATAATCATCGCAGCTAACAGCGGTGGTGCGTGGTCGCCCATTGGTGATGTAACGACCATTATGCTATGGATGCGTGGCAATGTTACAGCTCCGAGTCTTGTCCTATACCTCATCCTGCCCTGTATCGTATCGCTTCTTATTCCTGCCTATATGGCTACCCGGATGTTGCGTCGTGGCGAGAAGATGCTCCCCGAGGTGGATCGCACCGTGCCGTTACCCGATGGCATAGGCAAGCGTTTCAGCCGTTCAGTACTCTGTGTGGGTGTTGCAGGACTGCTCTTTATACCCATCTTCAAGAGCCTCACGGGACTGCCTCCATATGTTGGTATGATGCTGGTACTTGGTGCATTATGGATTCTTACCGAGTGGGCCTACGACAAGAAAAAACGCGGCATGGAGGAGGAGCATAAGCACCGTGTATCGCGAGTGCTATCAAACATAGATATGCCCACGATACTCTTCTTCCTCGGTATCCTGATGTCAGTGGCGGGCTTGCAGTCGGCAGGTCTGCTCAACACAGCCGCCGAATGGTTGGATAAGAATATACACGAAGTATTTACCATCACCTCGGTTGTAGGTGTGCTATCGTCAATTATCGACAATGTTCCCCTTGTGGCCGCTTGTATGGGTATGTACCCTGTAGCCGATACGGCAGCAATAGCCACAGCCGCCGACCCTGCCTATGTAGAGATGTTTCTGCCCGACGGTCTGTTCTGGTTGCTTCTGACCTACTGTGCTGGTGTTGGAGGTAGTATTCTTATTATCGGCTCAGCGGCAGGTGTGGTAGCTATGGGTCTGGAAAAGATTGACTTCACTTGGTACCTGAAAAACATATCGCTGATGGCATTTTTAGGCTACCTATCGGGCATTGTGGTGATACTCTTGGAGTCGATATTCATACTGTAATTGCAAACTATACATTTTACATTCTGCCTCAAAGCCACTCTTCCAAAACGGGAGGGTGGTTTTTTCATCGAAAATATACTCCTTTTCGGTTTTTTATCACTATATTTGTCGGTTGTATGCGCACTACGCGCGTGAGCGTGGGCGTACAACCCTAAAGATAGAATAAATTAACAAACAAAATATAGGATTATGGTAGCAGATAAGTACACACCGCAAGATATTGAATCGAAGTGGTATGAGTATTGGATCGACAACAAACTTTTTCACTCGGAGCCCGATGCTCGCGAGCCATACACGATAGTTATTCCACCACCCAATGTAACAGGAATGCTGCATATGGGTCATATGCTTAACAACACCTTGCAGGATGTATTGATGCGTCGTGCTCGTCAGCAGGGCAAGAATGCCTGCTGGGTGCCAGGTACCGACCACGCTTCGATTGCTACCGAGGCTAAGGTAGTGGCAAAGCTTGCAGCCGAGGGTATCAACAAAGCTGACCTTACACGCGAGGAGTTTCTCGAGCACGCCTGGGAGTGGAAGGAGAAGCACGGAGGCATCATCCTTCAGCAGTTGCGTAAGTTGGGTGCTTCGTGCGACTGGGATCGTACCTGCTTTACGATGGATGAGGCTCGCACCGAGAGCGTAATCAAGGTGTTCTGCGACCTCTATGAAAAGGGTAAGATCTACCGTGGCGTTCGTATGGTAAACTGGGATCCTTCGGCAAAGACAGCCCTCTCGGACGAGGAGGTGATCTACAAGGAGTCGCAGGGTAAACTCTACTACCTGCGTTATATGGTGGAGGGTTCGGATCGCTACCTCGTAGTAGCTACAACACGCCCCGAGACTATCCTTGGTGATACGGCCGTATGTCTTAACCCCAACGACGAGCGTTATAAGGACATCCCCGAGGGTGCTCGCGTGATTGTACCCCTGGTGGGTCGTTCGGTACCCATTATCCGCGACGAGTATGTTGACATTGAGTTCGGTACGGGAGCATTGAAGGTAACGCCCGCACACGATGTGAACGACTATATGCTCGGCGAGAAGTACAACCTCGAGACAATCGACATCTTCAATGACGATGGTACTATCAACGACAAGGTTGGTATGTATGTTGGTATGGATCGTTTCGAGTGCCGCAAGGTTATCGAGGGCGATTTGCAGGCGGCTGGCCTGATGGAGAAGGTGGAGGCCTACACCAACAATGTGGGTTACTCAGAGCGTACGGGTGTAGCTATCGAGCCTAAGCTCTCGATGCAGTGGTTTATGTCGATGCCCGACATCGCTGCTCCCGCTACGAAGGCCGTGATGGACGATATCATTAAGTTTGTTCCCACAAAGTATAAGAACACATATCGCCACTGGATGGAGAACATCAAGGATTGGTGTATCTCACGCCAGTTGTGGTGGGGGCAGCGTATTCCTGCATACTACTTGCCTAAGGGTGGTTATGTGATTGCACCCACAGCCGAGGAGGCACTTATCAAAGCGCGCGAGAAGGCTCAGGACGACAGCCTGCAGCTCAGCGACCTGCGTCAGGACGAGGATGTACTCGACACTTGGTTCTCATCGTGGTTGTGGCCTATCTCGGTTTTTGATGGTATCCGCAACCCCGACAACGAGGATATTAACTACTACTACCCCACTGCCGATCTGGTTACAGGTCCCGATATTATCTTCTTCTGGGTAGCTCGTATGATTATGGCAGGCTACGAGTATCGTGGCACATACCCCTTCAAGAATGTATATTTCACAGGTATCGTTCGCGATAAGTTGGGTCGCAAGATGTCAAAGCAGCTCGGCAACTCGCCCGACCCGCTGGATCTGATCGCACAGTATGGTGCAGATGGTATGCGTGTGGCGATGATGCTCTCATCGTCGGCAGGTAACGATGTTATGTTCGACGAGGCACTCTGCGAGCAGGGTCGTAACTTCGGCAACAAGATTTGGAACGCCTACCGCCTTATCAGCGGTTGGGAGGTGAGCGAGGATCAGGCACCGAGCCAAAACAACGAGATCGCCATCCTCTGGTTCAAGAGTGTACTTACGAAGGCTATCGAGGAGATCGACGAGCTCTTCTCATCATACCGTATCTCGGAGGCATTTATGCGTATCTACAAGCTCTTCTGGGACGAGTTCAGTGGCTGGTACTTGGAGGTTGTGAAGCCCGCCTACCAAACTCCCATCGACCGTGTTACGATGGACGCTACGCGTAAGTTCTTCGACACACTGATGCGCCTTATTCATCCCTTTATGCCCTTCGTAACCGAGGAGATTTGGCAGGATTTGGAGCCTCGCAAGGTTGGCGAGTCGATTATGTATGCCCAGATTGAGAAGGGTGGCGCAGTGGACGAGCACCTGATGATGCGCTTTGGCTTGGTGAAGGAGATTATCTCTAACATAAGAAGCATCCGCAAGTCAAAGAATATCCCCCAGCGTCAGCCCATTACACTCAACTTCACAGCAGATGAGAATTTCCCCGCCGAGCTTGCGGCCGTGATTGTGAAGATGTGTAACTTGGAGCAGATCGCAGCTGTAGAGAGCAAAAGTCCCACAGCCGAGAGCTTTATGGTTAAAACCACGCAGTACTTCATTCCTATGGATGACAACATCGATATTGAGGCTGAGATGCAGAAGCTGGAGAAGGAGCTTGCCTACTTCGAGGGCTTCCTTGCTACGGTTATGAAGAAGCTCTCGAACGAGCGTTTCGTGTCGTCAGCACCCGAGAAGGTGGTTGCCACCGAGCACGCCAAGAAGGCCGATGCCGAGGCTAAGATTGCCGCCATCAAGGAGCGTATGTCTGCGTTGAAATAATCTTAAGTTGAATATTATCGTACCCGCAGGTTGTAACCGACTCTACGGGTACGATTTTTATATCTATTGCAATGGCAAATGTAACCATATATACCGACGGAGCGGCGCAGGGCAACCCTGGGCGTGGAGGCTATGGCGTGGTACTGATATCGGGTCCTCACCGCAAAGAGCTTGCGCAGGGCTTTCGCCTAACGACCAACAACCGTATGGAGCTTATGGGTGTGTGTGTAGCGCTCGAAGCGCTGAAGTTCGATGGAACAGATGTTACGCTCTACTCCGACTCGAAGTATGTTGTCGATGCGGTGAATCAGCATTGGGTATTTGGCTGGGAGCGCAAGGGATTCTCGGGAAAGAAGAATCCCGATCTATGGATGCGTTTCCTAAGAGTTTATCGCCGTCATAATGTGCGTTTTATATGGGTTAAGGGGCACGCCTCAACCGTGGAGAACAACCGTTGCGACGAGCTGGCCGTGGCCGCTGCAAATAGCGGGAACCTACTGGAGGATACGGGATATCAGCCTTAATACACCTCTACCTCTTCGCCATCGTAGCCCAACTCTACACCTTCAGGCAAGCGCTCGGCCGAGGTGGCGTGTAGTCCTATTTCGTGCGACAAGTGGGTAAGTATCACCCTACGCGGCGAAAGGCGTCGAGCGATGGCTACTGCCTCATCGACACTAAAGTGTGAGGGGTGGGGCTTAAATCGCAAAGCATTAATAACCAGCACATCAACACCCGCGAGCTTTGCAAGCTCCTCGTCGCTTATCTCCTTGAAGTCGGTGAGGTAGCCGAGCTTACCTATGCGGTAACCTGTAACACTGAAGCGAGCAGAGTGGCGACCCGCTATGGGTATTATCTCCACCCCCTTAACACTAAAGGGCGTTACTCCATCTATCTCGTGCAAGCGTATTTCGGGTACTCCGCGATACTTATCTTCAACAAAGGCGTAGTCGAAATCCTTACGCACGGTAGCCGCCGTAGGCTTATTGGCATATATATCGACAGGGCGGATGATAGGAAAATCGACAAAGTTAAAGGCTCGCACATCGTCGATACCTCCCGTGTGATCTTTGTGTTCGTGAGTAAGTAGTATGGCGTCGATTATCCTCACACCAGTGCGTAGCATCTGCTCGCGGAAGTCGGGTCCCGCATCGATTATTATACGACAATCGTCCACCTCAACCATAGCCGAGGTACGCAGTCGCCTGTCGTGCTTGTCTAAGGAGCAACACACCTCGCAACGACAACCTATGGTGGGTACGCCCTGCGAAGTGCCAGTACCTAAGAGTGTGAGTTTCATAATTGTGTATTATTAAGTGTTACAGGAAAAAGCATACTAAACTATATGTAGCACCTATAACATTGATTTTGATTTTGTCATCTACTACGCCTACGCTTTAAGAAATATCTTCTTGCGGTACATCACCCACAAAATAAGATATATCGTTGCCACCTGACACACGGTCAAAAGGCAGGCATACCAATCACCCATATACTGCTCCAAGCCGTACAGTAGCGACGCCGCCACGGGACGGAAGTTCACAATCTGAGTAAGCATATAGGCAGCTATTGAGTTCATACCATAGACCCTCAGCCACTCGGTCTGCGACTTGTAGTCTCGGCAATCAACAAAGTAATAGGCCACGCCGAGCAATAGGAACGATATTCCCGCCGCCAGCAGAGCCATCGAACTGGTCCATATAATCTTTATGATAGGCATCCACACGCCCCACACCAGCGCCACAACAACCATTGCCGCACCTGCGCCAAAGAACCAACCGAGTTTGCGCCTATCGCTCCACTCGCTTCGTGCTATGCGACCTGCCAACATACCACACAAGCCCGTAACGGCAAATGTAAAGCTACTCAGAATCCAGGTGTAGCGATAACTCTCGCTAAAGACTACCTCCCCATCCACTACCGTAGCATTATCGCGCCAACGACCCAGCACGGCACGATCAACCCACTCAGCAAGGTTGCCATCAGCTGAGTAGTCGCCACGACCAAAGCCATCGACACCGATGAACTCCATAGCCGCCCAATAAGCAAGCATAAGCACCACAGCAGTAACGATTTGCGTGCGCACACGGGTAAAGAGATACATCACAGCAGCCACGGCATAACCCACGGCAATAGCTTGCAAAGTGTTGGTATATAGATACAAGCGATCGGGATCGAGTGCAAGCAGGTTACCCTGACACATCATACCGAAGATCCACAACACAACCACACGGCGTGCAATGCGAGGCAAAGCCTTCGCAGGATTACCCTCGCGGCGATAGCGCTCCAAAGCAAAGGGGATGGTGATGCCCGACATAAACATAAACAATGGCATAATAATATCCCACGGCGTGAAGCCTACCCACTCGGTGTGGTGGAATATCCACATTGAATTGTTAAGCCACTCCCAGTTGGCAGCACGGGCAATGGCATTTGCGATGGGTCCGAGTGCCACCAAGAAAAATAAGTCGGCACCACGTAGTACATCAAGGCTGGCAAGACGCTTATTCATAATCTGTTATTTGAAGGGTGAATCGGGCTCCTTCGACATAACCCAATAGAATAACTTATCGACCAATGCTGGAGCAAACTTCTTCACGAAGTGCGCAGCACGACCCTCAGCCTCCATCAAGCAAAGGCGCTTGCGACGTGCTATACCGCGTGCTACGATGTGAGCCACCTCTTCGGGGGTCATCATCTTACCCTCCTCGCGAGGTGTTGATCCCTGCTGTGAGCCATCGGCCGTGAGAGCCGCAAAGCGCACATTAGAGGCAGTGAAACCTGGGCAAGCAACCATCACGTGCAGGCCCTTCTTAAGATTTTCGATGCGGATAGTCTCCAAAAATCCCGTCATAGCAAACTTCGACGCCGAGTAACCTGTGCGGCCGGGCAAGCCGTGAATACCCGCCACCGACGATATACCAACCAGAGAGCCTTTCGACTGCTGGAGATATGGCAAGGCATACTTGGTACAATAGACCGTACCCCAGAAATTGACATCCATCAGACGGTGCAAAACACTCAGATCGAGATCATCGAACAACGCACGCATCGAGATACCAGCATTACAGATCAGGACATCGATACCACCAAAGCTATCGACAGCAGTCTGAATCAACTGCTTACAATCCTCGGCCTTGCTCACATCGCACTCACACCACACGGCCTTGCCGCCTGTGGCCTCGATCTCGTCGCACATAGCCCTTAGTTTATCACCCTGGCGAGCGCCCAACACTACGCGAGCTCCCATCTTAGCATACTCGCGAGCCATAGCAGCTCCGATACCCGACGAGGCACCAGTGATTACCACCGTCTTGTTATTTAGTTTTTTGTTCATAATCCTATCTCGTTGTGGGCTTCACACGAAGCACCTAATTTTATTATATTACCTCTATATTAATACACACTCAATCCACCTTGCGCAATACGATAGCCGTGCGAGGTGTGTTGTAAATCTTAAGGCGTGGCCACAGCTCGCCATCCTCGCCCTCGACATTGAATGTGAAGTGCTCCTCACCCACTTTTTGGCGTGCCAAGCCTCCGAAACGTTTCTCGTCTGACGACAACACCAACTCATACTTGCCAGCCTCACGCACGGGCAACTCATAATCGGGAACGGCGGCCTCGGTGTGCCAATTGAGAACGAAGACAAGATCGCTATGTGCATATACCATCGTCTTATTCTGCTCGTCCATAAGTAGGTTATAGGGGTAGCCGTCCGACATCACGCGGTGCTCCTTGATGAGCTCAATCATAGCCTCATCGAAGTCGGCAAGGAAGGCATAACGCAGGAAGCCATTGTCCCTGAGCGACCACTGACGGCGTGCATAGGCGTGCGAGTAACCATTACCCTCGCGCGGGAAGTCGATCCACTCGGGATGACCAAACTCGTTACCCATAAAGTTAAGATAGGCCTGTCCTCCCGTAGAGATGGTGAACAGACGAATCATCTTATGCAGAGCCATACCGCGATCCATCACAGGAGACTCATATGAGCGATCCATACCCTCGTACATAAGGCTATCGAGCAGTCTGAAAGCAATAGTCTTGTCGCCCACCATAGCCTGATCGTGCGACTCGGCATAAGCAACGGTCTTGACCGAAGGCAGGCGCGAGGTCATCACATCCCACATCTCCCAAATATTCCACTCCTCGTCAGGGGTATCCTTTAGCATACGAATCCAGAAATCGGGGATGGCCATACCAAGTCGATAGTCGAAGCCAATACCGCCATCCTCTACTGCCGAGCAGATGGCAGGCATACCGCTAACATCCTCCGCAATGGTTACAGACTGGGGACGGAAGTCGTGGATGAGTCGGTTGGCGAGCGTGAGGTATGTTACAGCATCGAGATCGACACTCTCGTCGAAGAAACGCTCACGCGAGTCAAAGTCAATATATCCGCGATGGTAGTAGAGCATCGACGTAACACCATCGAATCGATAGCCATCGAAGTGGAACTCATCTAACCAATATTTCACATTGGAGAGCAGGAAGTGCTCCACACCACCCTTGCCGTAGTCGAAGACCATCGAATCCCAATACTTCTGATAGCCAGCATTACCAGGCTTCGAATAGTGATGGTCAGAGCCATCCAATTCTCGCAAGCCCTCGTTCCAATTCTTCACATAGTGGGCGTGCACCAAATCCATAATAACGGCAATACCCATTTGGTGTGCGGTGTCAATCAGATATTTAAGCTCCTCGGGCGTACCGAAGCGCGACGAAGGAGCAAAGAAATTCGATACGTGATAGCCGAACGAGCCGTAATAGGGGTGCTCAGCAATGGCCATCAGTTGCACGGCGTTGTAACCTGCCTTTGCGATGCGGGGTAACACCTCCTCACAGAACTCAAGGTAGGTGCCCACCTTCTCCTCCTCCTGAGCCATACCGATGTGAGCCTCGTAGATGAGCAGATCCTCCTTAGGGGCGCCCTCGAAGTCGGCATCGTGCCACTCATACTTGGTACTGGGATTCCAAAATTGGGCAGTATAGTTCTTTGTCGTCTCGTCCTGCACCACACGCGTAGCGTAGGCGGGGATACGATCGTGCCAGCCGTTCTTTCCGTGAATGTGGAGTTTATATAGCGAACCGTGTGTTAAGAGGTGGCCATACATAGCCTCGGGCAGGAATATCTGCCATACACCACCCTGCCCCCTGTCAAGACGCAGTTGGGTGCGTTGCCACGAGTTGAAGTCGCCAAAGATAAATACATCCTCGGCCTCAGGCAACCACTCGCGGAACCACCATCCATCCATCGCATCGTCCCACTGCCAACCGAAGTAGCGGTAGCCGTTAGCGTAATCTACAATGGAGCCCGACTGACGGTTGATAGCCTCAATGCGCTGAAGATAACGCTTGTGGCGCTCCCACATCTTTTCGGCTACGGGTTGCAGCCACTCGTCGGCCTCGACTACGGGGAGCATTGGTGTTTGGTCTTGCATAGCTAATGATGTTTATAACTACACAAATATAGCGATAAAAATTCAAAGATGAAAGACCATACTTCAAAGATCAAAGAGATTCTTTTAATCTTGAATTGCCATAACTTTCATTTGTGCGCCAGCCCAATTATGAATTTTGAATTTTGAATTCGCCTCTTCCACCCCTATCCATATGGCATAAAAAGTCCATCGGGTTGCGGATTCAAAAATAATTGTGTATATTTGCCAAAATTGTTTCGACAATTCATTATTAACCAATTAATACTTTTAATCTATGTTCAAAGGACATCCTAAAGGATTGTTTGCCCTTGCTCTGGCCAACACAGGTGAGCGTTTCGGCTACTACACAATGGTAGCAGTGTTCGCGCTCTTCTTGCGTGCTAATTTCGGTCTCGATGCAGGTGTAGCAGGTACAATCTATTCTACATTCCTCGGATTTGTTTACTTTATGCCCCTGATCGGTGGTATCTTGGCTGACAAGTTCGGCTATGGTCGTATGGTAACAATCGGTATCTCGGTAATGTTTGCTGGTTATCTGTTACTCTCAGTGCCCCTGGGTGGCGACACTCTGGCTATGATTGCAATGCTCGGCGCGTTGATTTTCATCAGTGTGGGTACAGGTCTTTTCAAGGGTAACTTGCAGGTAATGGTGGGTAATCTTTATGACGATCCCAAGTACGCCGACAAGCGCGACTCTGCATTCTCACTCTTCTATATGGCAATCAACATTGGTGCGTTGTTCGCTCCTACTGCTGCCGTTGAGATCAAGGAGTGGGCTGAGACTTCGCTCGGTTACACATCAAACGACGCTTACCACTTCTCATTCGCTGTGGCTTGTGCTTCGCTTATCGTTTCGATGGCTATCTACTACATCTTCCGTCCTACATTCCGTCACGTAGAGGGTGGCGTTCGCAAGGCTGGTGTAGTTAATACCGACGAGGAGCTTTCACCCGCTGAGACTAAGGCTCGCGTAGTGGCTCTCTGCTTGGTATTTGCCGTTGTAATCTTCTTCTGGATGGCATTCCACCAGAACGGTTTGGCACTTACATACTTCGCCGATGAGTTCACTGCTAAGACTTCAGAGGGTATTCAGAGTATGGCGTTCAATGTATGGAACTTGGTTGTTGTTATCGTTGCTGTTTACGCTGCATTCTCTGCATTCCAGAGCGAGACAAAGAACGGCAAGATTGCTTCTTGGGCTGTTGTTGCTGCCGCTGTGGCATTCCTCGTTTACAAGGCTCTCAATGTATCAGGCACAGTTGATGTAAGCGCACCTATCTTCCAGCACTTCAACCCCTTCTATGTTGTTGCATTGACTCCCGTATCAATGGCTATCTTCGGTGCTCTTGCAAAGAAGGGCAAGGAGCCTTCGGCACCCCGCAAGATTGCTTACGGTATGTTGATCGCTGCCGTAGGTTTTGCTGTAATGGCAATTGGTTCAATGGGTCTTCTTACTCCCAACGAGCAGGCTGCAGCTGGTGCTAACGGCACATTCGTATCGGCAAACTGGTTGATCTCGACTTACCTCGTATTGACCTTCGCTGAGCTTTTGCTCTCACCTATGGGTATTTCGTTCGTATCGAAGGTTGCTCCTCCCAAGCTCAAGGGTATGATGATGGGTGGCTGGTTCCTTGCCACCGCTATCGGTAATATGCTCGTTGCTGTCGGTGGTCTGTTGTGGGGCGGTCTTCCCTTGTGGATCGTATGGTCAGTATTCATCGTACTGTGCCTCATCTCAGCAATCTTTATGTTTGCAATGATGAAGCGTTTGGAGAGCGCTACAAAGTAGTAAAATCCAAATACAAAAAAATAGGTTGTTCCCGAAAGAGAACAACCTATTTTTTATACCTATTATAAATATCTATTTGCGATCGTCCATCGAGTTGCCTTGGATGGTAATAATACGCACCTTCGACGATGGCTCGTTGGAGTAGATTTGAGCCGCCTTGAGGAAGATACCAGGCTCAACCTTGTGGGGCTCATACTTAATCTTTATAACGGCCGATTTGCCTGGCATAACGGGCTTACGCGAATAGGTTACGGTCATACACGAGCACGACTTGGTAATCTTCTTGATGACCAGCGGAGCATCGCCATCGTTTACAAATCGAAACTCCTTAATCAGGTCGCCACCCTTACGATTCACATCGCCAAAGTTATGGGTCGATGTATCGAAGGTCATACGCGGACCCTTAGACTGTGCCCACGCGCCACCACAGAGCATAAGGGCAAAAAGCAGTGTTAGCAGAACTCTTCGCATAGTTAGTTAAGTCTAAAGTTATAAGTTATCGTACCGCCCTGCGCGAAACTGCGACTCTCGGTAAAGCGGGCACGCTTAGCCGCCTCGATAGCAGCAGCTATGAGTGCCGAATCGGACGATGTGGAGCCTTTGGGCTCGTAGGCGGCACTTGTAACCTCGCCGTGTTGGTTCACCGCCACGCGGATTACAATCTTACCACTCACATTACCCGGATATGAGGGCACAGGCAGATTACCCACCAGACCACGACCACGCAGACCCTCGTCAAGTTGATCGTTGCCCACGGGATTGAGTCCACCGCCGTCGCCACTTGCCTGATTCTCGTCGCCTTGCTGTGCGTAGGGGTTACCCAAGTCGATGGGTTCATCCACACCCCCCTTGTTACTCTGGAAGATGGCACGCTGATTGACGGTTTGAGTCTGTGCATCGGTTCCCGACACCTGTTGCGAGTTTTGCACCGTGGTGGATATACGCTCGTGGCGCGGAGCCTCGGAGGTAACCACAGGACGCGGCGCTGGCCGCTCCTCGATCTCCTCAAACTCGATAACCATCATCTCGGGCACCTCGGCAACAACAATGGGAATATAGACAAGCAACAACGCCGCCGCAACCGCTATGGCATAGAGCGCCGCGGCCACACCTCCGTAGAGTCGTGGGCGATTGTCCTGTTCGTCGTAATATTTCATCTTTGTGCGCGTTAAGTGTAACGATTCAAAAAGTGTCTAACGGAATATGCTTATTACTCTTTATCGAAAAGTCCGTTTTATTCCGTCAAAACATATCTAAAAAAATGCTATAACGGAGGGGATTACCAGGCTTGCGCAGTGTGAGAATGCGGAGTTTACTTAGAGGTAAATGAGCAATTCGAACACAAGCGTAACGCAGTAATCACTCCGTTAGAGTATTTTTTAAGGTTGGGTTGCGGCGATTAGCTTGTAACCATTATCCTTGGCTATGTTCATCACCTGCACAATCTCATCCCACTCGACGGTCTTGTCGGCGTGAAGAGATATGGTGGGTTCCTCCTGTCCTGCAAGACGAGCACGCAAAGCTCGGTCGATACCCTCGCGTGAGCCCACATTCTCCAACTCTACATAGTAGCGATAATTGCCACCACCTGCATCCTGAATTGAGACTGTGGTGATAGCTTTATCCTTGAGTTGATTGGCGCTCTTTGGGAGCATCAACTTCACAGCGTTGGGGTTGATCAGAGTAGTAGCTATAATCATAAAGATCAACAGCAAGAACATCAGGTCGGTCATCGACGATGATGCAAACGAGCTATCGACTTTCGATCCTCTTTTAATTGCCATAATCTACTTATTTAACGGGTTGATTCAAAATATCCATAAATGCGATTGAGTTAGCCTCCATCTGGAATACGAGCTTCTCGATGCGAGCCACCAGGTAGTTATAGCCGAAGTATGCGGGAATACCCACAACAAGACCCGCAACGGTGGTTACCATCGCAACATACATACCGCCCGACAAGAGCGACATATCGACAGTACCACCAGCGGCAGCCATATCCATAAATGTCTGCACCATACCGATAACAGTACCCAAGAAACCAATCATAGGAGCACCACCAGCGATGGTAGCAAGGAAGGGAAGACCATTCTCAAGTTTCGACACCTCGAGGTTAGCCACATTCTCGATAGCGGTCTGGATGTCGCCCATAGGACGGCCAATTCGCTCAATACCCTTCTCGATCATACGAGCAATAGGTGTATTGGTCTTGCGACAGAGATCAACCGCAGCACGAATCTTACCATCAGAGATGTAGTCGCGTATGCGATTCATAAAGTTCATATCCAAACCCGATGCCTTGCGAATAGCCATAAAACGCTCAACGAAAATAAAGACGGTAACGCCACCGAGCAAGAGCAACGGCCACATCAACCAACCACCCTTCATAAAGAGTTCCCACAAACCCATACGGGTTACCTCAGCAGCTGCGCTCGCAGCCTCTCCTGTTGCGACCGCCCCCTTGGCAGCCTGAATGAAATCGATCATAATTGTTTTTCTGTTTTAATTTATTTAAGTTTTTCTACTTTTTTTTAGTCTATTTACTTGGGTATATAACAACATTACGAGTAATACTCTACTCCGCTGTATCGGTCAGAGCAGCACTCTCTGCGGCTGGCCCCGTAGCCCTCGACTCACGCTCCACGGCGGCAAGGCTATCGGCTCGCTCGGCCTCGGCTTCGAGTTGCTGGCGGCGGCGCTTACTCATAAAACGCTCGCGTATGCGACGCTTGAGGTCGGTCCAGTTATCGAAGTCCTCCTTATAATATATACCCACACCCGTCTCCTGCAGACCTTGGTTCTCATCGAAGCGGTCGATAGTCTGCGTGAAGCCACGGAGTTTGAGGTTACCCGCACGGTCGATAAGCCAGGTGATGTATGCCTCACCCATAAAGTTCGACATATTGCTACTCTGCGCCATCTTGTTATCGACAAGGTAGTTACCCTCCAACTCCACCAGCAAGCGATCGTTCACCAGACTCTTCGAGAAGCCGAAGTCGATCTCATCGCTCGTAAGCTCGGAGCGGGGGCGGTAACGCAAGATGATATTATAGTCGTCGCTCGATAGCCAGTTACTCAACTGATTAGACAACAGCTCAAAACCGGTAGTAGCAGAGGCCGAAGCACCGAGGCTCGACGAGGTCGAGGAGTCGGAGTAGAAGCTACCACTCACCAGCAGGTACATAAACTGCGTGGCGATAGATTGCTGGTTATTGAGCAGGTTCGACACGGCGTTCTGTATCTCAGTATCGGCATTGGGCACCTTGATGTCGAATGTAACGGTGGGTGCTGTCAACTGCTCGGTAAGGTTGATAATACACTCCACGGGCACGGCACGCGTAACGTTGTCGAGCGTCGTTGATGACAACAACGGTTGCAACGAGGCCTTGAGGTTATACACCGCATCGATATTAAGGCGTGCATCCAGCGGATCTCCCGTCCACTGAATGGTCGATCCACTATTGATAACGAAACGCTTGTTGATAATATTTTGCAGAGTAAAGAGATAGCTACCCTCGGTAATGGTATAGTCGCCATACATATCGAAAATGTTGGCGTGCGGCACAATATGCATCGTGAGGCGACCATCGCCCCTGGCACGGATAACATCGCCCACGGTGGGATCGATAACCAACTGAACCTCGGCATTGGGATCGGCCGTGAGTTCGACATTGATATCCATATTGCTTGCACCCGACGATGTTGAGGCACGGCGTGTACGGCGCTCGAAGGCCATCTTCTTACGCGCAAGGTAGTTTGTGGAGTCGATCTCGACACCAGGCTGCTCGAAGACAACAAAATCGGCCGACGCGGCATCGCTCTTGCTCGATAGGGGCATAAAGAACTGCGACGAGCCTGCCGTGGTGGCTACAATATCCATATTATTACCACTCTTATCGCCCGTGATGGTGGCCGTACCCGAAGCATAGACCTTACCATAGAAGAGGTCGTTATCCTGCGCTGTGGTATTAAGCACAAGCATATTGCGTGGCACAACGCGCACCGAGTAGGCTACATTGGAGAGGTGATTGAGGTTTAGATCCAGATTCAGCGTACCGCTATTCTGCTCCGAGTCATAGACACGAACATTGTTTGCCAAGAAGTGATTATTGGCAACCGTTACCGTAGCCTTTGGCACTGAGTAGTGGGTGCGAGTGTAATCGACCATAGTCGAGAGATCGCTCACCTCAACCTCACCACCAAGCGTAGCCTGACGGCCCTGGCCCGTGATATTAAGCTTAGCATCGGCACGCCCCTCGGTGCCCGACATCACACTCACGAGCAATGGATCGAGCATCGACAAAGGCAGATTTTGGAACTCCGCATCGGCATAGTATCGCATCGTGGTGGGGGCATAGTATCCCTCGACAATACTCTTACCATCGCGAGCATTGTGCATCTGCACAAGTATGCGCTCCTGCTCCAAATCCCACTGCGAGTCGATGTGCAGAGGCGTAACGGCCGTATTATTGACTGTCATACTATCGATCGAGAGATCGGCAATGAGCATACCTCGCTGTGAAGGACGCATAAACGAGGCGGTACCACTCACGCTACCCTCAACATCGTAGCCCATTCGTCGGGCAAAGGTCATAAAGGGGGCAAAGTCAAAATCCTTCATACTCATCGTGAGCGTATCCTCGCCAATACGCGACACGCCACCATCCAAATGAAGCGACTCACGACCCGACACTACTCGGAAATTATTCACTGCAATACGAGCCGTATCGATACCCAACACATCGGAGGTTATGCGCCACGTTCTCTGGGCAGCACGCACCGTAGCGGGTTCGAGTCTAATGTCTAAGTGTGGCATATTGGTCTCGGCCTCACGCATAAGGTCGGCTCGCAGAGCCATCGTTCCCGACAGCGTATCGTTACCCTCATTGAAGCCCGCCGAGAGTGAAACGCTATTATTTTTCGCTCCACCCATAATCGAGAGTCGAGGCAGATGCAACGGGCCAGCATAGAGATCTTCGGAACTGATATACATTGCCAATGAGTCGCCCTGATTGGTGATATTCACATTAAGGCGTGTAGCCAGCATACGCTTGCGCTCGATATAATCCGACTCGGCACGCAGAGCCAAGTGATTCGACGAAGGATTCATCACAAAGTTGAGTGTAGAACCTCGCGCTAACTGCAAGCCCGACGAGATGGCATTGAGCAGAGGATCGATCTCCTTGACCGAAACAGAGAGAGCTGAGTAACCACCCTCGCCCATACTCTCATAGGCCGAGGTAGGTTGAATACCAGGCAGATACTTAGCCATTGCCGTCTGCAGATATTGCATTACCTCGCCATAGTTAGTAGAGCCAGTAAACGAAGCATCGGCAAAATCAGATGACAGGGTAAGCGAGCGGCGAGCGCTGTCGTTAGCGGCAACCAGGCGTATGGGCGACGACTGCAATGTGTCGGCGTCGTAGATATATCGGCCATTCTCGATGGTAAGTGTGCCATTCATATCATCCAACGACCTACCCGAAGCGTACAGGTCGGCATCGAATGAGAGTAGCGACACCGAATCACGAAGATTTACATTCATTGCGTGCAGGTCGGCCTGATCCACATTCAGTCGCAGATCATACATAGGTCGCTGACCATTCATATCGGCCATACCCGTCATATCGAAACTCAGCGGGTGGCTACTACTCTTCACCGTACCCGAGAGGCTCTTGTTTATCACCATACCATCAAGATCGATACCCTCATACTGCGCATCATTGAACTCAACCTCGGCCATACGACCCGACACCCTACCTCGCAGATTATCGCTGGTAGTGGTTCCGTTGAAGCTAAGGGTTCCCGTTACATTACCGAGCAGGGGGAATTGCAACATATTGCCGAGTTGCAAATGGCGTAGTTCGGCATAAGCATCGAGCGAGGATTGTCGAGGCTCTCCCTGCACACGGGGCAAGGGATGACGCTCGGCCGTGAATGAGGCATTACCCGACTGAGTGGTGAGCATAAGATTCGACTTAAACTCCGCAAAGCCTCCGTTGAAGTTACCCGCACAGATAATCTCGCCCGCAGCATCGGCCATTGTGAGCACTCGCGAGGGAAGTTTAACACCAGTGATGCTAGCCAGCAGACGAGCCGCATCGGGCTCAGTGGTGATTAGACGCTTCAGATCGAGGTTCATCTTACCGCGGCGCACATCAGGCAGACCCTGCAGACGCACATCACCTCGCAATGAGGTGTGAGCCCCATAGCGGGCATCTGCGACTTGCACCAATAGATCGGCCACAGTACCATCAACCGAAAGGTTTACATCGCGCAACAAAATATCCCACGGCAATAACTTGGGAGCAAAATGTGCCACATCCGACGATGAGACAACACTCTTATAGACCTCACCCGTGATACGCACATTATTGATAAAATCTTTATAATCGGCCCACGTATCTGCCTTGAGCGTAAACGAATACAGGCGTATATCGGAGCGGCGAGCCATAATCTCGAAGTCGGTTAGTCGCACCTCGCCTTTGTCCACAGCAAAGTGTCCTGTGAAGTTCTGCACCATAAAGCCGCAATGCTCAACGGCCGAAAGATTGCGTACATAACCTCCGACACGACCACCGTGAAGCTCGAAATCATCGACCAAAGCCGAGATATGTTCGATGTGCATATCGCCATAGTCGATACCATACGACGGGTCGCGGTGTTCGTGCTGTTCGACGATAAGATTAATATCCTGCAGATAGACATCATCGACCTTGAGCGAGAAACGACCCTTGCGCTGGCGATCCTTGCGCGTGATGCGATTAACCACCTCCTTGATGTTCATCACGCCGTTAGGTGTCTCGCGAATGTTAAGATGAGCATTGGCGATTGTTCCGTTACGCAGTGTGATACCATCTCCGCCGTTGAAACTCGATAGATAGACCTTGAGTTTGCCTACATAGAGCAGGGTGTCCTGCTGGTAATCCTCGACATAGAAACCATCGACACGCAAGCTACCGAGCGCACCCAAACGAATGCGATCAATCGACACACGAGTCTCGATTCGTTGCGAGATAAACGATGTAGCACGATCAATCAGATAATTCTGCACCGAGGGCAACTCAACGAGCAAAGTGAGCACAATAGGGCAAAATATCAGAAACAAAACGATGACTGATAGCGCCTTTAATAATATTTTTGTAACTTTGTGCATTCAACAATGGTCATATAACCTACAAATGTAAAAATTTTTCTATTAAAAATAGAAAAAAACGACTAAAAACACTCTTATGGAGATAACAATTCTCGGCATCGAGTCATCGTGCGACGACACATCGGCCGCAGTGATACGCAATACCACGCTGCTATCGAATGTGATAGCATCGCAGGCAGTACACATCAAGTACGGCGGAGTAATCCCCGAACTTGCTTCGCGCGCCCATCAGCAGAACATAATTCCCGTGGTGGATACCGCCCTCAAGGAGGCTGGGGTATCTATAGACAAGATCGATGCCATAGCCTTCACGCGTGGCCCAGGTCTACTGGGATCGCTATTGGTTGGCACCTCGTTTGCCAAAGGACTATCCATTGCAAATAACATTCCTATGGTGGAGGTTAACCACCTGCAGGGTCATATACTCTCACACTTTGTCGATCTGCCCGACCGCGAGCTACCCCACCCCTCGTTCCCGTTCTTATGTCTGTTGGTGAGTGGAGGCCACACGCAGATCGTAAAGGTTAATTCGCCACTCGAGATGGAGATCATCGGCTCAACCATCGACGATGCTGCTGGCGAGGCCTTCGACAAGTGCGCCAAAGTGATGGGATTGCCCTACCCCGGAGGCCCCGTAATCGACCGTCTAGCCAAAGAGGGAGATTCTTCAGCTTTCGCATTTTCCAAACCTCACGTAAAGGGCGAGTTCGACTACTCATTCTCGGGTCTTAAAACATCGTTCCTCTACACTCTGCGCGATGCCGTAGCCGAGGATCCCGACTTTGTCGAGAAGCACAAGACCGACCTATGCGCCTCGTTGCAAAAGACAATTATCGACATCCTGCTCAACAAGTTAATCAAGGCAACAAAGGAGCTGGGAATCAAAGATGTAGCCATCGCTGGCGGTGTGTCTGCTAACTCTGGATTGAGAGAAGCTGTAGCTGAGGCTGGTCGCCGAAGAGGCTGGCGCACATTCATCCCTGAACTGAAATTTACCACCGACAATGCTGCTATGATTGCCATCTCGGGATACTACCGCTATCAGGCGGGAATGATTTCAGATTTAGGCATTGCACCTGTTGCCCGTTTAGAGGAAATTTTGTAGATTTTTCCACACATAACAAGAGATTAAGCCACCCATTGCGGTGGCTTTTTTTTGCACCAAAGAGATGCGAAATAAAACATTTTAATTCACCTTTTGAACATAGCTACGAAAAATTTACTACATTTGCATATGTCAAACCCGCACAAAAGCGGGAGGCACAAATAATTACAACATAAATCAAATGAAGACATTGAAGATTGGAGACCTTTTGGCACGCGTACCCATCGTGCAGGGAGGTATGGGCGTAGGCATCTCTCTCTCGGGACTGGCCTCGGCCGTAGCCAATGCCGGAGGTGTGGGAGTAATCTCATCGGCCGGATTGGGAGTTATTTATAACGAATTTTCGAAGGACTATAATCTGGCAAGCATTCACGGCTTGCGCGAGGAGTTGCGCAAGGCACGCGAGGCCACCAAAGGTATTATAGGTGTGAATATTATGGTTGCGCTGTCGAACTTCGCCGACCTTGTTCGCACATCAATCGAGGAGAAGGCCGACATAATCTTTTCGGGGGCTGGTCTGCCCCTAAATCTTCCCTCGTTCCTGAAGGAGGATTCAACCACTAAGCTCGCGCCCATCGTATCGTCGGCTCGTGCGCTGAAGGTTATCTGCCGCCGTTGGATTGGCGAGTATGGCTATGTGCCCGATGCAGTGGTCGTTGAGGGACCCAAGGCCGGTGGTCACCTCGGCTACTCTAACGAACAATTGAACGATCCCGCCTACTCGCTCGAAGCCGTTGTGCCCGAGGTGGTGGCTGCCGCACGCGAGATTGGCGAACAGAATGGTTGCTACATACCCGTAATCGCGGGTGGTGGTATCTTTACGGGTGAGGATATTCACAATATTATGGCACTTGGTGCCGACGCAGTGCAGATGGGTACGCGCTTCGTTGCCACCGAGGAGTGCGATGCTTCGCCTCTGTTTAAGCAGAACTACATCGATGCAAAGGAGGAGGATATCGAAATCATACAGAGTCCCGTGGGTATGCCAGGCCGAGCTATCCACAACTCATTCTTGGAGAAGGTTAAGCAGGGGCTTAAGCAGCCAAAGGCCTGCCCGTTCAACTGCATCAAGACGTGCGATGTAACACACTCGCCCTACTGCATTATGCTTGCTCTCTACAATGCCTATAAGGGCAAGATGGAGAACGGATATGCGTTCGCAGGCTCGAACGCTTGGCGATGCGATAAAATTATGAGCGTAAACGAGTTGATCGACTCACTTAAAGCAGAATATCAGGCTAAGATCGCATCGCTTTCCGTTGCCGTTGCCGAGTAGCTACTACCCTATCAACACCCTACAAAACGAGATTGCCGAAGAGCGAATTTGGCAGTCTCGTTTTTTATTTACACCTATTTAATTAAAAAATTTGAATTTAGGAGGACAACGAAACGATTTATCGCATATCTTTGCAAACAAATTTGACATAAATTATAACCAAAATATCTATGAAAAATCTTAATGCGAAAGAGGTAAAGGAGATTGTAATCCGCTTCTCGGGAGACTCGGGCGACGGTATGCAGCTCACAGGTACTCTCTTCTCGAACACGTCGGCATTGGAGGGTAACGGCATCTCGACCTTCCCCGACTACCCTGCCGAGATTCGTGCACCGCAGGGCACAGTGGCAGGAGTATCAGGCTTTCAGGTGCATATCGGAGCAGGCAAGGTAACCAACCCTGGCGATTTCTGCGATGCACTCGTAGCAATGAACCCCGCAGCACTCAAGGCCAACCGCAAGTGGCTTAAGAAGGATGCAACGGTAATTATCGACGGCGACACCATCACCGAGGATAACCTCAAAAAAGCTGGCTTTGCTACACTCGACCCCATCGCCGAACTCGGCCTGGAGGGTTACAATGTAGTCGTGCCCGACATCACATCGATGACTAAGGCCGCGCTGGCTGAGTTGGGTCTGGACAACAAGTCGGTAGTTAAGTGCAAGAATATGTTCGCACTGGGTATCTGCTTCTACATCTACAACCAGCCCGAGGATTACGCAAAGCGTTATATCGACTCTAAGTTTGCAAAGAAGAACCCCGCCGTTGCCGAGGCCAACAAGCTCGCCATCGACGCCGGTTACAACTATGCAGCCAATACACACCAGTTTGCCAACACATACCGTATTGCTGAGGCTCCCATCGAGAAGGGTACCTACCGCTCAATCAACGGTAATGTAGCTACGGCTTGGGGTCTTATCGCTGCAAGCGAGAAGGCAGATCTTCCTCTGTTCTGCGGCTCATACCCCATCACTCCCGCAACTATTATTCTGGAGGAGTTGGCAAAACACAAGAATCTGGGTGTAAAGACCGTGCAGGCCGAGGATGAGATTGCAGGTATCTGTACCTCAATCGGTGCGGCTTATGCTGGAAACTTTGCGGTAACCACCACATCGGGTCCTGGTCTCTCGCTCAAGAGCGAGGCTATGGGTCTGGCCGTGATGGCCGAGTTGCCCCTCGTCATTGTCGATGTACAGCGTGGAGGTCCCTCAACAGGTCTTCCCACAAAGACCGAGCAGAGCGACTTGATGCAGGCATTGTATGGCCGAAACGGCGAGTGCCCCGTAGTTGTTGTAGCGGCATCATCACCCAGCGACTGTTTCCACTACGCATTTATGGCATCGAAGATCGCTATGGAGCATATGGTTCCCGTAATTCTTCTCACCGACGGTTTCATCGCTAACGGCTCGGAGCCTTGGCGCATCCCCTCAATGGCAGACTATCCCACAATCTGCCCTCCCATCGTGGAGTCAGTAGCCGAGGGCGAGGAGTTCAAGCCCTACGCTCGTGGCGAGAACTTGGCTCGCGGCTGGGCATTCCCTGGCAAGGAGGGTTTGCAGCACCGCATCGGTGGTCTGGAGAAGGATCACTTGCGTGGCACAATCTCTTATGAGCCCGCCAACCACCAGGAGATGACTCGCACACGAGCCGCTAAGGTTGCACGCGTTGCTGATGAGTTGCCCACACCCGAGATTATGGGCGCAGCAGATGCCGACCTTCTGGTTATCGGTTGGGGTGGTACAAAAGGCCACTTGGAGGCTGCCGTTAAGGATCTGCAGGAGCAGGGCAAGAGCATCGCTCACCTGCACTTCAACTACCTGAACCCTCTGCCCCACAATGTAGAGGAGCTTTTGAAGGGCCATAAGCACTTGCTTGTATGTGAGCTCAACGAGGGTCAGTTTGCATCGTACTTGCGTCAGAACTTCCAGCAGTTCACATTCGAGCAGTATAACAAGACCGAGGGTCAGCCTTTCACATTGGTTGAGCTCAAGGATAAGTTTAATTCACTCTTATAAGTCGCACAGGTTATGGCAGATTATAAATACACACCCGCTGATTTCAAAAGCGATCAACTTGTAAAGTGGTGCCCAGGATGTGGCGACCACGCTATCTTGAATGCCGTTCAGCGTGCTATGCCCGAGGTGGCTGATGCATTGGACATTCCGCACAACAAGTTCACCTTCGTGTCGGGTATCGGTTGCTCTTCACGATTCATCTACTATATGAAGACCTTCGGTTTCCATACCATTCACGGTCGTGCAAACGCAGTTGCAACAGGTATCAAGGTTGCTAACCCCGACCTCTCGGTATGGGTATGTTCGGGCGACGGCGACTCACTTGCAATCGGTGGTAACCACTTCATTCACGCCATTCGTCGTAACATCGACCTTAATATGATTCTCTTCAACAACGAGATCTATGGTTTGACGAAGGGTCAGTACTCGCCCACCACCAAGTTGGGTAAGATTACCAAGACATCGCCCTATGGCACCATCGAGAAGCCCTTTACTCCTGGCGAGCTCGTTATCGGCGCAAAGGGCACATTCTTTGCCCGCACTATCGATGCCGAGGTTATGCTCACAAAGGATTGCCTCGTGGCGGCAGCCAAGCATAAGGGTATGTCGGTTGTGGAGGCTTTGGTAAACTGCGTTATCTTCAACGACAAAACTCACGCTTCGTTTGCTGGCGACAAGGCTACGCGTGCCGAGAACACCATTCTGTTGCGCCACGGCGAGAAGATGCTCTTTGGCAAGGACAACCAGAAGGGTCTGGTGTTCGAGAATATGCGTCTGAAGGTTGTTACCATTGGCGAGGATGGCTACACTCTCGATAATGTACTCACTCACGATGCACATTGCCAGGATACTACTCTGCACACTATGCTTGCGGCTATGAAGTGGCCCGAGTACCCCGTAGCAGTGGGTATCATCCGCGAGGTGGAGGATGAGAATGTATATGATGTGAAGGTTCAGGAGCAGGTAGAGGCTGTGAAGGCTTCGTCAAAGATTACCTGTATGGACGATCTGTTGCGCTCGGGCGAGACTTGGGAGATCTAAGACCTTTATATATTCGAGTGATAAGGGTGTCTGAAATTATCAGACACCCTTATTTTTTACTTCAAAAAACTAATTCTACTCCCAGAGCGTTGAGAAGTAGAACTTTCACGCTCGATAATTCCCGTAAGCACATCGGCGGCATCGTGCCAGCGGTTGGAGGCGAAGTCGCGGCGGTACGATACAAGATGTGCATACATCTCAGGCCATAATTGCGCCCATCCGCGCGGGAAACGCACAAGATGCAGTACCGTAGCCGAGTGAGATAGTATGCGTGCCTGCTTATTGCCACTCTGGTGAAACCACTCAACACGCACGCGAGGTGCAAGACGCTGAACAGCTCGGGCGAAGCCCTTACCACCATTATTACTCTCTACGGCGGCCGAACGCACCTGCGAGCGAGTGAGCATCTGCGCGACAAGATTCTCGGTAACCTCCATCGGCTCACGCGAATAGACCGCATCTAAGATATATATTATACCATCGGCATCGACAGCATAGGCGATTGAGCATAAGTAGTCGTCGCCCTCGTCGGCCGTATCGGTGTAGTTGGCTCTTCGCACGATATGGTCGGGCAGGGAGTCCCACTCGGCAAAGGCATCGCCATAGAGTTGTCCTCCACGCGACGAGGGACGCCCCTGATACATAGCCTCAAAACGAACGGGGTCTAACCTGCGTTTCTGCTCGAGTAGAGCTACACTCTGACGCTCGGGCCATAGCGCTTCACCCTCGGCGCGGGGATCGATGGCGGAGGGCGAGCCTGTCTTGATAGCCTCAAGGTTAAGGTGCAGCCAGCCATCGCCCACGCGCTCGACATCGTCCCAACTCTGCATATCAACAACGGGTTCGAGCGAACGAATCGAACCAATCAAATCCTCCTCGTGCCAACGGGTAAAGACAATCAGTTCCTGCGAGGTGTTGTGCATACGGGTCTTGACAACCGATGTGTACCACTCCCAACAGTTGTCGCGCACGATGGGAGAATTGGCCTCCATAGCATCTTTATAGAGGTCGTCGAGGATAAAGCAATCGACACGATTACCCGTAAGCGAGCCCTCGCGACCCACCGAGAGCAGACCGCCATCGTGTCCCACGATCTCCACCTCGTCGGCCGTGCGGATATACTGCTGAGGGCGACCACCCTGCTTGATGCTTGTATCGGGGAACATCTCACCATACTCCCTACTCTCCAGGATGCGTTGCACGCGGCGGTTGAATTTCGAGGCGAGCATCGACGAGTAGGAGGCAATGGCGATACGCATATCAGGATTTAGACCCAACATATAGGCTGGCAGCAGAGTGCTTGCACCTACACTCTTGCCGTGTTGCGGAGGCATAGTAATAATAAGGCGTCGCACCTGCCCCTTAGCAAAGAGTTCGAGCAGGCGATAATAGCGACAATGAAAGGCCTGCATATCGAGAAAAGGATATACTTCGCAGGCAAATTCGGAAAATGTTAGGGTGTTCATCGGATTACTGTTTTAGATAGTTGCGTAATGTGTTAAATGAAAAATCGTTGAGTATAGGCCCACTCTCGTCGCAGGTGTGAAACTCCCACCACACGGGCACCACATCAGAGATGAAGCGTTGCTCACCCTCAGGCATAAGGCGATGCTCGGTGTAGATAACAGCCGATAGCACCAATCGGCAAACGATAGAATTCCATTCAAAAGTAGTCGAGCCAGAGTAGTAATCACCCTCGGCAAAGAGCGAGAGCAGTCGCTCGGCCACCTCAAGATAAAGTTCATCAGAGATTTCGTACATAACTGAAAATGTTTAATTATTGATTGTTTTCGTTTGGTTGTTTAAAATAAATTGCTTAACTTTGCAACAACAAAGATAGTTCAATTATTGAATTTATATACCTGTAAGTACAAATTTTTAATATAAAATTTTCTAATAATATTGCTATGGGTGATAGAGTAAAACTGATACGCAAAGAGTTAAAAATGACTCAAGAGCAACTTGCTCAGCGACTTGGAATCGGAAAAGCAGCCCTCTCGATGATCGAAACAGGCAAATGCGGACTCTCGACCCGCAACAAAAACATCCTGGTTCAAGATTTGAATGTCAATCCCGAGTGGCTCGACTCGGGCGTAGGAAATATGTTCAATGCCAACCCTGCTCTGAATTCGTTCCGCCTACGCACCGACAACACATTGCCTATGCAGAGTGTGCCCCTCTACTCGATAGAGGGTACGGCAGGCCTGGTGCCTCTGTTTAGCGAGCATAGCGAGACGAAGCCCATCAACTACATACACATCCCTAACCTGCCTAAGTGCGACGGAGCTATATATGTATCGGGCGACTCGATGTATCCGCTCCTAAAGAGTGGCGACATTGTGCTATACAAACAGTTGCACAACCTCGACGATATATTTTGGGGTGATATGTATCTGCTATCGATTGATTTGGATGGAGAGGAGTATATCGTGGTGAAATATATCCAGAAGTCGGATCGCGGCGAGGGATATGTTAAGCTTGTGAGCCAAAACCCTCACCACGCAGACAAGGAGATAGAGATTAGTCGCATACGCGCCATAGCGCTTGTGAAGGCGAGCATACGAATGAACTCGATACGATAATGAGCACTCGCACGATCTATCATCTGATAGCAATCTTCACCGCTACGGTGTGGGGCGCTACATTTATCTCATCAAAGATACTACTCGAAGAGGGTTTCACCCCTTCGGCAATAATGGTGTTGCGATTTACCGTGGCCTATATATGCTTGTTGCCCTTTTGGCGTGGTAAACTCTTTTGCGACAATGTGCGTGATGAGTTGATGATGGTACTGCTAGGTATAACGGGAGGCTCGCTATACTTCCTGCTTGAGAACTCAGCTCTACTCTACACTCAGGCATCGAATGTGGCCATTATAATCGCAGCTACACCGCTACTCACCACCCTTGCCGTGCAATTTATCAGCCGACAGGAGAGCGTCAGCAAACGATTCTACTCATACTCATTGCTGGCTTTGGCTGGTGTTATGCTGGTGGTATTCAACGGAGAGTTTATCCTAAAGCTAAATCCATTGGGCGACCTGCTCACGCTCGGAGCCTCAATTATGTGGGTAATATATAGCATTGCGATCCTAAAAATCAAAGGGCGCTACAGCTCGCTGATGATTACGCGCAAGGTATTTTTCTATGGAGTAATCACTCTATTGCCATACACCCTTTGCGAGGGATGGGCCCTTGAATGGGAGATATTCACAAGGCCTGTTGTTTGGGGTAATCTGCTATTTCTGAGCATTGTGGCATCGCTGATTGGCTACTGGGCGTGGAATGTAGTGTTGGAGAAGTTGGGCGCAATCAAGGCAACGAATTATCTATATCTGAACCCCATTGTGGCACTTGTTACCTCGTGGCTGGTACTCAATGAGAGAATCACCCTACTCGCTCTATTTGGCACAGCACTGATACTCTCGGGAATGTATTTAGCGCAACGCAAAAGATAAAAAAAATAGGCTGCTAAACAGATTAGCAGCCTTGTTAAACGATTTCTTTATCGGAGGGGCATAATTTCCTTAATACCAAGTGTATCATACATCTCTCTCAACTCCTCCTCGTTACGATCCGACACCACCAACAGACGGTCGCCAACGGCCAGGGCCGTATTTCCTCGCGGCACGAAGTACTCGCCCGCACGCGAGATCATCACAACAAGCGTGTTGTCGGCAATATCAATATCGCGCAGGGTGTATCCCTTGACAAGCATAGCATCGGTAACGACAATCTCCGAGAAGTTACTCTTAATAGAGTCGGGAATACCCACCTTGAACAGAGGCTCCTTCTCCTCGTAGGCAAGGCCCAGCCAGTTGGCCATAGCACTCACGGTAGTACCCTGCAGGATAAGAGAGAAGAGCGTACAGAGAAACGCCACATTGAATATCAAGCGGCCATTCTCGACGCCCGCCACGATGGGATATGTAGCGAAGATGATGGGCACCGCTCCGCGCAAACCTACCCACGAGATATACATTCGGGCTTTGGTCGAGAACCTACGGAATGGAGCCAAGCACAACAGCACCGACGTGGGGCGTGCCACAAGAATCATAAAGGCTGCCACGGCACCACCCAGAATAAGCACCTCGGGCTGCAACAGCTCGTCGGAATTAACCAGCAGACCGATAGTGAGGAACATCACGATCTGCGCCAGCCAAGTAAATCCATCGAAGAACGACACCAGGTGGCCACGATGCGCAATCTTATAATTACCCACTACAAGGCCTGTGATATAGACCGCCAAGTAACCATTACCCCAAACGAGCGTAGTGAACGAGAATGAGAAAAAGACGAAGGCCAGCAACAAGACCGAGTAGAGCGAAGTATTGTTCTTGATATTGATGCGATTGATTGCAAACACAGCTAAGCGGCCAATGCCATAACCCATTCCACAACCGACGATCATCTGCACAACGAACTTAAAGATGCTCTCACCCACGCTCACGTCGCCACTCGTAGAGGTTGCGACCGACACCAGCACGATGGTGAGCATATATGCCATAGGGTCGTTACTACCACTCTCCAACTCAAGCAACGGGCGCAGATTTTCGCTCAGACCCTGCTTCTTCGAACGAAGGATGGAGAATACCGACGCCGAGTCGGTTGATGCCATCGTAGAGGCCAGCAGAAGTGCCACGGGAAACGACAACGACAACCCTACCCAACCCGAGAGCAGATAGATAAACCCGCCACACAGCAGAGCCGTAAGGGCAACACCCAGCGTAGCCAGTACTACCCCAGGCGCCAGCACGGGGCGGATCTCCGTAAACTTAGTATCCATACCGCCCGAGAAGAGGATGATACACAAAGCAAGCATACCAATCATCTGTGTTATCTCGAACGAATGGAAGTCAATCACATAAAGGCCGAACAACATACCCACGCCTAAGAACAACAACAGCGCAGGGGCTCCGAAACGATAGGCAGCCTTACCAGCCACCACCGCCGCAAAGAGCAACATCGACCATACTAACAATATATTTTCACTCATATACCTATCTTTTTCTTCATAGCAAGCACTACGCCTGCCATCTTAATTCTGTTGCGGGATGCATCTCCATCTCCTCATACTCAAAAACCTGAGCTGCACAGAAATTACTCTGCGGCGAGGTGTAGATCACTACCGTTACTGCCGATACACCATCGGTCGGCAGAGAGCGCAAGGTAGCAAAATCTCCGCGTTTTACCAAATCCACAACCTCAGCTTTTCGTTCTTTGAAGAATTTATACTCCTTTTTACTCAAAAAGCAACCATCTTTCGTATGAAACGGCCTTCCCGCACGACGTACCATTGCATAGACCACACCCACCACCACAAAGATGGCGGCAAAAAGCACGATAGCAGATTTTAGATCAGCGTTATCGGCCGTAGGTTCAATAAACAAATTAGTGGCAAACATAGCAACGCCAGCAGTCGCAACCACGAGCGGAGGTAGCAGCGAGCGACGACGGGGCTCGACCACTCCTTGTGTGAGAGCATACATAGCCTCACACATATCATATTTAGACATAACCTATTCCTTTTCTGATTAAAAAAAAGCAAAGAGTGTTGGTCCGACCAAGCTGCGTAGCCCACCCGCAACCACACACTCTTGCAATATTCCAAAATTTACATACCGCACCACAGCCACCACCTACCGATGATGACCGAGATGCATTTGTCGAAAAAAAATAGTTTGTGGCTAAATACGAAGTCGGCACAACGCGTGCAGATAATATACAACGCGGAGCGACGACCGGAAATAATCAAATTCGAATATTCTTGTAATGTGTCCTGCGCGGCGTAAAGGAACGGCCGTCGCATAGAATTTCAACTGCTCACCACCACGATGACGCACCTGCTGACACATAGGAGCGCTATTCTGCACCGAGATAGGAGCAAACGAACGCGGCGTACGCAACATATCGCTATTGCACTCACGACAACAGATTATCTGCGTGGCAAAATCCGACGCCGCAACCTCCATCTGCGCCTTAGATACTACGCCTGCACTCTCCACTCGGGGTGAGTGCTCGGTCGATGAAAGGCACACCGAGAAGAGCAATATGTATAAAAATCGCAACACTGCTATTGAGGTATAAATGTGTAGGTTATCGTTCCACTATGGCGAGCGGGAGCCGAACTGTCGATATTAAAGAGTGATGCACGCGCGGCCTTCAACGCCTCCTCGCGCATACGCTCATCGCCACCCGATGTTACGCGAGCCGAGATAACCTCTCCACCCGTATTGAGTACTACGGCCACCACCACCTGACCACCTGACTCACACTTATATGCAGGCACAACCAGATCACGCGAGGTACGCACAGGGTTACGGAATTCAAATCGAACGGTAACACCACCCGTGTATTTAGAGTCCTGACGCTCGCGGGGTTTATCGTCTGACGAGGTGCGATCGGCATTGAGAATAGACTGTGCCTCGGCCAAGCCAGCCTCATAGGCGGCACGGTTGGCGGCCATACCTGCGGCTACATCGCGTGCCGACTCGTTTATCTCGGAGGTATTCGTACCTCTATCATCTCGCAGATTTTCGTTTAGCATCGACTCATTAGATTGAAGGTTGCGTATGGCCGACCAGTCGATATCGTTCTGCTTCATAGCAATCTCTTGCTCGAGGCGCTCCTTCTCAGCCTCCAACTCTTCGAGAGTCTGCAAATCGACATATATGCCCTGCATATGAGGTTTCGAGCCGATGACAATCTTCGATGCAAAAAAGATAATTCCCACAACCAAATAGACTATAACCATCACACTCAGACCCAAGCGGTGGTCGTAAGCCCACTCACCAGCATCTTGCTTGCGATTATCGAACGGTAGGCGCAGTCGCTGGCGACGCGCTGGTCGCTCAGGGCGCGGAGTGGAGTTTTTTGGAGTATCGGTTTTGCTATTTGGCTCTGTATTTGACATCATTATGTAATTCTTTGCTCTAAAACTAACGCAAAAATACATTTTTTTTGTGTATTTTTAGTATATTTGCGCGCATAAATTATCAGTCGCGGATAATAGTTGCCCAAATTACCAACTAATTTTACCGAATATGCAAAATAAACAACAAACCCTTGCGGGTGTAATATCATTCTCAGGCAAAGGATTACACACAGGTGTAACGGTTACTATGACCGTAAACCCTGCTGCCGAGAACCACGGCATCGTATTTCGTCGTATCGACCTCGAGGGTCAGCCTACCGTGCCCGCTCTTTGCGAATATGTAACCGACACCTCGCGTGGCACAACCATCGAGAAGGGTGTTGCCAAGGTGAGCACCATCGAGCATATCCTCTCAGCCCTGTGGACTTTGGGCGTAGATAACGCTTTGGTAGATATTGACGGTCCCGAGACCCCCATTATGGATGGTTCGGCTCGCGAGTATGCCGAGGCTATCGAGGCTACCGGCCTTGTGGAGCAGAAAGCCGACCGTAAGTACTATGAAGTAACCGAGAAGCAAGTATATACCATTCCCGATAAGGGTGTGGCCATTATCATCTATCCCGATGACGAGTTCACCGTATCGGTACACATCGACTTTAACTCTAAGGTTGTCGGCAACCAGTACGCTACGCTCGATATGTTCAACGAGTATAAGGAGAACATCGCCCCCTGCCGTACATTCTGCTTCCTGCACGAGCTGGAGCCTCTCTTCAAGATGAACCTGATTAAGGGTGGAGACTTGGATAACGCCATCGTAGTGGTAGAGAATCCCGTATCGGATGAGCAGCTTGCTCACCTCAAGCAGATCTTCGGCAAGGAGGATATTCGTGTTACGGGCGGTTATCTGAACAACTTGCAGTTGCGTGCAAGCAACGAGTTGGCTCGCCACAAATTGCTCGATCTGCTCGGCGACTTTGCTCTGCTGGGTATGCGCATCAAGGGTAGAGTATGGGCTTCGCGTCCTGGCCACTATGCTAACACCGAGTTTATGAAGCAGCTCCTGGCGTCGATTCGTCGCGACGGCGAGAAGCCCGCATTTAAGTATAGTGCATCGAAGAGCCCCATTTTGGATAACAATGCCGTGCGTAAGCTCCTGCCCCACCGCTATCCCTTCCTGCTTATTGACAAGGTATTCCACTTGGACGATAAGTCGATTGGCGCAATTAAGAATGTAACCTTCAATGAGCCTCAGTTCACAGGCCACTTCCCCGACGAGCCCGTTATGCCAGGCGTACTGCTCGTGGAGGCTATGGCTCAGGCTGGTGGTGTAATCGTTCTCAGCGGCGTTGAGCACCCCGAGGATTACTCAACATACTTCCTACGCATCGATAGCGTTCGCTTCAAGCGCAAGATTGTGCCTGGAGATACTATGCAAATCGAGGCACACATCATCGAGCCCGTGCGTCGTGGTATCGCTTCAATCATCGGCAAGGTGTTCGTTGGTGGACAACTCGCGTGCGAGGCTACATTGATGGCACAGATTGTGAAAAAACAAAAAACAGAATAAAAACAGATTTATGATTAGCAACTTGGCTTACATTCACCCCGATGCAAAAATCGGCGAAAATGTTACTATTGAACCCTTTGCCTACATCGCCGCAGATGTAGTAATTGGCGACGGATGCTGGATTGGCCCGTCAGCAGTGATTCACGACGGTGCTCGCATCGGTAAGAATTGTAAGATACACTCCTTTGCATCGATTGCCTGCAAGCCGCAGGATTTGAAGTTTGTCGGCGAGGTAACCACAGCCGTTATTGGCGATAATTGCGACATCCGCGAGTGCGTAACTATCAGCCGCGGCACGGCCTCTACCGGAACAACCATCATCGGTTCGAACAACCTGATTATGGCCTACGCTCATGTTGGACACGACTGCGTGGTTGGTAGCAACTGTGTTATCGTGAATGGCGTATCGCTCGCTGGCGAGGTACATGTTGGCGACTGGGTTGTTATCGGCGGACACTCGGCCGTACACCAGTGGGTACACATTGGTGACCACGCTATGATTCAGGGTATGTCGGGCGTAACGAAGGATATTCCGCCCTACATCACAGCATCGAACAACGAGCACTATGCAGGTATCAACAAGACAGGTCTTTCACGTCGTGGCTTTACGCACGAGCAGATTATGGCCATACACGATGTATGTCGCATCCTTTTCCAGAGCGATATGAACTACATCAACGCTTGCGATGCAGCTGAAGCCGAGTTACCTCAATCGCCCGAGCGCGACTACTTGATTAACTTCGTACGCTCATCACAGCGAGGCTGTATCAAGCCCTATCAGAAGAAGGCAAAGGCAGAGTAAACTAGGTATTCAATACTCTAAATAGGCTATCACCAGTGAAGTGATGGCCTTTTTTTTCGACATTACTCAAAAAAAGTGTATCTTTGGAGTGATGAGATAAAAAACTACTAACCCACAAACGAATAACACAATGAAAAGAGTACTATTATCACTCGCTATGGCGTGCCTATCGCTCGTTGCCACAGCACAGAACAACTCTCAGCAGGAGCAAATGCGCCAAATGATGCGCAATCAGAGCCGCACCGAAGTAAAAACAACGCATAGCAAAATTCTTGGCGCTGAGCGTCAGTACACCGTATTTCTGCCCGCAGGTTACGAGGCAAATACCGACAAAACCTACCCCGTGCTCTATCTTCTGCACGGAATGAACGGCACACACGCGGATTGGGCAGGGCGTGGCCACCTGAAGGATGTAATGGACCAACTTAAGGCCGCAGGCGAGGTGTGCGATATGATTGTCATTATGCCAAACGCAGGTGGTAATATCTACGACGAGGTGTGGAACGGCTACTTCGATATGGAGGGCTGGGCATACGAGCGTTTCTTCTATGAGGAGTTCCTCCCCACAGTCGAGAAGGAGTATCGCATCAAGGGCGACAAGGCCAACCGTGCCATCGCTGGTTTGTCGATGGGTGGCGGTGGCTCAACATCCTATGCACAGCGTCACTCCGATATGTTCTGCGCCTGCTACGCTATGAGTGCGCTGATGCACTACCCAGCACCCAACCCCTCGGCTGAGAAGAACAAGATGTGGCATATGCTCACAGCGGCCAACAAATATAGCTGCGTGGAGTATGTAAAAAATGCCGACGAAAAGACTAAGGAGGCACTAAAAACTGTTGCGTGGTATGTTGATTGTGGCGACGATGATTTCCTGTTCGAGTACAACATCAACTTCGTGCTGGCTATGCGTCAGGCAGGCATTCCTCTCCAGCTTAGAGTACGCGATGGCGCCCATACGTGGGAGTATTGGCACTCTGCTTTGTATGAGGCTCTACCCTTCGTGTCGAGAGCGTTTGGCAAGTAACACCTATATTTATAAATATTTAGACGATAAATATTTGTAGAATCGTTTTTTTTCACTATTTTTGCATCGTGAATGAATTGTAAGGGGACGCAAGGTCCCCTTATTTCGTACTTATAATCGAACAAAAAGATGATAGACTGCCAGAAAATAATTGAAATAGCCGACCGCGAGTTGGCCGGAACCGACTTGTTTACTGTAAGTTGCAAGTGCTCGCCTATGAACGAAGTAGAACTCCTTATCGATAGCGACACCCATGTTACCATCGAGCGTTGCGTGGAGCTCAGTCGTAAAATCGAGGCTGAATTCGACCGCGAGGTGGAGGATTTCTCGCTCACCGTAGCATCATCGGGCATCGGTTCTGAGCTCAAGAACATCCGCCAATATCGCAAGCTCATCGGCTCATCGGTAGAGGTATTGCTCTTATCTGGAGTCAAGGTGCTGGCTAAATTGGACGCCGTTAGCGACGAGGGCATCACCATCTCTTACGAGGAGAAGCAGACCGTAGAGGGCAAGAAACGCAAGGTGATGGTATCGGTTGAGCGCACCTATCGTTTCGATGAGATCAAGTACACTAAGGAGTACTTGGATTTCAAATAATCAATAAGAGAAACAATAACAATAAATAAAAACAAAACAAAATGGAAAACTTAAATCTTATCAGCAACTTTGCCGAGTTCAAAGAGCTGAAAAACATCGACAAGGGCACTATGATTGGCGTGCTGGAGGATGTATTCCGCCACGCCTTGCAGAAGCAGTTCGAGAGTGATGAGAACTTCGATGTGATTATCAACCCCGAGAAGGGTGATTTGGAGATTTGGCGCAACCGCGAGGTTGTCGAGGATGGCGCCGTAGAGAATCCCAATACTCAGATCTCAGTATCGGAGGTAAAGGCTATCGACTCATCGTACGAGGTGGGTGACGAGTACACCGACCAAATCAAGATGAATCAGTTTGGTCGTCGCGCCGTGCTCTCATTGCGTCAGAATTTGGCTTCACGCCTTTTGGATTTGGAGAAGGCAAACCTCTACGAGAAGTACTCTGAGAAGGTTGGCGAGATTATCGCTGGTGAGGTTTATCAGGTTTGGAAGCGCGAGGTGCTTTTGCTCGACGACGAGGAGAACGAGCTTATCCTTCCCAAGTCGGAGCAGATTCCTGGCGACTTCTACCGCAAGGGCGACACTATCAAGGCTATCGTTAAGAGCGTAGAGCTCAACAACAATCAGCCCCGTATTATCCTCTCGCGTACTGCTAACCAGTTCCTCGAGCGCCTGTTTGAGCAGGAGGTACCCGAGATTTACGATGGTCTTATCACCATCAAGAACATTGCCCGCATCCCTGGTGAGCGTGCTAAGGTAGCCGTTGAGTCGTATGACGACCGCATCGACCCCGTAGGTGCTTGCGTAGGTATGAAGGGTTCGCGTATCTACACCATCGTTAAGGAGTTGCGCAACGAGAATATCGATGTTGTAAACTACGCCACCAATCCTCAGCTTATGATTCAGCGTTCGCTCAATCCTGCTAAGATTTCGACTATTACTATCGACGAGGAGCGCAAGACCGCATCGGTATATCTTAAACCCGATCAGGTATCCCTTGCCATTGGTAAGGGTGGTTTGAACATTCGCCTCTCGAAGATGCTCACCGGCTACGACATCGATGTCTATCGTGAGATCGAGGAGGAGGATGTAGCTCTGACCGAATTCGCTGACGAGATCGATGCTTGGATCATCGAGGCTTTGAAGGCAGCTGGTTGCGACACCGCAAAGAGTGTATTGGAGCTCACCATCGAGGAGATTGCTCAGCGTGCCGATTTGGAGGTTGAGCAGGCCGAGAAGGTGGTTGCAATCCTGAAGGCCGAGTTCGAGGAGTAATACTCGGGGTAGGAATATCCGACACTACCCTGCCACGACTAAGCCGGTAAGCCGAGTGGCTCGCCAAAGTCGGAACGAAGTTTAATTTTAGCACATAGAGGAGAATAAATATGACCAACAATAGAAAGATAAGGCTCATTCAGGTGGCAAAGGAGTTCAAGGTGGGATTGAATACCATCGTAGATTTCTTGCTCAAGAAGGGCATTCAGATCGACGGTTCACCCAATTCGCCGGTAAGCCCCGATATGTATGCTATGCTTGAGAAGGAGTTTGGCTCTAACCGCTCGATTACAGGCAAGGAGCGAGATAATATACGCGAGAAAATATCTCTTGGCAAGAAGGAGTCGATCACAATCGACGCTGGCAAGAAAGAGGAGGAGACTCTCAAGGATGAGGTCATTATCAAAAGCAACATCATCAGCGTCAAGGAGGAGGTTCCTCAGCCCAAGATTTTGGGTAAGATCGACCTCGATGGCGGCAAGCGTAAGGCTGAGCCCGCACCCGCAAAGGTAGAGCCCAAGCCTGCAGCGCCAGCACCCAAGGCAGAGTCTAAGCCTGCGCCTAAGCCAGAGCCTAAGGTGGAGGTAAAGCAGGAGCCTGCGAGCAACGATATTGCCGATGAGTCTAAGCGCGATAGCGTCTTCCGTCCCAACCAGACCCAGCTTGCTGGCCCTCAGATTCTCGGTACGATGGATGTATCGGGTATGGTTCCTGGTGGCAAGCACAAGCGCAAGCGTCTGGATAAGGAGAAGGTAGATGTAAGCAAGCAGGGCAAGCAAGGCAAGGATAACAAGGAGAATAAGGATAAGAAGAAGGGCGGCCAGCAGAATCAGCCTAACCACAATCAGGGTCAGCAGGCACAGCAAAACCAGCCCAAGCCGGGCGAGGGTCGCCGCAACAAGAAAAAGGATAAGCACCAGCCTAAACCCATCGTACGCACCGAGGTAAGCGACGAGGAGGTATCAAAGCAGGTTAAGGACACTCTGGCTCGTCTTACAGCCAAGGGTGCCAAGAATAAGGGTGCTAAGTACCGCAAGGAGAAGCGTGAGGAGATTCGCGAGAAGATGTCAGAGGAGATGGAGCGCGAGCAGATGGAGCGCTCGGTTCTGAAGGTTACCGAGTTCGTTACCGTGAGCGAGTTGGCTACGATGATGGATGTATCTCCTATGGAGGTTATATCGGCTTGTATGAACCTCGGCCTTATGGTATCTATCAACCAGCGTCTCGACGCCGAGGCATTGGTGGTTGTTGCCGAAGAGTTCGGCTTCAAGACCGAATTCGTTACAGTAGAGGTTGCCGAGGCAATCGACGAGGAGGGCGACAAGGAGGAGGATCTCTTGCCCCGTCCCCCCATCGTAACAGTAATGGGACACGTTGACCACGGTAAGACTTCACTTTTGGACAACATCCGTAAGACAAATGTAATCGAGGGTGAGGCTGGAGGTATCACACAGCACATCGGTGCTTACTCGGTGAACTACAACGGCCAGAAGATCACCTTCCTCGACACCCCTGGTCACGAGGCCTTTACCGCTATGCGTGCTCGTGGTGCGAAGATTACCGATGTTGCGATTATCATCGTATCGGCTGACGACAGCGTGATGCCCCAGACCGTTGAGGCTATCAACCACGCACAGGCTGCAGGCGTTCCTATGGTATTCGCCATCAACAAGATTGATAAGCCCGCGGCTAACCCCGAGCAGATCAAGGAGCAGCTGGCTCAGATGAACTACCTCGTTGAGGATTGGGGTGGTAAGTACCAGAGCCAGGATATTTCGGCAAAGAAGGGTATGAACCTCGACAAACTTTTGGAGAAGGTGCTTTTGGAGGCCGAGATGCTCGACCTGAAGGCTAACCCCAACAAGAAGGCTCAGGGTAGCGTTATCGAGTCAACACTTGACAAGGGTCGCGGTTATGTAGCTACAATTATGGTACAGAGTGGTACTCTTCGCATCGGCGATGTATTGCTCTCGGGTACATACACAGGCCGTGTGAAGGCTATGTTCGACGAGAACGGTAAGAAGGTATTGGAGGCAGGTCCTTCAACACCCGTACAGGTGCTCGGCTTGAACGGTGCGCCTCAGGCGGGTGATAGCTTCAATGTGATGGACGACGACCGCTCGGCACGCGAGATTGCCAACAAGCGCGAGCAGTTACAGCGTATGCAGGGTATTATGACTCAGAAGCACATTACACTCGACGAGATTGGCCGTCGTATCGCTATCGGCTCGTTCAAGGAGCTTAACATCATCGTTAAGGGTGATGTGGACGGCTCGGTTGAGGCTATGTCGGGATCGCTCATCAAGCTCTCGAAGGAGACCGTACAGGTGAATGTTATCCACGCCGCCGTAGGTCAGATCTCGGAGTCGGATGTATTGCTCGCTACAGCGTCGAACGCAATTATCGTCGGCTTCCAGGTGCGTCCCTCAGCCGCAGCGCGTAAGACAGCAGAGAAGGAGGAGATCGAGATTCGTCTCTACTCTATCATCTACGATGCGGTGAACGATATTAAGGACGCTATCGAGGGTATGTTGGAGCCCGTGATGAAGGAGGTTATTACCTGCTCTATCGAGGTCTTGGAGACCTTTAAGATCTCGAAGGTGGGTACCGTTGCTGGCTGTATCGTTCGCGAGGGTAAGTTGCAGCGCAACACTCCGATCCGCGTTATTCGTGATGGTATCGTTATCTACACTGGTAAGCTCGGCTCATTGCGCCGCTTCAAGGACGATGTGAAGGAGGTTACCGTAGGTCAGGACTGCGGTCTTAACATCGAGTCGTACAACGACATCCGCGTAGGCGATATTGTCGAGGGTTACGAGCAGGTAGAGGTAAAGAGAAAGTAAGCAATAAAATTCAAAATGTAAGATGTAATATGCGTCATACCCCGCTACGCAGTAGCGATGGGTATCCTCGGGGCAAAGACAACAGAGTTAGGCATGGAGGATTGCCATCGCCACCCAAAGGGTGTCGGGCAATGACATAACATATAATTTTGCAACACAAAGAGCACAATTAGAATTACAAAAACATAAACCAAACTTTTAGAAATGGCACAGATTAAATTTACTACGGCAGAAGAGGCCGTTAAGGTAATCAAGTCAGGTGATCACATTCACCTCTCATCAGTAGCATCAGCACCCCAGTGCTTGATCAAGGCTATGTGCGAGCGTGGCCGCGCAGGCGAATTGAAGGATGTACACATCCACCACCTCCACACCGAGGGTCCTGCACCCTACTCAGAGCCCGAGTTCGAGGGTGTATTCCAGCTCGACTCATTCTTCGTAGGTGGCAATGTACGCAAGACTACTCAGGCGGGGTTTGCAGACTATATTCCTATCTTCTTGAGCGAGACTCAGAAGTTGTACCGCACAGGCGCAGTTCCTTGTAATGTAGCAATGATTCAGGTATCTACCCCCGACCAGCACGGTTATGTATCACTCGGTACTTCAGTAGATGCTACATTGGCGGCTGTTGAGTGCGCTGATCACGTTATCGCAGTTGTTAACAAGTATGTTCCTCGTGCTTGGGGTGATGCTATGATTCACTCATCGAAGATCGATTTGTTCGTTGCTGACGATCAGCCCCTCGAGGAGGCACACTTCTCTACTCCCAACGAGGTAGAGGTTGCTATTGGTAAGCATTGTGCTGCTCTTATCGAGGATGGCGCTACACTGCAGATGGGTATCGGCGCTATTCCCAACGCAGTATTGGCACAGCTCGGTGGCCACAAGAACCTCGGTATCCACACCGAGATGTTTGCTGACGGCGTACTTCCCTTGGTTGAGGCAGGCGTTATCAACGGCGAGGCTAAGAACATCGACAAGGGTAAGATGGTATCTACCTTCTTGATGGGTTCACAGAAGGTTTACGACTTCATCCACGACAACCCCGGCGTTATGATGATGGACGTAGGTTACACTAACGATCCCTTCATCATCGCAAAGAACGACAAGGTTACTGCTATCAACTCTGCATTGCAGGTTGACCTCACAGGTCAGGTATGTGCTGACTCACTGGGTCGTAAGTTCTACTCTGGTGTAGGTGGTCAGATCGACTTCATCTACGGTGCATCACTCTCTAAGGGTGGTAAGGCAATCATTGCTATGCCTTCAATCACCAACAAGGGTGTATCAAAGATCGCTGACGCATTGAACGAGGGTGCTGGTGTAGTAACTACTCGTAACCACATCCACTGGTTCGTTACAGAGAACGGTGCTGTTGATCTCTATGGCAAGAGCTTGCAGGAGCGTGCACGCCTTATCATCTCAGTTGCTCACCCCTCTGCACAGGAGGCTTTGGACGAGGCTGCGTTCAACCGTTACGGCTCACATCACCACTATATCAAGGGTTATATGGGTAAGTAATCACCTTGCCGAGATTATATGCAAAGCCTTCCCGTCTGGGAGGGCTTTTTTGTGTTTGATATAGTGGCGATGTGCCATCTCTTTTGTGTTACCTATCCCCCACCCCCCTTTCTGCAAAGGGGGCTTTGGTCGCTATGCTCCTTTATCAAGGGTTATATGGGCAAGTAATCAGCTTGCCGAGATTATATGCAAAGCCTTCCCGTCTGGGAGGGCTTTTTTTGTGTTTGATATAGTGGCGATGTGCCATCTCTTTTGTGTTACCTATCCCCCAAACCCCCTTTCTGTAAAGGGGGCTTTGGTCGCTATGCTCCTTTATCAGGGGTTATATGGGTAAGTAATCGGATTCTGAGATTAATATCAAGAGGTTGCTAACATAACTTGTTAGCAACCTCTTTTGGTTTAGAAATTGTTTAACAAGAGGGATTTCAAGGCCTGCGAAGCACGAAAAACCGCAGTTTACTGGGCGTAAATGAGGATTTTGAGTGCGAGCAAAACGTTGCGTTTAAGCGAGGGCAGAGGGTGCTTGCACACTTTGCCGAGCGAAGCAACGAAAAGAAACTTAACGCAGAAATCACCTTGTTAGACAGGTTCTTTTTTAATTCAAGATTCAGAATTCAAAATTTACTCACCCTGCATCAATTCGTTAATTCTTTCGATAATCACATCTGTCTCGCGCATAATTTTAAAATGGCGTTTAAGACCTAATATGCCGCCCAACACGCCACCGACAATTCCACCAATAAGGAAGGGTGTTGGATCTGCTAATGACTGCCTGGCATCATAGTAGAGGAAGAAACACCACACGAGCAGCGCAGGAATCGAATAGAAGTGCCAATAGCTATATATCTTACGGAAACGAATCAGTTTCTGCATAATCTCCACTAAATTGCCGTGCGCAACATCAATGGGTCTAAGCGAGGTGTGGGTATATATAGTAGCAATGGCGCACACACCGAGAAAGAGTGCTGTGCCGATAACAAAAGCAAGGCTAAATCCCAAATGATGAAATATATAAGTACAATATACAACTGCAAACACACCAAATACCATTGAAATAGTACCCATTGTATTGAGTTTGCCTATACCATTCTGTGCTGCATCGCTAATGGCTCGCGCCGAAATTATCTGCTGTCGTTGTAGTTTATCCTTAAGTAATGCAATCTGCTCGCGCAACTCATCGAGTTCGATATTCTCTCTTGTCTCCATTCTATTTCATTGTTTTAAGTTGTTCCTTGATTCTATAGAGTCTTACCGACACATTCTTCTCTGATATACCTACGATGGCTCCAATCTCCTCGTAGGACATATTTTCGAGCCAGAGCAGGATGATTGCCCTATCGAACGGGCCGAGGCGACTGATACGCTCGTGCAATAGCTTAATCTGCTTGGTGTCGCGATCGGCATCGTTATAAAGGTCAATATCCATCTCCAGCGGCATCGTCGCTCTGCGACGCTTCTTGCGGTCGATTGAGATGCAGGTATTGAGACTTATGCGCCATATCCAAGTTTTGAGGCTACTCCTATTTTCGAATTGCGGCAGACTACGCCATAGGTTGATAAGAATCTCCTGATAGAGATCCTCGACCTCGGCATTGTCCTTCGAGAACATATAGCAGACCATATAGATGGTATCCTTGTGTTCCCGGACAATTTGCGTAAACTCTTTCTCCAAATTATCCATTCTCTAAGGTTAGTATTGCGTGTTATTTATCACCTTTTATCATATTAGTCGCAAAAGACACAATAAAACTACACATAATTTAAGAAAAATTCGCCAAATTGCGAAAAATAGATACCATTGTAGTATGTACTATATAGATAAAAGCAAATGTTTTGCACAAATTTGGATAAATAAAATTATCTGCATATATTTGCACCAACCTAATAAGGGGGATTAGCTCAGCTGGTTAGAGCGCTTGCATGGCATGCAAGAGGTCATCGGTTCGAATCCGATATTCTCCACCACAACGATGAGCAAGCGACTGATTCTTTTTCAGGAATCAGTCCTTTTTTTATATGTAAATTTGAATAGCTCGCCTCACCAACAGAAAAACACCAGAACAAAAAAAAAGAGAAGAACTCACATTCTTCTTTTGTACCCCCTCAGGGGCTCGATATTGATATTCCCCCTAAATCCCCCTTTGTCAAAGTGGGACTTCGCCAGGATTCGAGCCCAGGCGAATAAAACAAAAAAAAGAGAAGAACTCGCGTTCTTCTCTTCTGTACCCCCTCAGGGGCTCGAACCCTGGACCCCAACATTAAGAGTGTCGTGCTCTACCAACTGAGCTAAAGAGGCATCTTTGCAACCGTATCACTTTCGTTCCTGATTGCGAGTGCAAATATAAGGCACTTTTTTATTCTGTGCAAATTTTTCTACAACTTTTTTCAAAAAAAATTACTTTTTATTTATCGCTATTCCATTCGCCAGCGGCCTCAGAGTAGATTACAGGGCGTTTTTTCTCCAACGACTTCAAACGCAAATAACTCTCATACAAACTAATACCATTTGCCGAATCCTTCGCAAGCACGTAACCAACGACACACGTGCGGCTCTGCGTCGTACGATATGTTGTTTCTACCCTATCGAGGTATGCTTCGCGCCAAAGAGGATCATTCGACGGATTTCCGCCCACCTGACGCGAGGTGCCACTCTTTACGGTATTGATAGGTACTTGCGCGTAAACATACATTCCAAGCGAGTCGCACAAAGCATAGGCGCGCTGCGGAACAGCACCCATCTTAAATCTCACGGCATTCTTACCCTGTGCGCGCGCGGCAACAATATCGTCAGCCGTGATGGTATGTGCATCGGCCTCCATATAAGAGAGGTCAACCTTCTCGCCATTGATAAGTAGATTACCATCCGTGTCGCTCTCCACCACTCGGAAACCAATCAGGTGAGTCTGATACTCGGCATAGCGGCCCTCGATCTGCGTTTTAAGATTCAGACGATAGAGCGTGGGCGACGACGCACTCCACAGCGCCTCACGAGGAATCTGCGCCATAATCTTTACGGTATCCTCGGCACGCATACCGAGCTCTATATCGCGGTGGCCATAGGTTACGACCGTTGTGTCGGGGGCCATCAACTCATAGTGAATACGAGCCTTCTTGGGGTTCAGCGACTCGGTCTTAACAACCATACCCACCTCGACGGTAGCCAGCGTAGCGCCCTCGTCGGTACGAGCATTGTGCAACACGTCGCGCAGACGAATCTGTGGCTGCGACATAACATACACCTCGCCTACGCTCGGCGTGCGAGAGGCTACATTATCCTCAAGGCGGTGGCTCCAATGATTTTTGAAGATGCGAATCTCGATGGTATTCATATCCTCCTTCGAGGCCTTAGTAACATCGAACTCGGCTGGCGAAAAGGCGTTAGAGGTATAACCCACACGCTCGCCATTTATGAGCACCTCGTATGCACCCGAAGCCTCATCGACATAGAGCGTAGCCAAACGGCTAAGCCACGAGAAGGGAATGGCATACTTCGAAGTGAAGACCGTTGCATCGCTCTGCTCGGAGCGGGTCCACTCGCTCACCACTTGCAGGTACTGCGACTGCACCGCCTCGGCGATATGCTGAGAGGCCAACTCCTCGGTGGGATACGACACTACGCGCGAGCGCGCCGCCAAGCAATCTGTTGACACCTCATCGGGCGACTGATACTCCTGCGCCATAAGGGGTGCAAGCGAAAGGAATAAAAACGCTATGATTGAAAAAATAGGTTTCATATATACACGATTATTGTTATATTTGTGTCAAAGTTATAAATTTTTTCGGTATTGCGATGTATTCTCCACCAAAACTAAACTTCCCGAAGATTAATTTACGCGCTAAGAGCGACAAAAATCGCACGCTGGTATTCGACCAGGTGCGTCGTGCGTATGTCGTTCTAACGCCCGAAGAGTGGGTTAGACGCCACCTGGTGGAGTATCTAATTAATCATTGCGGCGCGACGGTGCAATCCATCGTCGAGGAGTATCCCGTTGAGATAAACGATATGGCACAGCGTGCCGACGTGGTGGTACTCGATACCAATGCCCAGCCCCTACTGCTGGCCGAGTGCAAGGCGCCCGAAATAGCGCTCGACAACGCCACCGTCGCCCAAGAGGTTTTCTTGCAGGCTACGCGTTACAACGCCATAGTACGCGCACGATACATAGTAATTACCAACGGTCTGCGCCACTTCTGCTACGAACACACAGAGTCGGGCTATGTAGCACAAGCCTCATTCCCGCAGTTGGGCTAATGCCGCTACATCATTTGCGTAGGGTGAAGGCTATCAACATAGTCGCGGAACGAGTCGCGGTAGTTAACGCTGATGGGTACATTATCGCCATTATCGAGCGACACACGACCTCGCGCATATCCTGTTACGTGTTCCAGATTGACAATATACGACCTATGCACACGCATAAACCGCTCCGAGGGGAGAGCCGTCTCCATATTCTTCAGGCGGAACAGAGTCATAATCTTCTGCCCCGAGACTAAGTGCAGACGCACATACTCTCCCACACTCTCGATATAGACAATGTCGGTATAGCGCACCAGCGTAACCTTATAATCGGCCTTGATCGATATGCAGTCGTTACCCTTGCTCTCCTGTGCAGGCAAGGCCTCGCCAAGCGATGCACTGTGAACATCGCGCAGGCGACGCAACTCCACCAGCGAGCGAGCCTTCTCGACAGCTCGTTCGAACTCGGCAAACGAGAAAGGCTTAAGCAGGAAATCCACCGCATCGAGGCGGAAGCCTTCAAGCGCATACTCCGAGTAGGCTGTCGTAAAGATCACCATAGGCGGATTCTCCATCTCGCGCACGAAATCGATGCCACTCTTGTCGGGCATATTTATATCGACAAAAATCAGCTCCACGGACTCGCGCTCGAGCACCTGCTCGGCTTGCGTTGCATTATGGCACGAGGCTACCAACTGCAGACTGGAAGCTCGCTTTATATAGGACTCAATCTGACGCAGAGCCAACGGCTCGTCATCAATGGCTATGCACTTTATCATATATAATAGGTATTGACAATTTCACTCTATACTCGTCGGCACGACTATCGTCGAGCTGCAAATCGTAATCATCTCCAAATATCAAATCCAGACGCTTGCGCACATTCTCCAGCCCTAAACCACCACGCTCGACGCGCAACTGCGGATGGCGTGAATTGCACACCCGACAGATAATCTGCTCGTTGTCGCATTGCAGATCGATATGCACATACGACGGCTCATCGTAACTCACCCCGTGCTTAAAGGCATTCTCGACGAACACGATAAAGAGCAAGGGCGGCACCTTAGCATCGATGGGTATCGGGTGATGGACATCAAAGCGCACATCCACACTATCGGGATAGCGAATACGCATCAACGACACATAGTTTTCGATAAAAAGCACCTCCTGCGTAAGGTTTGCCTGTGTCTTCTCCGATTCGTAGAGCACATATCGCATCATCTTCGAGAGTTCTATTACGGTGGTCTTGGCCGACTCGGGATCGAAGTCGATCATCGCGTGAATGTTGTTCAGTGTATTCATAAAGAAATGAGGGTTGATCTGATACTTCAGATAATCCATCTCGGTGCGCAACATCTGACGCTCCATAGCCATCATCTTCTGCTCGTCTTGAATCGAACGGAACATCAACTTAATAGAGCAGTTCGCACCCATCATAAACAATCCAAGCAGCACATTCCAATACCACGCCAGATCGGTGAACGAAGCACGACCCTGCTCGATGTAGGTAACACCACCATCGGGGAAGAGCGTAGTACCCAAAAACTCCTTGTAAGTCTCCAGCGGGTAAAATATCGCCACCAAAAACGCCAACGAGATGAGGATGTAGGAGATATAGCGACGGCTTAAGAGCATTCGCGGAGCGAGAATGAAGTTGTTGATTACGAAGATGAAGATATAGGGCAGAAGCTTACTCCACACCAACAACACATTGCTAATGTGAACATCATCCTCCGACATCATACTCGAATTAAGGAAAGGCACCAGCAAGGCCATTCCCCACACCAAAAAGTAGAGCAGATTCTCTCCAAATATAGTTCTATTCGTATGCGGTCCCATAACAACAAAGGTAGGAAAAAATTCCTATTCTTTGAAAAAAAGCGTATATTTGTCTTAATGCAAATAAAAATAGAACAACTATGAGAAAAATTTTCACTACTCTCCTACTATGCCTATGCGCCCTGACTGCCGTAGCAAAATCGGCTACCCCACTCACCCTATATGCTCACCGTGGATGCTGGAGCAAGAGTGCCGAGGGAGAATTCATCGTTCCTGAGAACTCGCTTCCCGCCGTTGCTATGGCCAAGAAGATGGGTTATACTGGAATCGAGTGCGATGTACACTACACCAAGGATGGACGAATGGTAATCCTACACGACGGCACCATCAACCGCACGATGCGTCGCGCATCGGACTACTCACGCCTCGATAAGCCCGTGCGTCTTTCCGATCTTACATTCGAGGAGTTGCGTCGCGACTATGTGCTGGAATCGACCAACCCCGAGTGGCGCACACCTATCCCTACGCTCGAGGAGCTACTCACCGAGTGCAAGAAGCAGGGCATCGTGCCTATGTTGCATAGCAACCTTGTGCCATCGTATCGCGTGGCACAGCAGATGTTCGGCAACGAGTGGATAGCATTCACGGCGGATTATGAGCCGCTGTTGGAGGTTCGCAAATTCTCCGACTGCATCGTACTCTACTCCATTAATGAAGGTACGCCCGATGAGATAACTCCCCGCCTGGAGCAGATTGGTGGCCGTTGCGGTATATCGTCAATGCAATACAACCTATATACGGCAGAGTTCTGCAAGGCGCTAACCGATCGTGGTTACATCGTGCAGGCCTCAATCTTCCCCGCACCTCACGAGGCTATTGCTCAGCGTAACGGCATCACCTACCAGCTAACCGACTTCTCGATTATGCCTACACACAAACCTTTCGCAACAGGCAAGGGAAAGATCGACGCAAAGTCTCAGGATGCATCGTGGCAATGGGCTTGCAACGAAGTGCTGGAACGCGGAGCGCTGACACTTGACATAGAGTTTGAGGGCGAAATCGAGGTTACGATGAATGGCGGAAGAAAATATACCCTTAAGCGCGAGACGATGGGCAAGGATATTATCGGCGACCGCTTCTTCGGCAAGGGTTCGCAGGTAGAGATTACGGCTAAGCCTGGTGCTAAGGTAAAAAGGGCAACGGCGAAAGTGTATAAATACTAAGAATAAGAAAGGGTATCCGCATTGGATACCCTTGTTATTTATCTTTATATGAAATTGTACAACAAGAGATATTTTGAAGCTGGTCGAAGCCCGAGAAAGCGGAGTTTACAAGAAGTAAATTATAGGGCATTTTCACCCGTTTTCTAAAATTTGCCAACAATATGCAAAACATTGTGTTTTAGTGTATTTTGGCAAATTTTCTTTTCTTGTGATTTGCAGAATTTGCCGATAATATCTACTTTTGTATGCAAATAGTATGTACAAGGATTTGCATACACAGAAGTAATAAACCTATAAAAACGGCAGATTATGTTCAAGTATTCAAAGGACGGTATATCGGTACTCTCGGTGTTGGATGCCCGTCGAGCCAAGAAGAGCGGGTTGT
>JAZONC010000017.1:0-57480 GCA_045654285.1 Alistipes sp. | reverse complement strand
GTATGCAAGAATAATCGTATTAATGCATAAGTTGATTGGAGTTAAGTTTTTTATTGCTAGTCACAATCCAGATATGGTGAGTGCTATAAGATATATTGCAGAAAAGGAAGGTATATTAGATTCTGTTAGTTATTATTTGGCGAATAAGACAGAGGGTTATTCATATACATACAAATCTTTGGGTGTAGATATTGATCCTATTTTCGAATCTTTTAATATTGCACTCGATCGAATTAGCCAATATGGACAGATTGATTAGAAATTATGAAATACTGCAAAACTACAACTCAAGCCCACAACCTATATAGGTCTTACTCGTCAGCCCATATTAAAATGTGTGATGTCGTCACACGAGAAGGTGGACATGGAAGGTTATTTTCAAATGATGAGGTGTTGGATCTTGATGCAATTGAAGAACTTTTAGCAAGACACGATAGACGCAATAAACGTAATACTATGGATATTACATTTGGTTACTCTGAACAAAATGGAAATGGCAGAATTAATAACAAATGTATGTGTCTGGTGGATTTTAAGTATAGAGTAGCAAATGTTCTTAATCTTAAGAAGACTGAATTAGAGGACAAAGTAAATGGCTCTATCGGTATAATTGGTAGAGAAATCCCAATACATAAAGGATATTATTTTGTTTTTAAAAAGGGAATCAAAGCCCAAGCAGAGTATCGCATAGCAAAGTTATTCAGTAATAAGCGTATATATCAAGCAATCGATGACGACAAGTTGTTAGAAATGATGTAAAATACAAGGAACTCTATGCTTATGCGTCGAGTTCCTTTTTATTATCTTCTTATATTATTATATGTACTGCAATTTGCCGTTGTCACCGATGGCGATTTGCAGGAGGTGGTAGGTGCATTTTGCAGTAGGATTGGCGTCAATTTGCACACGGCGGGATTTTATTAGAGAGTTACACGGCAAACAGAAAGGTTGATATAATAATCAAGTTGTTACGTTAAATATTGATAATTATATCATACTTGCCTTGTAACTTTTATAAAGAAACGAGGGTTAATCCTCCCTCAATATGCAATTCTCTGCGATATACCTGTCTATCGTTCGATGTACAATCTCTTCAATTCTATCTTTGCCTATCATTATCACAAGGAAGTCTGCAGCCTGCTTTACGGTATCGAATTTGAGATTGTTGTTGTCGAGAAGATGGCGTAGAACCTCTCTTCGAGTTTGAGGGTCATCATTGCCGTAATCGAGTATATCTTCTCTTTCGTTGATGGCTTTGCGGATTGCGGCATAGCGAGCCTTTTGAGTGTTGCTGATCCTTTCTTTTGTTTCTTCTGTGTGGCGTTTCCCGAACATTGGATTGAGGTTGCCCGATCTCATAACGCTTTTTGTAGTATCCTCCATTATCGTACCTCCCTTCTGTGTATTTTGTGAGTTATTTTCTCATCCTTAACCCCCATCTGTCGAAGTTGCCTGTAAGTAACCAAGTCAAACGGACGGCCTTCGATGCGGTAATAATACTCCGTAGTTGGAGTGGGGTGGATAATTGGTCTAGGATAATAATCTTTCATTCCTAGTAGTCTTTTAATCTCTGCACTTGATGTTTTATTATTCATATTAAAAACTATTTAAATCTATTATTTTTTAAGGAGTAACATTTGAAGTTACCCCTTTATTATAAATATCACGATGCTTCTAAATATTCCTCCGCAGGGCCATATTTTCGGTTTAAGTATCGGAATGTATTCCTTAGAGATGTGTAGAACTCATAATCTCCGTTTCTAATCGTCTTTTTACAGAATTGGTAATAATCCCAATCGTTCTTAGCAAAATCCTCTAGTATATGTTCCAATTTATCTCCATTGGCTAACCTCTCAAGCATTCTATCTTCCAAACACTCCTCTTTATTATTATTTAATATATTTGTTTCTTTATTATTTATAGTATCTTCATTCTCTATATTATCTGTATTTTCTATACTATCTATATTGTTGGTACTTTGGGAAGAGGTGGGGACAATCTCTGTGATAGCAGATGTTGTACGTTCGGGAAGAGGGAATGATGAATCTTGAGAAGAGATCGATTGAATATCTGTGATTGGGGCTGATGTACTTGCAGAAACATCTACATCCTTCAAGTATAGTGGCGTGTAGCCTTTCTCCCGATAGTTTACCATCTCGATTTGAAATTCGGGATTCTTCAACTCATCCATCGATAGACGTTCAAAATCTTTGAATCTATCAACATTCAGCCTGAAATAATTTGAGTGTTTACCATTACTCTTTCCAACACTCCATACGTTTATTATCCCGTGGCGATACAATGTATCAATGGATGCAATAACGAGTTTTTGGCTCAATCGAGATTCCTCGGATAAATCAGCGTTAGTCCTAAAGAATTTGCCACCTGCATCACTGTAATAAGATGATAGTTGGCAAAGTGTAAATAGCATACTGCGACAATTCACATCGAGCAGTATCATAAGTTGTGTGGGGACTGCCGTAAATTGGTAGTCCAATGACTTTAAATTCTCCATAACCTTAATATTTTTTATATGGAATTATTTTTCAGATGTAAGACGAAGGATTGCCGATAGATAGGTTTCAAATATGCTTAATCCCTTAATAATCGTCTCAATGCAAAGATACACACTTTTTTCGGGAAAAACAAATAATTTAACCTGCTGCGAGGATTTATTCTAAAAATTTTCAGGGATTTTTCGGCAATCTGATAGTGTGAAGTTCAATGCGTTACTTCATTATTTGCAAAAGAAGATACGGTGCTTGTTAATATATTAAAGGTATGATAAAAAGTTAAAATAATGTATAAAAATATTTTGTTTTTAAAAATAAAGTTTATATCTTTGCATTGCTTGATAAGATTTGCTTATCGATATCTTTCAACAGCAATTCTATGCTGGTAACCTCCAAGTGAGGATAAAATCAATTTTAAGATAGATTACAACAATGCCGAGACAAGGCAAATGGGGACTTTGTATCCCTATGGGAATAGTAATACATAATATAATCATAGAACCTTACGGTGTATAGGCAAACCGTGTGATAGTATGAAACAAATCGAATTTAAGGGGTTATCGCCCGACCAAATAGAGGTTAGACCAACTGACACAAGGGAAAAAGGTAAATGTACCTTATTGCTCTATATGCATAGCCGCAGTGCGGGAGATATTCTTGACAATGCTGTTGGAGCATTTAACTGGAAGATTGAGTATAAAGAGGTTAATAAAACAACTTTTGGAATACTATCAATCTATGACGAAGAAAAGGGTGTGTGGGTATCTAAAGAGGATACAGGATGTGAGAGCAACATTGAGGCGAGCAAGGGTTTAGCAAGTGATATTCTAAAAAGGTGTTTGGCTCGATGGGGTTGGAATCATCTATATACAGCACCAAGGATAAAGATTGATTGCCCCGATAAATACTATTTGAATGTTAATGGTCAAGAAAAGATGACTATGACATTCAAGGTAGCACATATTGCCTATCAAGATAAACAAATAGTAGAACTAACGATTGTCGATAGATTTGACAATGTTGTCTTTGATTGGTGTCTAAACCGACAGGCCAAATCCCCAACAATCCATCCGAGGGTTAATACCCAAATTTCCGAGAGAAGTGATTGTCGAATTTATCCCAAAGAGATGTCCAATGAGGAGAAGTTGATTTCATTCCGTGATTCAATACTTGGTACAGTAGACAATGAGGCCCTTGAAGCATTCTTCAATTTCTATATGAGAAATGATTGTATGCGTGCAAATGGTAAAACTATTGTAGCGAATTGGAATGGGATATTTGATCCACAACAACGATGGAAATTTTGGTTACGAGATAATGGCCGCAAAAGACAGATACCTAAATAAGCAATCGCCTACCACAAGAAAGCGACTACGGCTTTGCATATACCCATAATCGGCTCTAATTTGGTTTTTATTTGGGAAATATGCAATAAATGATTTTTAGCACATAACTATATTGCTGATTTACAAAGACAAAAACCTATGGGTTCGAGTTGTATCTCAACTATCAAAAGAGATTTAGGCCTTTAACAAAGCAAAACCAACACCTAATTACATTAAGTGTTGGCTTCGTTGTTAGTTGAACATTAGAACTCAATCTTTGTGCTGATGACTGTTTTATCAAGCAACTTTGCGTAATGCTGCGTCATTTTAGTATTGGAGTGTCCCAAAATTTTAGAAACGACCTCTATGGATATTCCAGCGTTAAGCATCAGGGTTGCTGCCGTATGTCGCGCAAGGTGAGTGGTAAGCACCTTTTTGATACCGCAAATATCTGCTATCTCCTTGAGATATGAGTTATATCGCTGATTTGTAATAATCGGCAATTCATAGTCGTATTTCTCTAATAGCCTTCTGGCAGTATCATTTAGGGGTAAAATATATGTAACTCCCGTTTTCCCACGCTTCTTCTTTAGGTACATTATATCTCCATCACGCTGTATGTCCTCTCTCTTAACAGCAGCGAGGTCGCAATATGAGAGAGCAGTATTTGCGGCAAAGACAAATAGGTCTCTAACTTGATTGAGGCGTTGAATACCAAAATCCTTGTTGGCTATTGTCATCAACTCCTCTTTGGTTAATGGCACAATGTTTACCTCTCCCTTCCTAATCTTGATTGTATCGAATGGATTACGATTGAGTTTATTATTTCGCTGAGCATATACAAAGATACTCTTAGCCTTTGTAAGATATGAGGCGAGGGTTGAATCCTTCAACTTAACATCATTCTTCAAATGGTACTTATAGTTGAGTATATCATTATTATCGACGGCTCTGAGTGCCTTATTGGGGATGACAGCCTTGAATTGTTCTATAGCCAAAAGGTATTTTGTATATGTTGAATGCCCTATCTCTGCGCCTTTTCTCTTTTTGATGATCTCAGTAAAGTCATCGAATAGTTCATAAACGGTATATTGTCGCTCCTCAAAACCATTCTTGACGTATTCCGTAAGCATTGCGGCTCGAACCTGAAGCCCCCGCACCGTACAATCGGTATAATACTCGTCTATTCTACGTCTAATATCTGAGCAATAGCGATTTATGTGGTTTGCGCGCCTTGAAAATATAGCCTTTTTAAACTCCTCAGGATTTACTTTTAGATCAAGAAATAGGGTGCTTCTTTCTCCATCAACGTTTACCCAAAGTTGGATTTTGTTTAGGTTGGCTCGGTTTGTTTTGCTTTGATTGCAAGTAAAATTAACGCTGTACATAGTTGTAAATTAGTTAGTTAAACGCTGTCTTGCAACTGATTTGCAACTATATATTTGATCTTGCACATTTTTTATTTTTTGAGGCAATTTTGCTCTTTTTTTGTGCAATTTTTTGGGTTCGATTTTGTTCTGTTGGTAGAGCAAAACCTTGCCCCAAGGTTGCTGGGGAGCCGTTTTCGAGTCTGAAATCTTGAAAATAAAAAAGGCTTAGATTTCTCTAAGCCTTCGATTTTTGAGCGGAAAACGAGACTCGAACTCGCGACCCCAACCTTGGCAAGGTTGTGCTCTACCAACTGAGCTATTTCCGCAAATATTTTATGGAGTGCTTTTCGGCACTTTGAGCGGAAAACGAGACTCGAACTCGCGACCCCAACCTTGGCAAGGTTGTGCTCTACCAACTGAGCTATTTCCGCATTATCTTTTGAACTTTGCAACCAGTATCTCTACCAAATTGCGAGTGCAAAGATATAGCATTTTTCGTTACTTCCAAAACTTTTTCCAGAAAAATTGCATTGTTTTTATTTTAGCCATAGATTAAATATGCCTAATGTTCTGATATTCAATATTATAATTAAAAATTGTAATATGCAAGAAAAAATCACCCTTTGACTACCGAGCGACCTATCCATACCAGGATTACACCCAGCACAATGGTCAATATTGTGTAAAGAGCAAAGGTTGTGTAGTGTCTCTCCTGCAAAAGAAGGTATATATCGTCGGCAAACGACGAGAATGTAGTGAAACCACCACAGAAACCAGTGATGAGCAGTGCACTCACGGCAGGAGTGATTGATTGGGTGCGTTCGGCTGCACCAAACAGCAGGCCGATGATGAAACTACCTACTATATTTACGATAAATGTACCCAGCGGAAAGGCTCCCGCCATAAGTATGTGGCATAATTTACCAGTTAGATAGCGCAAGCAGGTGCCGACAAATCCACCCAGACCTGCAATTAACATAGTCTTTAGCATAGCGATAGAATTTTGATTAAATCTCTACAAATTTATAAATATTTTGGCGTTTAACGCTCGCCCGCGTGCAACAATATCACCTCGCTTGTGGTGTGAACACCTTTCGCGCGAGAGAATGGCGTGCATATCTTCATCAGCGTTGTGCGGGTGAAGATATGTTCTTGGGAGCAAATATGGTGCCGCAACGAAATGTGGCTTTGTGGCGTCGGTGGCACATTATTTGCCGATGGTATGGCTGTAAATATCAAAAATCATACGATTATGCATTTAACACCACGAGAAATTGACAAATTAATGTTGCTCTCGCTTGGCCTTATCGCCGAGCGCCGACTCAACAAGGGTCTGAAACTGAATTATCCCGAGGCCGTGGCCTATATCACCTCTACCGCGTTGGAGGGTGCCCGCGAGGGTAAAACCGTCGAGCAGGTGATGAAGGAGGCCGCTTCGGTGCTTCGTCGCAAGGATGTGATGGAGGGGGTTGCCGATATGATTTCACTATTGCAGGTCGAGGCGGTCTTCTCCGACGGCTCACGCCTGGTAAGTATTCACCAGCCTATTAAATAAGATGCGATATGGAAAATATGAGTAAAAATAGCTTGTACCCTTCAAGTGAGGGTTTTTCTCCCAAGACGGCGGTGCCCATCGGAGGCGTTATCCTTGCCGCCAACGATATTGAGTATAATGCCAACCGCAGTACGGCTACCATCACAATCCGTAACACGGGCGACCGCCCCATTCAGGTGGGCTCGCACTTCCATCTCTTCGAGGTCAATCGCTATCTTGAGTTCGAACGCAACAAGGCCTTTGGCTATCATCTCAACATACCTGCCACTACGGCCATACGCTTCGAACCGGGCGACAGCAAGAGCGTCGAGATTGTAGCTTACGGAGGCAAGCGCCGCTTGATAGGTTTTAACAACCTGGTCGATGGTTACACTGGTGCCGAGGATGCTCCTACCTATTATCCTGCCTACTTGCGAGCCCTGCGCCGCATACACAAGTCGGGATATAAATGCACCTGCGATTGCACGAAGAGTGCTCCGACAACACACAACACTGATAAGACAAACGATAAAAAATAGAGCGATGGCAACAATTTCAAGACAAGAGAATAACAACCTTTTTGGCCCAACGGTAGGCGATAAAATCCGATTGGGTGATACAAATCTTTATGTAGAGATCGAGCGCGATATGCGTAGTTATGGCGACGAGGTGGTCTATGGCGGAGGTAAGACTCTGCGCGACGGTATGGGCCTTGCCAACACCATCACCTCGAAGGCTGGCGCGCTCGATTTGGTAATTACCAATGTTACGATCCTCGATCCCATCTTGGGCGTTGTGAAGGCCGATGTGGGTATTAAGGATGGCAAGATTGCAGGCATAGGTAAGTCGGGTAATCCTAATACTATGCCCGATGTTGATCCCTGGCTGGTTACGGGAGCGGCTACCGATGCTATCTCGGGCGAGCACCTTATTCTCACCGCGGGTGGTATTGATAGCCACGTACACTTTATCTCGCCCCAGCAGGCCTACGCCGCGCTGAGCAATGGTATCACCACTCTGGTAGGTGGTGGTATAGGTCCATCGGATGGTACCAATGGAACGACGATTACCTCGGGTTGCTGGAATATGGAGATGATGCTTCAGGCCATCGAGACCCTGCCCGTCAACATTGGCTTCCTGGGTAAGGGTAACTGCTCGGTCGAGGAGTCTGTCGAGGAGCAGATCGTGGCAGGTGCCTGCGGTCTGAAGATTCACGAGGATTGGGGCTCTACGCCTGGTGCCATACGCTCATCGCTTGATGTGGCCGAGCGTTACGATGTGCAGGTGGCTATCCACACCGACACACTCAATGAGAGCGGTTATGTCGAGGATACCATAGCCGCTATCGATGGCCGCACGATCCACACCTACCACACCGAGGGTGCTGGCGGTGGCCACGCCCCCGACCTGTTGAAGATGGCCTCGATGCCCTTCGTTTTGCCCTCATCGACCAACCCTACATTGCCCTTTGGTGTAAATTCGCAGGCTGAGCTCTTCGATATGATTATGGTGTGCCATAATCTTAATCCGCAGATACCCTCCGATGTGGCCTTTGCCGAGAGCCGTGTGCGTCCCGAGACGCAGGCCGCCGAGAATATACTCCACGACTTGGGCGTGTTGTCGATCGTTACATCCGACTCGCAGGCTATGGGTCGCGTTGGTGAGTCCTTTATGCGTACCTTCCAGATGGCCTCTTATATGAAGAGCGCCTGTGGTCGTTTGGCCGAGGATAGCGATACGAACGATAACTATCGTGTGTTGCGTTATCTGGCTAAGATCACCATTAACCCTGCTGTGGCGTTCGGTATGGCCGATAACATTGGCTCTATCGCACGAGGCAAAATTGCCGATTTGGTGTTGTGGGAGCCGCAGTTCTTCGCCGCTAAGCCCAAGATGGTGATCAAGGGTGGTGCTATCAGTTGGTCGAATATGGGCGACCCGAATGCATCGTTGCCCACGCCCCAGCCCTGTTACTATCGTCCTATGTTTGGTGCTTTTGGTCGCACATTGCCTGGTACCTGCATCTCGTTTGTCTCGCAGGCCGCTGTTCAGAACGACATCAAGCGCCGCCTGAAGCTCGACCGTATGGTTGTACCCGTGCGCCGCACGCGCCAGCTCACCAAGCACGATATGGTGCTTAATGCGGCTACGCCCCGCATTGATGTCAATCCCGAGACCTTCGATGTGGCTATCAATGGCGAGCGTATCGACATTAAGCCTGCCGCCTCATTCTCTCTCGGACAACTCTATTGGTTCAGTTAGCGGCGATGATGATACATACCGATATTTTGGGAAATATATCCGATCAGCAGTGGCGTGAGCGTGTAGCTCACGCCCAGATCGAGTATGTAGAGTTGGATCAGTGGACGGCGCAGAAGTCGCGTTTTGTGGCTAAGGGTAGCCTCGGAACTGAGTATGCCGTGGCGCTAAAGCGTCGTACGACACTTGCCGATGGCGATATTCTCTTCTACGACGATAGGCAGAGGCGAATGGCAGTTGTGAGACTGCGTATGAACGATATAATGGTCATTGATCTCGGGGCCCTAATGCGCCTTGATACGCAGAGTGCCGTCGATATCGCTATTGAGTTAGGCCACGCTCTGGGTAATCAACATTGGCCGGCGGTTGTGCAGGATAGTAGGGTGTATGTACCCCTTACGGTCGATCGCAAGGTGATGGAGAGTGTTATGCGTACCCACCGCATCGAACACATCGCCTACTCGTTTCGCCCTGCCGAGCAGATTATCCCCTATCTGGCACCCCACGAGGTGCGACGCCTGATGGGATGTTCACACGCCGACGAAAAACATCACCACAATGCAAAATAGACGCTCCTTGGTGCAGATTATGCATCTGCTGCAATTTGCCGACTCAGCTTTGCCCGTTGGTGGATTCTCCTTCTCCAACGCCCTGGAGAGTGCCGTGCAGTATGGTTTTGTGAGTGATGCAGACTCTCTTGCCGCATATACTTTGGCTACTATGCAGCTCTCTTCGACTACAGATTGTGTGGCGGCTCGGACGGCATATGGGGCAACTCAGGCGGGTGACTTTGAGGGTATTGTGGAGGCAGATAGGGCACTGTGCGAACGAAAACTTTGTGCCGAGCTGCGCTCGATGAGTCAGCGTATGGGGCGTAAGTTAGCCGAGTTGTCGGCCTCGTTTGGCAATAATGCCACGCTGCATCGGTGGCTTGAGGCTATTCGTTCGGGCGAAGTAGTGGGGTCGTATGCCGTGGGGCAGGGTATCTGCTTTGCCGTGTGTGGTATCGCAGAGCGTGAGATGTTCGGTGCAATGCTCTATGGTGTAGCATCGATGACACTCAACGCCTCGCTACGCCTGATGCGTATATCGCACCTTGCCACGCAACGCATACTCTACGATTTGACCTCACGAATCGACGATCTTTATGCCCAGAGCGAGAGTCTTACACTTGACCAGATGTATGCATTTGCCCCACAGATCGATCTCTTGTCGTCGCTGCACGAGAAGGGGCGTAGTAGAATGTTTATGAATTAGAGAAATGGAAAATAGTTGCAGAATAGGAATCGGCGGTCCCGTAGGTTCGGGTAAGACCGCCATCATCGAAGCCATCACGCCGCGCTTGTTGGCGTTGGGGCACAAGGTCTTAATCATCACCAACGATGTGGTTACTACCGAGGATGCTGAGCACGTGCGTCGTATGCTGAAGGGTATATTGGTCGAGGAGCGCATCATAGGCGTAGAGACGGGCGCTTGCCCGCATACGGCCGTCAGGGAGGATCCGTCGATGAATCTGGCCGCTGTCGAGGAGATGGAGGCTCGTTTCCCCGATGGCGATGTCGTACTCATCGAGTCGGGTGGCGATAACCTAACGCTCACATTCAGCCCTGCGTTGGTTGATTTCTTTATCTATGTTATCGATGTGGCGGCGGGCGATAAGATTCCCCGCAAGGATGGTCCAGGCATATCGCATTCCGATATATTGGTCATCAATAAGACAGACCTTGCCCCCTATGTGCGTGCTGATTTGGAGGTTATGCGTCGCGACTCGCAGACTATGCGAGGCGACAAACCATTTGTCTTTACCAATTGTTTTACGGGCGAGGGAATCGACACTTTGGTCGATTTGATCCGTCATAAAGCACTCTTCGAGCAATGACAGCACGCGAGATGCAGCAATACACGGCTTCGCCCCGAATGGGTGTAGGTGCAGTGGGCAAGCGGGGCTACCTCTCGCTTGGCTTCGAGCGCGACGGCGATCGTACCATCTTGCGCCATTGGGAGCGTCGAGTGCCACTCATAGTGCAACGAGCGCTCTACTGCGATCCCTATTGGCGGGAGATACCCTATGTCTATATCGTCTCGTCGGGAGGCCCCAATGTCGATGGCGACCGCTACGAGCAACACTTCACTCTCGAGCGCGATGCCTTTGCTCATATAACTACAGGAGCGGCCACCAAGATTGCGCAGATGTGGCACAACCACTCGGCCTTCAAGCAATATATTACCCTCGACGAGGGGGCATATCTGGAGTATCTACCCGAGCCCATCATACCGCATCGTGGCTCGCGTTTTCATAGCCACACTCACATAACCATTGCTCCGACGGCCACTATGCTCTATGCCGAGGTGTATCTCTGCGGGCGTAGATGGTCGGGCGAGAGGTTCGATTACGATATATTATCGGTAGGTATGCAGGCCGAGCGAAGCGATGGCCGAAGGCTCTTTTGTGATAAGTTCATCGTGCAGCCACACGCTCAAAACCCTTCGGTTGTGGGTATTATGGGCGAATATGAAGTGTTGGCCAATGTTGTGCTACTCACACCGAGGCCTATGGCCGATCAGATCTATTTGCAGTGTGAGCCTCGACGGGATGAGACCCTTATGGCAGGCATCACAACACTTCCTAATGAGTGTGGACTTACGTATCGAGTTATGGGCTACGATAGTCAGAGCGTAAAGCACGCCGTTAGGGAGTTCTCGTCGCTGGTGCGACAGACGGTGAAGGGATACCCTCTGGCGGCCGATTTTCCTTGGCGATAAACCTTTATAAAAAACTAATACTATGACAACACCATCACAATCACAATCAACGATTTTCGATGTGGGAATCTTCGGTTTTATCAAGATTCTGATGCGCGGTACGGCGCAGGTTATGTTTCAAGGCAGTGCGTGGTGCGGACTGTTCTTTATTGCGGGTATCTTTTGGGGTGCCTACGACTCTGGCTTGCCCTATGTGGCGTGGGGAGCCCTGCTTGGCTTGATGGTTTCGACAGCAACGGGCTACATACTCAACCAACCACAGGAGGAGGGTAGCGAAGGCCTGTGGGGCTTCAACGGCGTGCTGGTGGGCTGTGCCTTCCCGACCTTTATGGGTAACACGGTGTGGATGTGGCTCTCGCTGGTACTCTGTGCCGCCCTTACGACGTGGGTACGCACGGGCTTTAACAATGTTATGCGTCCGTGGAAAGTAAACTCATTTACCTTCCCCTTTGTGCTCTGCACATGGCTCTTTTTGTTGGCCTCGCACGTTATGCACTCGCTCCCCGAGTTACACTCCTCGTCGCACGTAGCGCATACGATTTCTGCCACCCACACCCACCTCGCTATTTACGATGCGTGGGGCGTTATTAAAGTGTGGCTGAGCGGTATCTCGCAGGTCTTTCTGATTGACTCGTGGGTTACGGGTTTGCTGTTCTTAATAGGCCTATTTATCAGTAGTCGCTGGGCCGCCCTGTGGGCCTTGATTGGCTCGGCTCTGTCGATGGGTATGGCAGTGGTTATGGGTGTGCCCATCAACCATATCGATGCAGGACTCTACTCGTTCAGCGCCGTGCTTACGGCTATCGCCCTGGCCACCGTATTCTATAAGCCCTCGTGGCGCTCGGCTCTGTGGGCTCTTGTGGGTGTGCTTGTTACGGTAGTGGTGCAGGCGGCTATGAATGTAGCAATGAAACCCGTTGGCATAGCAACCCTTACGGCTCCTTTTTGTGTAGCTACTTGGTTATTCCTTCTGCCAATGTTCCAATTTGATGAGAATAATCCCGACCACTCGTCGTGGCATCATCGATCGTGATGCCACTCGCGATTTTGACCATCGGCATAAGGCATCATCTTATGCCCCAGATAGGATGTTACTGCGGCTCCCACCACCTGCAATGCTGCTGTTGTGGTGAGGGCCAAGGTAACTCCTCCCCACTTGACAAGTAGCGGCATTAGAAATACTCCCGCCACGGCGCCCGCCTTGCCACACGCCGCGGCCAAACCTGCCCCTGCGCCACGATCGGCAATGGGGTATATTTGTGCGGGTAGGATAAATGTAATCAGATGCGGGCCGCTGTTGAGGAACATTTCGAAGATAATCAATCCCACGACCATTATCCACGCTGGCAGGTGCCACGCGTGAGCAACGATAAGCAGCACAAGCCCCACGGCCGAGAGCAAGAAACCGATAGCCTGCTGTTGAATGTGATACCAACGGCGCACGATGGCAAGACCTATGGTAAAACCTATCGCAACGAATATATTCACCAGACCCGATAGCTCCACCGACGAGGCTATATGGCCAATGCCGCCATCGTCCTTGCCCAATCCTAAGGCCATAATCAGCACAGGCATAAATACTCCTACGCCATATACTCCAAACCCCTCGCACGCCCACGGCACTCCCGTGAGAATGGCTCGTCGCAGGTTCTCTCCGCGGAGCATATCTCGCCACGAGGGCTCTTCGGATACGGTGTCAGAGACTTTGCCTAAGATTACATCGCTACCCAAAAAGTGGTGCGCGGCACGCTCGGCTTCCTCACCTCGTGAGTGGGCCATAAGCCATACGGGACTTTCGGCAAAGCGCACACTACAGAGTGCCATAATGATGGCCAGAATAGCTATTAGCAGAAACAGACCGCTCCAATGATTATCTGCACTCCAATGCCTGAGGATGTAGAGACACACGAATGCTATTACCACATTGCCTATGGCCGACGAGGCTTTTGCCACTCCGACCATAAACAGACGCCAACGGCGGGGTACGATCTCAGATATATAGTCTGAGTCGAGACTGTAGCCTCCACCAACACCAAAGCCCATCGTAAAGAGTCCTATGGCAAGCCACAATGAATCTTTTGACAGCGTTCCGACGATAGCTCCTGCAAGAATTATGAGTGGAGAAAGACGGAAGTAGCGCAGATAACCTCGCTTATCGCTCCAACGCCCGATAAGTATCGAGCCTATCATTATGCCAGTGAGACTCATCGAGGCCAATACTCCCTGCTCGAGCGAGGAGAGTGTACGGTGCCCAACGATCTGCATCAGGGGCAAGACAACACCTACGAGTGTAGCCAATGCTCCGCCAGTAAGCTGACCGAGTGAGGCTATGATCACCACACGCAGGTGTCCCCAACGCAGAGGCATATTATCCATATCGACACTCTCTCCATCGGCATTTTCGCCCATATGTAGCAGCCTGTTGCGAAACTCGCTCCAACGCTCAATAGCCCAACGCAGGACCAAACCAACGCCTACGCCCACGGCCGACTCGAAGAAACGCAGCGAGCAGTTAGTCAGTGCATTACTCTCGGGCGACATCTGCTTGACGAGCAGGATGATAATCATCGTTATGGTTGCTATGCGGCCATACTTGTAGATGTCGAGCAGCATACATACAGCCTCCAGAGCAAATACGGCACACAACATACCGATAACCGAGAATGGCAATAGCTTTAGGTAGATATATCCAATGATGGCACCCAGCAATGTGCCTACCACACGCATAATACTCGGGCGTAGCGACTCTTTATATGAAGGCATCTGCAGCACCGTAATAACTGATGTGCAGGCGAGCATAGCACCCATCCATCGCGAGGAGGAGTGTATTGAGCCCGAGGCGTAGATTCCCGTAAGGTAGGCCAATAGAATACCTAAGCAGGAGACAAATATCGTAAAGGGGTGTATGCGCGCAGTAGCTGTGTTGAGCATTGAATTAATATGCGAGCGTATGCGCGTAAGGGGACTGTTTTCCATAGTCAATTGTTTTTGACTGTGTATGCAACAAATACGCCAGATATTGTTATGTGAATTTGAGGTAAAAAAAAGAGTGCCCCACATAGGGACACTCTAATGATATTAGTGTTAAGCAAATTACAATAATTTCTTCACCAGTGAGAACATCTTGTAAGGCATATATCTGAATGGCAAATCGAGCCAAGTGGGGGTTACGACCACCGCGCGGTGATGCGAGAAGGCATCAAAACTCAACTTGCCGTGATAGGCACCCATTCCCGAGTTACCCACACCGCCAAAGGGAAGATTCTCGTTGGCTATGTGCATAATCGTATCGTTTATACAAGCTCCGCCCGACGAAGTGTTGTAGATCATCTTCCACGCCTTCTCCTCGCGGCCGAAGTAGTAGAATGCAAGGGGTTTCTCGCGCCCAGAGACAAACTCAAGCACCTGGTCGCGCTTCTCAAATGTAATCATCGGCAATACAGGTCCGAAAATCTCCTCCTGCATAACGGCTGACTCAGCCTCAACATCGGCAAGAAGTGTGGGAGCAATATATCGCTCCTCGGCTACGGTCTCTCCGCCTGCCACTATGCGGCCATCGTTAAGATATGCCGCCACTCGCTCGAAGGCACGGTCGCTCACCAATCGCACATAGTGCTTGCTCAGGCGGGGATTCGTGCCGTGCAGACGCTCCACGGCTTGCTTAAACTCCTCGATGAACTCCTGCTGTAGCGTCGAGTGAATAAGCAGATAGTCGGGGGCGATGCAGGTCTGACCTGCGTTGAGAGTCTTACCCCACGCTATGCGGCGTGCAGCCATCTTAACATCGGCTCCCTTATCAACGATGCATGGGCTCTTGCCGCCCAACTCCAGTACTACGGGCGTGAGGTGCTTTGCCGCGGCCTGCATTACAATACGGCCGAGCGAGGGGCTTCCCGTAAAGAAGATAATATCGTAGCGGTGCTCCAGTAGCGAAGAGTTTACATCGCGGTTACCCTGCACTACGGCAATGTATTGCTCGTCGAATGTAGCCTTTATCATCTGCTCGATAACCAGCGAAGTGTTAGGCACATAGGGTGATGGCTTCAGTATAGCCGTACAACCAGCCGAGATGGCTCCCACCAGCGGGTTTAGTAGCAACTGCACGGGGTAGTTCCACGGCGAGATAATGAGCGCAGTACCCAGAGGTTCGCTCACCACGCACGAGCGCGATGGCATCATCTTCAGCGGCGTGGGACGACGCTGCGCGCGCATCCAACTCTTTAGGTGTCGGAGATGATTCTTAATCTCACCCTCGACAATACTTAGCTCGGTGATAATGGCCTCCTGCTCCGATTTATGCAGATCCTGCCACAAGGCTTGACAGATGGGTTGCGCCCACTGCGTGAGCGCTTTTTGCAGTTTTTGTAACTGCTCGCGACGGAACTCTCGTTTGCGAGTTTGGCCCGTGAGGAAAAATTTATGTTGCGCCTCGACTATCGAGGCAATCTGCTGGGGTGAAGTATTCTTGATTGGCATATTTCTATTTGCGTTTTAGTTCGATGAGCGTAATCTCGGGCACAGCTCCTATACGCGCCATAAAGGCCGTCTCGCCCAAGCCTATATTCACATATAGGTGCTGATCAGCCTCGCTGTATAGTCCTCGATACTCATCATAGATGAGCGACGAGGGCGACCAGCCCAGTAGCGACACCTGCATTGCGTGGGTGTGGCCCGATAGTGTGAGATCAATATCACTCTTGCCCACTACCTCGGCACGCCAGTGCGAAGGGTCGTGGCTCAGCAACACCTTGTAGGCTCCATCGGCGCCCTGCATAGCCTTAGGCAGGTTGCCATAAGTGCGGAATGAGTGTCGGCCTGCCGATATGTTCTCAACGCCTATGATAGAGATAGTATCGTCTCCGCGAGTTATGCTTTGGTTCTCATTAAGGAGCAGATTCCAACCCATCGCCCTCTTGCGGCGCTTGAGCTGCTCTTGCGCCTCGGCGCGTGCCTGCTGCGACTCCCAGCGGTGGTACTCGCTGTAGTCGTGATTACCCATAATCGAATAGACTCCATCGAGAGCCTTCAGCCCTGCTAAAATCTCCTGCTTGCCGTCGAGTTCCCAATGACCCATCGACACCAGATCGCCCGTAACGGCAATAAGGTCGGGTTGCAGGGCATTTATCTTATCGACTGCGCGTTGCAGTGCTCGCTCACGCCCATCGAAAGAGCTGAGGTGTATGTCGGAAATCTGCACTATGCGGTAACCATCGAACGCGGCGGGTAGCTTGTCGCTCTGGATGGTTACTCGTTTTACTCTGAAGCAGTTGCGCTCGATAAACGAACCGTATAACCACGCCACCCAGGGGAGTAGCAAAAACCAAGCACCCCTCAAGAAATAGAGCTTGAACGATGCCCCGCATAAGGTTGCTACGCCAGCAATAATCAGAATTATCACGAAGATAATACCCGTGGCGAGCAGTAGTGCTATGATGTTGAATCCGAGTTCCATAATTCGCAGTCGATTCATTGTTATTTGCGTCCAGTGAAGTGATCCATCGTCGAGTAGATTCCAATCCAACGACCCATAATTGTGTCAAACCACGATGTAGGTAGAATACCCTGCCAGAAGCGTATGAAGTGCGAGCTCCACGGAATACCGCGGAAGTTGGTATTGCTCTCGATGGCCTTCAAAATTTTACGCGAGGTACGCTCGGCGTCGAGAATTGGGAAGAGGCGTGAGCGCACGCCGTCGAACATTCCCGTGTTGATGTAGTAGGGTGCAACGGTGGTGATATGTACATTGCTACCACGCTCCTGCAACTCGATGCGAACCGAGTCGGACCAGCCAATCACGGCCCACTTGCTGGCGGCATATACTGACATTCGGGGGTTGGCAATCATACCTGCTGCCGAGGCTATGTTACATATGTGGCCGTGGTCGCGGGCGATCATATCGGGTAGAGCCTTCAGGGCGATCATCATCGGGGCCGTTGCGTTAATATCCATCGTGCGGCGAATGTCGCGTTGGGTCTGCTTGTCGAAGCTCTTGTTGCCGGTAACTATGCCGGCGCAGTTAATCAAAATATCTACCGCGCCACAATCACGGCAAGTGTCGGCATAGGCCTGCTCGATTGCCTCGTCGTTAGAGACATCGACCACATAGCCCTTTACATTTCCCAATTTTGAGAACTCGGCCACGGTCGTTGCTATACTCTGCTCGTTGATATCCCAAATCACCAACTGACGAGCTCCCTTCTCCAAAGCCATACGACCCATAATGCGGCCAATGCCTGATGCACCTCCTGTGATGAGGAGACAGTTGTCCTTTATTTTTGTCATCTAAAATGTTAATGATTAAAAATGATCGCGACGGCGCAAATATAGTGATTTTCCATAAAACTCAACCTTGAGTTTTTATAGCTCAGCTATAATTGGAGCCTTTTGGCACAGTTATGTGGTGGATGAGCGATTTTGGTGGCCAAATTGCCATTCCAAGATACCCTGTGCGGCTCTCTGAAAACAAAATAGACTACCCCATAGGAGAGAAGGGTAGCCCATTTTATTTCGATGGCACACTTGTGTGGATTACTCAGCGGGAGCCCACTTGCAACGCACGGGCGATACGATAGCACCCTCCTCCTTAAGCTCCTTCATAGCCTTGTCAACCTCCTTACGGTCGAGTCCTGAGAGCTCAGCGATCTTACCTGCGTTCAACGGAGTGCCTGCCTCTTTCATCACTGCCAATACTGTCTCTTTTGCGTTCATAGTTGTAAATGTTTTAATGGTTAATATTTCTAATTTCAAATGTTATCTCCATATAAGGGCGTCTGCCCTCAATGTAGTCGTTGTAGAGGAACTCAGCCTCTCGCCCTCGTAGTATGCTACACTTGCCACATATCTCGCAATTGTGCAAACATTGCCATTGGTCGAGTACAAAAGCCAAACGCTCCTCGCGTGTACTCTTATCAATGCTCGGTGGGGTCATATTCAAAATCTTTGTTCTGCTCTTAGGCCGGTGGCCTTGCTGTTTTCTATGCTGTTTGGTTTAATTTCACATTGCAAATTTAGTATAAAATATCATTAGCGCAAATCATATTTTTTTATGCAATTATAAGCAAAAGTTATGCCTGTGGCGTTTTGCGTTGCAAAGTATCGCTACAAGAGATGCGATGAGCGAAATTATTTTTTGCCTATGGCGCGAGTTAAGAATAAAATTCTTATCTTTACACACCAATACTATTGTTGTATGCAGGAGAAAGTAAAAGTCATTTGCCAAAATACCTCAGCCTCGTTCGAGGTCGAGTTGGGTACATCGTTGTCGGAGTTACTCTCGATAGTTGGCCTACAGGGGGAGTACCCCATCTTGGCGGCCTATGTGAATAATAGACTCAAGGAGTTGAATTATCGCATATTCAAACCTATGGTCGTGCGTTTTATCGACATCACCCACTTCGAGGGTTATCGTGTCTATCAGCGTACCATTTCGTTTATCCTGCAGAAGGCGGTGCGTGATATTTATAACGATCGTAAGTTCTACATTCGCCACTCGTTGGGTCGAGGCCTTTACTGTGAGTTTGCCGATGGAGAGCAACTCACCGATGCGGGTATCGAGGCTCTGCGCTCGCGTATGCAGGAGATTATCGATTGTCGCCATCCCATCACTCGTAGCCGACAGCTCACCTCAGAGATAGGCGAGATTTACAAACAATTTGGTTACGACGATAAGTTGGCTCTGCTCAATACCCGTCCACGCCTATATAGCGACATCTATCGTATGGACGATATTGTGGGGTATTTCTATGGTGCCCTTGCTCCCGACTCGGGATATATTCACCTGTTCGATATGAAGCGTTACCACGAAGGTTTCTATATAGCTCTACCTACTCGTTTGGACCCCTCGAAACTCGATCTGAATGTGCATTGGGCTAAGATGCGAGATGTCTTTGCTGAGTATCACGACTGGGCCGAGATTATGGGTGTGCCCACTGTGGGACACCTCAATGCCAAGCTGCTTAGTGGCGATATGAGCGAGCTGATAAAGATCTCGGAGGCTTTTCACGAGAAGAAGGTGGCCGCTATGGCCGATCAGATCTTCGAGGCCAACAAGACTCGTGGCACGCGCGTGGTGCTCATCTCGGGACCCTCGTCGAGTGGTAAGACCTCTACATCGAAGCGTATCGGTATTCAGTTGCGAGTGTTGGGGCTCGACCCCGTGCTGATTTCGCTCGATGATTACTTTGTCGATCGCGACCGCACGCCCCGCGACGAGAATGGCGACTACGACTACGAGGCTCTGGAGGCTATCGACCTCGATTTGCTTAATAGCGATCTGGAGCGTTTGATGGCGGGCGAGAGTGTCGAAGTGCCCCGCTACGACTTTATATCGGGCTCACGCCAGTGGCACGAGAAGCTGCTTAAGTTGGGCGAGCGCTCGATAATCATTATGGAGGGTATCCACGCCTTGAATCCGCGTCTGACGCCCAGCATCCCGCGCGAGCATAAGTTTGGTATCTATGCATCGTGCCTTACTTCAGTTGCGATGGATAACCTCACACGAATACAGACTACCGACAATCGCCTGTTGCGACGCATCACACGCGACTACGCTACGCGTGGAGCCAATGCCCTGGCTACGCTCCAGCGCTGGCCGAGTGTGCGCCGTGGCGAGGAGCGTCATATATTCCCCTATCAGGAGAATGCCGATGTGATATTCAACACCTCGCTCTTCTACGAGATTATGGTTCTGCGCCCGAAGATTGAGCCCATCTTGCGTGAGGTGCCCGACACGGAGCCCGAGTATGGCGAGGCGCGTCGTCTGCTGCAGTTCCTGGATAACTTCACGCCGCTCTACACCGACGAGATTCCCCCGACATCGATTCTGCGTGAGTTTGTCGGCGGTAGCAGTTTTAAGTATTAGCGAACAATCGAAAGTGAAAAGATCAACAAATAAAATCAATAAAACTACAGAGAAATGTTAGACAAATTTATGGACCGCCATATTGGCGTTACTAATTCTGAGGACCTCGGCGCTATGCTGAAGGTTATTGGCGTGGAGTCTGTCGAGGAGCTTATCTCGCAGGTTATCCCCGCATCTATCCGTCTGAAAAATCCCATCGCTCTGCCCGCCGAGGGTATGAGCGAGTATGAGTTTGCTGCTCACATTGCTACGCTCGCGGCGAAGAATCGCCCCTTGCGTTCGTTCATCGGTATGGGTTACTATCCTGCGGCTGTGCCTGCCGTTGTTAGCCGCAATGTGTTTGAGAACCCCGCGTGGTACACCTCATACACCCCCTATCAGGCCGAGATCTCGCAGGGTCGTCTGGAGGCTCTGTTGAACTATCAGACCGCTATCCTCTCGCTCACAGGTATGCAGATTTCAAACTGCTCACTCTTGGACGAGGCAACCGCTGCCGCTGAGGCTATGCTTATGATGTATGCGTTGCGCTCACGCGAGGCTGTTAAGCAGGGCCGCAATCAGCTCTTTGTCGATAAGGATATCTTCCCTCAGACATTGGATGTATTGCTCACTCGTAGCGAGCCTTTCGGTATTGAGCTCATCATCGACGACTACTCTACATACGAGTTCAACGGTATGGAGTTCGGTGCTTTGGTGCAGTATCCCTCAGGCTCGGGCGAGGTGCGCGACTACGCAGCCTTTGCCGAGAAGGCTCACGCCGCAGGCGCATTGGTAGCTGCCGATGCCGATATCCTCTCACTCGCTATCCTTACTCCTCCCGCTGAGTGGGGTGCCGATATTGCAGTAGGCTCTACTCAGCGTCTGGGTTGCCCGATGGGCTACGGAGGTCCTTCGGCTGGTTATATGGCTTGCCGCGAGGCCTACAAGCGTAACATTCCTGGCCGTATCATCGGTGTGTCGGTTGACCGTTTGGGTAACAAGGCTCTGCGTATGTCATTGCAGATGCGCGAGCAGCATATCAAGCGCGAGAAGGCTACCTCAAACATCTGTACAGCTTCGGCTCTTATGGCGTCGATGGCTGGTTTCTACTGTATCTATAATGGCCCCGCGGGTTTGCGTCGTGCCGCTATGACAGCTCACTCGTCGGCCGTAGCCGTTAAGGAGGCTTTGGAGGCTTTGGGCTACAAGGTTACAAATCAGAATATCTTCGATACCGTAGAGGTTGAGGCCGAGGCTGCCGTAATTCAGGATATAGCACTTGCCGCAGGCATTAACTTCTACTACCCGTCGGAGGGTTTGGTGCGCCTCTCGCTCGACGAGGTAACTACTCCTGCCGAGGTTGAGGCCGTAGTGGCTATCTTTGCCGAGGCTAAGGGAAAGAAGGCCAAGGCTGTGAAGCTCGGCTCAGAGGTTAAACTCCCCGCAGCTTTGGTACGCCAGTCGGCAATTCTCTCGGAACCCGTATTTAACAAGTATCACTCAGAGAGCGATATGATGCGTTACATCAAGCAGTTGGAGTTGCGCGACATTTCGCTTGCCAACTCTATGATTTCGCTCGGCTCTTGTACAATGAAGCTCAACGCTGCCGCTATTATGCAACCCTTGTCGCTTGCAGGCTTCCAGAATATGCACCCCTTCGCTCCTGCCGATCAGGCCGAGGGTTATGCTGAACTTATTGCCGAGCTGGAGAGTGATTTGGCTAAGATTACAGGCTTTGCAGGCTGCTCACTTCAGCCCAACTCGGGTGCTGCGGGCGAGTACGCAGGTTTGATGGTTATCCGTGCATATCACCAGAGTCGCGGTCAGGGCTATCGTAACATCATCCTCATCCCCGCATCAGCTCACGGAACTAACCCCGCATCGGCCGCTATGGCAGGTATGAAGATTGTAACCGTTGCTTGCGATGCTAACGGTAATATCGATGTCGATGATTTGAAGGCAAAGGCCGAGGAGCACTCATCGGAGTTGTGCGGTTTGATGGTAACATATCCCTCTACTCACGGTGTGTTCGAGAGCCGTATCCGCGAGATCGTAGATGCAGTTCACGACGCTGGCGGTCAGGTATATATGGATGGTGCAAATATGAACGCACAGGTAGGTCTTACCAACCCCGGTTATATCGGTGCCGATGTGTGCCACCTCAATTTGCATAAGACCTTCGCTATGCCTCACGGCGGTGGTGGCCCCGGTGTAGGTCCTATCTGCGTTGCAGAGCACCTCACTCCGTTCCTCCCCTCACACTCTGTTATGAATACCGGTGGCGAGGATGGTATCACCGCAGTTTCATCTTCACCCTGGGGCTCGGCTATGCTGCTGCCCATCACCTATGGCTATATCAAGATGCTGGGCGAGGAGGGTTTGCGTCACTCAACCGAGATGGCTATCGTGAATGCCAACTATATGTCGTCGGCCTTGAAGAGCGAGTATCGCACCTACTATTCGGGCGAGACAGGTCGCGTAGGCCACGAGATGATTCTCGACCTTACCAACTTCAAGAAGGACTACGGCATCGACTGTGGCGATATTGCACACCGTCTGATGGACTACGGTTTCCACGCTCCTACGCTCTCGTTCCCCGTACACGAGACCTTGATGGTGGAGCCCACCGAGTCGGAGCCTAAGGCCGAGATGGATCGCTTTATGGAGGCTTTGGTACAGATCAAGCGCGAGTGCGAGGCTGCTGCCGCATCGGGCGAGAAGGATAATGTGGTGGTAAATGCTCCCCACACAGCCGTAGAGCTTGCAGGCGAGTGGTCGCACCCCTACTCTCGTATGGAGGCCGCCTTCCCGCTGGAGTGGGTTAGCGTATCGAAGTTCTTCCCCTATGTGACCAAGATTGATAATGGCTACGGTGATCGTAACTTGGTTTGCTGCAATGTAGACTAAAAATCACAAGACACACATAAACAAAAAATCCGCAAATTCAGTTTTGCGGATTTTTTTGTTAAAGTTTGAGAAATTACTTCACTGGAATGAAATACGATGTCACTTCAACTCCATCATCAAACCAAGTCAAGATCATCTCTGTGCTATCCAACTTTTTAATTGTATATACCTCTCTTTCACCCTCAAAATCAATATACAGTTTAGAACCATCTATGCTCCAATTCGCAACGCCTGAACTTCCATCATCATATGACATAAAAACTCTACCATCTGACTTAAAATTTGCAATTGTTTTATCTTCACTTTCCAGGCCCTGTCCAGCTACATACTCCTTGTCAAGCTGCCAAGTACCAACGATTAACTCCTGGTAGCTCTTCTTTGCCTCAGCCCCCTCATCATCTTTGCTACAAGATGAACAAACGCACAAAACTGCAAACGCAGTCATCAACAGATAAAAAATCTTTTTCATAAAACTTTGATCTATTCACTCCGACCCCTTGAGTGAATTATAAAATAAAGAAAGTGTGGAGTCGAATCGTCTATCTGGCTGGAGGTTCTGGAATACCTTGACACAAATAAACAACACCCCACACCCGTATTGGGTATGGAGCAAGAGTGCTGCCATAGACATACCAATACAAGGTGATGAGTGTGATTGCTCTCCTTGTGTCATTGAAATTTTCCAGATTTCCAGTCAAGGATAAAAGCTAATACACTTTCACTAAATATGTAAAAATATGTTTGCTACCGCTAACGATAGCAATACAAAGTTAGTATAATTCATCCGAAAAACAAATTTTTCTTCTTTGTAATTTGGTAACTCTGCGCGAAGTGTATATCTTTGTGTGCTTCAAATAAAAAGCGAGAAACTAAAAACACAAAAAAATATGAAAGTAGAAAATGCAAAAATGGTGTCGGTACACTACACCTTGACCGTTGATGGTCAGGTTGCCGACCAGTCACGCGAGGGTCAGCCCTTGCAGTTCATCTGCGGTACAGGTATGTTGTTGCCCAAGTTCGAGGGTGCTATCATTGGCAAGGAGCCTGGCGATAAGGTGTCGTTCACACTCGCTCCCGCCGATGGTTACGGCGAGATCATCCCCGAGGCTGTGGTTGATCTGCCCAAGTCAATCTTTATGATCGATGGCAAGGTTGCTGAGGAGTTGCTTGCCATTGGTAACCAGATTCCTATGAGCGACGCACAGGGTAACCGTATGATGGGTGTTGTGAAGGAGGTAGCTGAGGAGACCGTTAAGATGGACTTCAACCACCCGATGGCTGGCAAGACCTTGAACTTCGATGTTGAGGTTGTTGAGGTACGCGATGTTACTCCTGAGGATTTGGCCTCACAGGGCGGTTGCAACTGTGGCTGTCACGGCGACTGCGAGAGTGGTTGCGAGGGTGGTAACTGCGGCGAGGGCCACGAGGGCTGCTGCAACTAATCTCATTTTCCCTTATATAGACCCGCCCAATTTTGTTTGGCGGGTCTTTTTTTATTAACTTAGCATAATGTTAAGCCTTTAATATGCTGACCATTGCCGACATAGTCGATGCCGTAGCCGCGCCCTACACGGTGTGGCGCACGCTTCACGGCCTTGAGCCCGAGATGTGCGAGGGGCGTCCTCGCTTCGTTGCGGGTAATGCCGCCGTGTCGTTTGTTGTGCGATATGAGGAGCACCGTTATATGCTCAAGTGCTATACGCGTCGAAGCGACAGATTGTCAGCTATCTATGGCGAGTCTTTTCGCGCGAAGGAGTTGTGTGTTATCGACTTTGCGGGGCGTTACCATTGGGTCGATTGTCTGCTTACCGAGTATATCGAGGGCTGCACGCTCGACGAGGCTATGGCCTCGGCCACTACATCTGAGGAATATGCCGCCCTTGCCACGGCGTTCGACCGTATGGCGTTGGATATTCTTCGCTCGGAACGAGCACACGGCGACCTGAAACCCGAAAATATCATTGTCGGCGAGGATGGTGTGATGACCGCCATTGATTGGGATGCGGCCTATGTGCCAGCATTTGCGGGGTGCCAGGCGCAGGAGACGGGTACGGCCGCTTATCAGCACCCGCTACGCGATATGTCGTTCTACGACAGGCATATCGACGACTACTCCATTGTCTTTATCTCTACACTTCTGCACCTTGCTGCGTTACGGCCAGAGTTTTTGATAGGGTATGCCACTCACCGTGAACCGCCCATCCATCCGCGCGATTTGATCTCGCGAGGCGGCTGGTCAAGTACCGAGGTGCATAGGCAGATAGTGGAAGAATTTGCCCGCCGAGGAATGGCTCGTGAGTATCAGGTGGCTATGCTACTGCGCTCGCCCTTTGTGCGATTGGTCGATTTGATAGAAATTTTTGCGGCCGCGGGAACTACATTTGAGTGCATCGACGAACCTACGCTAGAGTTCGACGGCAAGGGTCGCTGGGGTGTGCAGGTCGCGGGCAAGTGGATTTTGCCGCCACTCTACACCTCGGGCATAGGTGTCTCGGAGGGCGTAGCACTGCTCGGATTGGGAGCCTTTCGCCACTTTGTGCGCCTGAGCGATGGGGTGGTGCTGGCTTCGTTTGACGAGGAGTCGAATGTGGGACCTCTGCACGATGGGTGCACTACGCTCTGCACAGCCGATGGACAGGTGAGAATAATAAAGATAGTGGTTGATAAATTCGACTAAAAAAAGTATCTTTGCAAAGCAAACCTGATTTTCATTAATGTACACGCAAGAGATTACACGCCGTCATCGTACGGCTTTTGTGATTATGCTCGACCGCTCAGCCTCGATGCAGGGGCACGTGCGCTTTGGGCGTATGATGATGACCAAGGCTGAGGCGGTAGCTTTTACGGCCAATGCGCTTGTTTCGGAGCTGGTAGATCGCTCGCGTCGAACCGATGGCGTGCGCAACTACTACGATGTGGCCGTGGTGGGTTATGGCAACGATAGTGTTGATATGTTGCTCGGTCAGAGTGGTTGGGTGTCGGTCGATGAACTTGCCTTGCGTGAGCCGCGTATGAAGAGTATCTCCGTAGAGACTCTTCTACCCGATGGCACGGCGGCTATGGTAGAACATAGTCGTGTGGCGTGGGTCGAGCCACACGCCGAGGGAACAACGCCTATGTATGAGGCTATGCTGCGGGTGCGCGATCTGTTGGCAGAGTGGTGCGGTAAGAGCGAGAATAGAGAGAGTTTTCCACCGATAGTGATAAACATAACCGATGGCGAGCCGTCGGACTGCAACGATGGTGAGTTGCTCGACATCTGCTCGCAGGTGCGAGCAATAAGTACCGACGATGGTAATGTGTTGTTGCTCAATGTGCACATCACCACCGCCGACTCTCTGCCCTCGATTATCTTCCCGATGGCCGACGAGTTGCTTGCGGCGGGTCGTCCAGCGCGTGTGCTGGCCGAGTGTTCGAGCATTATGCCCGAGGCCTTTGCCGAGGCTATTCACGATCTGAAGGGTGCTGTCGCCGTACCGCCCTACTATGGTTTGGGGTACAACGCCACGGTGGCAGAGTTGTTGTCGATTATAAATATTGGCTCGCGTAGCATAACACGAATGGTGTAGTATGGTAACAATCTCATCACTTCGCTCGGCTCTATGCTCGCCCAAGCAGTGCTTTAAGCGTATGTCGCGCCTGAGGTGGTGTGGCGATAGTATTGTGCGTTCGACCTATTTTGCCGAGTGTGAGGTGGAGTGCGATGGAGAGAAGTATAGGCTCTATATGCCGTTGTCATCCTCGTCGCTCAGACGCGTCGAGCGATTCATACCACTGCATAGGGAACTCGTCGTGGTGAGTGTGCCGCGACTTGAGATTCTGCGTGGCGAGATGATGGTGGTCGATAGCTTAGGTCGCGAATGTAGTTGCGATATTTTGCGTGAGCCACTACCCGAGGGTGAGAGCCTGAGTGATGCCGTGGCCGCAGTTGTCGATGAGGCCGAGTCCGAGCGTCTGATTGAGGCGTTGAATGAGTTGCAGGGCGCGCTGTTGTGTGCCGATGTGTCGCATAACGCTGTGCGTGAGGATAATGTGGTAATCGACGGCAAGGGTCGTGCGCATCTTATTAGATGGTACTACGCCACCGCAGGCGTAGGTGGCGATGCCGAGGCGTTTGATCTCCTACGAGAGAAGATAGCCTCAAGAGCCGATACGATGTTGCTTAGAGAGTCCGCTACGCAGACCTACGATGTCGCCTCTCGCCTCACGGGACACCTCTATGTGCGACCTATGCACGAGGGTCTGGCCGCCGTGGAGGATGAGTCGGGATGGGGTTTTGTCGATAGCGAAAATAGGGTTGTCGTCGAGCCTCGATATGTGTGGGTTGGCAACTTCAGCGAGGGTCGTGTGGAGGTGGAGACTGAGTTGGGAATGGGTGTAATTGATCGCAAAGGTGAGATCATCGTGGAACCCATTTACGATAGTGTGGAGTATGACTGCCGTAGTGGTCGCACAAGGGCGTGGCGTGGCGAAGAGTGTATTGTATTCGATTACGAAGGCCTTGTCGTAGAGCCTGCCGATATGTCCAATTACCCCCCCCCGAAGGTTTGGGTAAATGGTTGAAAAACAATATTATTTTATATATAACAAATGGGGAGAGGATTACTTGCCCTGTGCCTGTGCCTTATGGTGGCGTGTGGGCAAGAAAAACAAAAAGATATGCACAAAGAGTATGATTCACGCGTAGTGCGCCTATCTAAGTTGGAGATTCACGAAGAGTATTTGGATGAATACCTTACCTTTGTGGGTGAGGTGGGGCGTCTCTCGTTCGAGCGCGAGGAGGGTGTTATAACCCTTTTCAGCGTGCAGGAGAAGGAGCGTCCCTGCCACATCACAATTCTTGAGATTTATCGGGATCGTGCTGCCTACGAGCATCACATCGCCACCCCGCATTTCCAGCATTATAAGCAGGGTACACTGCATATGGTTAAGGATCTACAACTTATTGATGGCACGGCGCTCGTCCCTGAAATGAAGATAAAAGAGTAATAAAAAAATTATAGAGATTATGGAGCAGACAAAATGTCTTATTATCGGTAGCGGCCCCGCAGGTTTTACAGCCGCAATTTACGCTTCGCGTGCTAACCTTTCACCTATTGTTTACGAGGGTATCGAGCCCGGTGGTCAGCTCACTACAACCACCGAGATTGAGAACTTCCCCGGTTACCCCGAGGGTATCACAGGTACAGCAATGATGGCCGATCTGAAGAAGCAGGCACAGCGTTTTGGTGCCGATGTGCGATTCGGCATTGTAACCGACATCGACTTCGATGTGCGCCCCTTTGTGGTAACTATCGATGGCGAGAAGAAGATCGAGGCAGAGTCGCTTATCGTGGCTACGGGTGCTTCGGCAAAGTATTTGGGCCTGGAGTCGGAGATGAAGTACAGAGGTCAGGGCGTTAGCGCCTGCGCAACGTGCGATGGTTTCTTCTACCGCAAGCAGAATGTTGCTGTAGTGGGTGGTGGCGACACCGCTTGTGAGGAGGCAACATATCTGGCTTCAATCTGCAAGCAGGTTTACCTGATCGTTCGAAAACCCTTCTTGCGTGCATCGAAGGCTATGCAGGAGCGTGTGTTCAACACTCCCAATATCAAGGTTATGTTCGAGTACAACACCGTCGAGGTGCTGGGCGACGAGGATGGCGTTACGGGTGCTCTTTTGCGCCACTCATCGGGCGAGCAGACTACCATCGACATTACCGGTTTCTTCCTCGCTATTGGCCATCATCCCAACACCGAGCTCTTCAAGGGTAAGCTGGACCTCGACGAGGAGGGTTATATCAAGGTTATCCCTGGCACATCGAAGACCAATATCGAGGGCGTCTTTGCCGCTGGTGATGTGAAGGATCCCCACTACCGTCAGGCTATTACGGCTGCTGGCTCGGGCTGTATCGCAGCTCTTGATTGTGAGCGTTATCTGTTGAGCAAGTAATGTCAATTGCAGTCACCATACTCGGCAATTCGTCGGCTAAACCCACTGCGTCGGGGCACCCCTCGGCGCAGGTTGTGAATATCAACGAACAATATTTTCTTGTCGATGCGGGCGAGGGTGTGCAGCGTCAGATGGCCAGGTGCGGAATATCGGCTCTCAAACTGCGAGCCGTCTTTATCTCGCATCTGCACGGCGACCACCTCTATGGCCTGTTTCCAATGCTCTCGACACTCGGCCTTTATGGCCGTCGCACGCCGCTCAGAATCTATGCTCCGCGACCCTTTGGGGAGATGCTGGAGGGCTTCTTGCGCCTATGTGAGAGCAACTTGCCCTACGAGCCCGAGTGGGTGGAGGTCGATACGACTAAACATCAGATAATCTTCGAGAACGACACTACCCAGGTGTGGTCTTTGCCATTACGCCATCGTATCCCCACGGCGGGCTATCTGTTCCGCCAGAAGGAGCCTGCGCTTAATGTCAAAAAGTTCTCTATCGAGCGCTATGGTCTCACCGTTCAGCAAATCGTGCAGGCCAAGCGAGGTGAGGATGTCGTGCTGGACTCGGGTGAGGTGCTGGCAAATGCCGATATAACTTACCGTCCCTATGGAGCATTGTCGTATGCCTACTGCTCCGACACCAACTACTCGGCCCGACTGGCCAAGATGGTCGAGGGGGTAGATATGCTCTACCACGAGGCCACCTATGCCGCCGATATGCGTAAGACGGCTAAGGAACGAGGCCACGCCACCACGGTCGATGCTGCTAAAGTGGCTCAGATGGCTGGCGCAGGACGACTGCTCATTGGGCATTTTTCGTCGCGATATAAGGATTTGGATATGTTGCTGGCTGAGGCGCGCGAGATATTCCCTGCGACCGACATCGCTCGCGAACGAGAGACTTTTTTGATTGAACCTAAAGCCATAAAACTATGACAAAGGCCGAGATACAATTCATTCGTTCGCTCTCGGATAAGCGCACGCGCGACGAGGAGCGATTGTTCGTTGCCGAGGGCGACAAGCTCATCGGCGAGATCCTGCAGTCGGGCTTAAAGGTGAGAGCACTGTATGCTGTCGAGGGTCATTTCGATGGTCGTGCCGAGTGCGTTACGGCTAAGGAGATGGAGCGCATATCGCAACTAAAGACCGCCTCTACATCGCTTGCCGTTGTCGAGCAACCTCGTCATAAAACCCCTGTTCAGGCGCCTGCCGACCGCCTTACGCTGGCACTCGACGGGGTGCAGAATCCTGGCAATTTGGGTACCATCATACGCCTTGCCGATTGGTTTGGCGTGGAGGATATATACTGCTCGGAGGATACGGCCGATTGCTTCAATTCAAAGGTTGTGCAGGCTACGATGGGTGCTATTCTGCGCGTGAAGGTGCACTACCTGCCACTGGCCGATTTCCTTAGGCGCACGGCTGAGAGTGGGGTGGCGGTGTATGGCACTATGCTCGATGGTGATAATATCTACGATGCTGACCTTAAAACCGAAGGTGTGATTGTTATGGGCAACGAGGGCAAGGGCGTGAGCGATGAGTGCGCGCGCAGCTTTACGCATAAGTTGCTGATCCCGGCCTATCCAGCGGAGCGTCAGGGCTCCGAGTCGCTCAATGTAGCAATGGCTACGGGCATCGTTTGCGCCGAGTTTAGGCGTCGTGCAAGAGGTTGATAACGACAGCAAAACGATAAAAACGATATAAAAACGGCTCTTTGGAGTCGTTTTTTTTTGTATCATAGGCATCAAAATCGCCGTAAGAGGTTAATAATTGAAAATTATTAGTATATTTGCTGTTTGAAAAGTATGGATTATTATGTCGGAATCAAGACTTAAGATAGGAATTACACAAGGCGATGTGAATGGCGTAGGCTGGGAGGTTATTCTCCGCACCTTTGCCGATCAGCGCATAGCAGAACTCTTTACTCCCGTCATCTACGGTTCGCACAAAGCGGCCAAGGCATATATGGCGATGCTCGACAAGGAGGAGTATGGCGTTCACTTCAATGTAGTGGCTTCGGCCGATGATGCTCGTCGTGGCAAGGTGAACCTTGTCGATACGGGTGATGCAGAGCCCCAGCCGGGCGTGCCCTCAGTCGAGGGTGGCAAAGCTGCCGTCGAGGCACTGGAGGTAGCTGTTGTAGATTTGAAGGAGGGCGCTATCGACGCTATGGTAACCGCCCCCATCGATAAGGAGATGGCGCAGAGCGATAAGTTTCGCTTTACGGGCCACACCGAGTTTGTGGCGTCGCACCTCGAGGGCGAGCCAATGATGATTATGTGCAGCGACCGTCTGCGAGTGGGTTTGGTTACAATCCACATCCCCGTGGCAGAGGTCAGCCGCAGTATCTCGAAGGAGAAGATTTTGCAGTCGCTCTCTATATTGCGCCAGACTTTGAAGGAGGACTTTGGCATTGTTGAGCCCCGCATCGCAGTGCTTGCGCTCAACCCCCACGCAGGCGAGGGTGGTATGCTCGGCACCGAGGAGCAGGAGATTATAAAGCCCGCCATTGAGGAGGCTTTCAGTGAGGGCACTTTGGCTTTCGGCCCCTTCCCCGCCGATGGCCTGTTTGCGGGTGGCGGCTACACAAAGTACGACGCAGTGCTGGCTATGTATCACGACCAGGGCCTGACGCCATTCAAGACCCTCTCGCCCGATGGCGTGAACTTCACCGCAGGTCTCTCGGCTGTTCGTACCTCGCCCGACCACGGCACAGCGTACGACATTGCAGGCAAGGGTATTGCCGATCCGCAGTCGATGCGAAATGCTATCTATGCCGCTATCGACATCGTTCGTAATCGCGAGCAGTGGGCTGAGTGGACAGCGCGTCCGCTGCAGCACTTCGAGCGCGATAAGGGTCGCGATGTGTCGGTTAAGGATTTGAAGCTGCCTGAGACGGAGGAGTAGGCGAAATTCAAAATTTAGAGATCAAAATTAAAAATTGGACTTTTAATTTTGAGAAGAACAAAAAAGTAGAGAAATATGTTAGAGCAGGGAGGAGTAAAACATACGCGTGGCAATCTGGCACTGTGGATTTTTGTAGTGGTGCTGTCGATTGTCGGCTTGGGTGCAAATGTCTATAAGGCTAATACGGGCGCCGAGTTTGAGTGGCCCTCGACCATAGCCGAGTTGTGCATACTCTTTTCGGCAGGATATTTTATCTACGACTATTTTCGCAAAAAACGCGAAAAGAAAGAGGAGTAATTTTGAATTTTGAATCCAGAATTTTGAATTAACGAAATTAACCGAGCCGAAGACCGTATTCCGTCTCGTAATTGTGGAAGCGGCCGTAGGTTCAAAACATAAAACTTAGATAAACAATTATGATTAAAATCACTTTTCCTGATGGCAACATTAAGGAGTTTGCCGCAGGAACAACTGCTTACCAAGTAGCCGAGAGCATCAGCCCTCGTCTCGCTGCCGACTGTCTGGCCGCTTCGGTAAATGGCGAAACAGTCGATATGACTCGCGCCATCAATAAGGACGCTTCAATTAAGTTCTACAAGTGGGACGATGCCGAGGGCAAGCACGCCTTCTGGCACACATCGTCGCACCTGCTGGCTGAGGCTTTGCAGAGCCTCTATCCTGGCATTAAGTTCGGTATCGGTCCCGCTATCGACAACGGTTTCTACTATGATGTAGATTCTCCCACACCCATCACCGAGGGTGATCTTCCCGCTATCGAGAAGAAGATGCAGGAGTTGGCTCGCGGCAAGGAGGAACTCGTTCGCTCGGAGGTGTCGAAGGCCGAGGCACTCAAGACATTTACCGAGAAGGGCGATCAGTACAAGGTTGAGCTTATTCAGGACCTTGAGGATGGCACCATCTCATTCTATACAAACGGCGATTTCACCGACCTCTGCCGCGGTCCGCATATCCCCAACACAGGTGTTATCAAGGCTGTAAAGCTTACATCTGTTGCTGGTGCTTACTGGCGTGGTAACGAGAAGAACAAGATGCTTACTCGTATCTACGGCGTATCGTTCCCCAAGAAGTCGATGCTCGACGAGTATCTGGCTATGATCGAGGAGGCTAAGAAGCGCGACCACCGTAAGCTGGGTAAGGATCTCGAGCTCTTTATGTTCTCTCAGCGTGTGGGTCAGGGTCTTCCTATGTGGCTTCCCAAGGGCGCCGAGTTGCGCGACCGTCTGGAGCGTTTCTTGCGCCAGATTCAGAAGGATTATGGCTATATGCAGGTAATCACTCCCCACATCGGTAACAAGGATCTCTATGTTACATCGGGCCACTACGCAAAGTATGGTAAGGACTCATTCCAGCCTATCCACACTCCTTTCGAGGGTGAGGAGTACTTGCTCAAGCCTATGAACTGCCCCCACCACTGCGAGATCTACCGCTCGAAGCCACGCTCATATAAGGATCTTCCCGTTCGCTTGGCGGAGTTCGGTACCGTATATCGTTACGAGCAGTCGGGTGAGTTGCACGGCTTGACTCGTGTGCGTAGCTTTACACAGGATGATGCTCACCTCTTCGTACGCCCCGATCAGCTCCTGGAGGAGTTCGAGAAGGTTATCGATATCGTACTCTACATCTTCCGCACATTGAAGTTCGAGAACTACACTGCTCAGATTTCATTGCGCGACCCCAACAACACCGAGAAGTATATCGGTTCGGACGAGAATTGGGAGAAGGCAGAGTCGGCTATCATCCAGGCTTGTAAGGAGAAGGGTCTCAATACAACCGTTGAGTTGGGTGAGGCTGCATTCTACGGTCCTAAGCTCGACTTTATGGTTAAGGATGCACTCGGTCGTAGCTGGCAGCTCGGTACAATCCAGGTTGATTATAACCTTCCCGAGCGTTTCGATCTTACATACAAGGGCAATGACGATAAGTTGCATCGTCCCATTATGATCCACCGTGCGCCGTTCGGCTCTATGGAGCGTTTCGTGGCAGTGTTGTTGGAGCACACTGCAGGTCGCTTCCCCTTGTGGCTTACTCCCGATCAGGCTGTTATCCTGCCTATCTCGGAGAAGTTCAACGACTACGCTAACGATGTAGCTAAGCGTTTGGGCAAGGCCGATGTACGCGTGCAGGTTGTCGAGCGCAACGAGAAGATTGGTCGTAAGATTCGCGACAACGAGCTCAAGCGTATCCCCTTCTTGCTTGTCGTAGGTGAGAAGGAGGCAGCCGAGGGCAAGGTGTCGGTTCGCGTTCAGGGCGAGGGCGACAAGGGTGCTATGACTGTCGAGGAGTTCGCAGCACACATCACATCACTCGTTGACGCCGAGATTGAAGCAAATAAGATGGAGTAACTAAGCTCCGCAATTAACATAAGTTAAACGAACAAGTAACTAATTTGGCAATTACACAGAAACCGTTTCCGCCACGTCCGATGAACGGCGGTAACAACAAGCCTCAGCAGCAGGGTATGCGAGGCCGTCGCGTAGAGAAAGAGAATCCCAACCGTATCAATAACGAGATTACGGCGCCTATGGTGCGTATCGTTGGCGAGAATGTAGAGCCCAACCTGGTGTTGCCCATCAAGCAGGCAATCGCTATGGCCGACGAGATGGAGTTGGACCTCATTGAGATCTCTCCCAATGCCGAGCCTCCCGTATGCCGCATTGCCGACTATCAGAAGTTCCTCTACCAGCAGAAGCGTAAGGCTAAGGAGATTAAGGCTAAGCAGGTTAAGGTAGTGGTTAAGGAGATTCGTTTTGGTCCCCAGACCGACGACCACGACTACAACTTTAAGCTCAAGCACGCCGAGAACTTCATCAAGGAGGGTGCTAAGGTTAAGGCTTCGGTATTCTTCCGCGGTCGCTCGATTGTTTTCAAGGAGCAGGGCGAGATTCTTTTGTTGCGTTTTGCTACTGATCTCGAGGAGATTGCAAAGGTGGAGCTTATGCCCAAACTCGATGGTAAGAAGATGAATATGATTCTTGCCCCCAAGAGCAAGAAGTAGAGGCTACTAATATGAATATCCGTTTTCGGGGGTTGGAGTGCCGACCCCCGAATCGGATTTTTTGCTTGTATATGAATTTTTCCGACAGCATATTTTCTATCTCAACCGAGGCGGAGTTTCAAGATGTAGCTTTGGCACTGTTTCGCGAGCAGGTCGCACGATGTAAACCCTATGGGGAGTATGTCGAGTTGGTAGGTGTCGATCCCGATGAGGTGAGGCGTGTGGAGGATATTCCTTTCCTACCCATTGAGTTATTCAAGTTGCGCGACATATACTGCGGTGATGCGGCACCCGAGAAGATCTTTACATCGAGTAGCACTACGGGGCAAACCCCGTCGCGCCATCTGATGCAGAGTCTTGCGCTTTACGAGAGAGCCTTCACTAAGGCCTTTGAGCAGTTCTATGGCGATACGCGTGGGTGGAGCATCTATGGACTTTTGCCATCGTACCTCGAACGCGAGGGTTCGTCGCTGGTCTATATGGTCGATAGGCTCATTGCGCGTTGTGGCTCGGGAGGATTCTATTTGGATGAGTACGAAAAACTTATCGCCGATATGGCATCCGACCCCAAGCCGAAGATTCTACTCGGTGTGAGCTACGCCTTGTGGGATTTGGCCGAGCAGTATGCACCCAAACTCTCTAATACGATTGTTATGGAGACGGGTGGAATGAAGGGTCGCCGAGAGGAGTTGTCGAAGTCAGAGTTTCATAAGATTCTCACTACGGCCTTTGGCGTGGAGAAGATTCATTCGGAGTATGGTATGGCTGAGCTCACCTCGCAGGCCTACTCATCGGGCGATGGCATATTTCGTGCTCCAGCGTGGATGCGCGTTGTGGTGCGCGATGTGAACAATCCTTTCAGTGTGTCGTCTGCGCCCTCGCGCGGAGCGTTGAATATAATCGATTTGGCCAACTTCTCGTCGTGCGCTTTTATTGCGACGCAGGATGTGGGCCGACTTTTCGACGATGGCTCGTTTATGGTCGAGGGACGATTGTCGGGTGCCGAAGTAAGAGGGTGTAATCTTTTAGTACAGTAAGATGAAAAAAGTAGCTTTTGTTCCTATCAGACTCAATAGCCAGCGCGTCGAGGGTAAGAACCTACGCGAGTTGGGCGGTCGTCCGTTGATGACATACTTGTTGCAGACGCTTACGCAGGTGGAGAATATTGACGAGGTCTATCTCTACTGCAGTAATCCCGATGTGCAACAGTATTTGCCCGAGGGGGTTAAGTTTTTGCAACGCGACCAGAGTCTGGACTCCAACACTACACTCGGCGAGGAGATATACGATGCCTTCACGTCGGCTGTAGATGCCGATATATATATCCTTGCCCACGCCACATCACCCTTTATTCGCTCGGCAACCATTGCCGACGCTGTGGCTCGCGTTGAGAGTGGTAAGTACGACTCAGCCTTTAGTGCCGAGCGTGTGCAGACCTTTGCGTGGTGGGATGGCAAGCCGCTTAACTACTCGCTCGACCGTGTTCCGCGTACGCAGGACCTGGAGCCTGTGTATGTTGAGACCTCGGCATTCTTCGTCTTCGAACGCGAGGTGTGGCACGGCAAGCGTCGTCGCATAGGCGAACGCCCCTATATGGCTGTTACCGATCGCATTGAGTGTATGGATATTGATAATCCCGATGACTTCTTGTTGGCCGAGGCTATTGTAGCTGCAGGATTGAACAAATAAAAAATAGAGTCCACTCTGGACTCTATTTTTTATTTGGCCGTATATACTACCTTTTTTGTCTCGAAAAACTCCTCCTCGAAGAACTCCGAAATCTGATACTCCGTCCATTTCATCTTTGTGGCGGCGAGCTCCTCGGTCAAATCACCGCCCTTGAGGTAGAGTATTCCGTTGGGAAGCGTACCCTTTTGTCCTCGCTCAATTTTCGACCATATCCACTTGACAAACTGGGGCATTTCGGTTACGGCTCGCGAGACCACATAGTCGAACTTTTCGGGAATCTGCTCCACGCGCACATTACGCGCGTCTATATTGGTAATACCAACTCCTTCGCATACACCCTTAACCACCGTAATCTTCTTGCCAATAGAGTCGGCCGATACAAACTTCACCTCGGGAAACATAATGGCCAACGGCACGCTTGGGAATCCTCCGCCGCATCCTACATCCAGCACCCTTGCACCAGCCTCAAATTGGCACACCTTGGCAATGGCCAGCGAGTGGAGAATGTGGCGCAGGTACAATTGGTCAAAATCCTTGCGCGATACTACATTTATCTTCGCATTCCAATCGGCATAGAGGTCGTAGAGCGAGCGGAACTGCTCCCTCTGTTGCTCGGTGAGCGTGGGGAAATATTTTTCTATTAAGGTAATCATCTCTGATGGGGGTTATTGGTTTTTCTCGGCCGTTGATAACAATCCGCAGGCCGCCTTTATATCCTCGCCTCGCGAGGCGCGAATGGTTGTCTGTATTCCTTTGGCAGTTAGTGTGTCGCGGAACTTGCGCATATGCTCGTCCGAAGGTGAGTAGTAGGGTGAGTCGGGAATCTTATGGAAACGGATAAGATTCATCCTACACTTTATACCATCGAGCAGACGGCACAACTCCTTGATGTGTGCGGGTGAGTCGTTCAGACCCTCCATCACGATGTACTCGAACGATACTCGGCGCTGTCCCGTGAAGTCGTAACGACGCAAGATATCGCACACCTCGCGTATGGGATAGGCATTCTCGATGGGCATAATCTCGCGGCGCTCGTCGTGGAAGGGATTGTGCAGACTTACTGCCAGGTGCACCTTCGTCTCATTCATAAACCTATCCAGCTCGCGAGCTACGCCTGCTGTCGAGAGAGTTACGCGCGTGGGCGACCAGGCCATTCCCCACGACGAGGTGATTATTTGCAAGGCGGCCAATACATTATCTATATTATCCAGCGGCTCGCCCATACCCATAAACACCAAGTTGGTGAGTTTTTCGCTCTCGGGGATAGATATTATCTGGTTGAGAATCTCGGTTGTCGATAACGAATGTTGTAATCCTTGGCGTGCCGTGGCGCAGAAGCGGCAACCCATACGGCAACCCGCCTGCGACGATACGCACAGCGTGGCACGATCGCCATCGGGTATGTACGCCGATTCGATGAACTCGCCCTGCTGTGTGCGGAAGAGATATTTCTTTGTGCCATCGGACGATATGCTCTCCTTTAGGGGCGCTGTTAGGCCCAAGTCGTAATGCTCCTTGAGCGTGGTGCGGGCAGCCTTCGAAAGGTCGGTCATCTGGTCTATATCCTTCACGCGGCGAACATATAGCCAGCGGGCAATCTGCTTGGCTGCAAAGCGAGGTAGCGAGTGCTTCTCACAGAGCGCCTGTAACTGCTCGAGGGTTAGACCATAGAGGCTATTTTTTCTGTTTTCTGACATAACAAATCTGAACTACGACAACAAAAGTAAAAAAAAAATGAAGATTTTTCTCCGCTGTGCATTATTTTTTGAAAATTTATCATTATATTTGCCCAAACAACCGCGCATATAGTCGTTAATAGCGGTGCGTCGTCGTCTGCATAGAGTTGCGGTAGATGGTGGTGTGTTGGTATTAATGCATTGTGTGTTAAGGGGTTGAGTGATTTACCCCGCCACTTAAAACGAATGAACAAATTAAATTGAAAAATAAAACTAACATTTATGGAAATTAAAAAATCACCTAAGGCAGATCTTCAGAACCAGAAAGGTCTGTTCCTTGAGATCGGCTTGATCATTTCCTTGTTGATTACTATCGGTGCGTTCCTTTACGCTCCGAAGGAGTATCGTATCGAGCAGGTCGATTTGAATTATGCTCCCATTGAGGAGGAGATTACCGAGATTACTCGTAACGAGCAGAAGCCACCTGAGGCTCCTAAGAAGGTCGAGATTAAGGTCTTCAACGATATTCTTGACATCGTTACCAACGACTCTAAGATTACCACCGAGATTATGACTTTCGACGAGTTCGAGGAGGGTATGGAGATTGAGACCACAATCGTTGAGGTTGAGGAGGAGGAGATCGAGGAGGACCAGCGCTTCAACAAGGTAGAGAAGATGCCTCCATTCCGTGGTGGTGATCTTAACCAGTTCCGTAACTGGGTTCAGGGTCGTCTTCGTTACCCCCAGATCGCTCAGGAGAACGGTATCTCTGGTCGTGTAGTTGTTTCATTCGTTGTTGAGCGCGACGGTACTGTATCTAACATTCAGGTACTTCAGGCACCCGATAAGTCTTTGGCTGAGGAGGCAACTCGCGTAGTAGGCAACTCACCCAAGTGGGAGCCCGGTATGCAGAGCAACAAGCCCGTACGTGTAAAGTACACATTGCCTGTTGTATTCCAGATTCAGAACAACTAATACTTAGTACTTATATAAGGTATCCCGCGACTCTTGTTTCGGGATGCTTTTTTTTATCCCCAAAAGGATGGCAAAGAGTAAAGAGAATAATACACAGGTCGAGGAGCCTCAGGACTTGCGTGAGCGCGCCGTTGTCGTGGCCGTTATACGCGATGGACAACCCATCGAGCAGGCCGAGGAGTTTTTAGGCGAGTTGGAATTTTTGGCCGAGACGGCAGATATTGTTACCGTGCGTCGCTTCACTCAGCGTCTGCCCCAGCCCTCGTCGCGTATCTATGTAGGCCCAGGAAAGCTGGAGGAGATTGCAACTTATTGCGAAGAGAATGAGATCGATGTCGTTATCTTCGACGATGAGCTCTCACCCTCGCAGACCCGCAATATCGAGAAGGAGATGCCTTGTCGCATCTTGGACCGCACGCGTTTGATCCTCGATATATTTATGTCGCGTGCCCGCACGGCCTACGCCAAGACGCAGGTGCAGTTGGCTCAGCACGAGTATATGTTGCCTCGCTTGGCAGGTATGTGGACCCACCTTGAGCGTCAGCGAGGAGGCACGGGTACCCGTGGTGGTGCTGGTGAGCGCGAGATCGAGACCGACCGCCGTATCGTGCGTAACCGCATATCGAAGCTCAAGGAGGAGCTCTCGAAGATCGACCGCCAGATGGCTGTTCAGCGCTCTAACCGTGGCTCGATGGTGCGCGTGGCGTTGGTTGGCTATACCAATGTGGGAAAATCTACACTTATGAACCTTGTCTCTAAGAGCGAGGTTTTTGCCGAGAATAAACTCTTTGCGACGCTCGATACAACGGTGCGTAAGGTGGTTTTCGATAACCTGCCGTTCCTCTTGTCGGATACCGTAGGATTTATCCGCAAGCTTCCCACCGAGCTTATCGAATCGTTCAAATCGACCCTCGACGAGGTGCGCGAGGCCGACCTTTTGATTCACGTTGTCGATATTTCGCATCCCAACTTCGAGGAGCAGATTGCCGTGGTGAAACAGACCTTGCAGGATATTGGCGCGGGTGATAAACCTGTTTATCTGGTATTTAACAAGATCGATGCTTATACCTATGAGAAGAAGGAGGAGGACGACCTGACCCCCGCTACGCGCAAGAATCTCTCGTTGGAGGATCTGAAGAAGAGTTGGATCGCCAAGGCCAACACGCCTTGTATCTTCATCTCGGCTGTCGAGCGCCTTAATATTGAAAAGTTGCGTTCCGACCTCTATGGTATGGTTCGTGAGATACACGCAGGAAGATACCCATTCAACAATTTCTTGTACTAAACGGAGATGCTATGATTCACATTTTGAGTAAGGAGAATTCGATCTTCAATAAGTTTATCGCCCAGATACGCGACCGCGAGGTACAGCGCGATTCAATGCGCTTTCGTCGCAATATGGAGCGCATAGGCGAGGTTATGAGCTACGAGATTTCACGCTCGCTCAACTACCGCAGTTGTGTGGTGGAGACTCCGCTGGGTGAGGCATCTATTGAAATGATCAGCGATAAGATTGTCCTTGCCACCATCTTGCGCGCGGGACTTCCTCTGCATCAGGGATTTCTAAATTACTTTGATGACGCCGAGAGCGCCTTCATTTCAGCCTATCGCAAGAGCTCGAAGGATGGCTCGTTCAAGGTCAAGGTGGAGTATATCTCAAATTGTAATCTCGAGGGTAAGACCCTTATTCTGGTCGATCCTATGCTGGCTACGGGAACTTCGCTCGTGTTGGCCTACGAGGCGTTGGTGGCTAAGGGCGGTGAGCCAGAGCATACGCATATAGCCTCGGTTATCGCCAGCGAGCAGGGTGTGGATTATGTAACGCGCCACCTGCCATCGCGCACAACGACGCTGTGGCTTGGTGCGGTGGATGCTGAACTCACCTCGCGTGCCTACATCGTGCCAGGCATTGGCGATGCGGGCGACTTGGCCTTTGGCGAGAAGTTGTAAGACTTACCTATATGTATAATATAAGGAGCAACCTCACACGGGGTTGCTCCTTATTTTGTCTTTATCTCAACGCTTTTTGTTGTGGGGTCGAAACTCACAATGCCCGTTGTGAACAGACGCTCGATGTGGCCGCTGTGCACCATCTCCTCGGTGGGGAGTATGTGTAGCTCAGGGGGTGATATGAGTGCTATGGCATCGCATAGCGAGAGGGCAATGTCGAGCTCGTGGGTCGAGAAGAGTATGCACTTCTGCTCATCGTGAGCAAGACGACGTAGTAGGGTGCATAGCTCATAGCGGTTGGGCATATCGAGAAATGCGGTGGGCTCGTCCAGCAGTATGATGGGTGTCTGCTGTGCCAGGGCGCGGGCAATCATTATGCGTTGGCACTCTCCGTCCGACATACGGTCCATCGTCTTGTCGGCATAGTCGCTCATCCCTACGGCTGCCAGGGACTCCTCCACAATAGCTATATCCTGCTCCTGCATACGCCCAATCCAATTGGTGTAGGGGGCACGACCAAGTGCCACCACATCGCGGCACCGCAGGTTGGCGATGCGCACCTTGTCGGTGGTAACGAAGGCCACCATCGAGGCCATATCGGCAGGTGTGAGCGACGAAAGTCTCTTGCCGTTGAGTACGATCTCGCCCGACAGCACTTCGCCAAGCTGCGCTATGGCACGCAGCAGGGTACTCTTGCCCGTGCCGTTGCGCCCCACCAGTGCAGTGAGCTCGCCACGGCGCACCTCTGCCGTGAGTCCCTCGATTAGAGTGCGGTTGCCGTAACCCAATGTTATATTCTCGAAACGAATCATACTATACAATATTTTTGTTGCGGATAACTACCCATATCACAATGGGAATACCGAGCAGTGCTGTGATGGTATTCACTGGCAGAGTCAGCATCTTTGATACTATGTCGCACACCAATAGCGACACGGCTCCCGTTAGTGCCGTTGCGGGGAGCAGCAGGCGATGGTCGGCATTGCGAATGAGCATACGCGCTACGTGCGGTATGGCCAAGCCAATAAATCCGATAGGACCACAGAAGGCTGTAATGGTGCCTGCCAGCAGGGTGGTCGAGAGGAGTATGAGCGAACGCGTGCGGCGTATGTTGAGACCCATTGTGCGAGCATAACCCTCGCCCAACAGCAGTAGGTTCATAGGCTTGATGACGGCCACCGAGATCAAGAGTCCTGCAACGACGGCAGGCGCAACCAACCATAGTTGTGATGAGGTGATGTCGCCCAGCGAGCCCATTGTCCAGATGACGAAGCTCTTCAGAGACTCCTCGTCGCTCAGGTATTGTAGTATCTGCACGATGGCACTCACGCCCGAGCTTACCATCATACCGAGGATCAGAATCACCATAATATCCTTTATGCGTTGGCTCACAGCCGCGACGATGGCCAGAATTGACGCCGCACCCAACCACGCTGCACCTGCAATGCCCATCGTTGAGAGCATAGCCGAACTGCCAAGACCGAGAATCGGAGCGCCGAGAATGAAGAGTGCCACGCCGAGGCTTGCACCCGAGCTTACGCCCAACACATAGGGGCCTGCCAGCGGGTTTCGAAAGAGGGTCTGCATCTGTAGTCCGCTCACGGCAAGTGCTGCACCCGCAAGGATGGCCACGATGGCCTTCATCAGGCGGATGTCGATGATAATCTTGCGTGTTATGGGGTCGCACTCGCCACCCGTAAGAGCTGCCCATACATCCCCTGCGGAGATACCCACCGAGCCCACCATCATATCGACGGCAAAGAGCACCACAACAAGTGCGGTGAGTGTGATGAATAGTATGGTCGAGCGGAGATTCATTATCTATCGTTTGCGTATATCTTGGTGTATGGTCTGCACGATGGCTTTGCCTCGGCGCTCGAAGTCGGTGGTTGTGCCACTCTCGTCGATTATGTTGTTGCCTGTGAGGTTATATATCAGGTGCCCATCGGCATTTATCAATCCGAAAGCATTGTTCCAAGTCCAGAATGCCGAGTGAGATTGCGATGTGTCGAATATGTCGCGACTAAAGAGGAAGTCGCTATGGTCGATGCCAAGCTGTGCGAGCAATGTGGCGGCAAGGTCAGCCTGCGAGGCGTAGGTGTCAACCTGCATAGCGCTCTGATTAAGCGCGCCACCTGTCCAAATCATAGGTATGCGCTGGCGCTCCAACGCTCCCGTGGTGAGTGATGCGGGGTAGGGCATACCGTGGTCGGCGATGAGTATCACCACCATATTATCCCACGCTGACGACGCGCGCCACTTGTCAATCATCGCTCCTACAGCCTGATCGGTGTAGGCCACCGAGTTAAGAATCTTATCCTCGAATGCCGAGTATGGCACATCGAATGGCTCGTGCGATGAGAGCGTGAGTAGCGTGGCGAAGAAGGGCTTGTCTTGCTCGGAGAGGGCCAACACCTCATCGGCAAAGTAGGGGCAGACCACATCATCGGCATAACCCCATTTGTTGGTGGGGGCGTCGAATGTCATCTGCGCCTTGTCGGTTATACGCTCCACGCCTGTGCCGTAGAGGTATGATATTGTGTTGGTGAAATTGGCATCACCGCCATACATAAAGCTCGTTGCATAGCCCTCGTCGCGTAGCGAGCGTGCTATGGCGGGCAGGGTGTGGGCCTTTTGCGGATACTTCATAACCGATACCACGGGGTGGGCCGGGTAACCACTCATCACGGCCACCGTACCTCGGTCGGTACGGTATGAGTTGGCCAACATATTCTCAAACCAAATGCCCTCGCTCTTTATGCGTTGCAGGTTGGGTGCTACGGCACGGCCATCCACCACTTCGTCAACCACCGTACGGCCCAGGCTCTCCAGCATAACGAGCACCACATTGGGGCGTTTGTGCTTAAAGAGCGACGTTGTATTGCTACCAATAGAGGTGTTGCCAGCATCCTGCGAAAATATCTCGGCACACTCCTCGTCTGAGTAGTAGCGGTAGTCGCTATCCTTGAGTTCGGAACGTGCTGCTGATGAGAGGAACGAGAATATAGGGTTTGTCGCAGCCTGATTCAGGAACATATTCTCGCTGAAATATACCTTGCTTACATTTGCGGGTGCGGTGTCCACACCACCACGGATAGCCAAAAACACAAGACCTCCAGCAAGGAGCATCACCAATGTCGAACGCATACGCTGGCCGAGGCTCTCTTTGTGCGTGCGGTAGAGCTTTGCTATGGGGCGCCATAGGATAAAGAGCAGAGCGCCATACGCTACGAAGAGCAACACTGTTGGCCACAAATCGCCCCACGTTAGGCTGGCGGCAGCCTCCTTGGGTGTGCGCAAGTAGGGGATGATGGTGCTGTCGAGGCGGAAATCCCAGTGGTGGAACAGCCCCATATCTACAGCTACGATAAGCGACGAGAGAAATGCCATAAAGCCGAAATAGATCTTTAGCACCCTTTGCACGATTTGCTCGGTAATGTTTATCCATACCGTGATGAGCATCATCAGCCACGGAATGGCAGTGATGTATGCCGCCGTGGTGGAGTCAAGTAGCAGACCGTGCCACGCAACGGCCAACAGCTCAGAGCCCGAGGCCTCGGCTGCACGCTCGGCATACCACGCCAGAAAGAGTGGTTTTTGCAGAGCCATAGCAATGAGGCTGGTGATGTATGTAGCCGTGATTATTGAAAGTTTACGGAGCATATCTACCTTACGCTTTGTTTACGAGTGCAAATATAGTGATTTTGCCCTCAAAAAATAAGTAATTGGCCACTGCAAAATATTCAGATTGTGCAGTTATTATAAAAATAAGTGGCGCGAAGCACCATTCGCTACACAAAAATGAGTATATTTGTATGTGGAAGTGTGTGCATAAGATGTTGTGGCTATGTCTCGGTACTACCTTCTGGGGAAAGCCCCTGCTTATGGTTGAAGCGAATAAATACTAACATAAATAAAAAAAACTATGAGAAAGATCTTTAAACTTGCGTTGTGCGCCGTAGTGTTGTTGCTCTCGGCAGATGTTGTATTGGCTCAGACGGCCGATAAGAACATTTTAGTCAATGTATTTACCCGAGAGAAAGACAATGGCAATGGCGCTATGCCCGAGGCATTTCTTAAGTGCCGTGTTGAGACTTTGAAGGAGGGCACAGCATTAGCATACGAAATTTTCCGTTCGTGTATCGACCCGCAGGAGTATGTGTACTATGAGATTTGGAATAATGATGCTGGTCACGCCTCTCACTCGGCAACCGAGCATTTGAAGACTCTTATGGTCGAGCGTAGTGCAGCACTCGATCCCGAGTATAAGGGCTTCGTACATCGTGCCTACATTAACTCCGAGCCTGCCGGCGAGCGTCTGTGGATGAACATCGTCCGCAAGGTTAAGCCCGAGCACATTACAACTCTGCGCGACTCGTTCCTCAAGAGCCGCGAGGCTACACTTAAGGAGGAGGGTTGCGAGGCATTTGAGATTTACCAGTCGGTACTCGATCCCACCATCTTCCTTATCTATGAGTTGTGGACTACTGACGAGGCACACACCATCCATAGCTCGCTGCCTCACTCGAAGGTTCACTCTGAGGAGTGCCAGGGCATCAACGAGCCCTCGTTCAAGACTAAGGTGCATAAGATTTTCATTAAATAAGCAGACCTATTATGAAACGATTTTTTAGAGTAGCGTTGTGCGTTGTTGCAGCAGTTGCATTTGTGGGTGTCGCACAGGCACAGCAGAGCGAGAGTTATCTTTTGATTAACGCTATGCTCAAAGCAAATATGGGTAAATTGGTGGATTACAAGGCTAATTTGGAGAGTTGCCGTCAGGGTACACTCAAAGAGGAGGGTAATTTGACCTACGACTACTACCAGCATTGTACCGATCCTTCGCAGATTCTTCTTTTTGAGAAGTGGAAGAGCGAGGCAGATTTAAATAAGCATATGCAGATGCCTCACTTTGTTGCTATGCAGAAGACTAGCAGTGAGCAGGGCTTGGCCGATGCCGATTTCTCTGGTCAGATGGTTCGCACCATTGTCGATGGCCAACCCAAGGGCGAGCGTATGTTGCTCAATATTGTCCGCAAGGTTAAGCCCGAGCATGTCTCGACATTCCGCGACTCGTTCCTCAAGTGCCGTGTGGAGACCTTGAAGGAGGCTGGTTGCGAGGCCTACGAGCTCTATCAGTCGCCCTCTGATCCTACCATTTTCTTTATCTTCGAGATATGGAAAAACGAGGAGGCTCATAAGTTCCACTCATCTACACCCCACTTGAAGACTCACTCGGCCGAGACGCGTGGCGTTGCCGATCCTGAATTCAGAGGCGAATTTGTAAGAGCATTTATCCAGTAAGAGCTTTTCGCACTAAATCTACTGCCCAACCCCGCATGGTTGGGCGGTTTTTTTTGAGACAATGGGCGTAAGTTGCAAATAATCTTGAGGAAATATTTTGTTTTCGAGAAAAAAGTTGTACCTTTGCACCGCTAAAAAGCACAAAAACACTTTAATTAAATTAATTATGAACAATTACGAAACCGTTTTCATTGTCACTCCCGTCCTCTCTGACGCGCAGGTGAAGGAGGTTGCTGACAAATTCCAGGGCATCATTACCGAGAACGGCGGTCAGATCGTGAATGTGGAGAACTGGGGCCTCAAGAAGCTCGCTTATCCCATCCAGAAGAAGACCACCGGCTTCTACTTCCTCGTAGAGTTCGAGGGCGAGGGTGCACTCATTAACAAGCTCGAGACTAACTATCGTCGTGACGAGCGTATCATTCGTTTCTTAACTTTCAAGCAGGACAAGTACGCTGTTGAGTACTCTGCAAAGCGTCGCGCTAAGCTTGCTAACAAATCACAGGAGGAGTAAACTATGGCACAGGAGAATGTAAAGGGCGGTGAGATTCGTTATTTGAATCCCGTATCAGTAGATGTAAAGAAGAAGAAGTACTGCCGCTTCAAGAAGCTCGGCATTAAGTACGTAGATTATAAGGACGGCGAGTTCCTCAAGAAGTTCCTCAACGAGCAGGGTAAGATTCTTCCCCGTCGTTTGACCGGTACTTCTCAGAAGTATCAGAAGAAGGTGGCTCAGGCTGTTAAGCGTGCTCGTCACTTGGCTATTTTGCCGTTCGTAACCGATTGTATGAAATAATTAAGAGGAGGAGAGCAATATGGAAGTTATTCTTATCAAAGACGTAGAGAACTTGGGTTATGCTAACGATATCGTTAACGTAAAGCCTGGTTACGCAAACAATTACTTGATTCCTCAGGGTTTCGCTAAGGCTGCTACCGCATCGGCTAAGAAGGTATTGGCTGAGAACCTTCGCCAGCGTGCTCACAAGGACGCTAAGATCCTTGCTGACGCTCAGGCATTGGCTGAGAAGATCGCTAACTTGCCTTTGGTTATCACCGTTAAGGCTGAGGAGGGTAAGATCTTCGGTGCTGTAACTTCAGCTGATGTTGCTGAGGCTTTGGCTGCTAAGGAGATCACAGTTGACCGCAAGGCTATCACCGTTGAGTCTATCAAGACTGTTGGTGAGTACACCGCTGAGGTTAAGCTCCACCGCGAGGTTAAGGCTACTGTTGCGTTGTCAGTAGTTGCTGCTGAGTAATTTTGCGAATATCTCCCTTAGGGAGTATAAATAGAGCAGACATCCATTGGGTGTCTGCTTTTTTTGTGCTTGGTGGTAAAGTGAATTGGCGCAAAAAAGGCGAGCCCACAGCCCGCCCCAATGAATTTGCTTATGATTTAGGTTTACAATCCACCATCTACCACCCATACGCCTTGTTTGTTGTCGTTGCGCAGGGCGAGCATTAGTGTCTCCTTACTGCCATCAGGCATAACGACTTTGCACTTGACGAATTTGCCCGCGTACAATCCCGATGACTGCGCTTTGCCGATTGACTTCACCTCCACGCCTTTGTATTTAGACTCCAAAACCTTCATCGTATTGCCCTTATAGAGTGTCATTGCCGTATTGAGGATATTCATATCCCACGTCTGCATTGCTTTGAGAATAATCTCAGCAGCCTCGTCGGCCTCGATGCCAATCAGTGGCGATGATGCCTCGGCGAGAATACTCATATCGTTGAACGTAATGCTGTCAAAGAGTGCCTTGTCGTAGAGATCGGCGACGGTCAGAGGCTCGTTGTAGTCGATGCTCTCGCTCTCCAGAATGGTTACGGGCTTTTCGTCAATCATAATCACGATACGCAACTTCTGGAGCAATCCCGAATTCTTGTCGAAGGTGTACTCGCGGAGTGTATTCGCCTCGGCCAATGAGGTGTTCAGTCTAAAGTCGCTCTGCGAGTAGTCGCCTTGCGCTGTTGTGGCAACTCTTACGAGTACCAGTTCGCCGACCTCTATAATCTCGTAGTTCGTACCTTTATTACTCTCGGCGATGCGGTACTCGGTCTCCAGCAATAGGCGAGGATTGAGTATAGCTTCCATCTCGTTATTGACAAAACCTGCGTACTGACTCTTCCAGCCCGAAAGGGTATTGTTGAAGTTCGACCATTGATATACATAGTTACCCGTGCTCTCTGCACCCTTGTAAAGCACTGTGCGGCCACCCTTTTTCTCTATTGAGAACAACATCGGCTCGTCGTAAATCACCTTGACTGTGGCGGGTATGAAGTCTGCCTGCGGATTGATGTAGTCAATAGGCTCCTGGGCTTCTGTGCGAAGTTTTCCCGTCATTATCATTGTCTTGGCCTCCTGCATTACGACCAGCGCCAGTGAGAAGTATTTGCGTGCTGCATAGGCGGGGGAGTTGAGTGTAAGTGTTATGGCGATGGCCACAACTGCCGCTGCGGATGCTGCTGCTCCGAGCCAATAGCTAAGGCGATGGGGGCGAGCCTTTTGCTGGACGCTCTGCTGATTTGCGGCCTCGGCGAGGATGCGTGAGCGCATATCTGCCGAGGGCTTAACCTCGACCTGCGGGGTGAGCATAGAGATGATCTGCTCGTTGGTTGATGAATATAAATTTTTCATAGTTGAGTGAGTTTTAGTTAAGTAATAGTTGTTTTAGTCGCTCGATGCCGCTCGTAAAACGGCTCTTGACAGTTGAGACTGGTGTGTCTAACATCTCTGCAATCTCTGTAAATTTCAGCGATCCGTGGATGTGCAGACGTATCACCTCGCTCTGTTGTTCGGGAAGTCGGCGAAGGAGTTGCTCGATGCGGCGGTACTCCTCCTGTGCCTCCCAATCGTCACTTGCCGAGGGGGCGGCTATGCGCTCCTCAAGTGTAGTCAAACGGCTTCTCTCGCGTAGGATGTCGATTGAACGGTTGGCAACGATGCGGAAGAGGTAGGCCTTGGGGTTGTCGGGCTTTATCATAGCAGATGCTACTTTTAGAAAAGCCTCCTGCACAACATCCTCAGCGTCGCTACGGTTGCCCAAACGGAAGAAGGCGTAGCGGAATAGTTGTTCCTGCCACTCGTCTATCCACTCGGCGAGTTGTTCAATATTCGTTTTTGAGTTGAGTTTCATTTGTTTTAAAGTTTGTGTTTCAAACGCTGCGTTTGACTATATGACGTGAAATTACTAAAAAAGACGAAATGAGAGTGAAATTTTTCTTATCTTTGTAAAAACAGAATTTCCTATGAGCGATAAAAAACGTACCGAGATAGCCGAGTTGGGCGAGTTCGGCCTTATTGATACCCTTACACGCAACGCCACCACTGCAAACAAGCGCACCATCAAGGGCGTGGGTGATGATGCCGCTGTGATTGCAGCAGGACGCGATGATGCAATGCTCATCTCAACCGACACGCTGTTGGAGGGCATCGACTTCGACCTTACATACTTTCCCTTGAAGCACCTCGGCTACAAGGCCGTAGTGGTGGGTGTGAGCGACATCTTGGCGATGAATGCCCTGCCCGAGCAGATTATGATCTCGATTGGCGTATCGGCCAAGTTGCCCGTCGAGGCGTTGCAGGATCTGTACGAGGGTATAGATTTTGCGTGCAAGGAGCTGGGCGTGGATTTGGTTGGTGGCGACACTACAGCCTCGATGACAGGCTTGGTAATCAACATCACAACCATTGGCCGTGCCAAGCGTAAGACTATAAGCTATCGTAGCGGTGCTCAGTTCAACGACCTTATCTGCATTACGGGCAACCTCGGTGCGGCGTATATGGGCTTGCAGTTGTTGGAGCGCGAGAAGCGAGTGTTGAGCGATGTGCAGAACCCCGAGCCGCAGTTCGAGGGTTATGAGTATCTGTTGCAGCAGTACCTAAAACCCCGTGCACGCAAGGATATTGTTGAGGCTCTGGCCGAGGAGGGTATTGTCCCCACCTCTATGATTGACATTTCGGATGGTTTGGCCAGCGAGGTGTTGCAGATATGCAAGGCGTCGAAGTGTGGCGCACGCATCTACCTGGATCGTATTCCCATCGCAAAGCAGACCACACAGCTTGCTGAGGAGATGCACATCGATCCCGTGGTGGCAGCGTTGAATGGTGGTGGTGACTATGAGTTGCTCTTTACCGTACCTCTGGCTATGCAGGAGCAGGTTATGCGTTTGGGATTGGTAGATATAGTAGGTCATATCACTCGTGAAAGTACAGGAGCCTATCTGGTTACACCCGATGGTAGCGATATTAAGTTACGCGCACAAGGCTTTAAGGAGTAGGGTATGAAACGATTGAAGAAAATACTTGTCGTAATTGGTGCTATCGCCATTTTTGTGGCGATGACCTTTGCCGCGTATCACTACTGGGAGTATGTGAATGCGATGTATAACTAAGAAATACAATTTCGAATAAAATAAAAGGGTGTCTCGTTGGGCACCCTTTATTTATCTCTATTACTGTAGATACAATTTCGATTCACGGCCATTGGCACTCACTATCAGCACGCGGCGAATCTCGGTGTTGCTGTCGCTCTCCTTGTCGAGCCGCGCCTCCACGCTGAAGTGCTGTTCGCGACGCTCGGGTAGCGGCGTATCCTTATCTTTCTTACGAGCCTCATTGTAAGCGCTCCAGTCGGGCGGAAGCGATAGCGTGCCGTGCAGCGTTATCTCATTCTCGCGGCCAGTTATCTGCCAGCGCTCGAAGCGAAGCACATCGGCAGGTGCCGTCTGCGCTATGCGGCCGTGGGGTAGGAGTTCGATGTCGATTTTAAGCTGTGCCTTATCGTTTGTTGCCCAGCGACCCAATGCCTGCGCGTAGGTCTTGTCGGTGGTGATGAGTGAGGCGTAGGGTAGGGTGCCCTCCTCGTCGGTGGGGGTAAATATAATCTCGGCAATGTTGCCCTCGACGAGCACACCGCCCTCGATTATGGTATCGTCGCTAATGTTGAATGAGCGTAAGCCAATGGTGTCGCCCTCGATTGTTATCTGTTCGGCCGAAGGTGTGCCCACGATGTAGCCTGCCACGATTTGTGGCTCAACGGGGGTGCTGCACGATGCGAGCAGTAGTGTCAAAAGTGCGTATATGATATGTCGATAGTTCATCGCGTGATGTTTGATTGTGTGGCAAAGTTACTAAAATATCACCTAATTTGCGATAATAGAGGGGCTAAGAAGCAAATTGTTTTGTCGTGGGGCTATTTTTCGAATTACTTTTTGTACCTTTGACCCTTGGAAATAACTATTTAATCACAATATTATGCTGAATATTATATTGTTTGGAGCGCCCGGATGCGGTAAGGGTACGCAGGCGGCGCGTATTAAGGAGAAGTACAACATCAACCACATCTCAACAGGTGATGTTATTCGTGGCGAGATCTCTCGCGGTACCGAGCTCGGCAAGAGTATGCAGAGCTACATTGAGTCAGGTGCTTTGGCTCCCGATTCAATCGTTATCGGTATGATCCGTAACTATATGTCTGAGCACAAGGATGCCGTTGGTAACATCTTCGATGGTTTCCCCCGTACCACTGCACAGGCTGAGGAGTTCGATCGCATCTTGGCTGAGGATGGCTTGAGCGTAAATGTAATGGTATATATGGATGTACCCGAGGAGGAGCTCGTTAAGCGTATCCTTCTGCGTGGTAAGGATTCAGGTCGTGCCGACGATGCATCTGAGGATGTTATCCGCAACCGAATCTCAGTATATCGCGAGCAGACTGCTGTTGTTGCAGACCACTACTCAAAGCAGGGTAAGTATGTATCAGTTGACGGTGTAGGTACTATGGACGAGGTGTTCGATCGTATCTGTGCTGCTATCGACTCTAAGCGCTAATACTAAAAATAGACATACGCGGTGCCCGTGACCTTGGTCGCGGGCATTTTTTGTATGTGTGATTAAGTTTTTGCACTTGCAGTAGATAAATTATACTGTTTTTGGTGTACTTTTTTTCTTCTATTTATTGGAGTTTGAGAATTTTATCCTTACCTTTGCACCGCTAAAGTCCCTGCTTATTGTAGGAACGATAGCGGTAGGGTCCATTCGTCTATCGGTTAGGACGCAAGATTTTCATTCTTGAAAGAGGAGTTCGACTCTCCTATGGACTACTATGACTGACACCTTAGGGTGTTTGACAGGGTGAATAAACATTTGGCGACTCACGTGGTTGCCCTGATACCCCAAAAGGTATCGAGCCGAGGGGCTACAACTCTAAAAGTGGCAGAAACAGAAAACATAAAAAGTAAAAAATAAAAACTTAAAAACACTATGGCAAATCACAAGTCATCAAAGAAGAGAATCCGTCAGACAGTTACAAAGCGTGCACACAACCGTTTGTATCACAAGACTGCTCGTAACGCTGTAAAGGCATTGCGTAACACTTCAGAGAAGAGCGCAGCAGAGGCATTGCTCCCCAAGGTATCATCAATGCTTGATAAGTTGGCTAAGACTAACATTATCCACAAGAACAAGGCTGCTAACCTCAAGAGCTCACTCGCACTTCACGTTAACGCATTGTAATTAGCGGATATCGTAAGATAAAAGGCTGTCCTAATGGGCAGCCTTTTTTTGTTAGTAGTTTACAATAAGCCATTGTTTTTATAATTCTGTTTCTGGTATAATAATAGAGAACATCTCTTTATCATTGTCGTATTGTATGTATAAGTGTAACAAATTTATTGGGAAACAATTTAGATTAAATTGTTCACCATTTCGTATTGTAAAACCTTTAACAACAGCAGAAATATTAGCTCTTTTCCATAACTCCATATTACTTTCACCAGTGGTTCCTGGGCTATAACTTATTATTTTATAATCTAGCAGCTCCAGAATAGTAACATTATCAACAACTTTGTTTTTAATAGTGTTAGAAATTGCTTGAGTAAATATTTCTTTAATTGTGAGCATAATTTTATTCAATTAAGTTAAACACATAAGTTCTAAAAATTGTATCCTTTTATTTTATCTGCAAATTTTTGCCATCTTGTGGCCGCTTTATATATATCAACTGATTCGACGGGAACGTATATCGTAGTTATTATGCTACTCTCAAAAACCCAATCATTTTCTAGAGTTGGGGGTTGTGTTGCCTTACAATAAATGCTCTGCAATTGGTTGCAATCAGCAAAAGCCCAATTACCAATCAATGTAACACTTTTAGGAATAGTTATACTCTGTAATCTGCTACAATTTTTGAACGCATAACTATCAATAGAAATAACACTTTCAGGCATATTTATATTTGAGAGGTTTGTGCAATCTTCAAAAGCGCAACTTTGTATTTCGGTTACATTTGATGGAATAGTTATTTTCCAAAGAGATGTACATCCCGCAAAAGCATAGCTATTAATGTAGGTAATTCCGGTGAAGTATTTTAACTCATTAAATGCTACAATCTTTGTATTACCCTTAAACACTGTTTCTATATTGCTGATTGCGGTAGCCTCTGTGTACGACAGCTCTCCATCATTATTTTTATCTCCACCAGCAGAACAACATATTGCTTTTACATGCAAATCTTCAAACTGGATATTTTCTCTATCTTGTTTTGCGAGGGTTATAATTGTACCATCTGCAAGATTGAAATACACATATTCTTCATCTTGAGTAACACTTGAAAAAATGCTATCTCCATCCTCTCCATCGATACCATTTGAGCCATTAGTACCATTTTGACCATCTGCGCCTGTTGCTTTGCCGAGCTTTGTCCACGATGAGCCGTTGTTGTAAGATACATACCAATATCCATCTTCAATTTTGAGTTTTGGAGTTACACCATTTGAACCATCTGTGCCATTTGTGCCGTTCGTACCATCTGAGCCATCTTTGCCTTCTGCTTTAACCTTGTTGCCGTTATCGTCAAGTAACCATTCACCATTAAGCGTCCAATAGTAGATATTATCAGTGTGCTTTTTTACTCCGATAATGGGTGTAGTAGGAACGGATGTATTTGAATAAATTGTAATAGCGTTTGAATAGGCAAAAGTGATGGTATATCCTACTTGAGTACCATTTTCCATAAGAGGCGTTACCGATTTGATATAATCGTGCGATTGAAGAACATTTATCAATGCCTGCAAAGACTCAATATTGGTATTCATTTGATTGTATTGAGTTCGCAGAGCCTCAAATGCAGACCAAGTAGGTAGTTTTATTTGTGTTCCATCTAATAAGGTAAAGATTACATACTCCGAACTTGATGTATTGTCGATGTTCGTAAAAACAGAATCGCCATTTATACCATCATTCCCAGTGGCTTTCCCGACCTCTTCCCAAGTCATTCCATTATCGTATGATACATGCCAATAGTTATTTTCAATCTTAAGTTGGGGTGTTGTGCCATTCTCGCCATTTGAGCCATTGATTCCATCTTGTCCATCTGTTCCCTGTGCTTTTATTTTATTTCCTATATTGTCAAGTAGCCAATTACCATCTAATGTCCAGTAATATACTCCATCTGTGTGCTTCTTGACACCAATTATGGGCGTAACGCTATTACCGTCATTTCCATCCTTGCCATGATAAATAGTGATAGGATTGCTCTTTGAGAAAGTGATAGTGTAACCAATTTCCATCCCATTTTTAGAAACAGGAGTTATGCTTGTTACATAATCGTTGTTTTGAAGAGCGTTTACCAGTGTCTGCAAAGATGAAATATTTGTATTAATTTGTTTGCACAACTCTTCAAGTTTTACGACACGATTTTCTAAAGAGTTTAAGTCATTCCATAATGCAGAATCATCATACTCCTCGCTACAAGATGAACATAGTACAGCACAAGTTATGGCTGCAAGAACAAAAAGTTTCTTCATAGTTTAGATTTAACTATTGCCACTCGGCTCCTATGTGACGGGGTATAAAAAAGAAAGTGTGGAGTCGTTCGTTTATCTGCCAAGAGGCTCTGGAATGCCCGAATACAAATAAACAATACCCCACACTTGTATAGTATGAGGCGGGCACAGAATGTGCCAACAGTGCATACAGATACAAGAAATGAGCGTTGCGTTTATCCTTGTATTCGATGAAATTTTCCAGATTTCTTGGCAAGGATTAGCGAAACACTTTCACTAATAATATGTCTGTTGATTGCTCAACATTACAAATTTAGCAAACTTTTCGCAAAGTGCAACACTCATTAGGGGTATTGTTGGTGATTTTTCTATTGCAAAGTTCTGCAAAACAAAATTCTTTCGCAATAGTCGTTGCCATTGAATGTGAATTTTATAGTATGTATTTTGGTGTTATATCTTATTGTTATCAAAAATTCACGCAAAAAAAACTCCCGCACCTTGCGGCGCGGGAGCGATTCAGAGTTTATAAGTGTTTGATTACTTATTCTTCTCCAATGCAGCCTTCAACTCTGCCAAGCCTGCGATGTCACCCAAAGTGGTCTTCTCGATAGAAGCGTTAACCTTCTTCAATGAAGACTTGGTTGCATCAGCAGCAGCACGCTTCTCAGCCTTCTCAGCTGCGATCTGCTCGCGCTTAGCCTCCTCGAAAATACGAGTGTGAGAGAGTGTGATGCGCTTTGTAGCCTTAGAGAACTCGATTACCTTGAAGTCAGCAGTCTCGCCAGCCTTCAATGTAGTACCGTCCTCCTTAACGAGCTGCTTAGCGGGAGCGAAACCAGTGATGTTCTCGCCGAGAACGATGATAGCGCCCTTGTCGTTGAGCTCAGAGATAGTTGCGTTGTGAACAGTGTCAACAGCGAACTTAGACTCGATCTCGTTCCAGGGGTTCTCCTCCAACTGCTTGTGGCCGAGGCTCAAGCGACGGTTCTCCTTGTCGATCTCGAGAACTACAACCTCGATCTCAGCACCAATCTGAGTGAACTCGCTGGGGTGCTTTACCTTCTTAGTCCAAGAGAGGTCAGAGATGTGGATCAAACCATCGATACCCTCCTCGATCTCTACGAATACGCCGAAGTTAGTGAAGTTGCGAACCTTAGCTGTGCACTTTGTGCCAACGGGGTACTTAGCCTCGATACCCTCCCAAGGATCGGGAGTAAGCTGCTTGATACCGAGTGACATCTTGCGCTCCTCGCGATCGAGAGTAAGGATAACTGCCTCTACCTCGTCACCTACCTTCAAGAACTCCTGTGCTGAACGCAAGTGCTGGCTCCAAGACATCTCAGATACGTGGATAAGACCCTCAACGCCTGCAGCGATCTCAACGAATGCGCCGTAGTCAGCCATAACAACTACCTTACCCTTAACTGTGTCGCCAACCTTGAGGTTTGCGTCCAAAGCCTCCCAGGGGTGGGGAGTAAGCTGCTTCAAACCGAGAGCGATACGCTTCTTCTGCTCGTCGAAGTCGATGATAACTACGTTAAGCTTCTGATCGAGCTCAACCAACTCCTCGGGCTTGTTTACGCGGCCCCAAGAGAGGTCAGTGATGTGGATCAAACCGTCTACGCCACCGAGGTCGATGAATACACCGTAGTTGGTGATATTCTTAACGGTACCCTCGAGGATCTGGCCCTTCTCGAGCTTAGACATAATAACCTGCTTCTGAGCCTCCAACTCGGCC
>JAZONC010000016.1:0-2000 GCA_045654285.1 Alistipes sp. | reverse complement strand
TACCACGCCACGGGTGCAGCCACCACGAAACAGCCCACAACAATCCACACATAGCGCATATTCAGCATCTCGACAATCTGGCGTGTCGTTGCGCCATAGACCTTGCGAACAGCAATCTCCGAGCGGCGGTGCTGTGTCTCGAACATCACAATACCAAAGACTCCCATCAGAGCGATGATGATAGCCAACCCAGCAAACAATCCGATGAGCACCATATCCTTTTTAGTCTGTGCGTAGAGTCCCTCAACCCACTCCTCCAAGAAGTAGAGTTCAGCCTCATCGGCAGCGGGAGCAAGCTCCTTTGTGAGTCTCTTGACATAGTCGGCAAAGGCCTCGACATCGGCACCTGCACGCAAGCGAATGTAGAAGTGACTCATTCGGGCATCACCCGTAGAGCAGTAGAAAGCGTAGTACTCATCATCCTGAGCAAGCGATGTAAGGCGTACATCTTTGATAATACCCACATAGGTAAACTGATTACCCTCTTTATATCCAAGCGGAATACCCACATCGCGGTGCATACGGCTCATCATCACAATCTCATCACGCTCGCCCGATGATTTGGTAAATCCCTGACCATCGACAACCTCAAAACCAAAGAAATTGAGGAAATTCCAACGCACGGGGTTGGCACGCACAACATACTCCTTATCTTCGTACATTCGTCCCCACATCTGGTTGCAACGGAACAGATTTACTGCCGAGGTGGTTACATCCACAGCGTCGGGATATTGCTGCAATCGTTCTACGACTGTCTCGGAGCGTGTGCCCAAATCCCACGAGGCGAAGGTTACGATATTTTCGCGGTCAAAGCCCAAATCGTATTTAATCATATAGCGATATTGCAACCAGAACACGGCCGTTACGATGATGAGAATCATCGCCACCGAGAACTGCACACCCACCATCACCGAGCGCAAGCGACGACCCGTAGCCGACTGTGCAAAGCCACCCTTAACACTCAATGAAGCGTTGAAACGAGTGATATAGAACGCAGGGTACAATGCCGCTACAACGGCCAACAATACCATCAGAGCAACCATCATAATAATGACTGCGACATTATCGCCAAGAGCCAGTGAGCAGATAGAATAGTTGGTGATAAAGCTATCTTGGATCACTATCATCATGTAGAATGTTAGAGCCATCGAGAGCAGTACCAAACCGATAGCCTCAAAGAGGAAGTTCCAACGCAGTGTTCCCTGACTTGCACCGAAGACCTTGCAGATATTTACCGCACGCATACGCACAGGCACGAGTGCAAAGAAGAAGTTTACGAAGTTGATAAAGGCAATCAGCACGATGATAAAGGCAATACTGCCGAGAATGATCGGAGTATGTTTCTTGCCCGTCTGGAAGTTGCCCGAATCGTAGAACTCGGCGTAGTAGAGTTCATCGAGAGGCACCAAGCGAGTGGCAAGGACTTGTGCGCCACTATCCAGTTCCTCCTTGGCCATTGCAATCTCTTCGGGATCCGCGGCCTCCTCTGCTTCGGCCATCCACTCCTGCACCATTCCGAGGAACCAATCGGCATAACCTTTCTTGAAGATTTCGATGTAGGTGTCGAGGTCGGCACCCTCGCGCATACGTACAAAATTAGAGTAGTTCCAGTTGTTATTACCCTCTGTATATACACCCTCGTCATTTTGCATAATACCCCAATGGCTGAACATAGAGTTTTTGGGCATATCCTCGTAGATGGCCACAATGGTCTGCTGAACAGTAGGCTTGCCGTCGTCGTTGTATTTTCCACCCTCAAAGTAGATTACATCGCCCACACCGACACCCAATTTCTCGGACTTGGAGCGCGACATTGCCACCGTGTTGGGCTCTTTGAGTTGTGAATAATCGCCCGCCAAGCACTCAAACCCGAAGAATGTGGGCACATTGGCCGTTCCTTGATAGACATACTCATTAAACGGCTCCATAGTGTACTCATTGCGCTTAATCCAAATGCGGCTAATGCGTGGGTAAGGCATTGTCGAAGCGACCTCCTCGGC
>JAZONC010000015.1:0-37548 GCA_045654285.1 Alistipes sp. | reverse complement strand
GACCTTGCTGATACAAAATCAGTGTATAAGTGAAAATGGTTGGAATCTACCTTTGTTGGAACGGCATTGCTGATACCGACTATTCTTCATATGTATCAGGTACGCCTGCACATATAATGTAGATTGCCACAAGCTTTTATGAATGCTGATTTTGTATCAGTAAAGCCTTAAAATAAAAGTTTTCGCAATGACGTGTTTTTAATATCTTTTGTAATGATATTTTGAGTTTTACAACGTCCCCTCTACGTCGCGGATAAATATCTCATTCATACTCGGTATCACCTCCTTGAACGAACGCAACTCCACCGCCTCGTTCGCCGCAGTGATGCTCTCGCGCACCGTAGCGCCATCTTTCAGGCGTATGCGTGTCGATGTGTAGGGGGTATCGGCCACCGTCGTTGTTCCCAGCACCTCGGCCATCGGCTGCAATGCGCTCTCGAAAGTCGTACCCTCGCCGCTATACACCACCTCAAATACATTCTCGCCAAAGCGGTGACGCACCTCGTCCACCGAGCCCGAGAGAATGTTGCGCGACTTGTTAATCAGCGTGATATGGTCGCAAATCTCTTCCACGCTCGACATATTGTGTGTCGAGAAAATCACCGTTGCTCCCTTATCCCTAAGGCGCAGGATCTCCTGCTTGAGGAGGTTAGCGTTGATGGGGTCGAAGCCCGAGAAGGGCTCATCGAAGATCAGCAGCTTGGGCTCGTGCAGAACGGTGGTGATAAACTGCACCTTCTGCGCCATACCCTTCGACAAATCCTCCACCTTGCGGTCCCACCAGCTCTCGATGCCCAGACGCACGAACCACTCCTTGAGTCGGATGATAGCCTCACGGCGCGAGAGTCCCTTCAGGCGTGCAAAGAAGATAGCTTGCTCGCCCACCTTCATCTTTTTGTAGAGGCCTCGCTCCTCGGGCAGATAGCCAATGTGGTATATATCTTGATCGGAGATCTCCTTTCCGTCGAAGATGACACGGCCCTCATCGGGCAGGGTGATGCGGTTGATGACGCGTATGAGCGTAGTCTTACCTGCGCCGTTGGGTCCCAGCAAGCCATATATTGAGCCACGGGGCACACTCAGCGACACATCGCAGAGTGCGGTGTGTGCCGAATAACGCTTGGTGATGTTTTCAATTTTCAGCAATTCCATAACTTGTATGATTTTCTATCCTGCCATATTAGTCGCAGAAACTATGTCGAAAGTTACAAAAAAAAAGAGAGTAAATTTTCAAATTGTCGCTATTTTTTTTGAAACTCGGCGGAAATGCCCTACCTTTACACTTAATAATTTATCATTAGATATGAAAAAGATTTTTCGCTTTGCCCTCTGCTTGGCAACTTTAGCCCTATCGGCCTGCTCCAACGACGATGAGCCAAAACAATATACCATTGACTTCGAAGGCGAGGAGTGGAACTCACTCTCGGCCGTGAGCTATGGAGAGCCCTACTCGTCGGGGGTGGTGAGTGATGGCTACGAGTGGCGAGATAGTGCCACCACACTCTCGTCGCGCGCGCTGGTTGACTACACCTATGGTGCATATATTCGCGTGGGTACGATTCTGTCGTCGTACAACACCAACGACCTCGACGCCCACGGCGACTCTACGCAAGACCTCTATGTCTATAACTCGGCGTCGCAATCACTCACTAAGGGTGGTGGCTACGGGGGCTCTGATAACTTCATTGTAGTGATAGGTAGCTGGGATCCGTCGGATGAAGCACTGCCCGAGATATTCTTTGCCGATGGCAAGGCTCGCACCATCAAGGGTTGCGTGGTGAACTCCACAGCCTACTTCCTCAACATAGCTCAGAATGGCAACTACGCCTCGGCTCCATTAGGCGAGGGCGACCAGATCACAATCTCGGCTACGGGATACGACTCGGCAGGCGCTAAGACCGCCACCGTAGAGATGATCCTCGCCCGCAAGGGCGACTACACAACACAATGGAAGTCGTGGGATCTGTCGTCGCTGGGACAAGTGGCCAAGGTGCAGTTTGACATCACTGGTGGCCCGATGACCGAGTGGGGAATGTCCACACCAAAGTATTTCGCCATTGACAACATCGTAATCGAAGAGTAAAGACTAAAACTTCAATACTATGAAAAAACTACTTATTTTTGCCGCTATGCTCGTAGCCTCTGGCGCATCTGCCCAATCTTATTATCAGGACAATGCCAATGTCGATATGGTGCGCCATCATAACCAGAAGTCGCGCCAGCGTCGCGAGATTATTCTCCCCGTAGTTAATGGCTACAACATTTACAAGTCTGACCTTCACACCCACTCTATCTTTTCGGACGGTAGCGTAACACCCGAGTTCCGTGTCGAGGAGGCTTGGCTGGAGGGTCTGGATGTGTTGGCCATCACCGAGCACCTGGAGTATCGCCCCTACGAGCAGAAGATGGTTAACTTCCTGGATGACCTTCTCCCCGAGGGCACAAAGGCTACCAACACCAACATTATCGGCACAGGCAAGACCGATGCTGCCGGCATTAAGTCGGATTTGAACTACCCCGTGCGTCTGGCCGAGGCCGCAGCCAAGAATTATGATATTACGATTATCCCCGGTATCGAGGTTACTCGTACACCCGAGACCATCGGACACTTCAACGCACTCTTCACCACCGACAACAACACAATTCACGACTCAGACCCCTTGCAGGCGTTCCGTAACGCTCACGCGCAGGGTGCGCTGGTGATGAACAACCACCCGGGATGGCGTCGTCAGAACCTCAATATGTCGGAGCCCGAGCGAAAGGCTTATGCAGAGAAGCTTATCGACGGTGTTGAGGTGATGAATGGTGGCGAGTTCTATCCTACCGTTATCGACTACGCTATCGAGCAGGGCGTATTCATCGCTTCGAATACCGACATCCACGGCTCATCGGCCGAGGAGTATTTCGTTACAACCGAGGGCGCTGTGATGCGTAATATGACTTTCATCCTGGCAAAGGATAAGTCGCTGCCATCGCTCAAGGAGGCGCTCAAGGCTCGTCGCACGCTGGCTTACTCATTTGGCACAATCGCTGGTGAGGCATCGCTGCTGAAGGATTTCTTCAAGGCATCAATCGCCGCTAAGGTGATTTACACAAACCCCTCAAACGGCAGTCGCACCGTAAGCCTTACAAACAACACCTCGATCCCCTACACCATCCGCATCGGCAATGGCAACCTCACAACGCTCAACCCCTTCTGCTCGGTAAGAACAACCGTAGCCAAGGATGGTAAGCTCGTCGTTAAGGTTGAGAATATGTGGTCGGGCAAGGATTCGCATCCCGAGGTAGAGATCGTATTCTAATCGCTTTTTGAAGCAAAACCGCATAAGGGTTGGTGGCAAGTTTGACCGCCAACCCTTTTTTATTGCGCCAAGTGGGTGGTGTTTCGGTTTTTATATGTATATTTGCACGATTAAAAACAATCTATATATGAAAGAGATGGTACTTGTTTCGGGCGGTGCGGGATATATTGGTTCGCATACGGCCGTTGAGTTAATCAATGCTGGCTACGATGTGGTGGTGGCCGACAACCTCTCGAATGCCGATATGAGCGGTGTCGAGGGCGTTCGCAAAATCACAGGTGTGGATGTACCCTTTGTCGAGGTCGATTGTTGCGACAAGGAGGCGTTCCGCAAGGTCTTCAAGCAGTATAACTTTAACTCGGTAATTCACTTCGCGGCCTACAAGGCTGTGGGCGAGTCGGTTACCGACCCTATGAAATACTACCGTAATAACCTCACCTCGTTCCTCAATGTGCTGGAACTTATGCGCGAGGAGGGCCGACAGAATGTGGTCTTCTCCTCTTCGGCTACCGTCTATGGCGAGGCCGACGAGTTGCCCGTAACGGAGCTCACTCCCCGCAAGCCTGCCACATCGTCGTATGGCAATACAAAGCAGATTTGCGAGGACATCCTGCGCGATGTAGCTACGGCCTATGACGAGATTAAGGGTATCTCACTGCGCTACTTCAACCCCATCGGTGCCCACCCTTCGGCGCTGATTGGTGAGTTGCCCCGCGGCGTGCCCCAGAACCTTGTTCCCTTCGTTACACAGACAGCGGCAGGCATCCGCGAGTGCTTGAGCGTATTTGGTAACGACTACCCCACACCCGACGGCTCGTGCCTGCGCGACTACATCGATGTGGTAGATTTGGCGAAGGCTCACGTGGTAGCTATCACCCGTATGGTCGAGTGTAAGAACAAGGAGGCCTACGAGGTATTCAATGTCGGCACAGGCACCAGCGTATCGGTGCTGGAGCTAATCGAGAGCTTCGAGCGAGTGAATGGCGTGAAGGTAAACTATAAGATTGCACCCCGCCGTGCGGGCGATGTGATGGCCATCTGGGCCGACACCACACTGGCCAACGAGGAGCTGGGCTGGCGTGCCGAGCGCACACTCGACGAGACGCTACAGTCGGCGTGGGCGTGGGAGAAAAATGTGCGTGGCATAAAATAAAACCCCACTCTACTTCGTTATGAGTAGTGCCGCGCGATGCGGCTAAGAAATAAGCATTTTAAGAGCCTCTAAGGAGGCATAAAGAGAAAGCAGATGAAGAAGTTTTTGATGCTCGTGGTATTGATGGCAGTGTGCTACACAACAGCACAGGCACAGCGTTACTACATACCCAAATACAAGCGCGAACGCGTTGTCGATGAGACCGATATGCATAAGCAGGATCGCAAGTGGACCCTTACAGTGAGTGGTTCATACGATCTCTCGCTCGGTATGCAGAATAGAATCAACTACAAGGAGCTGGACGATGTAGTACGCTACGACGAGGAGACCGACCTGCACGGCGTAACGGTCGACTTGGGCCTTGGTTACAAGATCGGTAGCCATATCATCACGGGCGTATCGACAGGCTTTAACTTCGCCAACGGCATCAAGTCGATGCCCGTACACGGCACCTTCCGCTACTACTACGGTCCCGCCGTGGCGGCTCGCCGTAATCGCTGGTTCAACTTCGCCGAGGTGGGTCCTCACCTCTTCTTCGGCAGCGGCTACAAGACACTTGGTGCTTCGGGTGTTGTAGGTGGTGGTGTGCGATTGTTGATCCTGAAGTCGATGCGTCTGGATCTTCAGGCGGGCTATCGCTTGACACTCATCCGCCCCAATATCAACCAAACGGGTAGTTACTATATGCCCGACAAATCGGTGGATTACAAGCAGTTTATGCACGGCGTGATGGTCGGATTCAATTTGACGCTCTTCTAAGCAATCCGCTTTAATCAAAAATATAAGTTGCTCGGACTTTAGGTTTGAGCAACTTTTTTCTTTTTCTGATGCTATTGCATTGATAAACAACAGAAAAATTTTGTATTTACCAATCGAAATACTATCTTTGCACCCGATTCAGGCATAATGGGGCCCGCTGGGGCGTTTGTCGGCATCTTGCCGCAGACAAACCGCCAAGGGTTGAGTAATGCCGCAGGTAATAACTTTAAATTTTACAAAAAACTATGAAAACACTTCAGATTCAGGCCGTTGCACGCGCTGAGTTCGGTAAGAAGGCAGCTAAGGCTTGCCGTCGTGAGGGTCAGATCCCTTGCATCTTGTATGGTGGTGGTGAGGAGATCGCTTTCACCGTTGACACTAAGGCTGTTAAGCCTTTGATCTACACTCCCAACTCTTACATCGTTGAGCTCACTATCGACGGTAAGGTTGAGAAGGCTGTAATGCGCGAGGTTCAGTTCCACCCCGTACGCGAGCAGATCCTCCACATCGACTTCTACCGTGTTCAGGAGGGTAAGCCCGTTGCTATCGCTATTCCCGTACGCCTCACTGGTAACGCTGCCGGTGTTAAGGTGGGTGGTAAGTTGGCTCAGGCTGCTCGTAAGCTCACAGTTAAGGCTCTCGAGGCAAACTTGCCCGATGAGATCGTTGTTGATGTTACTCCTTTGAACGTAGGTCAGACAATCTTCGTTGGCGACCTTCAGTTCGAGAACCTTCAGTTTGTTACTCCCGCTACGACTGCCGTTTGCGCTGTTCGCGTAACTCGTGCAACTCGTGCCGCTCAGCAGCAGAAGTAATAAGCCGCGAAGATGAAATATCTTGTTGTAGGATTGGGTAACATCGGTGCCGAGTACGCCGACACCCGTCACAACATAGGATTCAGAGTGTTGGATGCCTTAGCTGAGGCATCCAACGTCTCTTTTATGGCAGGTCGCTATGGCTCAACGGCCACCGTGCGCCATAAGGGACGCCAGGTGCTGCTGCTCAAGCCCTCGACATATATGAATCTCTCGGGCAAAGCCGTTCGTTATTGGATGGAGCAGGAGAAGATTCCCATCGAGAAGGTGCTTGTAATATCGGACGACATCGCCCTGCCCTTTGGTCAGTTGCGTATGCGTAAGAAGGGTAGCGCGGGAGGCCACAACGGACTCAAGAACATTTCAGAGTTGTTAGGCAGAGAGGATTATGCCCGTATGCGCTTTGGCGTGGGTGGCGACTTCCCCAAGGGTCATCAGGTAGATTATGTTTTGGGCGAGTGGAGCGACGAGGAGCGCAAAGCTATGCCCGAAAGGCTGAAGGTCTTCTGCGACGCTATTCTGTCGTTTGCCTGCGTGGGTGCCGATATGACTATGAATACATTCAACAAGAAGTAGAGCGTCGACTCTCGACAATAAAAAAGGTGTCCTGTGAGGACACCTTTTTTTATGCAATATCAGTACTACCAAAAATTGTATAACAAGAGCTATTTTTAGGCTGGTCGCAGTGGCGAAAAGCGGAGCATACTAAAGGTATGTGAGCATTTGCGCCACAAGCCAGACGCCAAAAGAGCCTTGTTAGGTAATTTTTCTAAGCGAGCTCTTTTATGATAGCACACATCTCGCCATACTGTCGCTCCATACTCTGCAAGAGCTTATACTGTGCGTGAGTACGCACGAGGTTGTGCTCGGGGTAGGCAATCTTATAGTACTTATCGCCGTCGATGTAGTCCATCAAGAAGCGCAACACCTGCTCGAAGGTGATGTAACGACCCGAGAACGCGAGCCAATCCTTCTCGCTCTGGCACATCGTAGCACGCTGCTCCGAGAGATAACCCTCGGCATAGGCACGGAACATATCGATGCTCATCTCCACATTGTCGAGGCACTTATCGTCCTCGGCGCCAGTGTTGGTGTAGGAGCGGATGGCATCGCCAAAGTCGTTGAGCGATGTTGAGCTCATCACCGTATCGAGGTCGATAGCGCAGAGGACATTACCCGTGGACTTATCGAAGAGGATGTTGCTGATCTTGGTGTCGTTGTGCGTTACGTGAGTGGGAATCTCGCCCGACTCCACCTTCGACCAGAACGAGAGCATCTCGTCGCGACGGCTCTCGACCCACTCTATCTCGGTCTGCAGATCCTTCACACGACCAACGGGGTCGGCGGCGATGGTTGCGTCCCACTGCTCAAAGCGCCAGCGGATATTATGAAATCCCTTGATGGTCTCGTTAAGGGGCTTGTCGAAGTCGGCCAGCAGCGACTGGAAGCGACCAATACCCACACCTCCCTGATAGGCCAGAGAGGTCGAATCGGCACGGTCGTAGGTTGCTGTGTCGGGGATAAAGAGGCATACGGCCCAATAGTTCTCGCCCTCGGTAACATAGAGCTTGCCATCCTTGGCAGGGATGACGGTGAGGGTCTCGCGCATAGGGTCGGCCACCTTAGCCTTGATATGCTCGGTTACGGCCTTGATATTATCCATCATACCCGGCACATCGGGAAAGACGATGTGGTTCTTGCGCTGGAGGATGTAGTTGGGAGCCTCACCCACGGTGGTAACGACAAAGGTGTCGTTGATAAATCCCTCGCCCAGAGCATCGATAGATGCGATCTCGCCCTCGAGGGCAAACTGCGAGGCAATGTTAAGAAGTTTTTCCTGTGTCATATCTTATGTTTCTGATTATACTAAATCGACCACGCCGAAAAATTCGGGGCAGTGGAAGTTGGGCTCGGCCGTAGGGATGGGCGACCAGCTCAGGAAGTGGGGCTCACGACAGCCGTCGCCACACTTGTAGAAGTTGCATCGAAGGCTCTGCGGAGCGCTCTCCAAGCCCAGCAGCGAGAAGGGTATTATCTCGACCATCCACCAGCGCTGACCCTCGCCCTCACGGTCGATAGGCTCGTGAGGCAGTGAGCCGAAGTGGCGCACGCGTGCCATACGCTCCTCATCGAAGTGGTCGGCATCGGTGCGTGAACGGCGCAGGGCCGCCAGGGCGGTGCCTATGCAGTTAATCTCGAAGTTAAAGTACCCCTCCCCCTCAGGGTTCTTGACGAAAAACTCCACACAGCTATCCTCCCACACGGGGCCGTTGCTCGATGTGGTTACAGCCCTGAGGTGATCCTCCTCGACCTCGAACAGAAGTGCCAGCGCCGCATCGGAGTGGGCGATGCGAAAATTCACCTTTGGGGCATAGGGGTAGGCCTTCCAATTGACGCAATCAATAGGATTAGGTTCCAGACGATCGCGCATAACAAGGCGCACCTCTTCGTTACGTAGTGTTTCGATGTTGCGTATAAATAGGGCTTCAATGTGGCGGGGAGCGTGGTCCTCACCGTGGTTGTTATCGGTCATAACCTTCGGGGTAAAGTCATTCAATAATCAAATTTACAATTTTCCCGTGAGAATGACAAATTTTTTTTGTCCACAAAAAGAAAAGAGGCCGCTAACGAACGGTTAGCGACCTACTATTTTCGAGATTTTGTATAATAAGAGGGTTTTCTACTCTCTTATCGCTTGCACCATTTATTTATCAGGGCACGGCAAACAAACAACATAGCTCCACCCGATAGCACACCTGTGATCAATCCTAACGCAATATCGACGGGGAAGTGATAAGCCAGATAGATACGCGAGTAGCAGATCAGTAGCACCACCACAATCATCATCCACGCAAACCAACGGCGGGCGATGGTGGGAATGGCGATCGTCGCCATAGCGGCTATGGTGGCGGCGTGTCCCGACACGGTGCCATACTGGCCACCCTTCTTGAGGATGTTACTCACCAGGCCCTCCAGCTCGGGGGTGTACATAGGTCGTAGGCGTGCGGGGAACTCAGCCCACAGGTTTTTGAGCATACCCGTGTGCTTGAAGATACCCGAAATCATATCGCCCAAGCCGATGGCGGCAGCGGCCGCCAGAAGGAATATGAGCAGACCTCGCCAGCCGTAGGTGCGCCACACCATATATAATATAAGGGCGTAGAACCAAGCCCACATCGTGGGGGTCGATATGCCGAGCATTATCTTATCCAGCACCGCGCCTCCGTCGAAGTTGAGCCACAGGAAGAGCGGATAATCGAAGGTGTAACCTGTCGTCATATAATCTTTTTAATGCCAAAGCAACTTTCGCCCCATCTGGAGCCACTTGCCTTGTTTTTTTGGTCTAAATTACTTTACGCGCTTACCCGACGCATCGAAATGGTTGTAGATAACCACGGGACGCTCGCGGCGAACACTCATTGTGGGGAACCACATATCCTCAACGGTAAGACCGCACTTCTCGACAGCCTCGAAGCAATACTCCAAGCGACCGAAGTCGGCATCGACATTGTTGGTACCGAAGGTGAACTTCAAGCCACGCTCCTTTGCCTTCTTGATAATCTCAAAGCTGGGAATCTTATAGCGTGCGCTAATCTCGAGGGCGATGTTGTTCTCCTGCATCACATCCAATACGCGGTCAACACGCTCAGGGGTCCAATACTTGTCGTAGTCGGCATTCATATCATCGGGAATATATGTAGCGTTTGCGAAGATGTCGGCAGGTTCGTTGGTGAGAATCTTAACGGTCTGATCGACGATCTGCTCCATATACTGGTCCATAGTAACGCCATCGCGGATAACCTCCTCGGCGCGGTAGATGCGGGCATTGCGCTTCTGGTGGTCGATGATTGTCATAGCATCGGTGAAGAGGTAGTCGAAAATTCCCAAAGCCTCCTGTGAGAAGGTCTGAGTCCACTTTCTACCCTCGCCCTGAACACCGAACAAGAAGGGGTGATTCTTCACCTCCTCGTAGTATGCGCGTACCTCGGCATCGTCGGCCAACATACGGCCTACGCCACCCTCACCTGCGTTGGGAGCAACACCGTAGTTGATACCGTAGTTCATCGACATAGCGTGAGCCATCTCCTTCGTTAGGCCACCCTTGAGGTGTACGTGGTAGTCGATAACGGGGAAATCCTTCTGCTGGTAGCGGATGATGTGGTCAGTCTGCTCGTCGATGGGAGGCATAGTGTCGGCCTCGTTGCGAGCATCAGCAGCCAGAGCCTCAACGCTCAGGTTACGGAAGGCTACATTGCCATTTACGCCCTTAACAACAACCTTACCCTTGCCGATAAGCTTCGTAGAGTGAGCAGCCTCACGGTAGGGAGCTGCAGGCTCGGTGTAGCATACCACATCGACACCGTTGATCTTTACGGCTACATTCTTGCCACGCACGGCAACCTCGAAGTCGAACCACTCGCCATCCTGAGCCAATGAACGATAGAGGTTACGCACGCTGCGAAGGCTACCGGTCTTGATTGAGCCATCCTGCACACCGTTGCGGATAGTGATCTCGTAGCCCGACTCGCCATCAGAGTGGAACAAGAGAGCCGCCTCGGCGCCCTCCTGTGTAAGAGCCTGACCCTTGAATACGAAGTTCTCGAACGAAGCACCCGTAGCAACGCTTACTCCCTGCTCCACGCTAAGTTCCTCGCCCGAAGCAATATAACTCTCCAACTTGTTGCCGCAACCGACAAACATTGCGATTGATGCCACTACTGCCAGAGGCTTCAATCCGAAAAACAGATTTTTCTTCATAGTTATTTAAGTTTTAAGGTTTTCTACTTCATAAGCAGTATCACATAACCTACATATACGGCCAGGTAGAGCGCACCCTCGAGGCGAGTGATGCGGCGCTGACCGATGGCCAAAGCCGAGAGCAGCAACAGCACGGCCGAGCCTACGACCATCCACATATCGAGCGGAGTGATGCCTCCCATAGTAAGGGGCTTAATCGAACCGCTCAGACCCAGGATAAGCAGGATGTTGGCCACATTCGAGCCGATGACATTACCCAGTGCCAGCGAGAGCTTGCCATTGGCGATGGCCGCCACACTCGATGCCAACTCGGGCAGCGATGTGCCTGCCGCAACGATGGTGATGGCGATGATAGCCTCACTAACGCCCCACTGACGAGCGATGGCCGTAGCCGAGTTAAGGCAGAGATTACCACCATAGATAAGACCCGCAAGGCCGATGACGATAAAGAACAATATCTTGCCCCAGCCCTTCGTGCTCTGGCTCTGCTTGCCATCGTCGGTGCCTGCCTCAGCATCGGGCGCATCCTTTTTGGCCGAGCGGATAGAGTAGAACACAAAGGCTATATACAACAAAAAGAGGATGATACCCTCTACGCGGCCAATGCCTGCGGGCGAACCGATGTAGAGTGCCATAACCAGCAACAAGGCCGAGGCAATAATACACAAAGGAATATCGCGGCGCACATTCTCGCGCGTAAAGACCATCGGGCGGATAAGGGCGCAGATACCCAGAATAATCAATGTATTAAAGATGTTTGAGCCCGTAACATTACCGATAGCCATATCGCTACTGCCATTGATGGCCGAAAGGGTGCTGACCGTAAGCTCGGGCATCGATGTGCCGACGGCCATAACTGTGAGGCCCACGATAAATTCGGGCACACGGAAGCGGGCTGCCATACCTACGCAACCCTTAGTCAAAAGGTCGGCACCCACGGTGAGCAGCGCCAGACCGACAATCAAAAGAATATAATCCATTTATTACTTAATTTTTTACTTTCGTTACTCTTTCGCCTCACGCGACTTACTCAACAACTCGCCCAGCACCTCGATGCTATCGGCAATAAGGTCGGGTTGGCGTGGCGCCTGGTCGGCAATATCCAGCGTAGTCTCGCCCGAGAGCACCAACACTCCGAAGGCTCCTGCATTGAAAGCCATCTCGATGTCGGTATAGATGCGGTCGCCCACCATAGCCACCTCGTCGGGGCGCACGCCATAGCGCGACTGCACACCCGTGAGCATATTGGGATCGGGCTTGCCCAGCACGATGTCGGGCTGGCGAGAAGTTGCGTGCTCGATGCACTTGCATATTGATCCACAATCGACCAGCACGGTGGGTTGGTCGGTGGGGCACACACGGTCGGGGTTGGTGGCAATGTAGGGTACGCCCTGCTGTGCCCAATATGCGGCACGGCACAGACGCGAATACTCCAATGTCTTGTCGAAGGCCACAACCAGCACATCGGGTCTCTCGTCGGCCGAATCGGCCACCGACTCAAAGCCTGCACGCTCGAACTCGGCAATCATCGAGGGTGTACCCAACAAGAACAAACGGCGTGCCTGGGGGAAGTGAGTGCGGATGTAGTCGATGGTGGCGAGAGCCGTGGTGTACATCTCCTCCTCGGTGGCCTCAACACCCATACCCGATAGTTTGTTCAGGTAGTCGGCAATCGAGGTCGAGGGGTTATTCGTCAGAAACGAATAGGTGATGCCCATCCCTCGCAGGCGCTCAAGGAAGGGACGCGTAAAGTCGAAGAGCGTCATTCCCATATAGATGGTGCCATCCATATCCAGCGCAACGTGGCGAATACGACTAAGACGCTCCAAGAGAGCCTCTTCATCGTAAATCGAACGAAATTTGTTATAAATCATTTTTGCAGTATGTAAATTTGTTTTCTATTCATTTATATCCTCATCGCGGCGAATCTCGCGCAACTCTCGTGCGGGCACACCTCCCACAATCATATTTGCGGCCACATCTCTACTGACCACCGCACCAGCAGCAATGATAGCATTCTCGCCAATGGTAACTCCGGGCAGGATAGTCGCTCCTGCACCAATCCACACATTACGACCAATATGCACGGGTGAGGTCAGTAGTGTGCGGCGACGAGTGGGCTCCTCGGGGTGTCCCTCGGTGAGAATCTTCACATCGGGAGCAATAAATACACCATCCTCGATGGTAATGCCTCCCTGATCCAAAAAGGTACAACCGAAATTGATGAATACCCCCTTGCCCACTTTGGTCATTTTGCCAAAGGCGGTATAGAAGGGCGGGAACATACGCACCTCCACGAGCTCCTGCCCCCAAATCTGGGAGAGCAACGAGGTGATCTCATCGGGTGTATGATATTTGCCATTGAGCTCGGCGACAAGCTCTCGAGTCTTCTCAAACTCCATCCACAGCGCGGGATAATCGGGGTCGGTATGCGTAATAAGATCGCCACGACGCATACGCTCAATGACTTTATTCATCCTCTTGGTTGTTACCGATTACGAAATCTGTTATCTCCATCTCGCGGTTCTGTGCAATGGCCTTGGGGAAAATAGAGCGGAAGCGCATCATCTCGATGATAGCCTCCTCCTTCGTCAGGTACTCACCAGCAGCCACATAGAACGAGGGGCTCTCGTAGTACATCTGCACCTCAATGTCGGGGAAGTTCTCCTCGAACTTAGTCTTAGCCTCGACGGCATTCTCTCTGGCGCGCGACGAGTTGTCCGAGAGGATAAGGATAGTGTAGCCATTGACCTTAGTGCGGCGCGCACGGCTCTCGACCTGGCGTACCGACTCGGCCACATCGCTCTGCTCGACAACCGACACCTTGTTATTCCCCAGCGTGAGGCGGCTCTTCATTGCCGCTACGCTCTGCGCCGAGGCGCTACCCGATAGGGCGACAAAAATCGCCACAAAAACTATTTTTGCAAAATGTTTCATAATCATATCTCTTTATTCAATCATCATCTTATCCAGCATCTGCCACAGAGCCGCCAACTGCTCCTGGGAGAGTAGCTCGGCAATGGGTCGTATCGTCTGCTCGCGGCTGATGTAGGTCATACGCGAGCGCAGGGCCACCTGCCAATCGATCGAAATGGACTCCGAGCGATGCTCACGCAGAGCCTCACGAAAGGCCAGCGTCTGCGCGTTGCGCTGCACGGCCAGATGCAATGGCACCTCGACAATACTACGACAGCGGGCGGGCACCACCACTTTATCCTCCAGTGTAAACATTGCCACGCGCCTACCACCATAGCTCAGGCGCACACGGCCCGAGAGCAGTTTAATGCGCGCGGAGGGGTTATTGACCTCGACGGCAAGAGTAATGTGCGAGGGCCACCCATCACTCACGCCCACACTCTCGACCACACCCACACTCTCGATGGTAGGCAGTTCCATACCCGAACACGAGGCAAGCAGCAACGCTGCGAAGGCTATGACCAGACGGCGCAACATAGGCCTACTTCTGACCAATGTAAATCTGTGCTATGCCGAAGCTCAGCGTATGGCGACGGCACTGCTGAAAACCAGCCTTACGCATAATCTCGAGGAAGCGCTCGGGGTCGGGGAACTCCTCGATAGAGTCGGGTAGATAGTCGTAAGCCTTCCTATCCTTCGACACCAGGCCACCCACGGGCTTCATCACATGGTTTGAGTAGAGGCGATAGAGGTAACGCACGATGGCATTGCGCGGAGTCGAAAACTCAAGGATGACGATATGGCCACCCTCACTCAGCGAACGCTTAATCTCGAGCAACGAGGCATCGATATCGCTAAAGTTACGCACACCGAAGGCCACCGTAACCACATCCACCACGCCATCGCCCACATCCAGATGCTCGGCCTCACCCTGATAGAGGGCAATATGATCGTCCAACCCACGACGGCGCACCTTCTCGGCCGCCACGGCAAGCATATTCTCCGACAGGTCGACACCCATAATATGAGCCTTGGGCATACGGCGAGCCAGCGTGATGGCCAGATCGCCCGTACCTGTAGCCAGATCCAAAATGCGTGAGGGCTTCATACGGCGCACGATGCGCACCACACGACGACGCCACAACTTATCGATCGACAGCGAGAAGATGTGATTCAATCTATCGTAGGTAGGTGCGATGTTATCGAACATCTCGCGCACCTCCTCCTTCTTTGTTTTTTGCGAATTATATGGTTTCATAACTTACAATTTATATCTTAACGAACGCTCGGGCATAACCCTGGCCACCAGCATCGACGGCAACACCATCACCGCCACGGCAACAGCCAACGCCCCCACATTGAGCCACAGCCACCACCAGCCCACATCGACGGGCAAGACCGAAAGCATATATCCCGCCGGGTTGAGCCTTACCACCTGCCACTGCCACTGCACCGCTATCAGCACGCCGCCGATGATATTACCCCACAAGGCGCCCTGCACAAAAATCAGCGCCGCACGGTAGAGGAAGATTCTACGGATGGCCGTCGTGCGCATACCCTGCGCCTTCAGCACACCTATCATACCTATGCGGTCGAAGACCATAATGAGCATCGCCGCCGCCATATTAAAGAGCAGCACCACCATCATAATGATGATTACGGCACGCGCAATGACCGTGTGAGCCTTCATCCAGTCGAAGATGACGGGGTGGCGTCGTTGCAGCGTAGCGGCCACGGTCGATATATAACGCTCGTCGCCCTGCGCCTCAACAAATATCTCCTCATCCAAAGCCTCGGCTACACGCTCGGCCTTGTCAATATCGGCAATCGCCACATCGTAGCCCGACACCTCATCGCTCGAGATAGAGGCTACGCGCCTTACATCGCGCACATCGCCAAGTGCCATCGCACGATCCATCTCCTCGAGGCCCGTGTGGAATAGCCCTACCACCTTAAAGGCGTCGCGTCGCGGACGCTCCCCACCCTCGACAAAGAGCATCTCGACCTTATCGCCCACCCCCACTTCGAGTAGCGAAGCAGTGCTACGCGAGAGCATAATCTCGCGACCGCGCTGTTGGGCCGTGAAGTCGGGCAACTCGCCCTCGACCAAACGGCTCTGCCACCACGAGGTGTCGTAAGTAGCATCGACGCCCTTGATCTGCAGACCGAGCACATTATCGCCACACTTGGCCATACCTCCCACCGTAACATAGGGGGCTATGCTCTCGACGCCCTCCACGGCGGCACAACGCTCGACAAGAGCCTCGCTGTATGGGAGCAGACGCTCCGAGCCCGAGAGGGTTGCTCCATCGACAATGCTAAGGTCGGCATTGAAGCCTCTGAGGTCGGCGTACATCTCGTGGCGAAAGCCACTCACAACGGCCAGCGTGAGCAGGATGGCCGCCACACCCAACGCCACCGTGATGACCGCAATGCGGGTCATAACCGACGAGCGCTGTGAGCGGTCGCTTTGCGCTGTACGATGGGCTATGAGGTACTCGACACTATACATTATCTCCTGCTTGTGTGCCCTCGAACAACATAGGTCGGGACACGATACTTATTTATGATAAAAATCTGTACAAAGTTATGCAAAAATTTCGTACTTTTGCATCATTGATGGTGCGTGGTGTCCCTTTTGTGGTCATTTATTTCATCACAAATACGATTTTAATCGTATGTGCGTTAATTTTACACCATCGATGTTTAACTAAAAGCGAAAATTATGATGTTTTTATTGCAAGTTGCACAAGATTATTACTCTTACTCATACGCCGACCCCACGATGGGATTCTCGTCGGGTGGCTCCATTCTGCTGATGGGTCTGATTGGTATCATCGGCTGGATCGTTCAGGCTCGCCTGCAGTCGGTCTTTGCCAAGTATTCGCAAGTACCCTTCCCCGATGGATTGACAGGCGCCGAGGTGGCAGCCAAGATGTTGCGTGATAACAATGTACACAATGTGAAAATCACCCACGTAGCGGGTCAGCTCACCGACCACTTCAATCCCGCAACGATGACTGTAAACCTGAGCGACAGCGTCTACTCGTCGCGTTCGATTGCCGCTGCGGCCGTGGCCTGCCACGAGTGTGGCCACGCCATACAGCACGCCCGCGGCTACGCTCCGCTGGTGATGCGCTCGGCATTGGTGCCCGTGGTGAACTTCTCGTCGCGCATTGCAACCTGGGTAATCATTGGCGGCATTGCGCTGATGGCCGCAGGTAGCGGCACGACGGTGTGTTGGATAGGCATTGCGCTGATCGCTATGTCGGCTCTCTTCTCGATTGTAACCCTGCCCGTGGAGTACAACGCCTCGGCACGCGCTCTGGAGTGGTTGGAGTCGAGCCGTACGCTGCAGGGGGCACAACTTGCCTATGCCCGTGAGTCGCTCCGCTGGGCGGCACGCACCTACTTGGTGGCGGCACTAAGTGCCATTGCCACCGTGCTTTACTATGTCTCGCTCATCTCGCGCAGAAATGACTAATCCCGAAGAAGATTTCACCTCGCGCGGCTGGCTGGTAGCCGCCGCAACATTAGCAGTGCTTATAGTGGTAAGTTTCATCCCGCCTCTCGACGCAGGCGAGGTGCAACTGCGTCGTGCGAGTATCATATCCGACCTGGTAAGCTTCCCATCCGATAGCGAAATCACCGAGGCTCAAGCCGAGGCGACACCCGAGATCGATGTCGAGGAGTTTGAGGTCGATCTTGAGCAGGTGGCGCAGACCGTAGCACGCACCACGGCATCGGCATCGCCCCTTGGCGAGGCTACATCGGCCTCGTGGGAGGGTATCTTCGACGAGCAACCTACGGGCGGCAACTACACGGCAAGCAAGCCCTTGAGTAGCACTAAGCCGATAGCCAGCTCGTTTACAAATCTACTGCCCGACCCATCGCTCATAACACCCATTAAGGAGTTTCGTGGCGATGAGTTTAACTCGCCCCTGAGCCGACTCTACGAAAAACTGATGCGCGGCGAGGAGCCTGTGCGCATAGCATTTATGGGCGACTCGTTTGTCGAGGGCGACATACTTACGGCCGACCTCAGAGAGCTTCTGCAAGATACATTCCGTGGTGGAGGCGTGGGCTTCGTGCCCTTCGCATCGCCCTTCACAGGCTTCCGCCAGACGATAAAGACAACGGCAAAGGGTTGGACTCCCTACAACATTATGCAACGAAAATCGGTGCCCGAGCCCTATGTTGGCGACTTCTTCATCTCGGGATGGGTGGCCCGTGCCGCAAACGACGCCACGACTCGCTGGGAGATGACCTCGAAGCGTCGTCATCTGGAGGAGTGCAACCGTGCGCGACTCATATTCATCGGCCGTCAGCATACGCGCATATCAATACGCCTAAATGATGGCGAGGAGCACATCTTCGAGTTCGAGCCCGACGAGGTGGTGCGTCAGATCGTAGTGGAGGAGCCGTCGATACGCTCGCTCGAGATGACCGTGCTCGAGGGCGAGGCGGGCTTCACGGGCATTGGTGCCGACTTCGACTCGACCGAGGGCGGTGTGGCCGTGGACAACTTCTCGATACGCAGTAACAATGGTCAAGCTATGTTCTGGTCGGCGGCGGCTGTGAATGCGCAGATACACTCGATGCGCGGCTACGACCTTGTGATTCTGCAGTATGGCCTCAATATTATGCAGGCCGACCGACACAACTACTCGCTCTACGGCCAGCAGGTGGAGAAGATGATCCGCTATGCCGAGAGCTGCTTCCCCGGGGCCGTGGTGATGGTGATGGGCGTGAGCGACCGATCACAGCGTGGCGAGCAGGGCATCGTGCCTATGACCTCGGCTGTGGATCTCACTGCCGCACAGCGCCAGGCGGCACAGAATTGCGGTGTAGCGTTCTGGAACACCTACGAGGCTATGCAGCGCCTGGGAGGTATGACCCACTTTGTGGAGCAGGGATGGGCAGGCAAGGACTACACCCACATAAACTATGCTGGTGGTCGCGAGATAGCACGCTCGCTCTATCACGCCCTGCTGTTGGGTGCCGATCAGCGCAGTCGCACACTGCGCCAGCGAGTGGAGTCGTCGCGTCCCGTGCTAAGCGAGCGCTCGCTCGAGATAACAACCACCCCCTTGAGTATTGACACACTACTTACACCCAAATTCTAATGACGCTACTGAGCATAGAAATAGCAGAACTCCTTGGCCGAGCGCGTGATCTGTTGATCTACGACAGCTCGGCACCGCTTATTTTCAATAGCGGTCTGTTTCTATTCCTGTTCGTGGGATTTATGGGTATCTACCTGCGCCTGCGTAGTGCCACATCGTTGCGTCTTCTTTATGTGATTGCCTTCTCGCTCTACTTCTACTACAAGTCGAGCGGCATATATTTCCTACTGCTACTCTTCGCCTCGGTGAGCGACTACTGGATAGGCTTCGCCATAGCCGCCTCAACCGACAAGGTGGCACGCAAGCAGCTCGTAGCTCTCTCGGCTCTGATAAATCTGGGAATGTTGGCCTACTTCAAATATACCAACTTCTTCATCGAAATAGCCAACGGAGTGATGGGCGCAGGATTTCTCGACTTCAAGAATATATTTCTGCCTGTGGGCATATCGTTCTTCGTGTTCCAGTCGATGAGCTACACCATCGACATCTATCGTGGGCAGATACGCCCGCTGGAGCGCTGGAGCGACTATCTGTTCTACCTCTCGTTCTTCCCGCAGCTGGTGGCAGGCCCCATCGTGCGCGCTAAGGACTTCATCCCGCAGATACGCAAGCCGCTGATGGTTACGCGCGAGATGTTTGGCCGAGGCATAGCCTTTATTATCATAGGTCTGGTGAAGAAGGCTATTATTTCGGATTACATATCGCTCAATTTCGTCGATCGCATCTTCGACGAGCCAGCCCTCTACTCGGGCTTCGAGTGCCTGATGGGTATCTACGGCTACGCCCTGCAGATCTACTGCGACTTCTCGGGCTACTCCGATATGGCCATAGGTATAGCCCTGTTGCTGGGCTTCCACTTCCCCAAAAACTTCGACGCACCCTATAAGTCGGCCACCATCACCGAATTTTGGCGCCGCTGGCACATATCGCTATCGTCGTGGCTACGCGACTACCTCTACATATCGCTCGGCGGTAACCGTCGCGGCACCGCACGCACCTATCTGAACCTTATCATCACGATGGTTTTGGGTGGACTGTGGCACGGTGCGGCAGTGCGATTCATACTCTGGGGTGCACTGCACGGCGTGGCGCTGGCCCTGCATAAGGTGTGGCTCACACTCGTTCCTGGGTCAAAGATCAAAGGCTCGGATATGAGCCCTATAATGCGCGTGCTGGGTGTAGTGCTTACATTCCACATCGTAAGCCTGGGATGGCTCTTGTTCCGCGCCGAGGATATGCACACGGTGCATCTGATGCTCTATCAGATACTCCACTCGTTCAACCTCTCGATCATTCCGCAGTTTATAGTAGGCTACAAGGAGGTTATGGCTCTCATCTGCCTGGGTTACTTTATGCACTTTATGCCCTCGGCAATCGATGCCGACCTACAACGCAAGGTGGGCGGAGCCTCCATCGCGTGGCAGGTGGCTATGCTGGTTGTGGTGGCGTGGTGCGTGATGCAGATCAAGTCGAGCAGCATACAGCCCTTTATCTACTTCCAATTCTAAGCCCACGGGGCATAGAATAGAGGCGACGAACGAATATTTCAGCCTTTAACAACCCCGTTTATCACAACTCTAAGGCACTTATTTCCCCTCGCAAGGAGTGCGAAAATGTGCAAAAATGGTACACTTTTTGATACTATTTACCCCAAATAGGGGCGTCAAAGAGCAAAAATCGAATGAAAAATTTGTGAGTTTAGATAATTTTGCATATCTTGCACTCACAAAAATAAATTTTTAACTCTTAAAACGCGTTTGCCTATTGAAGAAATTTCTACTCTTTGAACACATTTAAAAATTAGAGAGTATGAACACACAGTTGTTAAGCGATCAAGTATTGCTTAATCGCTATCTTTCAGGTGATCGTAGTGCTATTTCACAACTCATAGATAGACACTCAACTCGCGTGCGCGACTATATTCGTATGATGGTGCGCGACCGCGATGTGGCAGACGACATTCTCCAGGAGACCTTAATAAAGGTGGTCCGCGTCATCGACGAGGGACGCTATGCTGATACAGGTAAGTTCCTGTCGTGGGTATTGCGTATTGCTCACAACCGCGTTCTCGACTACTTCCGCTCGCAGAAGAGCTCACGCACGGTAACAGAGTCCGATGCTGGCTACAATGTATTGGGCACACTGCGCTTTGCCGAGCGCACGGTGGAGGATCGTATGGTGGACGAGCAGATCGAGGCCGATGTGCGCTCGCTCATAGACAAACTGCCCGAGGAGCAGCGCGAGGTGGTGGTTATGCGCTACTACGCGGGTATGAGCTTCCAGGAGATTGCCGATCAGACCGAGGTGAGCATCAACACGGCGCTGGGCCGTATGCGCTATGCGCTGATTAACCTGCGCAAGATGATCAAGGAGAACGACATCGTTTTGAACTAAAGGCGAAAGAGATCGAATAAGAGCATAAAAAGTTGTAAATAATTGCCGTTCGACACAATAAAGCTCCCATAGCTGCGTTATAAGGACAAACGGTAATGCCTATGGAAGATCTCGACAACAAAGTACAAACCGAGATAATCGCCGACGAAGATAGGCTTTTTATGAGTCAAGTGATATGCGAGGAGGCTGACTTGTTCTATATGGACTGCTATTTTCGCGAACTCTTTGGTCAATAGATTATCGGGAAAAACACAGGGGGAGGCTGCTCAAGGAGCGGCCTCATTTTTTTTTGTAAGTCCAATCGAGCTCCTCCACACATCGCTTGACACAATACCCAAGTCCGTGGTGTTGTTTATGTGCAAAAGATTTTCTAACTTTGCTATGTTGAGAAAGTTTTCCCTGAAATTAATATCCCTATGAGAAAGATCTTCGCTATTGTCGCACTGGCCGCACTGATGTTTTCGTGCTCAGAGAATCCTACGCCAGAACCGAATCCCGACCCAAATCCTACGCCAGAGCCCGAATATGTCTCAGAGAAGGGGCATAATACTGAACCCTATTTCAGCGAGACAGTTGAGTTAATGGGGTTGATATTCCGCCTGGCTGGCGCCAAGGAGTACAACGGCAACGAGGGATGCCGCATTAGCTCCATTACCGACCGCATAGATGAATATTTCTATCCAGTACGAAATCACCAAGCCATAGCACTGGCCATTCAATATCGAGCAACTTCTTTCGGCTATGATGCTATAGCAGGATACGGTTGCCAGCTAATATTCGACGAAGAGGGCAAAATCATCTTTGACCCGAACTATAAAAAAGCCAGCAACTCCAGCTTCGAGCGTTGGAGCTCGCAGCAGAAAACCGATATGCTGGAGGCTATAAATGATTTTTATGTTGCATCTAATTTCCACCAGTGGTTTGAATCTACGAAAACCGAGCAGCAGCAGGCGATAGCTTCGTTTAAGGCTGCGTGCAACTTAGACTATTCGTGGTTTGACAGCTTCTACGGAACGAAAGACAAAGTCGCATCGCGCATCATCCTAAGTTTTATGATTGGACTCCATAACAACGGAATATCATTAACGAGAAAAGATGGCACCTTCCTTTTAACACCCGTAATAGGCTCTTTTTTCCAATATGACGGAGAAGTAAGGTTCGAAGGTGATATGAATCTGTTGGTTCACGAGTTCAACCACCCCTACTGTAACCCGCTTATTGATATTAACTGGGCAGCTATCTCTAATAAGGCTACTGATGTTTTCAATAGAGTCAAATTCCAGATGCAAAATCTGGCCTATGGCATTCCACAGACTATGATGTATGAAACCTTGGTTCGATCGTGCGCTATCCATTATCAGAAAACCCACAATCAGAATAATATGGCGACGAGTCGAATTGCTTACGAAGAGCAACAGGGATTTATGATGGTGAGAAGCATTGTGAAGAGACTCGAAAAGTTCGAGCAAGAGAGAGATAAATATACCTCCTTGACCGATTTTATGCCTGAGATTATCCAGGCCATAAACTCTTTTGATCCTGATGCCACTGTGGCAGAGCCCGACACTCTGCCCAAAGATTATGTAGATTTGGGCATTGAGATGGGCAATGGTAAGAAACTCTATTTTGCCACAAGAAATGTAGGTGAGACATCGCCCGCAGGCATTGACTCGAATGTATATCGCTGGGGAGCAACCATTGAGGGTGGTGTAGAGTGGAACCCCGAGTCGGGTGGCACGTGGCCTATTGGAACGACACTGGATGCAGAGCACGACATTGCAACCATAACCTGGGGCGAGAAGTGGCACACGCCCAGCGTCGAGGAGTGGACTCTATTGGCCGAGAAGTGCGACTACGAGAGAAAGGAGGCCGACGAATCAGAATATGGCGTTGCTGGATATTTCTTCTACAACAAGGCCGACCATAGCAAATTCATATTCTTACCTAACTCTACTTGGACTGGTGAACTTGCTTACTGGAGTTCAGAAATTGTCCATTCAGGCAATGAATACAGTTATGCTGCGAACTTTAGAAGCGGAGGTGGCATTGTGGGGTGTTTTGGGGTATCTGGCATTGAAAACACTTTCTTTGCCATTCGTCCAGTTTTTGTAGAGTAATATTAGGCCTACGCCTATTGACTCTGCGATGTGTGCAGAGCGGTTTATGGAGCAAAAAGGTCGAAAAATGATGATTATTTGAAATTTTCACCGCGTAAGGCACCAGATTACAGATAAATTTACTACCTTTGTCGAGCGTTGCCGCTCAAGACGCGAGATTTCGCACACGGCACGCGCCCGACAATTGCGGATATGGTGTAATTGGTAGCCACGTCAGACTTAGGATCTGATGCCGAGAGGCGTGGGGGTTCGAGTCCCTTTATCCGCACGGTTTAAGATCCTGCTCGTTGAAAGCGAGCAGGTTTTTTTATATAGTATGCCCAAGAGTATCACCTTACAACTATCGCCCAAACTTTCGGCCGATGCCGAAGTATATACCTCGATGGCCGCCCGTCAGTTGGGCATACGCCGCGAGGATGTGGCGTTGGTGCGCGTGGTGAAGCGTTCGATTGACGCGCGCCGCTCACCCGTGAAGGTGAACCTCACGCTCGAAATATTCGTCGATCAGGAGCCACAACCCGCACCCATACACTTCGACTACCCCGATGTGAGCAAGGCTACCGAGGTAGTAGTGGTTGGCTCGGGTCCTGCAGGATTGTTCGCCGCCTTGCGACTTATCGAGCTCGGGCTAAAGCCCATCCTTTTGGAGCGAGGCAAGGAGGTGCTACCGCGCAAGCGCGACATAGCCCTAATAAACCGCAACCTGGAGATCGACCCCGACTCGAACTATGCCTTTGGTGCGGGAGGAGCAGGCACATTCTCCGATGGTAAGCTCTTCACGCGCAGCAAGAAGCGTGGCGACTACAACAAAGCCCTGCAGACGCTGGTCTTTCACGGTGCTACGCCCGAGATCCTCTACGAGGCACATCCCCACATCGGCACCGACCGTCTGCCGCGCATCATCAGCAACATATGCGACACGATAACCTCGTCGGGAGGTCAGATACACTTCTCGAGCAAGGTAACAGCCTTCGAGATCGACCACTCGCGCCAGCGCATAAAGGGTGTATGGGTGGGCGACAAGCTCATCGAGGGCGCAGCCGTGGTGCTGGCCACGGGCCACTCGGCAAAGGATATATACACAACGCTCCACCACGACGGCGTGCGCCTGGAGGCCAAGGGATTTGCTATGGGTGTGAGAATCGAGCATCAGCAACGACTCATCGACTCGATTCAGTACCACTCGCCCGAGCGCGACGAGTATCTGCCTGCGGCATCCTACTCGTTAGTGAATCAGATTGAGGGACGCGGCGTATATTCGTTCTGTATGTGCCCTGGCGGCTTCATCGTGCCAGCAATGACCGATGCGGCGCAGTCGGTAGTAAACGGTATGTCGCCCAGCGGCCGCAACTCGCTATGGGCTAACTCGGGCCTTGTAACAGAGGTACGTCCCGAGGATTATGCCCACCTGATGCCCGAGCACGGTGCATTGGCTGGATTGGTGTTCCAGCAACAGTTGGAGGAGGCGGCACGACTCAACGGCGGCGACCGTCAGGTAGCACCCGCACAGCGCGTGTCGGACTTTGTGGCTGGCCGTGCATCGACATCGTTGCCCCGCACATCGTATATCCCCGGCCTGAAGGCCTCGCGATTAGATAAGTGGATGCCCGACTTTATGGCCTCGGCACTGCGTAAGGGTATCGCCTCGTTCGACAGAAAGATGCGCGGATATGTTACCCCCAACGCTATTGTCGTGGGCGTAGAGTCGCGCACATCGACCCCCGTGCGCATACCGCGCGACAAAGATACGCTGATGCACCCCGAGCTTAAGGGTCTCTTCCCCGCAGGCGAAGGCGCAGGCTATGCCGGAGGTATCGTCTCGGCAGCTTTGGACGGCGAGCGTGTGGCCGAGGCTGTAAGGGAGTTCGTAAGAAAATAAAACTCATCATCATACTATGCATTACGACTATTTGATTGTTGGCGCGGGTTTGTTCGGTGCCACATTTGCCTATCGTGCCAAGCAGGCGGGCAAGCGATGTATTGTTATCGACAAACGCCCACACGCGGGCGGTAACCTCTACTGCGAAGAGGTGGAGGGTATCAATGTGCATAAGTATGGTGCGCACATATTCCACACCAACAGCAAGCAGGTGTGGGAGTTTGTGAACTCGATCGTGGAGTTCAATCGCTACACAAACTCTCCCGTGGCCAACTTTAGGGGCGAGCTCTACAACCTGCCCTTCAATATGAATACCTTCAATCGTATGTGGGGCGTTAAGACTCCCGCCGAGGCCGAGGCAAAGATTGCCGAGCAGAGGGCCGAAGCCGTAGCCGCACTCGATGGTCGTGAGCCCGCAAACCTGAAGGAGCAGGCTCTAACGCTGGTAGGAAAGGATATATTCGAGAAGCTCATTCAGGGCTACACCGAGAAGCAGTGGGGGCGCAAGTGCGAGGAACTGCCCGCCTTTATCATCAAACGCCTGCCCGTGCGTCTGGTCTTTGACAACAACTACTTCAACGATAGCTATCAGGGTATCCCCATCGGTGGCTACAACCGTCTTATCGAGGGCTTGTTGGATGGCGTAGAGGTGAGAACAGGCGTAGATTTCTTCGCCGAGCGCGAGAAGTGGGAGGCTGTGGCCGACAAGGTGGTATTCACGGGTAAGATTGATGAGTATTACGGTTACCGCTATGGTAAGTTGGAGTATCGCACGGTGCGCTTCGAGGAGGAGGTTATCGACTGCGCCAACTATCAGGGTAACGCCGTGGTGAACTACACCGAGCGTGAGGTGCCCTATACGCGCGTTATCGAGCATAAGCACTTCGAGATGTTCGGCGCAGAGGTATATGCTACGCCCAAGACGGTTATCTCGCGCGAGTACTCGACCGAGTGGAGGGAGGGTATGGAGCCCTACTATCCAGTGAACGATGAGCGAAACTCGGCTCTCTACGAGCAGTACAGGGCCCTGGCCGAGCGTGAAGAGCGCACTATCTTTGGCGGTCGTCTGGCCGAATATAAGTACTACGATATGGCTCCGATAGTGGAAAAAGTACTGAAGATGGAGATTTAGCAGAGTGTCGCGAGAGCGTGATTTGGACAAAAAATTGGCTATTAGGCGCCAAAAATCAGCTACAATGTTAAGCCAATGTTAAAATTTATTAATAAATTAGAAAATTTTTTGAAAAACTCTTGCACGGTATTGATTTTCGCCTTACCTTTGCACTCGAAGTTTTAAGGTTCATTTAGGTTAGTAGTTTTAGGTTGGTAGAGGCTATCGGCAGGTTGTGAATAGATGGAGCGTTTCTGTGGCGCCCATTTCACTAAGACGGAGGACGGTGCTCGTCCCGAGTCGAATACCTCCCGAAAGACCTCATTTTTTTTGCACATTCATCCCCGATGGGATCTCATATATCGCTCCTGCCACTAAGGCGGGATTTTTTGTTTTAGGGAAGTATGAATGTCTAAATGAATGGCTGTCCAAAGAGCATCAGGACAGCTTTTTTTGTAATAATCTCGGCATCCGATAAGAGGAGTTGTTGAAAACATCCGATCTGCTTGATTTTTAGCCACGGCAACAAATATTTCATTATTTTATAGGCATTCTTCCAGAATTTAATGCTAACTTTGTTAGCAAACTATTCTGAAACACTGCAATTCTAATTATGAAACGCTTATTACTATATCTGTTAGCCGTTGCAACAATTGTTGCTTGCTCAAAGAGTGATGATGTTGGCGGAGGAAACAACAATAACAATGAAACTCCCAAGCAGCCTGAAATTACACTTGGTACTACGGCGTCAAACTTTACTACCGACGGTGGTCAGAGTGAGATTACATTCACATCATCTGTGGCTTGGACAGCAGAGATTGTGAATAGTCGCGCCGATGAGTGGTGTTCTATTGATCCGACAAGCGGTCCTGCGGGAAGTGCGAAGATTACCGTAACAACTACGACCAATGATACGCCAGACGACCGTTCGGCATCTATCGTTATCAAAGCTGGAACGGCATCGAAGACAATCAATGTATCGCAGAAGCAGAAGGATGCTTTAACAGTTACCGCCTCAAAGTTCGAGCTTGGAGCCGAAGGTGGCGAGGTGGCCATCGAGGTTAAGGCGAATATTGACTTCGATGTTGAGATTTCGGAGGGCTGGATTACAAGGGTTGAAACAAGAGCTCTTATAACAGATACATTGACTTTTGTAGTAGCAGAGAGTGTTAATCCCACAGACAGAGAAGCAATAATCAAAATTGTCTCAAAAGATAAATCTATATGCCATAGTATAGAGGTATTGCAAGAAAAAGGCAATGCCAACATTGAGAGTCCCGATGATGGGGGTGAATTTAATTGGGAGTAATATTTATAGAGAGTTTGTTTAGTGAAAATTACCACTATGAAGAGATTATATTGTGTTTTTATATTAATCTTATTTGTTACGGGTTGCTCAAAGTCAGGAGTTGATAACGATTCGATGCAGAGCTCGTTATATAGCCCCGTGTTTTATGCTCAATTTGAGGAGGATAATACATCGCGTTCCTATATAGATAGCTTATTACATCAACGATGGAACAAGAACGACCAGATTTCGGTATTTACAAGTACGGTCAATCAAAGGTATAAATTTGACGGAGAAGATGGAGATAACAATGGCTCTTTTTCGGCTGTTGCAGGCCAAAACCCTGGCGCAAACAATCCTCTAACTATTGACGCCAACATTGCGGTGTACCCGTACAATTATGAAACCTCAGTCTCTTCCAATGGCACAATATCATTAGTGTTGCCGTGGGATCAGTCCTATGCGGAAAAGTCTTTCGGGTTGGGAGCCAATCCTATGCTAGCGGTAACTAACGGGCAGAGTGATACAGCTCTTAATTTTAGGAACCTATGTGGTTATTTGCGTCTGAGGCTTTATGGTAATGATACCACAATAAACAGAATTTCTATATATGGAAATAACAATGAAAAATTATCCGGCCAAGCATATGTAAGTGCCAAAAATGGCAAGACACCAACGATGACTATGGCAGTAGATGCTAGCAATGGTACATCTTTATATTGCGAAAATGGGATAAAGATTGGCCAGACCAAAGAAGACGCAACAGACTTTTGGTTTGTTGTTCCTCCTACAATTTTTGAGAATGGATTCAATTTATATATTGAAGATGCATCTGGTTTTGAAATGCATAAATCTTTATGGGATAAATTCTCTATTGAGCGCAATGTTGTCAAGACTATGGCCCCCTTTGAGGTAATCACCCGAGGAATTAGAGTATCACAAAATACGTATTATGTAGGAGCCAGTGGCGGCTGTGTCGATATAGATGTAGAATATAAGGGTCAATTAGTTGTCGATTTGCCTGAAGAGTTGAAGAGTTGGATTAAACAAGTTGATACCACTAGAGCTTTGCAGAGTGAGACGATTCGTCTGGAAATAGCTCCGCTTGCAGCGGGTGGTAACCGTAGTGGCGAATTTTATATTTGGGCATATGGTAGCGATGGAAGTGGAACCGGTACAATGGTAACAATCAATCAAGGCGAAACCATAATTGTTCGTGAAAGAGATTTTGTGGTTAGCAGTGAACGAGGAGAGTTATCATTTGAAGTTCAGACCAATACAGAGTTTAATGTCGTCGAACCTAATGTCGGGTGGTTGCGTCGCGTACAAACACGTAGTTTTGAAACGCACACATTGCATTATGAGTATGATGCAAATACCGAATACGATAATCGCAAGGCAAAGATAGTCATAACAAATCCCAAAAATGACAAAGCGGATACTATCACTGTTACGCAGGTACAAAGAGATGCAATAGTGTTGGCTAAGAATGTATATGATATTGATAGCAAGGGAGAACAGCTCCAGATTGTGGTAGGATCTAATATAGAATTCAATATTGAGATTTCGGATTCTTGGATTACACAGGTCTCTACCCGTGGACTCTCGACGGAGACATTGGTATTTAATATCTCGAAGAATACTTCATACAAGGATCGAACGGGAACTATAAAGTTTATATCAAAGAATAATAGTGCTGTCAACCAAACTATAACCATACACCAATTTAGAGAAAATGCTTTCGATCCATCGATCGACGGATGGGAGTCCGATGGCGACGACCACGGCGGCTCGGCAGAATAAGAAAATATAAACAACATATAAATCACCTAACTATGAAACACAAACTTTTTCTTCTGGCTGGAATAATGGCTCTTATGATGAGCTGTCATTCCGACATTGATGAACTTGGAGTTTCTTCATCTTCATTTTTGATTCGTCTCTATGGAGAGATTGGCGAGACCCGTCTTGACGACAATGGTTTCGGCGACGGAGATCAGATTGGTCTCTACGGTGTGAACTACACCAATTCAAACTCTACGGCAGGAGTCCTGCTTGATGAGGGCAATCAGGTCGATAATGCCCGTTATACCTACGATGGGGATAATCGCCAATGGAACTCTACGGGCTCCATCTATTACAAAGATGCCAACACCAACATCGACCTCTATGCCTACTATCCCTACGGTGCGCCTGAGAGCGTCAACGATTATGCGTTCGAGGTAGCCTATGACCAGTCGGGTGCGGGCGTTAGCGATGGTTACTCAAAGTCTGATTTCTTGTGGGGCAAGACCGAGAATGTTGTGCCCAGCAACGATAAGGTCAAGATTCGATTCTCGCATCGTCTCTCTAATGCCGTTGTGATTCTGGCTCAGGGTGAGGGCTTTGCCGAGGGCGAGTTCGAGGCGCTGGAGAAGAGCGTTTTGGTTAGCAACACCATCCGCACCGCGTCGATCGACCTTGCTACGGGTAACGCGGTGGCCGATGGTAAGATCTCGGCCGAGGGCATTGTGATGCGTGCTACGGCCGACGATTTCCGTGCTGTCGTTGTGCCTCAGACTATTAAGGGTGGCGTTGCACTCTACACCATCACCATCGATGGTATTGTCTACCGCTTCAAGCCCAGCGAAGACTTCACATTCGAGGCTGGTAAGCAGTCGAAGTTTACTATCGAGGTCAGCAAGAAGTCGATGACGGGCGAGTATGAGTTTGCGCTCATCGATACCGATATTGTAAACTGGGTTAGTGATATTGAGACCCACGCAGGCGAGGCACGCCAGTACTATGTGGTGAATCAAGAGAAGCCTGGTACACTTGGCGAGTTAATTCGCGCTGACAAAAAGAATCCTAATAAGATTAAGAATCTGAAGATTTCGGGTAAAATTGATGTTCGTGACTTTGGTTTTATGCGCGATTCAATGGAGATGCTACAGGCTGTAAATCTTAAGGAGAGTGAGATTATAGAGGGATGGTCTTGGAGAGTAGAAAATTATAACGATAATAATAGTGAAACCAGAACCAAAACTTTCTATTTTGAAGGAAAAATGCCATCTTCATCGAATGATCGATGGCAGATGTTTTACGAGAAATATCCTGATTTTAATTCAGATGGCTGGGGTTGGTATGATCCTGAGGGGTATGATACCAATGAGATTCCCGCTTATGCGTTTGGAAATGTAACTTGGTCTGATGGAAAAAAATCTAATTTGGTCTATTTCTCATTCCCCGAGAAGGTAACAAAAATTGGCAAGTATGCATTTAGTGGAACATTGCTGTCGGGTGCATTAGTAATTCCCAGTGATGTTACCGAGATTGGGGACTATGCTTTTTCTTACACAGATATTACATCGTTAGAGCTCCCGCACCATCTTGTAAAGATTGGCAATGAAGCATTTAGTGGCTGTGCCTCATTGGGTGGTAGTCTCTCATTGCCTGAATCTTTAGAGGAGTTGGGATCTTCAGCCTTCTCTGGTTGCAGATTGTTAACAGGTACACTTAGTATCCCCTCGAAAATTTCAAAAATCCCTAGTGGTTGTTTTGGTAGTTGTGGATTTACGGGCGATTTAGTAATTCCAGAAGGTATTGTTGAAATTGGAGGTAGTGCATTTAGTGGGTGTAGCTCGCTTACCGGACAGTTATCCCTACCTAAAAGTCTGAAAAAAATAGGAGGAAGTGCTTTCAGTTCTTGCGGACTCCAGGGTGAACTTGTTATTCCAAGCGAAATACAGGTGATTCCAACATACTGTTTCCATTCGAATGCATTCTCAAGCATCATCTTTGCTGAAAATAGCGAGCTTCTGAAAATTGAAGAAGCAGCATTTGCTTGGAACCAGCGTCTGTCTGAGCCTGTTATACTACCAGAGGGGTTATTGACAATAGGTAGTAGTGTCTTTGCGGATGATAGAATGCTACCTTCAGTCTCTATTCCATCAAGTGTGAATACCATTGGCGAGAGTGCATTCATTTTTTGTTATGGAATGAGCTCTCTTGTGTGCAATGTGGTAACACCTCCTGTTTTGGGTAAGAATGTATTTGATGGTGTTGCAAAGGATAATTTTACATTGGAAGTACCCGAGCAATCGGTTTCAAAGTATCAAACTTCGGCAGGCTGGAGCGATTTTAGGCGTATCTCTGCTCACCACGACTTTGCTATTTCGCGCTCAATGATGCGTGCATTGAATGCAGAGTACTCTAGAACCTATGTTTTGCGTGTGCCGTCAGGCTTGGCGTGGAGCATCGAGAGTAAGCCTGATTGGGTAACCATTACCCCGTCGAGTGGAGTAGGTAAGCAGGAGGTTATAGTAACCGTTGATGAGATGCAAAAATCGGATGTATCTTCTGTCGAAATCACAAAAGAAGATGAGTGGGGCAATATACATTACGACTACTTCGATGGTCGTGCTGGCGAGATTGTATTCTTGCTCAATGAAAAGGATTACCGCTCGACAATGAAGGTTGAACAGTATGATAGCGATCACTACGATGGTGAGATTATCGTAAATCAGCAAGCTACTAAGGGCGCAGGTGTTAATATCGTATTTATGGGCGACGGCTTCGATGCGTGCGATATTGCTAAGAATACCTTTACAGAAGGACTCAACGAGGCTATTGATTACTACTTTGGTATTGAGCCTTACAAGAGCTACAAAGAGTATTTTAATATCTATACCGTTATAGGTATGTCAGCCGATAGTGGAATCGGAACAGAGAATACTGTCAAGGATAGTAAATATGGTTCTAAGTTCGACAAGGGTTCTTGGGGTTGGGTTATTGACGATCCTACGATATTTGCTGGTGCATTGCAAGTGCCAACGGTTAATCTGAATAATCTAAATGAATCATTGATCGTAATGGTTGAGAATACAACCGACTATGGTGGAGTATGTTTTTGGTGGTGTGATAACTCTGCAATTGCTGTATGTCCTATGAGTCGCGATGCTTATCCATTTGATTTCCGTGGAATTGTTCAGCACGAGGCGGGTGGCCACGGCTTTGCTAAGTTGGCTGATGAGTATATCTATCACAATGCATATATTGATGTTTGTCCTTGTTCTTGCTGTCCTCATTTGGAGGGCCCAGATGGTTTCTATGCTGGCAAGGTTTGTGGTTGGTATAGCAACCTCTCGACCAATGGCGATATGAAGACGGTGGAGTGGGCGCACTTGATTTTCCGCCCCGATTACTCAAATATCGTCGATATGTACGAGGGCGGATTCTACCATTCGCGCGGTATCTATCGTTCGGAGGCAAATTCTTGTATGAACAACAATATTCCCTACTACTCGGCTATTCAGCGTCAGGAGATGGTGGAGCGTATCAAGCGTTATGCGGGCGAGGAGTTCTCATTGGAGGAGTTCTATGCGAAGGATGTACGCGACGCGTCGAATAACGACTTCACAACTCGTGGCGGCTCACTTGAGGTAGAGGATACCCCCGCCTCGCGCACTTCGGCTGCAAAGCAGATGCCTCCGAAGATTATGGGTGAGAAGCCGATTCTTAAATAATTAAACGCTGAGAATTATGAAAAAGATTATATTTGTTGCGATAGCGATGCTCGCTATCAGTTGTAGCAATAGCGACTCTCTTGTCGATTTGGAGAATCAAGAGATTAAGGTTGTTGCAAATATGCCAACCCGTGCCTCAATGACTGCGTTCGAGCAGGGCGACAAGATAGGTCTGTATGCGGTGGAGTACGATGGTGATGTAGCTCAACCCCTGCAGATTGGCGGTAACTACCTCAATAATGAGCCTATGGTATACGATGGCTCGGAGTGGAAGTCGGATCGTACACTCTACTGGAGCGAGCAGGCCTGCGATTTCTATGGCATATATCCATATCAGCAGATTACGGCTATAGAGGATACTCTGTTCGAGGTGGAGACCGACCAAAGTACTCCGAAGAGCGACACGGCGCTTGGTGGCTACGAAGCCAGCGATCTTATGTGGGCAAAGGCCGAGAAGGTTACGCAGGGTGATCAGGCTGTGAAGCTGCAGTTTAACCATATGATGTCGCGTTTGGTAGTGAAGATTGAGAAGGGTCCATCGTTCGAGGGCGAGATACCCGACGATATCGTAACGCATATCTACAATACGGCTACGACCGCAAAGGTTAATTACCAAACAGGTTCACTTGAAAAGTATGCTATGAGCGACAACAAGACCATTACAATGCGAAAGGTTAATAATCAAACTTTCGATGCAATTGTTGTACCTCAATTTATTGAGCGAAGTACTCCTCTTATTGAGATAACAATGGGAGGCATTGCATATTTGCTTAATTATAGCATCTCATTCCGTCCAGGATACCAGCATACTATTACTGTAACATTAAACACTTCGCCCGATCAAGAGAAGATTGAAATCTCAATTGATGGAGAAGTTGGAGGTTGGAATTAATAATATAACTTTAATGTATATGAAAACATCGGAGTCCACGTCGGACTCCGATGTTTTTATTTCACTTCTACATATAAGTGAATACGGGCAAAACAATCTACAAAAATATACAAAAAAAGACCTCCTGATAATGCCTCATAATATTAAAAAAACGCTAACTTTGTATTTGCTCAGGTCTTTATTCTTGGATTTTAGAGTTTTAACTCATACATTTGCTGATGCAGATGAAAAATAAGTTGGATATAATATTTATTTCTCTCCTATTAGGATTGATGATGGCGGCGGGATTAACAATCGCCGACGGTTTATCCTATAGTACCAACTTATATGTGAATGCTGAAGACTTTGCCGAAGCAGAGTACAATGACTGCACTCAATTAGAGTCCAGAGAACTCTTCTATCCGCACATTTCAAACAGGCGTCGTAGTTCCTCTTTGGCACAACGCCTATCTGCGAATAAGTCGCATAGTAGGCAGGGGATATCAAAGACCACTAACACAACATATACAAAAGAACATCTACTACTCAATTATTCTATACGCCATATTTGCAGCGCTGAGCCGCAATCATTAAATTATGGCAACACCATTATAGTTAGATTCCATAGGCTACTGATTTAGCCAACATCTCCCATACAGAAATTTTTAACCCTCACTCGGTTAAAAACGACTTGTCGTATGCATTAGTCAAAGATGTGTACGTCGGAAGAGTGTAATTTAACTATAATCTATAATGGAATACATCATACTAATTATATCGTTGTTGGCTATTGTCTGGGGAGCCGACAATCTCGTTAATGGCTCGGTGTCAATTGCACGCCGTTTCAAAATCTCAGACTTTGTTATTGGAGCCGTAATTGTTGGCATAGGAACATCTTGCCCCGAGTTGGTTGTAAGCGCCAGCGGTGCGTGGCAAGGTAGTGTTGATGTTGCCATTGGCAATGTCGTAGGCTCAAACATCTTCAATATTCTCGGTATCTTGGGTATCACAGCATTGGCTTACCCCGTAACTGTAAGCAACGAAAATCGTCGTTTTGAACTACCCGTGTGCATTGCTGTCTCAATACTCATTACGCTGTTGGCGTTTAACTTCTTTAACGGCAATGCTGTCTCGATCGGTCGTATTGACGGCCTGTTGTTATTGGCGTTATTCGCTCTATTCATCTATTTTTCGTTTCTGCGAGATAAGCGCAATGGTAAAAATACGACCGATGAGATTACGGCAGAACCCATTAACGAAAGGTTAATTATCTCAATAGCAAAGGTGGTTGTCGGCCTTGGCGTGTTGGTTACGGGCTGTCATTTCTTTGTTGAGCAGGCCGTTGTCATAGCCACAAAACTCGGCGTAAACGAAGCCTTCATAGGTCTTACTCTTATTGCTTGCGGAACATCACTTCCAGAACTTGCCGCATCCGTTGCCGCGGCTGTAAAAAAGAATACTCAACTCGCATTGGGAAATGTTGTAGGCTCAAATATCTTTAATATTACATTCATTCTCGGCGTGAGTTCTCAAATATCACCACTCACGGGCGGAGGTATCACCTTGGTAGATTATCTTGTAATGATAGCCGCTGCTTGTCTGCCTCTCGTGTTGGGTATGCGAGGAAAGATAACACGCTTGGCGGGTGGAGCTCTGTTTGCCTGCTTTGTAGCCTATAACGCGTGGTTGATATACGCACAAGGTCTTTAAGAAATTTCAAAACCAGAATCCATTATAACACTCAATGTGTAGCATTTTAGTATTCTTCCTCTATCTCAGTGTTCGCAGACGAAGGGGAGCATAATCATAAAACTAACAATATAACTATACCATATTATGATTTTACAAATTCTCACTCTTTTAGGTGCGCTCGGAATGTTCCTCTACGGAATGAATCTTATGAGCGAAGGTTTGCAGAAGGCAGCAGGTGACCGTCTGCGTCGATTCCTTGAGGCAATGACTTCAAACCGCTTCAAAAGTGTTGCTACGGGTCTTACAATCACATCTATAATTCAATCATCGAGTGCCACAACCGTAATGGTCGTAGGCTTTGTAAATGCGGGCCTGTTGGCTCTGCATCAGGCCGTAGGAGTGATTATGGGAGCCAATATTGGTACGACCGTCACAGCGTGGCTTATCTCACTACTCGGCTTTAAGGCCGACATCTCAATCCTCGCCGTACCTCTTATGGCGTTGGGCTTTGTGATGAGCATATCGAAGAAAGAGCGTTACAAGAACCTCAGCGAGTGTGTTATCGGCTTTGCTCTCTTGTTCCTCGGCCTGTCGCTGATGAAGGAGTCGGTGCCCGATTTACGTGAAACGCCCGAGGTGTTGTCCTTCATTCAGAACTGGGCCGATATGGGCTTTGGCTCGGTATTGATATTCTTGGTCTTTGGTACCGTGCTGACGCTCGTATTGCAGTCGTCGAGTGCTACGATGGCCCTTACGCTGATTATGATGAGTATGGGTTGGATTCCCTTCCAGATGGGTGCTGCAATGGTGTTGGGCGAGAATATCGGTACAACTATCACGGCTAACATCGCCGCTGCGGTGGCTAACCCCAACGCAAAGCGTGCTGCCCTGGCGCATACTCTCTTCAATGTGTTTGGTGTTATCTGGGCGTTGATTTTATTCAAGCCGTTTGTCAATCTTATTGGTTGGATAATTGCGGGTATGGGTTATCCTAATCCTGCCGATATGAGTTTCGCTTCGACCATCGACCCCGCATCGGCAGAATCTACCGCAATGCTCTATGGCTTGTCGATGTTCCATACACTGTTTAATACATTCAACACCTGCATCCTTATCTGGTTTGTACCGCAGTTGGTGAAGATAGTTACCACCGTAATTAAAGATAAGCCTAAGAGCGAGGAGGATACCATCCGCTTGAAGTATATTTCGGCGGGCCACACCAATACTGCCGAGTTGTCAATCAGTCAGGCGCAGAAGGAGATTCAGCACTTTGCTCAAATTTCGCGTAATGGCTTAGATTACATTCGCTCGGCCGTGCACGCTACTAAGGGCGATGAGTTTGAGATGTATCGTAAGAAACTTGTCAAGTATGAGGAGATTGCCGACCGCATAGAATTTGAGATTGCTTCATTCTTAAAGGATATTCCGCAGGAGAGCGTCAGCGAGCATACGCGCGAGAGCATTAACGCGATGTACAAAATCGTAAATGAATTGGAGAGTTTGGGCGACTCGGGCGAGGCGATTAGCCGCATCCTTACCCGTCGCAATATGCACGGCAAAGCGTTCAACGAGTATAACATCCGCAACATTGATGCGCTGTTGAATCTCGTCGATAAAGCCTACGGTATTATGATTGATAACCTGAAGAGCGAGAGCGTGGGTATGTTGGGCTTGAAGAGGGCTATTGACTGCGAGATTGAGATTAACGAACTTCGTAGCATCTTGCGCGAGGAGGAGATTAAGAACATCGAGAATGATGGTGCGCACTATCTCGCCAGCGTATATTATATGGATGTTATCTCGGAAATTGAGCGTATGGGAGATTTCATAATCAATATCTCACAGGCTTTGGAGAAGAAGTAA
>JAZONC010000014.1:0-81294 GCA_045654285.1 Alistipes sp. | reverse complement strand
AAATGGCTGTTAAAATTCGTTTGGCACGTCACGGTAAGAAGGGTGCTCCCATCTACCACATCGTTGCCGCAGATAGCAGAGCGCCACGTGATGGTAAGTTTATCGAGAAATTGGGTGTATACAACCCCAACACGAATCCTGCTACAATTGATCTGAAGTTCGATCGTGCTTTGGATTGGTTACTCAAGGGCGCACAACCTACCGATACTTGTCGAGCTATTCTCTCGTACAAGGGTGTTATGTACAAGAAGCATTTGTTGGGTGGCGTAGCTAAGGGCGCTTTCTCTGAGAGCGACGCTGAGGCTAAGTTCAACAAGTGGCTTGGTGAGAAGGAGAGCAAGATCGCCGCTAAGGTTAACAAGCTCGCTTCTGACGCTAAGGCTGCTGAGAAGGCTGCACTCGCTGCTGAGACTAAGGTTAAGGAGGAGCGTGCTGCTGCAATCGCTGCTGCTAAGGCTGCTGCCGCTGCTGAGGCTGCTGCTGCCGAGACCGAGGGTGCTGAGGCAACTGAGGAGGCTGCAGAGTAAATTCTTCGAGGGGGGGGGTGAGTTGGTTGCTTGAGGGGCGACCCTTGAGCATAGAAGAAAACTCCTTCCGCGAAAGTGCTTCTTTGAAACACACGGGGCTGTCAATTTTTGGCAGCCTTTTTTTTGTAAACTACAACTTATGCCGATATGGAAAATATGATTGCTGTGGCTCGCGTGGGTCGTCTCTTTGGTGATATATCATCGGGTGGCGTGTCCGTAACACTCTACACCACCTTCCCCGAGGATTTCAACCCGTCGGAGGAGCCCCTCTTTGTCGAGATTGACTCGCTGGCCGTGCCCCTCTACTGCGACCACTTCGAGCGCCGAGGCGTGGCGGGCGCCAATGTACGCTTTGCCGACTTCGATACTAAGCGCCGTGCCGAGGAGCTGGTAGGCAAGGAGTTGTTCATTCAAGAGGAGGAGGACGCGGACGACGATGAGTTCTATATGGAGGATTTGATTGGCTTTGCCGTCGAAGTGGGCAAGATGCGTGGCGTGGTTACCGACTACTACGACAGCGATATGAATCCGCTCTTCGGCATCGACTTCGGAGGGGGCGAGCGACTGATTCCCGCCGCCGAGGAGTTCATCGTGCGCATCGACTTCGAGCGTCGCAAAATAAAGATGGTGCTTCCCGAAGGCCTGTTGGAGATATAAAAAAAAAGAGTGCTAAGGCACTCTTTTTTTATTTTGACGCTTTCCCTTTAGGGAGGCGTTTTTTTGCATTGGTCGCGGGCGCGCTGGCGTGCGGTTATCCTTAAAGAAGTAGGATTTCTGTCGGCGTTTATCCTCCTGCGAGCGTGCCACGAACACCTTCTCGCCCGTGTAGGGATTCTCACCCGTGTAGAACATAACCGACGACAAGGTCATAGGCGTTGGCGTGAGATCCTGCACCTGCTCCAGGTCGAAGTGCAGACGGCCCAGCACCTTATCGGCCAGTGCACTCATATCCTGCTCGCGGCAACCGGGGTGCGACGATATAAAATAAGGTATAAGCTGATAGCGCAGGCCGTTGCGCTCGCACACTGAGCGGAAGTCGCGGTTTAGTTGCTCGAACATCGCAAACGGAGGCTTACGCATCAAATCCAAAACGTGGGGCTCGGTATGCTCGGGTGCAACCTTCAATCGACCCGAGGTATGGTGCTTGACCACGGTCTCGAGATAGGGCGTGTCGTCGAACAGATCGTAGCGAATGCCACTACCAATAAAGGCCTTCTTGATCCCCTTCACTGCACGAATCTTCTCGTAGAGAGCCAGCAGAGGACGGTGGTCGTTATTCAGATTGGGGCATATCTTGGGATGCAGGCACGACGGACGACGGCACTTGCGGCAGGCCGCCTCGTTCTTGCCTCCCATACGATACATATTAGCCGATGGTGCTCCCACATCCGACAGATAGCCTCGGAAGTCGGGCATCTTCACCACCTTCTCCACCTCGGCAAGGATAGAGCGCTCGGAGCGTGAGTTAATGAACTTACCCTGATGAGCCGAAATGGTGCAGAAGGCACAGCCGCCGAAGCAACCTCGATGGATATTTATCGAGTGCTTGATCATCTCCCACGCAGGAATGTCGCCCTTGCCGTTGTAACGGGGATGGGGCGCACGCTCGTAGGGAAGATCGAACGAATGGTCAAGCTCCTCGGTCGTAAGCGTAGTGTTGGGCGGTGTTACGACTACATATTTTTCGCCCACACGCTCGACGAGTGTTGTCGTAGGCTCCATAACATTGCTGAGCAACTCCTCCTCAACGAAGTTCTCGCCAAAGGCGTGCTTGCTCTGCTCGCACTCCTCGAACGAGTGCAGGAACTTGGTGGTAGCGGGGTCAAGGCGCTCGACATAACTCTTGTCGGCCAGGAAAGCCACCTGATGTATTTTTCTCAGCAGTTTGGCGTTGTAGCCATTACGCATAGCCTTGGCCACCTGCTGCACAACCCTCTCACCCATACCATAAATCAGCAGGTCGGCACCGCTCTCCACCAGAACCGAAGGTTTGAGGCTGTTGCTCCAATAGTCGTAGTGCGTAAGGCGACGGAGCGAGGCCTCAATTCCGCCCACAACTACGGGGATATGCGGATAGAGGCGTTTTAGAATCTGCGTATATACCGTTACGGCATAGTCGGGACGAAAGCCTGCCTTGCCGCCTGCCGTGTAGGCGTCGTTGCTACGCAGGCGTATGTTGGCCGTATAGTGATTTACCATCGAATCCATAGCACCTGCCGAGACACCGAAGAAAAGACGCGGAGCACCCAGCTTGGTAAAGTCGCGCAGGTCGTCGCGCCAGTTGGGTTGCGGCACGATGGCGACACGATAGCCCTCGGCCTCGAGCAGACGACCGATGACGGCCGCACCGAAAGCCGGGTGGTCGATATAGGCATCACCCGTGAAGAGGATTACATCGATATAATCCCATCCCAAAGCGCGCACCTCCTTTATGGTAGTTGGTAAAAAAGCCATTTTTAGTAATTTTTCACAAAAGAATATATCCCAACTCTTTTATCTCTCTACTCCTCCTCCAACTTGCGGGCAGCAACATAGCCATCCCACTTGGCAATCACCGCCTGCAAATCCTCGGGCAGTTCGCTCTCGAAGTACATATCCTTGCCCGTAGTGGGGTGCACGAAGCCGAGCGAGCGTGCGTGCAGAGCCTGACGAGGCAGGAGCGAAAAACAATTTTCGATAAACTGCTTATACTTTGAGAAAGTAGTACCCTTCAGGATGCGGTCGCCACCATAACGCGAGTCGTTGAACAGAGGATGACCCTGCCACGACATATGCACACGAATCTGGTGCGTGCGGCCTGTCTCCAAGCGGCACTCAACCAAAGTTACATAACCATAACGCTTGAGCACCTTATAGTGCGTAACGGCGTGCTTGCCATCCGAACCATCGGCAAAGACATACATCTGCAACCTATCCTTGGGGCTACGACCGATATTACCGGTGATGGTTCCCTCGTCCTCCTCCAGATTACCCCACACCAACGCCACATAACGGCGGTGGATGGTGTGGTCGAAGAACTGCTTGGCAAGGCGAGCGTGCGCACGCTCGTTCTTGGCTACTACCAACAGACCCGAGGTGTCCTTATCAATTCGGTGCACCAATCCTGCACGCATATCGCCCTCCTGAAACAGAGGCAGATCCTTCAAATGGTGAGTCAGGGCATTTACCAGCGTACCGCTATAGTTACCACAACCAGGGTGGACAACCATACCCGCCTCTTTGTTGACGATTATCAGGTCGTCGTCCTCATACACCACATTCAGAGGAATATCTTCGGGAATAATTTCAGTCTCGCGTTTGGGATAAGGCATTACGAGCGTAATGCGATCCAGTGGCTTGACCTTGTAGCTGGACTTGGCCGCAACGCCATTTACCAGGATGTTGCCACTGTCGGCCGCCGTCTGTATGCGGTTGCGTGAGCAGTGCTCCATACGATCGACCAGATATTTATCCAGTCGAAGCATCTTCTGACCCTTATCCACCGTGATGGCAAAGTGCTCGAACATCTCGTCGGCACCTTCGCCCTCGGCTATATCAATATCCTCGATATCGTTTATCTCTTTGTAATCTTCTGTCATCATCGCTTGGGTTTAGAAAAACTCATCTTCATCGGTCTGGGTAACCTCCTCGCTCTGCTCCGAGCCTCCGAACAATGAACGCAAAATCCCGCCAGCGCTATTTGCCGTCTCGGCCTGCTCAAGCGAGTCGCGCAAGTGGTTTTCTGCATCCAGGCGCTCCTGCTCCAACTCCTGAGCACGCTTATCGGATGCCGCGCTATTGCTTTCGACCTTCTTAACATCGAGCGTGAGCCACAAACTCACAGCATCGCCGAGCAATGCCGCGCTGTTGTGGTGCAACGACTGACGATAGACGCGGGCATCCTTCTGATTCATAAGGTTGATTCCCTCGTCGAAATTTATCTTACCAATATTCAAGCCCTGCTCCCACAATCGGCTCTTAGCCGCCTCGAGACCCTGACCAATGGTCTTGGGGACGATAACAGAGTTCTTCTCAGGCTCGACACCCACCTTGAGTACAACGCCCGAGCCCATCTCTATCTCGATCTTCGAGTCGGGGGTAAGCTCACGACCATCGACCAACTCGGCCAGCACATAGTTCGTAGCGATGTCCTCCTCATACTCCAGGCGCTCGATACCGAGGCCTGCCACCTCCAACATATTCTTCGCCTGACGCAGTGAACGACCCGCCACATAGGGCACCTGCACCATCTTCTGGCGCACCGAGTTGATGGTTACATAGACCTTGCGGCCAGCCTTAACCTCAACACCTCCCTTGGGTAACTGATCGAGCACGATACCACCCTCGTAGGCGGGAACGAACAGCGAGTCGTTGATAATTATCTCCAAACGCTCGTCGTCGGCCAGTCGCACAGCATCGCCAATGCGTATGCCCGTAAAGTCGGGCACGGTGCGGTGAGTGCCGTGGCGCGTTACCACATTCATCAGAATACTCGATACGACCAATATACCCACCACGGTCAGTGCGATGAGCACCGCGTGATAGATAATAGGCGACGCCTTAAGGCGTGCGAGTAATCCGGCCACACCCTTTGGCTGGGGTTTTCTTCTATTTCTTCTCTCCATAGGTTATCTTATTTACTCAATTTCGTTGTAGTGTGTATCTCGCTCCACGGCACGGAAGCCTGCTCGCTCGACCATCGAGTGCATCTCCTCGACGCTCATCGTAGGACGCTGGTCGGCAGCACCCGCCATAGAGTAAATCTTGGTCGAGTCCTCGATCGTGCCATCTATGTCGTCAGCACCAAACGAGAGAGCCATCTCGGTGGTCTGCTTACCATACATCACCCAATAGGCCTTGATATGGGGCACATTATCCAATATAAGGCGGCTCATAGCAAGCGTACGCAGGTCATCGACAATGGGCACCTCGCCAATCTCGGACATTGAGTTGCCGTAGTTGCGATACTTCAGTGGGATGAAGGCATTGAAGCCACCCGTTACATCCTGCAACTCGCGAAGACGCATCAGATGGTCGATGCGGTGCTCCACCCTCTCGATGTGGCCATAGAGCATCGTGGCGTTAGTCTTAAGACCCAACTCGTGAGCCGTACGATGCACCTCGAACCACTCGGCCGTAGAGCCCTTGTCGGGACATATCTGCGAGCGCAACTCCTCGTCGAAAATTTCGGCACCACCACCCGGAATGGCCTCCATACCCGCCTCGATAAGGCACTTAAGACCCTCGGCTACCGTGAGACCCGACTTTTTAATCATATACGAGAGCTCGATGGCTGTGTAGGCCTTCACGGCCGCCGTAGGCAGGATAGCCTTCACTCTACGGATCAGCTCGCAGTAAAAGTCGAGGTCGTGGTCGGGATGCACACCGCCCACGATATGCATCTCGGTAGCCCCCTTGCCCACATAGCTACGCACCTTATCCTCGATCTGCTCGAGTGTATAGTCCCACGCCTCGGCACTGCCGCGCGAACGACGATAGGAGCAGAACTTGCAATTAAAGACGCATATGTTGGTCGGCTCGATATGAAAATTCTTATTATAAAAGACCCTATCGCCACTCTTCTCGCGCTTGCGCGCAACGGCAACCTCACCCAGACGCCACAGCGGAGCATCCTGCCACAGCGTCAAGGCATCGGCGGCGCTGAGGCGCGCGCCCTCGGCCACACGGGTCAATATCTCTTCCCACTTCTCCATTATTTCGGTGCTTTTCGGTAAAGGTATATTCCTATGATGGTAAATATTATGTTAGGCAACCACACAGCCAATCCCACGGGCAGGCCACCACTCTTAGCAAACTCCTCGAACAGACGGTTGAGCATAATGTACGAGAAGCAGAGCATAATGCCTATACCGATATGCAGACCCGTGCCACCTCGCACCTTACGCGAGGAGAGCGATACGCCGATGAGCGTGAGGATAAAGGTTGCAAAGGGATATGCGAAGCGGGTGTGACGCTCGACTTCGATAAGGTTAATCGAGTCGGAGCCCTTGGTGCGTTGCTGCTCAAGGAAGCTATTCAACTCGCCGATCTTCATCGTCGATATGGTCTGCTCGATACGGCCCAGCTCCTTAACATTGAGATCAATGAGCGTATCCAAGTCGCGCAACTGCTCGAAGGTCTCCTTACCCTCGGCATCGGTGCGACGGATGATGTAGCGCTGAGCCTTCCAGCGACCAGTCTCGGGGTCAACCGACACATCGGATGCCTCCAGAGTCTCGGCAATGGCCGTACCCTCGAAACGCTCGATAGCAAGATATGCCGCTTTATTCGAAGTGTTGAAGCCTCGCACATAGACAAACTCGCCAGGCTCTATCTGGCGATAGATGTGGCGGTCGTACTGCTCGTTCTTATACTTCTTGAAGTAGGTCTGGCGGAATTTAACGCAGGCCACCTGCGATTGGGGGATAACCCACAGATTGAGCGATAGCGAAAGCAACATAATGGCCAGCGCACCCAAGAAATAGGGCCACATCAGGCGGCGGAAACTAACTCCACCTGATAGCATAGCCACGATCTCGGTCTGATAAGCCATCTTCGAGGTAAAGAAGATTACCGAGATGAAGGTGAACAAGCCACTGAACTGGTTGATGAAATCGGGAATGAAGTTGATGTAGTAGTCGAAGATAATGGCCGACCACGGGGCGTGCGACTCGGTGAAGTTATCGACACGCTCGGCGTAGTCGAAGACCACCAGAATCACCGTAATCATAGCGATGGCGAAGGCGTAGGTTCCGAGGAACTTACCCAATATGTAACGGTCGAGAATCTTATATCCCGGCCACGATAGTTTCAGTTTTTGCTTCATCGTTTATATTTTTGCAAAATGCATCGTCGCGCTCCAATTACAGACGACGACCCAACTTCTCGACCATTATGCTCTTCCACTCGGCATAATCGCCAGCAATGATATGCTTGCGAGCCTCACCCACCAGCCACAGATAGAACGCGATGTTATGCAACGAGGCAATCTGCGCTGCAAGCATCTCCTTGCATACCACCAAGTGGTGAACATAGGCCTTCGTGTAGAGTTTATCTACGAAACTCGCGCCATTGGGATCGAGCGGCGAGAAGTCATCCTCCCACTTCTTGTTTCTAAGGTTGATTGTGCCCTCGCTGGTAAAAATCTGACCATTGCGGCCATTGCGCGTAGGCATAACACAGTCGAACATATCCACACCGCGGTCGATAGCCTCCAGGATGTTAATCGGAGTACCCACACCCATCAGGTAGCGGGGTTTATTCTCGGGCAGTACGGCATTTACCACCTCAATCATCGAGTACATCACATCGGTAGGCTCACCCACAGCCAAACCTCCAATAGCATAACCGTCGGCGTCGTACTGCTGCACATTCTCAGCCGCCTTAGCTCGCAGGTCGGGGTACGAACATCCCTGCACGATGGGGAATAGCGACTGATAGTGGCCCCACTTGGGTTGGGTCTGGTGGTAGCGGTTAAAGCAACGGTCGAGCCAGCGCTCGGTCAGTGCCAACGACTTGGCGGCATACTCCTTGGGGGCATCGCCCGGAGGGCACTCGTCGAAGGCCATCATAATGTCGGCTCCGATGGTGCGCTCGGTGTCGATCACGCTCTCGGGTGTGAAGAGGTGCTTCGAGCCGTCGATATGCGAGCGAAAGTGGCAACCCTCCTCCTTGAGTTTGCGACAGTCGGCAAGTGAGAATACCTGAAAGCCTCCACTATCGGTGAGCATAGGGCCATCCCAGGTTGAGAAACGGTGCACACCACCCGCCTTCTCGATAATATCCATACCTGGACGCAGGTAGAGGTGGTAGGTGTTAGCCAGAATAATCTGCGCACGGGCATCCTCCTTAACATCGCGGTGGAAGATTCCCTTCATCGCGGCGGCGGTACCTACGGGCATAAAAATCGGCGTCTGAATAGGGCCGTGGTCGGTCTCGATAAGGCCCGCACGAGCCTTCGACGCGGGGGCGGTATGTTGAAGTGTAAATTTCATAAACAATAATTAATCAAGCAAAGGTACTATTTTTCTATGAAAAATAAGATTTTTTAGGTAGGAAAAACACTTTTCGCCACATCGCCAATGGCGCAAGGCTCAACTCCAATCCCTCGCTATCGAGATTTTACTTCTTAGCGGGGAGCAACAAAGAGGATTATTTGCTCTCTATTTTGCATTTTGAATTATGAATTTTGCATTTTATGTCGTATCTTTGTTCCTTGTTATATTTTTGAATATTATGCAATACCTCGACTATATCATTCAGCACTACGGCTGGCAGGGAACAGCCCTCGCCGCCACGATTTTGGTGCTGTTTTTTGTGCAACTCTACTATCACATTGTAATCTATGGTCGCGTGGCGCGTTTCCTCAACTCGCGTCGCCGCAAGCGCCTCAACGAAGAGCCTCCCGTGTCGGTTGTCGTGCCTCTTTTTTCAGAGGATTACACCTTTATGGACGAGCACCTGGCGTTGCTTATGTCGCAGCGCTACAATGCTCTGTATGAGATTGTTGTGGTGTATGTCGGCAGCGACAACGACTTCTTTGAGGAGCTCTCGAATATGCGCCTACGCTACCCAAATCTGGTGGTAACAAAAATACAGTACAACCCCCGTTTTCCCATCTCGGTGAAGATGGCGATAAATGTGGGTATTAAGTCGGCGCACAACGAACATATACTCATCACCACACCCGACACCACACCCGCCTCGGAGCAGTGGCTCTCGATGATGGGCAAGGCCTTTATGCGTGGCGAGATTGTGCTCGGCTACACAGCCATCGAGCAGGCTCCTGGATTGGTGAATTACCTTATTCGTATGTCGCGTATGCAGATCTCGACCTGGTGGCTCGCGCGTGCTGTGCAGGGCAAGACCTATCGTGGCTCACGCCACAACATAGGCTTCACTAAGAGTCTCTACTTCGGAGTTAAGGGTTTTACGCACCTCAATATGACCATCGGCGAGAACGACCTCTTCATTCAGAGCATCGCCCACGACAACAACGCCAGCGTGGTGCTCATCCCCAAGGGTCGAGTAATTGAGCCTCAGTGGGGTGGTCTGAAATGGTGGACATCGCACCTGCATCACTACGGCGAGGCATATCGTTTCTACCCGCACGCGGCACGCAACGCCGCCGAGTGGGATATGGGTAGCCAGGCACTCTTTTTCTTGTGCGTGGTGGCGGCCATTATCTTTATGCCTTTAGAGTTTAAGGCCGTGGCAACCCTGCTTCTTATTATACGCTACTTTACTGTTGTTCTGCGAGCCCGCTCCATCGCTAAACGCGTTGGTGAACAGAGCGTTGCGTTGCGCTATTTTATCTTCGACATCGTAAATCCCTTGATATTGATATACACCCGCATAATGATGTTGCAAAAGGATACAACAGCGTGGAAATAGCCGACTACATAATTGCCGACGACAAGCACCTTGTAGAGCTCTCGCTCGGGGGTGATGATATGGCCTTCGAGTATCTGTTCAACCGATACTCAGACGCCATACGGCGCCTGTTTTTGCAACGCTCGACCTCGACAGAGGATACCGAGGATCTGTTGCAGGAGACCTTCATCAAGGTGTATGTAAATCTGCATCGCTACTCGGCCGAGTACACCTTTGGCCAGTGGGTATACACCATCGCCCGCAACACCCACATCGACTTCGAGCGTCGCCGCCAAGACGACCTCTCCATCGACGAGAAGTTCTCGGCTCCGATTGCCAGCACTCCCTCGCCCGAGGAGAGTATGATTCGCCAACAGCAACGCACACAGATCGAGAACTACATAAACTGCCTGCCCGAGCACTACCGTCGCCTCTTCACGATGCGCTTTTTAGAGGATTACTCCTACGACGAGATAGCCGAGAAGTTGCATCTGCCAATGGGCACCGTAAAGACCCAAATCCATCGTGCACGCGAGCGAATGTGCAACCTGATTCTGGAGGGAGAGGGGGAAAAAGCATAGCAAAAGCGATAAAAGCCTTTTGTTATGCTTTTTTTATTCTCGATATATGCTCGTTTTCTTGCATTTTTTGTTAGTTTTGTAAGAGTGTTTATAAACCGACACAAAAATTAACTTTGAATATGAGTAAAGTCGTTACATTTGGTGAGATTATGTTGCGTCTGGCAACACCCGATAATCTGCGTTTTCAGCAGAGTAATATGCTCTCGGCCACATTCGGTGGTGGCGAGGCAAATGTGGCTGTATCGTTAGCAAACTATGGTGTAGAGGTGGACTTCATCACTCGCCTGCCGCAGAACGATATTGCCGCCGCGTGCGTGGGTGAGTTGCGTCGCTATGGCGTTGGTACATCGCAAATCATATATGGAGGAGAGCGCCTCGGTATCTACTTCCTCGAGACCGGTGCGGTAGCTCGTCCGAGCAAGGTGGTCTACGACCGTGCGCACTCGTCAATCTCGACAATTGAGCCCGGAATGATCGATTGGGACAAGGCTCTGGAGGGTGCCGACTGGTTCCACTTCACAGGCATCACACCCGCCATCAGCGCCTCGGCCGCCGAGGTATGTCTGGAGGCGTGCCGTGCGGCAAACCGCTTGGGTGTTACGGTGTCGTGCGATATTAACTTCCGCAAAAATCTATGGAAATATGGCAAGACAGCCGCAGAGGTTATGCCCTCGCTGGTGGAGTGTTGCGATGTGATTCTTGGCAACGAGGAGGACGCCGAACGAGTATTCGGTATCAAGCCCGAGGGCTTCGACGCCGCCGCTACGGGCGGTCAGGTCGAGCAGGCGGCCTTCGAGAGTGTATGCCGTCAGATGATGCAGCGTTTCCCGCGTGCCAAGAAGATTATCATCACTCTGCGTGGCTCGATAAACGCCAACCACAACACCTGGGGAGGCGTGCTGTTCGATGGCGAAAAACTCTACTCATCACCCCGTTACGACATCACACATATCGTTGACCGTGTGGGCGGTGGCGACTCGTTTATGGGTGGCCTTATTTACGGCCTTCGCGAGTACAAGGGCGACGATGACCGCGCCCTGCGCTTTGCTGTGGCGGCATCGGCTCTCAAGCATACGATATATGGCGACTTTAACTTGGTGAGCGTAGCCGAGGTAGAGAACCTGATGAAGGGCGATGGCTCGGGACGCGTAGCACGATAAAAGATGAAAGAGCAAAGATGAAAGATAAAATAGCAAAGATATGGCGAGATTTTCAAAGATAGCGGTTTTTCAGGCAATGATGAGCACAGGTATGGTGCCCGTGTTCTACAATGCCGACATTGAAATATCGAAGCAGGTCATCAAGGCGTGCTACGAGGGTGGCGTTCGCGCCTTCGAGTTTACCAATCGTGGTGACTTTGCCCACGAGACATTTGGCGCGCTGAGCCGTTGGGTAAAGGCAGAGTGCCCCGAGATGATTCTCGGTGTAGGTAGCATAGTGGATGCCCCCACGGCCGCACTCTACATTCAGCTGGGTGCCAACTTCGTGGTAGGCCCTATGTTCAATGCCGAGGTAGCCAAGCTCTGCAACCGCCGCTGTGTGCCCTACACCCCTGGCTGTGGATCGGTTACTGAGATAGGTCAGGCACAGGAGGCTGGTTGCGATTTGGTGAAGATATTCCCCGCAGGCAATGTGGGTGGCCCCTCGTTCGTGAAGAATGTGTTGGCGCCTATGCCGTGGTCGATGATTATGGCTACGGGAGCCGTGGAGCCCGAGCGCGACAACCTCACGGCGTGGTTCAAGGCGGGCGTTACCGTGGTAGGTATGGGCTCGAAGCTCTTCCCCAAGGAGAGTATCGCCGCAGGCGACTGGAGCGCCATAGCTAAAAAGTGCCGCGAGGCGCTCGACATCATTGCCGAGGTACGCAACAAGTAACAACTTAAACCTACGAATATGAACCAGAACAAACCTACCTCCTACCGTTGGGTGATATGCTCGTTGCTCTTCTTCGCAACGACCATCAACTACCTCGACCGTCAGGTGCTGTCGCTGACCTGGGAGGATTTCATTCGCCCCGAATTTCACTGGACAAACGCCCACTACGGACTCGTTACGGGTATCTTCTCGCTGGTCTATGCCATCGGTATGCTCTTTGCGGGTCGCATAGTCGATAAGTTAGACACCAAGAAGGGCTATATGTGGAGTATCTTCATTTGGTCGATCGGAGCCTGCGTACACGCCTTGTGCGGCGTAGCTACCGAGTGGGCTGTGGGACTACCCGATGCAGAGGCTCTGCGCTCGGCCATCGGCAATGTCGATTTGGTGGCTCGCATAGCCCATATCTCGCTCACGCTCTTCATTATGGCCCGATGCGTATTGGCTATCGGTGAGGCGGGTAACTTCCCTGCCGCCATCAAGGCTACGGCCGAGTACTTCCCTAAGAAGGACCGTGCCTATGCAACAAGTATCTTCAATGCAGGAACAACCGTCGGCGCACTGCTCGCCCCCTTCACCATCCCCACCCTTGCCGCTAAGTTTGGCTGGGAGGCCGCCTTTATCATCATCGGAGCATTGGGATTTGTATGGATGGGCTTCTGGCAGTTTATGTATAAGAAACCCGATCAGAATCCTAAAGTGAATGCGGCCGAGCTGGAGTACATCAACTCCGACAGCGAGGAGGAGCGTGCCGCTGCCGCAAGGGATGCCGCAGAGAAGGCTGCCGCACCCAAAGTATCGCTCTGGCAGTGCTTCGGCTACCGCCAGACGTGGGCCTTTATCTCGGGTAAGGCTATTGCCGATGGCGTGTGGTGGTTCTACCTGTTCTGGATGCCGTCGTACCTGAAGAACGCCTGCGGAATGTCATCGACAAGCTTCGAGTTCCAATTGGCGCTGGGCGTATTGTATCTTATCGTAATGATCTCTGTTTTGGGTGGTTATCTGCCTACAATCTTTATCGAGAAGTATAAGATGAACGCCTACGCAGGTCGTATGCGCGCGATGCTTATCTTCGCGTTCTTCCCTCTGTTTGCACTCTTGGCACAGCCTCTGTCGCAGTACTCATACTGGTTCCCCATCGTATTTATCGGTATCGCGGCGGCGGCTCACCAGTCGTGGTCGGCCAACATATTCTCGACCGTTGGCGATATGTTCCCTAAGTCGATGATCGCTACCATCACAGGTATTGGCGGTATGGCAGGTGGCGTTGGCTCATTCTGCATTCAGTTGGGCGCAGGTCGTCTGTTCGACTTCGCCGAGCAGAGTAATATGGCATTTATGGGTTACACGGGCATCGAGGCTGGTTATATGATAGCCTTCTCGTTCTGCGCCGTGGCATACCTCATCAGTTGGATGGCAATGAAGGCCTTCGTGCCGCAGTATAAGCCTATTCAGTTGTAATATCACATACCAACAACAAAAAGGGTGTGTCCAATAGGTTTTTTGGACACACCCTTTCTTATCAGAAGTTGGGTAACAAGAGCTAATTTTAGGCGCAAGCATCTCGAAAAGCGCAGTTTACTAAGCGTAAATGAGCATTTGGGAGCAAGTGCAACGCCAAAGTAGCCTTGTTAGACAGCTTTTTTGTAATGATATAAAATTGTTTTAGGCCATACACTTACTCCTCCCACCTTGCCGAGGCGATCGAGCGGGCAGGAAGGGTGAGGGTAAACTCGCGCTTTGAGCCTTTGACAACGATATCCTTCTGCTCGTCGTTGCGGTTGTAGGCTATAACGGCCAGCGATGAATCGGGGTTTACAAACGCCGCCATCTCTACTCCCTCGGGCAGAGCCGACTCGGTCTCTACGCGATAGGCGTCGGGGCGTATTACCTTCGAACAGTGTACTATATTATAGTAGTGGCTCTTGCGGTCGAGCGATGCGTAATCGTAGGTCTGCGATGAAATCTCTATTGCACCAAAGCAGGTGCGGCAACCCTTCGGGCGGTTGGGTGCTCCCTTGTCGTCGAGGATAAGATTCCACAGCGTAACGCCACGGCCGCCACGCGTCATCGTACCGACAAATATCGATGCGAAGTCGTTAACCAAGCACTTGCCAAAGTCGTAGTTCCACGTTCCGATCGAGGCCTCGGTAAAGACAATCTCCTTGTCAGGGTAGGCCTCGGCGATGCGGTCGAGCTCCGATACGCGACCACCGTAGTTGTGCCACGCCGAGCCGTCGATATATTTCGATGCCTGCTCGTCGGCAAAGATATGCAGCGGGTAGCCCTGCTGATCGGGGATGTTGTCGTAATTGTAGTTGTGGTCGAATACCCATATCTTGGCGTCGATATCATTACGCTCGAACTCGGGACCCAAATGGTCGCGGATGAAGTCGCGTTGCTGCTCCCAGCCCATATAGAGCGACATCGAGTTACCCCGGTTAAGTGGCTCATTCTGAATCGTTACAGCAAAGATGGGAATACCCTCGGCCTCCATCTCGCCAATCCAGCGCACGAAGTACTCGGCATAGTCGTCGTAATACTTGGGGTTAAGAATTCCGCCAGTCCAACTATCATAGGGCTCACCTCGCTCCTCGTCGATTTTCATCCACTTGGGGCACGACCACGGCGAGCCAACGATGCGAATCGAGGGGTTAATCTCCAAGATGCGCTTCAAGATAGGTAGCAGGTCGCGGCGATCGTACTCGTGTAGTTCGAAGAACTCGATGCCCTCCTTATCGCAACAGGTGTACTCGTCGAGCGAAAAGTCCGACGCACCAATCGAGATACGGATAAAACTCATAGCCATCTCATCGGGCGAGAAGCACTCCTGCAAAATCCTCTCGCGATCCTCCTCGCTCATCTTGAGCAGGTTGTAGCAGGTCGAGCCCGTGATGGCGGCACCAAAGCCGTAGATGGGTTGCAGAGTGTTGTCGCTCAGCAGTTTGATATAATCGCCCTGAGTGGCGGTTACCTTGCCCAGCTCGGCATTATTTAATTGCGCGAAACGGAACTGCACATCTCCCTCGGCCGATGTTACATAGACCTCGGCGCGCTTGTTGCAAGCGGCAAGCATCAATACGCAAAGCGCAACGCACATAGCGCGCACAACTGACAAATTCTTCATATATTCTTCTTTTTTTGATTACTCTACAGATGTGTGCTCTACGGGGGCTGGTGCCTCAACATCGCACACCTTTTTCAAGCCACGCTCCTCGGCCAGACGCTCCATCAGGGCATAGGCTTCGGCGTAGTCGTTACGAATATCGCCATCGAGTATGGCATTCTTTATCACCTCCTTAATCTCACCAATGGCAGCGCAGGGCTGCAGGTCGTAACACTTCATAATAATGTCGCCTGTGATGGGTGGCTGGAAGTTACGCACGCGGTCGCGCTCCTCCAAATCCTTCATCTTGCGGCGCACCAACTCAAAGTTAGCCAGATAACGCTTCACCTTGGCATCGATGCCCGAGGTGATGTCGGCCTCACACAGAGTCATAAGCGCCTCCACATCGTCGCCCGCCTCAAATAAGAGTCGCCTTACGGCCGAGTCGGTTACCATATCCTCCGACAAGATAATCGGACGCAGATGCAGATACACGAGCTTCTGAACAAACTTCATATGCTCGTTCATCGGCAGCTTTAGGCGGCGGAAAATGTCGCGCACCATCTTCGAGCCGACAACCTCGTGCTGATGGAAAGTCCAGCCTATCTTGCGGTCGTAGGCCTTAGTTAGTGGCTTGGCTATATCGTGCAGCACGGCCGCCCAACGAAGCCACAGATCGTCGCTCTTGCGTGCAACATTATCGAGCACCTTGAGCGTGTGGCGAAAGTTATCCTTGTGTGCGTGGTTGCCCACCCTATCGACTCCGCACAGACGCTCCATCTCGGGGAAGATCAACTCCAACAGGCCTGTCATATGCAGCAGATCGAAACCGATCGATGGCACGGGAGAGAGGACTATCTTGTTGAGCTCTACCATAATACGCTCCTTCGACACAATCTTTATGCGCTCCTTATTGCGGGCGATGGCGTCGAATGTCTCCTCCTCAATATCGAAACCCAACTGCGTGGCAAATCGCACGGCACGCATCATCCTTAAGGGGTCGTCCGAGAAGGTGATATCGGGGTCGCAGGGCGTGCGGATGATGCAATCCTCCAGATCGTACATACCCTCGAAGGGATCGACCAACTCGCCAAAGCGATCGCCATTCAGACACCACGCCATAGCGTTGATTGTAAAGTCTCTGCGGCGCTGGTCATCCTCCAATGAGCCAGGCTCTACCTGCGGCTTGCGCGAGTCGTGCGAGTAGGACTCCTTGCGGGCTCCGACAAACTCCACCTCCTGACCGCCAGCACGCACCATAGCCGTACCGAAGGTCTTGAATACCGACACCTTGCCTCGCACCTCACGACCCAGTGCCTCGGCCACCTCGATACCGCTACCCACAACCACAACATCGATATCGGTCGATGGGCGACGCAGGTAGTAGTCGCGGACAAAACCGCCCACGACATAGGCCTCAACACCCAGCCGATCGACAATCGACGAGATGGTTTTGAATATGGGATTCTGCAAAGGTGTAACTACTTCGTTCATTGGCATTTATTTGAGTGAAGGGATAAGGCAACGGCGATACATCTGCACCGTATTCTCCAATCCGTAGTAGAGTGCATCGGCAATCAGGGCGTGACCAATCGACACCTCGTCGCACCACGCTATGCGCTCAGCAAAATAGGTCAAATTCTCAAGGCTCAAGTCGTGGCCTGCATTGAGACCCAAACCCACTTTGCGAGCCGCCTCGGCAGCCGCAACATAGGGGGCGATGGCCGCCTCGCGGTCGGTCTTATAGCCTGCGGCATAGGCCTCGGTGTAGAGCTCCACGCGTTGCGCCTCGCAATCCTTAGCCGCCTCGACCATCTCGACAACGGGATCGACGAAGATAGAGGTGCGGATACCTGCATCGTTAAAGCGCGAACATATCTCACGCAGATAGTCGCGGTGGCGAATGGTGTCCCAGCCAGCATTCGATGTGATGGCATCCTCGGCATCGGGCACGAGCGTAACCTGCGCCGGGCGTACCTCCATCACAAGGTCGATGAACGAGGGGATGGGGTTGCCCTCGATGTTGAGCTCGGTAGAGATTGCCGCTTTGAGCTCGCGCACATCGTCGTAGCGAATATGACGAGCATCGGGACGCGGATGCACGGTGATTCCCTCGGCACCAAAACGCTCGATGTCGAGCGAAGTGTGCAACACATTGGGTACATTGCCGCCGCGAGAATTACGCAAGACGGCAATCTTATTTACATTAACACTGAGTTTTGTCATAAAATCGTTATCTTTGCCTGCGTAAAGTTACTTATTTTTTTCGAGCCAGAGATGAAAATCGTACTTTTTTCCCGCCCACAAATTGCTGAGGCCGCCGATGATGTGTTGCGTATGATGCAACTTTTCGAGCGCTACAACTTCGATTATGCAATAAATCAGGAGTTTGCCGAGGTTGTAGAGCGCATTATGGATTGCTCCATAGAGCCCTCAAAAATATACTCCTCGACAACGGGTCCGCAGCCCGACGCCGACCTTATGCTCTGCTGCGGAGGCGATGGCACCCTACTCGAGGGCATACACCGCCTGAGCGACCGCTCGATTCCCGTGGCGGCCATCAACTTCGGCCACCTGGGATTCCTCACCTCGGCCACACGCGACGGCGTGGAGGCTCTCTTCGAGGATATGGCTAACGGCCGACTCGACATACAGCCCCGCTCGATGCTCGAGATAAGCGGTATCGACGGCATCGAGGGTTCAGTAACGGCCCTAAACGAGGTGGCGGCACAGCGCGCCGAGGCGACAATGATAAAGGTTGTGGCAAAGGTCAATTCGCAGCTCGTGGCGCAGTATAATGGCGATGGAGTAATACTCTCTACGCCAACAGGTTCTACCGCCTACTCGCTCAGTGCAGGAGGCCCCGTAGTGGCACCCGAATGTGGCTGTTTTTTACTCACCCCGCTTGCGCCCCACAACTTCGGCGTAAGACCTGTGGTGGTGCCCGACTCAGCCGAGATTGAGCTCACGATTCACACCCGCTACGGCAATGCCACGCTCTCGGTGGATAACCGCTCATTCCGCATAGGCAACGGCACACGCATCACAGTACGACGCGCCAAGGAGCAAATTTTATTGGTAGCACCACACAATATATCGTTTTACGAGGCGTTACATAGTAAGATGATGTGGGATGTGGATATACGAAATTAACACGCTAACCCGCTCGATAGCCCCATTTTGAAGTGTTGCGCATCGCCAAAACAGCGCTAAGAGTGTGGTTTTATAGATAAAAACGCGAAAATTCTTTAATTTCCGAGTAAATTTATCTAACTTTGCGAGTTATATGAGCCAAGATAAGAATATACCACAACATATCGCCATCATAATGGATGGCAACGGACGATGGGCCAAGCAGCGAGGAAAGGATCGCAGCGAGGGCCATTTTGCAGGTATGATGGCCCTGCGCGAGACGGTAAAGGCCGCTGCCAAGATGGGCGTGAAGTACCTCACCGTATATGCCTTCTCGACTGAGAATTGGGGTCGCCCCCAGGCCGAGGTCGATGCTCTGATGGAGCTGGTGTGTACTGGTGTGGAGATGAATACCCCCGAGCTGTGCGAGGAGGGTGTCAAGGTGGAGATCATTGGCGACAGAAGTCGCTTCTCTGATAAGGTGAATGGTGCGTTGGAGCGCATCACAAGCAAGACTGCCGCAGGCGAGCGTATGACGCTGGTGTTGGCGCTCAACTACTCGTCGCGTAGCGAGATAACCACTGCCGTGCAGGCACTCGCAAAGCGCGTAGCCGCAGGCGAGTTGCAAGCCGAGTCAATCGACGAGCAGGCTATCACCCAATCACTCTACACCGCCTCTATGCCCGATCCCGACCTGATTATCCGCACCAGCGGTGAGTGCCGGTTGAGTAATTTTATGATGTGGCAGGCCTCATACTCAGAGTTCTACTTCACCGACGAGTTGTGGCCCGACTTCGGTGAGCAGGCGTTGCAGAAGGCTATCGACGCCTATGCAGGGCGCGACCGTCGCTATGGATTAGTAAAGTAAACGAATTGTTTGAAAGATAATGAGAAACACCGTTAGATTTTTTGTCGCTATCGCTGCCCTTATGTTACTGGGAGCCAAGAGCACATCGGCTCAGGTCAAGGAGGAGGGCGACAGCGTAAAGATAGAGTTCACCGACCAGACACCTATGATGTCGGCTCGCGAAACGCCCAAACGCTACTACATCCGCAAGGTGAATGTGAGCGGCGTGAAGAACCTCAACGAGAACCTCGTTCGTTCGACCTCGGGACTTATCCCTGGCGACTCTATCTATCTGCCAAGTTCGTTCGTGGGTAACTCAATCTCGCGTCTGTGGGGTCAGCGTTACTTCTCGGATGTGAAGGTGGGTGCTACTATCGATGGCGACAGCGTCGATCTGGAACTTATCTTGAGCGAGCGTCCTCGTGTTTACAACTGGGACATCGTGGGTGAGGGCATCAGCCGCTCACGCCGTAACGACCTACTCGAGAAGTTGGCTCTGCGTCGTAACTCCGAGCTCTCGGACTATGTGATCGACCGCTCTGAGCGTCTGCTCAAGAAGGAGTTTGTCGATAAGGGTTTCCGCAATGTGGCAGTTCGCACTCGCATACAGGACGACACGACAATCAACAACGCCGTAAATGTAACCTTCGTCGTTGATCGCAAGGAGAAGGTTCGCATCGGCCAGATTAACTTCACGGGTAACGAGAGTTTCAAGGCTTCGCGTCTGCGCCGTACCTTTAAGAAGACTCACCAGAAGTCGGTCCTCTTCTTCCAGAACACTAAGCTCAAGGCTGACGACTACAAAGAGGATAAGAACCTATTGGTGGACTTCTACAACTCGAATGGTTTCCGTAATGCCACCATCCTCAAAGACTCTATCTACGATATTGATGAGAAACATATCGGTATCAACATCGACCTCTCAGAGGGTAATAAGTTCTATATCCGCAATGTGAAGTGGGTGGGTAACTCGGCATACCCCACCGAGCAGTTGGATCAGTTGTTCGGCGTGAAGTCGGGTGATATGTACGACAAGAAGTCGATGCACAAGCGTTTGGGCGTTGGTCGTGAGGTCGATCCCGAGGGTGTATCGGTAGCCAGTATGTATCAGAACAATGGTTACCTAATGTCGCAGATCGACCCTGCGGAGATTGTTGTGGCTCAGGATACAATCGATATGGAGATCCGCGTATTCGAGGGTAAGCAGTTTACAATCAACGAGGTAGATATTTCAGGTAACACCCGCGTAAACGACGAGGTTATCCGTCGTGAGATGGCCGTATATCCAGGTACGCTCTACGACCGTTCGTTGTTGATGTACACCCTGCGTCAGATCTCAGCAATGGGACACTTCGACCCCGAGCAGATACAGCCCGATGTGCAGCCCGTAACCGATGAGTTGGTAAATATCGGTTTCCCGCTCGTTGAGCAGGCCAGCGATCAGTTCAATGTGGCTGGTGGTTGGGGAGCAGGCTCATTCGTAGGTTCGGTGGGTATTACACTCAACAACCTCTCGACCCGCAACTTCTTCAAGAAGGGCGCTTGGCACCCCTACCCCGCAGGACAGAATCAGAAGTTGTCGGTCGCAGGACAGTCGAACGGTACCTACTACAAGGCTATCTCAGCGAGTTTCTCAGATCCTTGGGTTGGCGGTCGCAAGCCCAACTCGTTGTCGGTGTCGGTTCACTGGTCGGAGATGAACAATGCATACTACATCTGGCAGTCATCGACGATGCACTTCCGTACGCTCGGTGCGGCAGTTGGTTTGGGTAAGCGTTTGAAGTGGCCCGATCCCAACTTTACGCTCTACGCACAGTTGCAGTATACGCGCTATGCGCTTAACAACTGGGACTACTTCATTATGAAGAACGGCTCGGCTAACGATATATCTATAAAGCTCTCGTTTGGTCGTTCTACGGTGGATCAGCCCATCTATCCCCGATCTGGTTCGGAGTTCTCGGCTTCGGTTGCCGTTACACCTCCCTACTCGCTCTGGGATGGTCGCGACTATAGCGATAGCAACCTCTCGGATCAGCAGCGCTACAAGTTCATCGAGTACCACCGTTGGCAGTTGAAGGGACGCTGGTTCCAGACTCTCTCGTCGAACAACAAGTTGGTATTGATGGCCGCCGCCGAGATGGGATTCTTGGGACACTACGATAAGAATAAGGTATCACCCTTCGAGCGTTTCGAGGTCGGAGGTGATGGTATGAGTGGTTATACTATCTATGGTGTGGATATTATCGGTCTGCGTGGTTACGACGATGGCGATCTCGATCCCATTGGAAGTAACTACTCGGTAGCCTACAACAAATATACGCTCGAGTTGCGTTACCCCGTGATCTTGCAGCAGCAGTCGCAGATCTATCTGCTCGGCTTCCTGGAGGGTGGTAGTGGTTTCAGCTCGTGGAAAGAGTTCTCACCCTTCCGCATCAAGCGTTCGGCTGGTGTGGGTGTACGCCTCTACTTGCCTATCGTAGGTCTGTTGGGTATCGACTGGGGTTGGGGATTCGACGCCCCGATGGGTGGCACCGAGCGTAGTGGTAGCCAGTTCCACTTCTCGATGGGTCAATCATTCTAATGCAGATTGGCAATATTTTTGAAAATATTTCGTATATTTGTATATAAGGACCTATTAAACCGTACTACTATGAAACGATTTATTTTAACCTTGACCGCTACCCTGGCGCTTGCTTTCGTGGCATCGGCGCAGAACTACGCTGTGGTTAATAGCGAAAAGATTTTCAAGTCGATTGCAAAATATAACGAGGCCATCGCTCAGCTCGACCAGCTGGCCAACGACTACCAGACTAAGGTCGATGCCAAGTTCGAGGAGGTGGAGAAGTTGTACAATACCTATATGCAGCGTCGTGCGCAGCTCTCAGCCGCCTCGCAGGCCGCCAACGAGGAGAACATCCTCAAGCTTGAGCAGGAGGCTACCGAGTATCAGGAGTCAATCTTCGGCACCGAGGGTGTATTGATGCAGAAGCGTCTGGAGCTTATTCAGCCCATACAGAAGGAGGTCTTTGCCACCATCGAGAAGTATGCCAAGCAGAAGGGTTACGATATGATTATCGACATATCGCAGAATGCTACGATGCTCTACTACTCGGAGCGTGCTGATCAGACCAACCAAATTATCGAGATGCTTAAATAGAGGAGACAACACAAAATAAATTACACACAATAAAAAATTATGAAAAAAGTTTTGAAACTAACCCTTGCGGTAGTATGCGTGATGTTCTCGACATCACTTTTCGCACAGAAGATCGGCTATGTAAATACCGATGAGATTATTGCAAATATGAAGGAGACTCAGGATGCTTACACGCAGTTGGAGGCTTATGCAAAGGATTTGCAGGCACAGGCTGAGACCATTCAGGTGGAGTTCAACAATAAGTTGCAGGAGTACCAGAAGTCAGCTGAGACTCTTACCGACGCTGTTCGTCAGCTCAAGGAGAAGGAGCTCACCGACCTCAACACTCGTATTCAGGAGTTCCAGCAGGTAGCACAGCAGGATTTGCAGGCTAAGGAGAACGAGGTGATGGCTCCCATCTACGAGAAGGTTAAGAACACTATCGACGAGGTTGCTAAGGCTGGCGGTTATGCTGTAATCCTCCCCGGTGGCGCGTTGGTATATGCTGACGCCGCTCAGGTTAAGGATATTGGCTCTGAGGTGAAGGCTAAGTTGGGTGTTACCACTCCCGCTGCTCAGTAATCGGCAAAGATTAACAATACCGAACAAGGCCCGCTAACAACTTTGTTGGCGGCCTTTTTGTTTTATGTAGGTTGTGTTGGGGGGAAGGAGTGATTGTGAGATGAATTATTTTTTGTATCTTCGCAAAAGCAGAAACTAATTTTCCGAAATATGAAAAACCTTATTCTTATAACCGCCCTGATGGCCGCCCTCTTTGCGGCTCCCACTGCGCAGGCGCAGAGCCCATCTAATCTTGAGCGCGAAATAGCCTCGGGTCCTTTCAAGGCGGGACACATTCAGGGCATTGCCGTGGATGCGAAGCAGGAGTATATCTACTACTCTTACACCACTATGCTCATCAAGACCGACCGTAAGGGCAATATTGTCGGCACGGTTACAGGCCTTTTGGGACACTTGGGCGATTTGGATTACAACCAGGCCGATGGTCGTGTGTATGGCTCACTCGAGTATAAGAACGACGCCATAGGTCGCGGAATTCTCAATATGGAGAATAGCACGCGCACGCTCGATAACGCCTTCTACATCGCCATCTTCGATGTGGAGCGCATCACAAGGGTGGGTATGGATGCCGAGAAGGATGGAATTATGACTACGGTATATCTGCCTACGGTGCTTGACGACTACCTCTCCGAGGTGGAGCTTGACACAGAGAAGAGGGCGCACCGCCTGGGTTGTAGCGGAATTGATGGTGTGGCCTTTGGTCCCAAGTTCGGCTCCGCGGCGGGCAAGGAGTATCTCACCGTGGCGTACGGAGTATATAGCGAGTTGGACCGCACGGACAACGACTATCAGGTGTTGTTGCAGTACGATGTAAGCGCGTGGGCAAAGTATGAAAGACCTCTTTCGCAGGCGGCTATGCACCAGATAGGACCCAAGAAGCCTACGGGACAGTACTTCGTCTTTACGGGTAATACCAATTATGGTGTGCAGAATCTCGAATATGACGCCTATACTCGCTCGTGGTTGTTGGCCGTATATAATGGCCGCAAGGAGCACTATCCCAACTACTCGCTCTACGCCGTGGATGCGGCCGCTAAACCCGTGAAGCAGCCCCTGCAGGGTGTGCCCTACATCAAGAAGGGTAATGTGGTGCCCCTCAAGGAGTCGGGTATGAAGGATGAAAAGACGGGGCTAAGAGGCTGGATGTTCCCCGTGGGATCGACGGGTATGACATCGCTGGGCGATGGATATTTCTACTTCTCGCATAACTATAACTCGGAGCAGGGACAGGGTAGCACGATTCGTATGTATCGTTACTCGGGACGCCCCGATGCAGCATTTGATTTGGTTAAATAATGACACGCGACAAGGCCATAGCAGAGATTGAGTGGTACCGCCAGCTGGTGGTACGCAAACTGCGTACTTGGGGGCGCGATGTGAATGCCGACACACGGCAACTGCTCATCGATAATATCGATGCGGTGATGGAGTCCGAAGCTTCACTACAATATAAGGAGTATAACGACGGCTACTACATAGGCGAGGTGGACGAGGATGGTCTGCGCGAGGGTTATGGCATCTTTACCCATACCACCGACAAGCGCGACCGCTGGACTATGCAGGCCGGTTACTGGCACGAGGAGCGGGCGATGGGTGTTCACACCCTCTACGACTCGGACTGCCCCGAGGCGCACCACTATCTGGCTGCAATACGCTTTCGTGGCAAGCGCCGCGAGCGCGGAATGGTCGAACTCACACTCTCGGAGCGAGGTATCGACACGCGTCCACGCAAGTATCGTCGTTGGGAGGGGTTTTCGTTCACGACACTGCTTGTAGGCGGGTTGATAGTGTATGTGTTCCTGCTGGCCACCATACGCAATGCCCGCATAAGTCTTATCATAGTGGGATTTGTCGCCGCACTCTACTTCCTTGGCTCGTTGCGCGGTCGCGACTAAAAGATTACAATCCTTTGCGTGCAATATGCCACGCCAACCAATTATAGATTTGATACGCCCAACTGCGCATACCTCTGGGTAGGGCGTTAAATAGTCGTACCTTGTGCTCGATGCGGTGCGAGAGGCGGTTGTAGGCGAAGAAGTTGAGCGCTCGATTGGCCTCGGCCGTGCCACCACGCACACACTCCACCAGAGCCTTGCCCAGCGCCACACGGGCTACATACTCGTTACTCATTGCGTCGGCCTCGGCGTCGTACAAATCCTCCAGCGAGTAGGCCGACTGCTCGGCACGATAGATCGCCACCGAACGATTCTCTGCCGAGCGTGAATACACCGCCACGGCACGCGGCAAAAAAGCGACCCTTGCCACGCGGGCTATCTTGGTCCACAGATATTGATCCTCACCCATACGCATACCCTCGGGAAAGCCCCCCAACGATAGCGCCAACTCTCTATCGAGCGTCGTGGCCGAGGGGATAAGCACATAGTGGCTCATTGCAAGGCGGAAGAAATCGACTACACCCTCCTGTTGGGGAAAATCGCCCATCGTGCGGTGGCCATCGCTCTCCACCCAAAAGCCTGTGCCATAGGCTCCGCAGTCGGGATATGCGGCTATGAGGCGTTCCACCTCTTGGAGATAATCCTCCTCCCACACATCGTCGCCATCGAGCAGAGCCACCCAGCGTCCCGTAGCTTGAGCCATAGCACGGTTGCGTGCTGCGCTCACACCCCGATTTTCTTGGCGCAGAAGTTGCACAAGGGGCGAGCCGATGCGCTCCACGATTTGGGCCGAATTGTCAGTTGAGCCATCATCCACCACGATAATCTCACGCGGCAGCACACGCTGTCCGAGCACCGAGCGCAGGGTGCGTTCGATGGATGAGGCCTTGTTGTAGAGCGGTATGATGACCGATATGTCGGATGCGGGATTCATAGTATTGCAAATTTAATAAACTATCGCTAATTTTGCAATAGAGTAAATAAGACCACTATGCGCCTGACTGAAAAAATCATAGCTACGCTGCAGAACACCTTCGACACGCTCATCTTCTTTGCGACGATGGCCGCGAAGGAGGATTTTCGTAACTATGTGGTGCGTGCAGGTGCCAACGATATGAATCCATCGCGCCGTCTGGCTATTCTGGGCAATGGTCCTTCACTCAAGTGTCAGATGCCGGCGCTCATCGCCTCGCGCGAGTGGGAGAAGGCCGATATGATGGCCGTAAATTTCTTTGCGCTGAGCGAGGAGTTCCGCGCGCTCAAGCCCAAGTACTATGTTATCTCCGACCCTATGTTCTTCCGCAAGGCGGGCTACTCGGAGCGAGTAGAGGCTCTATATCGCGCCCTCGAGGAGCGAGTAGCGTGGCCGATGACACTCTATGTGCAGTACTACAACCCCGAGCGCTTCGACTACGCTAAGGCTATAGGAGGCAACCCCAATATCCGCATCGTGCCGTTCCACACGACACTCTTCCGAGGCTTTCGCTCGGTGGAGTTTTGGTGCTATCGCCGCGGCTTGGGCTCAGGCAACTTCGGCACCGTGGTGCAGAATGGCGAGTTTATAGGCATACTGTTAGGTTACAAGCAGATAGACCTATATGGAGTAGATCACACCCTGCTCGATGGGTTGTGTGTCGATGACGAAAATCGCCTCTGTCGCATCAAGAGCCACTACTACGACACCGAACAGGCCGTGGCAGAGCCTATCTATGTCAATGCCACCAACCCGCCACGCCCCTACACTATGCACACCTATCTGGCCGAGACGGCCGAGCTCTTCCGCGGACACGAGGTGCTCCGCGACTGGGCCACGGAACAGGGCGTGAGGATTGTTAATCGCACCCACTCTTCGATGATCGATGCCTATGAGCGTCGGCCTATGCCGTAGAGCCATCGGCAAGGGTCGGCTCACCAAATGCTATCGGCAGGAGGTACGCTCGTAGCACCACCACTCGTAGTCGGGATCAATCTCGCTACGCAGTAGCTGGCCATCCTCGTCGTAGAAGAGATAAGCGTCGCTCTGCACGCCATCGAGAAATCCCTCGGCAATGATAATATACTCTAGAGGCTCATCCGCTCGCTCCATCTTCACCACCTCATCGACTCCCCACGCGGCATAGTCGCCTGCCTCGAAGGCCGCCCTAACAGCCAGGGGTAGAGCCGCATAGGGCATCTCCAACTGAGTCATACGCCACTCGCCAATGGGGGTAAACCACGCCTCACACTCGGCCGTAGTGCCATCCTCTACGAGGTAGAAATCGGCCACAAGGTAGTCGCCAGTGCTTGTCCAGATAACACTTCGGGCATCGGGAAAGCGAGCGTGAAAAGCATCTATCACAGACGAGTTTAAGATGAGATGGTCGTCATCGCTACAAGCTGCAAGCATCACAACGGCCGAGAGTAGGGTAAGAAACTTTTTCATAGCAAATAATTTAGATAATTAATCATCGATCTCGATAAGCTGAAAATGGCTATCGAATTTCATCTCCATACCATTCGCCAACTCCACCTCCCACCCCTTGCTACGGCGCTCGATATGCACTACGGGTTGCATCGGATAGTGCTCGCTCACATAGGCGGCTATGCTTCGTGGAACGATGCCTTGTGGCAAAGCCTCGCGGCTCGAGATCTCTTGCCACTGACCATCGGCCGAGAACTCGATATGCGTACCGTTATGAAAATATACATCGTACTCGCGTCGCGGGAACGACCTCTGCTCGCTCACCGTGGCAATATCGGCCGAGGGGAAGTATTCACTCAAGAATTGCTGTGCTGCCGCTGGCAACTGCTCGCGCGTAATCACCCTCTCGGGTTGTGCCGAGACTATCGCCACACAAAAGAGCAGTGAAGAAATGGATAGAATAAATGGTTTCATAAATAATATTAATGTTTTTATCTACCCATTACAAAAAGCATACAAAAGCCCTTGCAGGTACTGCTATAAAAAAGAAGAGTTCGGAACTAAATGTTCCGAACTCTTTTATTGTATTGACCTTAATATTAGTGGTTATACGGCACATATGGCATATTCTGCACATTGAGTGTCTTGGGCAGCCACACGCGGTAACGCTGGGTCTTATCCCACTCGTTGCCGGCCGACGAGAAGTCGCAGATGTGAATCTTATTGGCCATACCGTTGCCCTCGAGGTCGGTACCCAACACTGCAGGTGCGGTGAACGACATCCACGCAAACGACGAATCAACGGCAGTGAGCTCCACATAACCATCCTTGCTCTGGATAACCGAAGTCTCATCCACAAAACCATCGCCAAAGCGGCTGTCGCGGGCAAAAACTACGGGACCACGCACGATGGCCTGATGGTCATTGAGCTCGATAAGGCGAGCACGCAGGTCGAGCGTTACAACAATCCTATCGCCCTTCTGCCACTCGCGCTCGAGGGGCAAATAAGCGCCCTGCATAACGCCACGCTGCTCCACGCCATTTACCTCTACGCGTGCAATCTTACTCCACGAGGGTATGCGAACTGCAACGGCAAACAAAGACTTGCGAGCGGGATCAACCTCAATCTCGATGCGATCCTCGACGGGGTAGGTGGTCTTCTGACGCAGGGTAACCTCCAAAGGCTTGCGCTGTGCCAAGGTCATTGTAGCCTCCGACTCGGCGTAGAGGTTCACGCGGATAGCGTTGCCAGCCACCTGGTAGGCATACTGCGGCAACAGAGCAAAGGCACGGGGACCATTGGCGTTACAGCAGTTGATATGCATACCACACTGCTCCTCGCCCTCGGTGCGCCAACCCTCCAGCGGGCTGTACTTAGCAATCTGCGAGGCGTCGTCCTTGAGCGAAGCCATCAGGGCATTATATGCGGTAATCTCAATATAATCGGCATAGAGTGCATTGCCCGTAAGTTGCAACAGACGGTTGCAGAGCTGCATCCAGGTGAATGTTACGCAGGTCTCCATCGTGTGATATGTGGGCAGGGTCTGACGCTCGGCACCACCATACCAGCACTCGAAAGCCGAACCCGAGCCAGCCACATTAATCTCCTCGCGGATGATATGGCCCACGGTCTTCTCCACCACCGAAAGGAGCAGGGCATTGCCCGTAATCTTATACATCTCCAATAGACCCTCGTAGCACGACATCATCTCGTAGGCCTTCTGACCATTCTCGCGTGAGAACCACGACTGCGGATGGGGGAAGCGGTTAGCTACGGCCACCTCGTCGATAGCCTTAGTGATGAGCTGCGGGCCCTCCTCGCTGTTAAGTTGCTCGACGATGTAGTTGGCAAAGTCGAGGAAGCGCTTCTCGCCCGTGCGCTTGTAGAGATATACCACCGGCTCAAGAATAGAGGCGCTGGCCATACCACGATAGTTACCCGTAGAGATGATCGACACCTTGCCAGGGCCCACCTGTGTCATCAGGTGGTCGATAAGGCGTGTAGCTGATGTAAGTGCACGCTCGTCGCCCGAGAGATCGTACCACGCAATGAGTCCCAGCGCAGAGTACTTTCTACCCCACACATCCCACTGCTTGAGCTGGTGCTCCTCGGCATAGTTACCAATGTAACCATTCTCGAGCTGGGTAGCCATCAATGCCTCGGCACCCTTGCGGATAATCTCATAGAGTTCGGGATCGCGGTTGTAGCGATACGACGCTATGGCACCCTGAATCCACTTGCCCCAAAACTCGCTCTGCCAACGCGATGACTCATTCTGGTAGCGGAAAGGCTCGACAAGATGATCTACATCCTGCGCCTTAACACGATGCTCGATGCAGTCGTCGATACGCGAACCCATATATCCGCCAATGCGAACACGGCTCACAGGCGAATCAACAGCCACCTGCGCCATAGCTGTAGTGGCCAAAGCGACTGATGCGATAAAAGAAAAAATTCGTTTCATAATTTATAGGTTGTTAGTTTATATATTCTGATCACAAAGATACTATTTTTTCCGCCGAAGGCTACGCCCATTATCAAAAAGGGGCTAAAATTATCACTCTGCACTACACTCCCATAAAAAAAGCACGCCCGAAAGCGTGCTTTTCATACTCTATCGAGAATGATTACTTCTCGGGGCGCATAACAACCTTTACGAGGTTAGCGTCGGCAATAATCTTCTTTGCCAAAGCCTGCACATCGGCAGCCGTTACGCCATTCACAGCGGGAAGGAACTCCTCAGCATCGTTGATACCATACTTGTAGTGATCGTAGATGGCATTTGCCCACCAAGAATTCTGCTCGATCTGCTTAGTGTAGTTCTTGTTCTCGTACTCGCGAGCCTTCTCCAGATCCTCGGCCAAGGGACCCTCCTTAGCGATCTTCTCGATCTCGGCAACTACGATAGCCATCAACTCGTCGGCCATCTCGTCGTTAGTGTCGAACTGAACCTCCACCTGATACTCCTTGAGGCGGGGTGTGAGCGATACGCGTGCGCTTACGCCATAGGTACCACCCTTCTCCTCGCGGATCGACTTCAGATAGCGATTGTTGAGTGCCGCAGTAAGATACTTAGCCACAACCTGATTCTTCATATTGAACTCCAATGCACCGCTGTAACCCATAAATACCGATACCTTGGGCTGCTCCATCTTGGTGCGGAAGTCGTTCACAACGCCGCCCTTGACGGGAGCTACCTTATCGTCAACCATAACATTGCCGGGCTTCTTAGCCGTGGGCAGTGAGCCGATATACTTCTCTACCAGAGGCTTGAGCTGCTCCTCGCTCATATTACCAATGAAGGTGAAGCGGAAGTCGGCCGCATTCGAGTAGAGCTGCTTATGAATAGCGGGCATATGCTCGAGCTTAATCGACTGCAGGAGCTCGGGAGTGAGCTGCTGACGGCGATAGTTATTGCCAAAGAATGTACGCTGCAAATTCTGCGAAAAGATGAAGTCGGGATTCGACATCTGGTTTGCCAATACCGAGTTGTAACGGTTTACCAGCGTCGTGAAGTCATCCTCCGAGAAACGAGGCGCAGTGAACTGCAAGTACAGAAGCTGGAACATAGTCTCAACATCCTTCAGTGAAGAGTTGGCCGTTACCACGTGCTCGTAGCTGCTTACGCCAGCGCCAGCCTGTGCAGTATTACCTGAGAGCTGCTTGCGAAGATCCGATGCCGAGAACTTCGAGATACCCGATGTTGACATAACAGCACCCAACATCTGAGCCGAGTAGTACATATCGTCGCCAAATACTGCGGCACCTCCCTCAGCGATAGCCTCAACGCCAATGTTATCGGCCTGGTAGGGGGTCTGCTTGATTACAACCTTAATGCCGTTAGCCAGAGTCCACTCAGTAAAGCCGAGCGATGAGTTCTTAACGCTCTTAACCACCTTTGAACCCTTAAGTGCGCTCTCATCAGAAATAAGAGGCTCCTTAACAACATTATCCTTGAAAGGCTCCACATCGGCTGCAACAACTGCCTTCAATGCATCAACAAGCTCAGCCTCGGTGGGGATAGCTACGCCATCCTTCACGGGTGAATTAACAACGATAACGGCATTCTTCAACGGTTCGTACATCTGCTTAACGGTAGCGTTTACCATCTCGCACGAAATCATCTCCACCAACTGCTTATCGAGCTGATACTCAGTCTCGGCATCGTAGATGGGAGTGCCCTTGCGGAAGTTATCGATATAACGGTTTGCAAAATATGAGTGGCGACGATCCTCGCGGCTGTTGTAGCCCAACTCAACGCTTGCCAAGATATTGCTCTTAGCACGCTCCCACTCGCCCTCGGTAAAGCCGTAGCGACGCATACGCTCCATCTCTGTAAGAAGGGCCTTGTAACCCTCCATAATCTTGCCATCCTGAGTAACGACCTGACCTACCGACACCTCCAATGTAGGAACGATACCAAACGATGAGGCGGGCTGGAATACACCCTGAAGGAAGGGAGCATCGGGCTTGCGAGCAATGTCCATCAAACGCTCGTTAATCATCTCGTCGATATAAGATGTGAGGATGTTGGTCAGCTCATACATCAGCGTATTGTTCATCTCCTTGGGCATAGCCTGCGACTTGTACATAATCATCAGGCTTGACTGCTGCATCTCGGGATCGGCATATACGCTCACGATGGGCTCATCGTTATCGGGCACAACGATTACATCCTTCTGTGCAGCGTTGGCCGCGGGGGCGGGGATATCGGCCATAATGGTCTTAATCTTCTGCTCAACCTTATCCACATCAATATCTCCCACAACGACCACAGCCTGATAGTCGGGGCGATACCACTTGTCGTAGAATGCACGAAGGTCGTCATAGGTGAAGCCCTCCAAGCCCTCGAGGTAACCAATGAGGTTGCGGTGCTCGTAGAGTGTACCCTTACCGATAGCTTTAATCATAGCAATCTGCGAACGCCACTGTGCGCCGTCGCGAGTACGCAACTCCTCCTTGATAACGCCACGCTCAGAGTCAATCTCCTTGGGGTCGAGTGTGATGAAGTGCGACCAGTCGTGCAGAATCATAAGAGTAGAGTCCACAACGCTCTCGCGAGCCACGGGCACATCGGTCATATAGTACTGTGTGTAGTCCCACGAAGTACCTGCATTGAGGTTAGCGCCAAACTTAACACCAATCTTCTCCAAGTACTCGATGAGCGACTTGCCAGGATAGGTCTTCGTACCGTTGAATGCCATATGCTCGAGGAAGTGAGCCAAACCCTGCTGGTTGTCGTCCTCCTGAATAGCACCCACATCGTGCAGGATATAGAACTCGGCCATACCCTTAGGCTTCTCGTTGTGGCGAATGTAGTAAGTAAGTCCATTTTCAAGCACACCCTTGCGCACTGCGGGATCGGCCGGCAACTGCTGCTGGAGATCCATCTGTGCCTGTGCTGTGAAGGTCAAGCCCATAATGGCGGCTATGACCAAAAGCATAAATTTTCTCATATTCTTTATTTTTGTTTGCGTTTTTGTTTCGGATTACTCCTGCTCCTGGGCAGGTTTCTTGTGAATGCAGGTGCCAACCAACAGGCCGATGAGCATACCTATGCCCATACAGAAATTAAGTTTTCCCACCAGCAAGCCAACCACCGCACCCAAGGCAAGGCCGATGACCATACCCAAAGCCATATAGGTCTTGACCACCTTTATCTCGGTGTGCTGCTTAGCCTCCTCCATCAGCACTTCGTCCTCTGATGGCTTGGGACCCTCGTCGCCCTCGAATGCGCTCTCGTCGACAAAGGGGTTTTTGTATTTAATCTTCTTCTTGTCCTCTTCCATAGTAACTCAGTATGCATTAGACGCAAAATAGCATTGGAAACTACAAAAATAAACGATTATTTTTTAATATTTGTATATTTCTCCCCTTTTTTATTAGGCATATTCCCACGGCATCGATTAGAGGCGAACCCTTCGCCCTCAAAAAGGATAAAAATAACGATAGATTATAGAAATATTTTTAGTTCAACTTAATAATCATATCAAAATATCCGTATATTTGTAACAGTATAAAACAACAAAAATCAATAAACTCATAAACTATGAATGTTAATAATCTGATGGCTGAGCTCGAGCGTAAGCACCCGGGCGAAAGCGAATATTTGCAGGCGGTACGCGAAGTATTGGAGTCAATCGAGGAGGTGTATAACGACCACCCCGAGTTCGAGAAGGCAAAGATCGTTGAGCGTATGGTCGAGCCCGACCGTATCATCACCTTCCGTGTAACGTGGGTTGACGACAAGGGCGAGATCCAGACCAACCTCGGCTACCGCGTTCAGTTCAACAGCGCCATTGGCCCCTACAAGGGTGGTATCCGTTTCCACGCTGCGGTGAACCCCTCGATGTTGAAGTTCCTCGGCTTCGAGCAGACCTTTAAGAATGCCCTCACAACACTGCCTATGGGTGGTGCGAAGGGTGGCTCTGATTTCAGCCCCAAGGGTAAGTCCGACGCCGAGATTATGCGTTTCTGCCAGGCCTTTATGCTGGAGTTGTGGAACAACATCGGCCCCGACACCGATGTACCCGCTGGCGATGTGGGCGTAGGTGGTCGCGAGATTGGATATATGTATGGTATGTACAAGAAGCTCGCTCGCGAGTACAACACAGGTGTCTTAACTGGCAAGGGTCTTACTTGGGGCGGCTCGCTGGTGCGTCCCGAGGCTACGGGCTACGGTGCACTCTACTTCGTAGAGCATATGTTGCACGAGGCTGGCAAGTCGATCGAGGGCAAGACCGTTGCAATCTCAGGTTTCGGTAATGTAGCTTGGGGTGCGGCACAGAAGGCGACCGAGCTTGGTGCAAAGGTTGTCGCTATCTCTGGTCCCGACGGCGTTATCTACAACCCCAATGGTATGACCGACGAGAAGATCGATTATATGTTGGAGCTTCGCGCATCGAACCGCGACATCGTTGCTCCCTTCGCTGAGCGTTTCCCCGATGCAACATTTATCCCAGGCAAGAAGGCGTGGAGCATCAAGTGCGACATCGCTCTGCCTTGTGCATTCCAAAACGAGCTAACGGGCGAGGATGCACAGGAGCTTCTCGCTAACGGCACTTGGTGTGCTGCCGAGGTATCGAATATGGGTTGTACCCCCGAGGCTATCGCCGCTTTCCAGCAGGCAGGCATTCTCTTCGCTCCGGGTAAGGCTGTAAACGCTGGTGGTGTGGCTACATCGGGCCTTGAGATGACCCAGAACGCACAGCACCTCTCGTGGTCGGCCGAGGAGGTGGATCAGAAGTTGCACTACATTATGTCGCAGATTCACAAGGCTTGCGTAACCTATGGCGAGCAGCCCAACGGCTATATCAACTATGTTAAGGGTGCCAACATCGCAGGCTTTATGAAGGTGGCACAGGCTATGTTGGAGCAGGGCGTGATTTAATAAGGCCTACGCCACGCAGTGCAACTTGGTAGTTATGGCAAAGGAGATTGAACGCAAATTCCTCGTGGAGGGCGACTTCGAGCAGCAGGCCGTGGCCTCGCACCGCATCGTGCAGGGCTACATAGCGGGCTCCAACTCACTCACCGTGCGTGTGCGAGTGCGCGACGACGAGGGTTTTCTTACCATCAAGGGGCGTAGCGATGCCACAGGGCTTGAGCGCGACGAGTGGGAGTGGCCCATCGCCGCCGCCGAGGCGCGTGCACTGCTTAACTTTAGCCGTGGCACGATAGACAAACGACGCTACATCGTCCCACACGAGGGGCACACCTTCGAGGTGGATCGCTTCTACGGCGCCAACGAGGGACTCATCGTAGCTGAGGTCGAGCTCTCCTCACGCGACGAGGCCTTTACCCGCCCGCAGTGGTTGGGGCGCGAAGTTACGGGCGATGTGCGTTACTACAACTCACAACTACTCAAAAAACCATACTCAGAGTGGGAGAAATAATCCTCAGCGAGCAGGAGCTTCAATAATAAAGGGTATCCCGTTTGGGATACCCTCTCTATTTTCAGAAATTGTATAACAAGAGCTGATTTTAGGCTCGCGAAGCTCGAGAAACCGCAGTTTACTAAGGCGTAAATGAGGATTTCGAGGGCAAGTGTAACGCAGAAGCAGCCTTGTTAGGCAATTTCTTTCAGAAATGTTATTTCTCCTTGCGCTTTTCGATCTGGCGCTTCAAAACATCTTTAGCGTTATCGATAGCCTCCTCGAAGGTGTGCGCCTGCTCCTCAACACGAATGTCCCCACCGGGCATTCGCAGGGTGATCACTGCGACTTTGTTTCCCTTCTCGTCGTCTTTCTCAAGTTTCAACACTACATCGACTCCCGTAGCCTCTTCAGCTACTCGGTCCAACTTGGCTAATTTCTTCTCGATGAATTCGATCAACTTCGAGCTGGCATCGAATTTCACTGACTGGATCTGTACATTCATAGCCTACAATTTTTAGTTAAACATTATATGTACGCCGAAGCCCCCTCACGCAAAGCGACAGGTATGGCTTCGCTCGATTACACCTCTACTCCTCCCTCTCGCGAGGATGAGCGTCGATATACACTCTCTGCAGACGCGATATGCTGTTGTGAGTATATACCTGCGTGGCTCTGAGCGAGGAGTGGCCCAGCAACTCCTGAATCTCGCGTATATCGGCTCCGTTGTTGAGCAGATGCGTTGCGAAAGTGTGCCGTAGGATGTGGGGCGATAACTTACCCTGCACACCACACTCCAGCAGAAGGCGTGCCACACTGCGCTGCACATCGCTACGCGAGACGCGTTCTCCACGCTTTGATAAAATTAATGCATTTTTTGCTTTTTTGCAAATTTCATCAGATAAAAATCTATCGACATAGCTCTTTATTTGAATGCGCAGGCGCTCGACGATGGGCACGATGCGCTCCTTATCGCCCTTACCTCGCACCGTGAGCGATAGAAAATCGTTACCGAAATCCGCCACATCGATTGCCACCAGCTCAGCAAGACGCAGACCACAGGCGCATAACATATAAACAATCAGAGCATTGCGGGCAACGATATAATCCTCACTCGTGATGTCTCTTTCCACTCGCTCTACCAAACTCTCCATCCTACTCTCGGGCACATAGGAGGGCAGGCGGCGCGGCGTGCGCGAAGCCTTCACGCCCGCAAAGACATCGACCGAGATATGCCCCTTGCGGCGCAGGAACTTATACATCGAGCGTAGGGTTGCCACCGCACGATTGACCGAGGCTACCGTATAGAGGCGTCCACCTTTATCGTCGCGCTTGGCCGAGAGGTGCATAATCCACTCGCGCAGATCCTCGCCACGCACCGCCAGAAGGCTGAATGTGCCATCGTTGGTCGAAGCCTCTCCCCACGCGAGGAACTGCTCCACATCGTGCCTATAGTTGCGCACGGTGAGTGGAGAGTATCGACGCTCGAAGGTGATGTAGTCGATAAAGCAATTGATGACCTCGCGGTTTGTCATTGGAGTGTATTATGATTGGTATAAGAACAAAGTTACGCAATTTCTGCGCCCCACGAAAATTTAGAGACAAAAAAGGTTGCCCGACTTTTTAGCCAGACAACCCTATATTATTTGGAAATTGTATAACAAGAGCTATTTTGAAGCTGGCGTAGTGGCGGAAAGCGGAGCATACAAGAGGTATGTGAGCATTTACGCCGCAAGCCAGATGCCGAAAGAGCCTTGTTAGACGATTTCTAAGATTACTCTACGGGAATATCCTTGTTTACATTCTTTGAACCTACGAGTGCGTAGAAGAGCATATAACCCAAACCGAGGATTACTACCCAGTAGCTGCTGATGAAGCCAACTGAGTCGGCAACCAAACCCTGGATGAAGGGCAATACACCACCACCGCAAACGAGTGCCATAAAGATACCAGAAGCAGCGGGAGTATACTTACCAAGACCCTCAGCAGCGAGGTTGAAGATAGCACCCCACATAACTGATGTGCAGAGACCACACAAGAACATAAACATCATACTCAAGGGAACCTCAACCTGAGCAACGGGAACAGTTACCTTAACTGACTCGGGGATGAACATAATTGCCAATACGAATACGATAGCAACTGTACATACGGTTGAAAGCATAGCCTTAGAAGATACCTTACCACCAACTACACCACCGATCAAACGACCGCACATCATAAGGAACCAGTAGAAACCTACCAAAGTACCAGCAACTGTGGGACCTACCCAATCGAGGTTAGACATATAGAGGTTAGCAATGTTAGGAATACCTACCTCAACACCTACATAGAAGAAGATGGCGATAGCACCCATCACGAAGTGGCGGAATGACATAGGACCATAAGCATCCTTCTTTGCGCTGCCGCTCAAGCGAGCTGCCTTCTCCTCTGCAGTCTCCATATGAGGCTCGGGAATAGCTGAAAGACCGATGATAACGAATGCCAAAGCGAAGATAGCCATAGCAGCGATCATTGCGGGAGCAGCATCACCTACGCTAGCAGTTGCAGCCTGACCACCGATCAAATAACCCAAGAAGATGGGAGCGATAGTACCACCGATAGAGTTGCAAGAACCACCGAGCTGGATGAGCTGGTTACCGCGGTTACCACCACCACCGAGAGTGTTCAACATAGGGTTAACAACGAGGTTGAGCAAGCACATAGAGAAACCTGCTACGAATGCACCCAAAACGTAAACACCGAATGACTCAGCGTAACCTGATGCGAACTGGATACCTACACCTACGAAACCGATGGCAGCAGCCAACAATGAGGTGAACTTGTAACCCTTACGCTTGAGGATCAAACCACCGGGGATACCCATACAAGCATAAGCGATGAAGTTGGCCAATGTACCCAACTGTGCCATTGCGTTAGACGCGCCGAACTGGTTCTGCACGATAACACCCATTGAACCTGCGAAGTTGGTAACGAATGCAATCATAAAGAAGAGCAAGAACATCACGCCAATCGCAAATACATTACTTTTCTGTTTTGTCTCCATAGAAAAATTATTAGATTAGTGAATAAATTATTTAGTAAGTTTTACTTTCTTTTTTCTCTCCCCTCCCTACATCTGCTATTTGTCGCGCTCGGCTATGTAGGCACATAGGTTAACCAGCGCGGCGCGATAGGGTGAATCCTCATACTCAGCCAAAATCGATGTGGCGCGGTCGATGTATGTCTGCATCGTGCGGGCCGCCATAGCCAAGGCTCCCGTAGCCTCCACCACTCCCTGCAGGAAGTCCACCGCCAACTCATCCTCCTTGCACTGATTCAACTTATCGAGCAACTGCAGACGCTCAGCCGATGAGCACTTCTCCAGCACCTCGATAAGAGGCAGGGTGATTTTGCCCTCACGCAAGTCGTTGTTCGACGGCTTGCCCGTGTTTGCCGCACGGCTATAATCCAGGATGTCGTCCTGAATCTGAAACGCCATACCCACAGCCTCGCCGAAGCGACGCATACGCTCCACATCGCGCTGGGGCGCCATCACCGACACGGCACCTGCCGAGGCGCTGATGCTGATGAGGCTGGCGGTCTTTTTGTATATAATCTCGAGATAATCCTGACGCGTGGTATCCTTGTCGGCAGTGTGCTGACTCTGCAACACCTCACCCTCGCATAGGGTCGCCACCGAACCTATGATGTGCGACACCAGGTCGTACTGTGCGCTCTCCATACCCAGCCCCATAGTGCGAGCCAGGATGTAATCACCCAAAATAACAGCGTTGCGCGACTGCCACAGGGCATTGACCGAGGGCTTGCCACGACGCTGATCGGAGTTATCGATCACATCGTCGTGAATGAGCGAGGTGGTGTGCAACATCTCGATCATCATAGCGGCCAGATAGGTACGCTTGGTGCAGTTGCGCTCGCCCTCGACCCAGCTACGCGCATTGGCCGACGAGGTGAGTATCGAGGTGAGCATTACGATCATCGGGCGGATACCCTTACCGCGCGACGAGAGCACGTGCTGCAACATCTCCGACATCAATCGTCCGTCAGACAAAAACTGCCCACGGATAAACTCCTCAAAGGCCACTATATCGGCGGCAATTGGGGTGCGAATTGAGTCGATTGATACCATATTATCGCTTTTACATATATACTTTATGTTGCAAATATAGTAATTTTTCGCAATTACACAGCGAAAAAGGAATGTTTTTCGTAACTTTGACGCAGTAAATCGACTATAGAATGAAATTTAACTCCGAAACTCGCAAGAATATATTTTTATACGCTGCTGCCATAGCGCTCTTTTTCGTGCTGGCAATTCTCTACTTCGCACCCCAAATGAGTGGCGAGGTACTCGTGCAACACGATGTTCAGCAGTATGAGGGTATGACCAAGGATATACTTGACAACCGCGCCGCTACGGGCGAAGATGCACAGTGGACGGGCGGTATGTTCGGTGGTATGCCCGCATTTCTTATTAATGTAAAGTATCCGTCGCAGGCCGTCAAGGGCACCATCGGCAAGGTGGTGAAGATTATCGACACGCCCGCCTCGTTCCTCTTCTTTGCGATGACAGCTATGTGGGTGGCGATGCTACTCTTTGGCCTGAGCCCGTGGGTGGGACTCATTGCGGCGCTGGCCTACGGCTTCTCGACCTACTTCCTGCTGATTATCGGTGCGGGCCACATCACCAAGATGTGGGCGTTGGTATATGCTCCGCTGATGATGGCGGGCGCATACTACACCCTACGACGCAACGCGTGGGTGGGTGGTGCACTGACAGCCCTCTTTACCTCGCTCGAGATTGGAGCCAACCATCCCCAGATTACATACTACTTCCTGCTGGCGATGGCCGCGCTGTGGATCAGCGAGGGTGTAGTGGCGTGGAAACAGAAAACCATAAAGGATTTTGGCAAGCGCACAGCCATACTGCTGGCGGCGGGTATTCTGGCCGTAGGCTCAAACCTCTCGCCCCTGTGGCAGACTATGCAACACTCGAAGGAGACCATCCGCGGAGGCTCCGAACTGGTTGACGCCAACGCCGAGAGCGGTGCCGACGGACTCGATTTGGAGTATGCTACGGCGTGGAGTTATGGTCGCGCGGAGAGCCTTAATATGTTCGTTCCCGACTTTATGGGTGGCACCTCGAGCGACACCTTCTCGGCCGATGGCCCCGTGGCTACAGCTTTGGGAGAGTTCGGCCTTGAGCAGATGGCTCAATATCTGCCCCGCTATCGTGGCGAGCAGCCCTACACGGCAGGTCCCACCTACTTGGGTGCGGCGGCAATCTTCCTGGCCGTGCTGGCGTTGGTGCTACTGCCCAACCGTCATCGATGGTGGATTGTGGCGGCGAGCCTATTCACGCTGCTTATGTCGTGGGGCAACAACCTTATGTGGTTTACCGAGTTGCTGTTCAACTCTTTACCAGGATACAATAAGTTCCGCACTCTGTCGATGGCGCTCGTCGTGGTACAGTGGACGGTACCTCTGCTGGCGGCACTTGGTGTAGCTCGCATCATATCGGAGCAGGTGGATAAGAGTACTCTGCGCCGAGCATTATGCTGGGCTACGGGTATCACCGCCTCGACACTATTGATTATGATTGTTGGTGGCCGTGCGCTTGGCGACTATGGTATGCAGGAGGGTGGTGCAATGCTCTCGGAGCAGTTGCGTCAGATGCTCGAGCAGCAGGGGGCGCAGGATTACATCAAGCAGGGCGTCCACGAGCAGATTGCGTGGGGCGCAGCTTCGGCTATGGCCGAGGAGCGAGTGGATGTAATGCAGGCCGATGCGTGGCGTTCGCTCCTTTTTGTATTGCTGGCGGCTGTGGCCGTAGCGGCATATATGAGTCGCAAGGTGATTAAGAGTGGCAAGGTGCTATGCGTAGTGCTGGCGGCGATTGTGGCGGCCGATCTTATTGATGTCGATACCCGCTACCTTAACTACGACTCGTTTGTCGATGCCTACACTGCCGAGATAACACCCACCGAGGCTGATAAACTCATAATGCAGGACAAAGACCCTTCGTACCGAGTACTAAACCTTACCGTGTCGCCCTTTAACGACGCCACCACATCGTACTTCCATCGCTCGGTAGGCGGCTACCACGGAGCCAAACTCTCACGTTATCAGGATATGATTGACAACCACCTCTCGACTCTCAACGAAGAGGTGCTCGATATGCTCAATGTGCGTTATATCATCGACCAGCCCACGACCGAGGGAGTCTTCGTTCGCGAGACGGCCAACGGTGCGGCGTGGATGGTGCAGAGCGTTGTGCGTGCCTCATCACCACGCGAGGAGATCGACCTTGTGGGGCGTATCGACACTGAGCGCGAGGCTGTAATGAGCGACGAGTATCTGCCCGAGAACTTCAACCTCTCGGCGGGAAGCATCGAGCTCGAGGAGTATCGTCCCAACTACCTGCGCTACAAGGCTAAGGCCGAGGGCGATGCGCTGGTGGTCTTCTCCGAGATTTTCACCAAGCAGGGCTGGACGGTAACAATCGATGGCACTGAGGCCAAACCCCTGCGTGCCAACTACATATTGCGCGCTGTGGAGCTACCCGCCGGCGAGCACGCCATCGAGTGGTGTTACCGAGCCCCCAACTGGGCACTTGTCGAGGGCATAGCTTGGGTCTGCTCGATAGTGGTTTTGGGTGCATTTTTACTAACCATAATATACTTAATCCGTAATGCGCGACGACAAGAGAATTAAGCGTAAAGTACGCCGCTCGTACATAGTTTCGAGCATAAGCATAGCATTGGTACTCTTCCTGTTGGGTTCGGTGGGATATATGCTCACTGCAGCCTTCTCGACCGCTCACACCCTGCGCAACAGCGTAACCCTATCGGCCGAGCTGGATGCAAGCCTTAGCGCCGAGCGCCGCACGGCAATCGAGGGCGAACTACTCTCGATCGAGGGCGTAACGGGCATAGAGTTCGCGGCCAAGGAGGATAAGATAAACGACGAGGAGTTCCGCCGTATGTTCGCCTCGGAGATTGAGAACATCCTCTCGGAGAATCCCTTGCGCGACAGCTACGAGGTGCACATCGGCGCAATGGATAGCCAAGCCACAGCAGCTATGGCCGACCGCATAGCCACCATCGAGGGCGTGGTATATGTAGCCTACCCTGCCTCGACGATCGAGCGTCTGCACTCGACAATCAATAAGATTATCATCGGCCTGCTGGCCTTTGGCGGTGCGCTGCTCATCATATCGCTCATACTGCTCAACAACACCATTCGTTTGGCCATATTCTCGCGCCGCTACCTCATCAACACACTGAAGTTGGTGGGTGCAACGAAGGGCTACATTATGCGCCCCTTCCTCTCGACGGCGGCCAAGCAGGGTATATGGGCAGGCTTAGCGGCAAGCGCGATGTTTATCGCCTCGCTCTATGCACTCAGTGGTGCAATGCCCGAGATTATCTCCACCTCGGAGCTGGTGAAGATAGCCATTACCGTGGGCGCAATGCTGGTGGGAGGTATGCTCATATCGCTCCTCTTTACAGCCTTCGCGGTGAATAAATTTGTAAATATGAATTCAAACAAGATATACTTATATTAATGAAACAGTTACTCGACAAGATGCGTGCGCGATTCAACGCCGCAACCGACAAGAACGACGAGCAGATGCCTCTGACCGTGCGCAACTACATACTCATCATCGCAGGCCTGGTGGTCATCATCATCGGTATGGTGCTAATGACGGGCGGCGGTAGCGACGACCCCGAGGTGTTTAACTACGATATGTTCTCGTGGCGTCGTATTACGCTCGCACCCATCCTCATCGTGGGTGGTTTTGCCTTCGAGATCTACGCCCTGCTGAAGAAGTTTTAACAGCCGACTCAGCCTAATAATCAAGAACTTAAAAAAGAAGAAGATAGATGACAATCATTGAATCAATCGTGCTCGGTGCCGTGCAGGGTTTGACCGAGTTTTTGCCCGTATCGAGCAGTGGCCACCTACAGATAGCTAAGGCTCTGCTGGGTGTAGAGATAGAGGAAAACCTCGCCTTCGACACCACGCTACACGCCGCCACCGTACTCAGTACAATCGTAATCCTGTGGCCCGAGATCAAGCGCCTTGTGGTGGGTATCTTCTCGCGCCATTTTAACGAGGAGCAGGCCTATGTGCTTAAGCTTCTGCTCTCGATGATTCCCATCGGCATCGTGGGCTTCGCTATGAAAGATTACCTCGACGCAATGCTCAACTCGCCCTACATTCTCACCATCGTGGGTGCTATGCTACTGCTCACGGCGGCACTGCTCGCCTTTGCATACTATGCTCGTCCCCGAGAGAAGGAGCAGATCTCGTACCGCGATGCCTTCATCATCGGTGTGGCGCAGGCCATTGCTGCTATGCCTGGCCTCTCACGCTCGGGCTCTACGATCGCTACAGGTCTGCTGCTCGGCAATAAGAAGGAGTCGATGGCACAGTTCTCGTTCCTAATGGTACTGGCACCTATCTTGGGCGAGATGTTTCTCAATATCGTAAAGGGTGAAGTGGCCTTCGCCTCGATTGGTGTAGTGCCTATGTTGGCAGGTTTTATCTCGGCCTTTGTGGTGGGATGCTTGGCCTGCAAGTTTATGATTGGCATCGTTAAGCGCGGCAAGCTCATCTGGTTTGCTCTCTACTGCGCAGTGGTGGGTGTGATCTCTATCGTAAGTTATTTCTTGTAGGATGAGCGAGACAACCTCACTTCGCGATGTGGACTTCAAGGAGGGCTACATCGCCATTATCGACAAGCCGCTGGAGTGGACCTCGACCGATGTGGTGCGCAAGATAAAGTACGCCTTGCAACATCGTCTGGGCTATAAGAAGATAAAGATTGGACATGCCGGCACACTCGACCCGCTGGCTACGGGTGTTTTGATTGTCTGCATCGGCAAGGCCACAAAGATGGTCAACGACCTGCAAGCCGAGGAGAAGGAGTATGTGGCCGACATCTTCCTCGGTGCTACAACTCCGAGCTACGACCTCGAGCACGCCATCGATAAATACTACCCCACCGACCATATCACCCGCGAGATGATCGAGGAGGCTCTCCGTGGCCTCACGGGCGAGCGCCTGCAAGCACCTCCCATCTACTCGGCCAAGAAGGTCGAGGGTGTGCGCGCCTACGAGTTTGCTCGCGCGGGCGAAGAGGTGGAACTGAAAAAAGCACTCATCAACATCTACGAGATAGAGATTCTCTCACTCGAGATGCCACGCCTTACCATTCGCGTGCGTTGCAGCAAGGGTACCTACATTCGTTCGCTGGCTCACGAGATTGGCCTTGCACTCAATAGCGGCGCCCACCTCACAGGGCTAAGACGCACTCGCAGTGGCGGTTTCACAGTAGAAAATGGCTGGAAATTGGAAGATTTTATGGAAAAGTTGATCGAGTGTGAAACAAAATAGAAAAAATTTCGTATTACTAATTGATATTTGTGTCTTTCACTGTTAAACCTTAAGGTTGAAAAAGTTATGAAGTTATCTCAATACGGATACGATTTCTCGGCCGATATGCTGGCTAAATACCCCGCCGAGAATCGCGACGAATCGCGTCTTTTGGTGCTTAACCGTGCTACGGGTGAGATTGAGCATCGCATCTTCAAGGATATTATCGAGTATTTCGACGAAAAGGACCTCTTCCTTTTCAACGACACCAAGGTGTTCCCTGCACGCCTCTACGGCAACAAGGAGAAGACCAATGCCGAGATCGAGATCTTCCTTCTGCGTGAGCTCAACAGCGAGCTGCGTCTGTGGGATGTGTTGGTTGATCCCGCGCGTAAAATCCGTATTGGAAATAAACTCTACTTTGGTGCCGACGAGATGATGGGTGCCGAGGTGATCGACAACACCACCTCACGCGGCCGCACACTGCGTTTCCTCTTCGATGGCTCTTACGAGGAGTTCAAGGAGGCTCTCTACCGCTTGGGCGAGACCCCGCTACCCCGCTGGGTACGCGAGAAGGTAGAGGAGGAAGATGCCGAGCGCTACCAGACCATCTTCGCTAAGCACGAGGGTGCTGTGGCGGCTCCCACGGCAGGTATGCACTTCTCGAAGCACCTCCTAAAGCGTATGGAGATCAAGGGTATCGAGTCGGCATTTATCACCCTGCACGCAGGCCTGGGTAACTTCCGCACCGTTGATGTTGAGGATCTATCGAAGCACAAGATGGATTCTGAGCAGTTCGTGGTAACCGAGGCTGCAGCCGAGAAGGTGAACCAGACCAAGCGCGACGGCCACAAGGTTGTGGCAATCGGCACAACGGTAATGCGCACTATCGAGACCGTGGTATCGACCGGCGGTATGATCAAGGCTCAGGAGGGTTGGACTAACAAGTTCATCTTCAGTCCCTACGACTTCACCGTGGCTAACGCTATGGTGTCAAACTTCCACCTGCCTGGGTCAACACAGCTGATGATGGTGGCAGCATTCGGAGGCTACGAGCGTGTGATGAACGCCTACGATATTGCCAAGCAGGAGGGTTACCGTTTTGGCACATATGGCGATGCAATGCTTATCTTATAATATAAGTAAGCACCCGCATATTAAAAAATTTTTATTATCTTTGCATATTGTAAAAACCAAATAAGATGGCATCACGCAAAATACTATATGTTTGTCAGGAGATAATGCCTTACCTGCCCGAGACCGAGCTCTCAACGCTGAGCCGTCGTCTGGTGCAGGCTATGCAGGAGCGTGGCAATGAGATTCGTACATTTATGCCTCGCTACGGTTGCATCAACGAACGACGAAACCAATTGCACGAAGTGATCCGCCTCTCGGGTATGAACCTTATTATCGACGACAACGACCACCAGCTCATCATCAAGGTGGCGTCGATTCCTTCGGCCCGTATTCAGATCTACTTTATCGATAACGACGACTTCTTCTCGCGCAAGGCCGTGCTGGCCGATGCCGATGGCAAGGAGTTCGAGGATAACGACGAGCGCGCTATCTTCTTTGCTCGTGGTGTGTTGGAGACAGTGAAAAAGCTCAACTGGTCGCCCTCGATTGTACACTGTATGGGTTGGATGTCGGCCGTAGCGCCCATCTATCTGAAGCAGGTATTCAACGACGATCCCTTGTTCCGCGATGTGAAGGTTGTCGTATCGCTCTGCAACGATCGTTTCGAGCAGCCCTTCGATGCCGCCTTCGCGCAGAAGGTAGCCAACGAGGGCGTGAAGGATGAAAAACTTCAGGAATTATCAACCCCCTCATACGAAAACCTCTATCGTTTCGTTATTGATTATGCCGATGCTGTAGTTGTTGCTTCGGCAGATGCCGACCCCACACTTGTAGAGTATGCCCGCCAAAGTGGCAAGCCTATGCTCGAGTACAAGGAGTGCGACGAGGCTGAGATGTTCGATAATTATAACCGTTTCTATGAAGAGTTACAATAACCTCAATAGCCTGCTTGCCTCAGCGGCAGCCATTGTCATCATTATGCTGATGACCTTCACGGGTTGTACCACTACGGCCGACTATACGCTCGGCGATGAGTATGCCCCCTCGAATCAGCAGATGATTATGCGTACCCGCTCATACAAGGGCGGTATGGTTCGCGAGGCCTCGATGGAGGAGACCCCGTGTCGTATCTTCGAGACCCGACTCTTCAAGACCGACTCGGTAAAATCTACCGATATAGCATCCTTCAACATAGGCGTACAGCACAACGAACGATTCGGTGTGCGTAAGATGGGTTTTGTGAGCCAGTTCACACATATGGTTCTGCCTGACGATTCGGTTGGTTTCGGCTACCGTCCCATCTACGACTCGATGATGTTTCTGTTCCGTGTCGATACCTTTGCGGGCGATACGACTAAGCCTATGAAATTCAATGTATACTGGTTGGAGAAGGATCTCATTACTGACGGTGCAACCGACACCTTGCTCTACTCGTCATACGATCCCCGCAAGGCTGGCCACCTGAGTGCCAATGCGAAGCCCATCTACACCTTCACCTTCCCCGATCAGGAGAATGGTATATATACCAACTCTACACAGTTGCGTATGCAGGAGACTCCTCAGACTAAGGAGTTCATTGAGCGTCTGCTATGTATGGATAAGCTCGACGAGAACGGCTTGGCAAACAACAATGTAGGGGTATATAAGTCGGATTCGCTCTTCCTGAAAACCTTCAAGGGTTTGTGGTTCGAGCCCGCAGTGGATACCCCCGATGGCGAGGGTGCTATCTACTCGTTGGATATTACCGACACCAGCCTCGAGCTCTTCGGCCGTGTGCGTAACTCGGGTCCCGATGCCGACATTATTGCCGACTCGCTCGACATCTCGTATGTATTCTACAACCAATACTCTGGCGACTGGGGCAATGTGTGGGCACAGAGCGTTAAGCACGACTACTCGAACTCAGAGTTGGCTAACCTGCCGATGGAGGAGTCGTTAGCTGATCGTGCCACAGTGCAGATCGCCTATGTAGATGGTTGCGGAGGCGTGGTAACCGAACTATACTTTACCGATGAGATGCTGCTCTCACTTCGCAACATCAATAGCGATGACGACGAGTATGTGTCGGCAGCTATCAATCAGGCTACCTTGCGTTTCTACCTCGAGGAGTCGGACTACGACTATAATAAGCTCGATCCGTTGGCGCTTGCCGATGCGATGAACAGTGCCATTCCCCGTCTGGGACTCTACACCGACTACAAGAATCTGACTCCTGTGTTGGACTATATGTACGATCAGGAGGAGAGCGTTGTGCTCGACTACAAAGGATACTTGAACCGCAGCCGAGCTCTGTATGAGATGAATATCTCGGCATACATTCAGGAGTTGATGAATGCCCTGCTCGCTCTGGAGGAGGATGCCAACGGCAATGTAGATCTTACGAAGCTCATCGCTCCCCGCACGATGTACATCGCACCCGAGGCCAACGACCAGTTCACGCTCTCGCGAACGATACTTCAGGGTAGCGACCACACGCTCAACCACGCAAGCGTGGAGTTGGAGCTCACCTATACATTGGTGAAATAGAATAAGATAATTACCACCGACAAACCTATGGCTCGCTCATAGGTTTTTGTCGTATTAAGAATAAAGTGTAAATGCAAGAGAATTTAGTTATCGTCGAGTCTCCGGCTAAGGCAAAAACCATCGAGAAATTCCTGGGTAAGGATTATGTGGTTAAGTCGAGCTTCGGTCATATCCGCGATCTGGCGAAGAAAGGTTTAGGAGTAAAGATTGAGACGGGTTTTAAGCCCGACTATGAGGTGTTGCCCGACAAGCGCAAGGTTGTGGACGAATTATCACGACTCGCACAGAAGGTCTCGACCGTGTGGTTGGCATCCGATGAGGACCGCGAAGGAGAGGCCATCGCTTGGCATTTGGCCGAGGTGTTGGATCTTCCCATCGACAAGACCAAGCGCATTGTGTTCCACGAGATTACCAAGAATGCAATCCTGAACGCTATAGAGAATCCCCGCACTATCGATATGAATCTGGTGAACGCCCAGCAGGCTCGCCGTGTGTTGGATCGTATCGTAGGCTTCGAGCTCTCGCCCGTGTTGTGGAAGAAGATCAAGCCATCGCTCTCGGCAGGCCGTGTGCAGAGTGTTGCCGTACGCCTTATCGTTGAGCGCGAGCGCGAGATCATCGCCTTTAACTCTACGCCCTACTTCCGTGTTGTGGCGCAGTTCTACACCACCGACGACAACCACACCCTCTTCAAGGCTGAACTCACACAGCGCTTCGAGACCAAAGCCGAGGCCGAGGCATTCCTTGCAAGCTGTACCAACGCTTCGTTCACCGTGGCAAAGGCCGAGGAGAAGCCCACCAAGCGTTACCCTGCAGCACCCTTCACCACATCGACACTTCAGCAGGAGGCTGGTCGCAAGCTGGGTATGTCGGTTGCGCAGACTATGTCGGTTGCACAACACCTCTACGAGCAGGGACTTATCACCTATATGCGTACCGACTCGGTTAACCTGTCGGCACAGGCCATAGGTCAGTGCAAAGCCGAGATCGAGAAGCTCTTTGGCGAGAAGTACTCAGCCGCACACAACTACAAGACAAAGACTAAGGGCGCACAGGAGGCTCACGAGGCTATCCGCCCTTCATATATCGACCGCCAGCAGATCGAGGGCACCACAGCCGAGAAGCGTCTCTACGATCTGATCTGGAAGCGCACCGTTGCATCGCAGATGGTGGCCGCCGAGATGGATCGCACCAGCATTGCCATCGATATGGATGGCACACCGTGGCAGTTTGCCGCTACGGGCGAGGTTGTTCGCTTCGACGGATTCTTGCGCCTCTACTCTGAGTCAACCGACGAGGATGCAACTTCGGAGCAGAGCGAGGCAATCCTGCCTAAGATGCAGATTGGCGACAAGGTCGAGGCGGGTCAGATCGTGGCTACTGAGCGTTTCACTGTTGCACCGTCGCGCTACAACGAGGCATCGCTCGTAAAGCGTCTGGAGGAGCTGGGTATCGGTCGTCCTTCGACATACGCCCCCACCATCACCACCATCATCAACCGTGGCTATGTGGTTAAGCAGAACAAGGAGAGCCAGAAGCGCTCATACATAGCCCTCACTCACACCCCCGCAGGCAAGATAAGTGAGAAGACACACACCGAGTCCTTCGGCAAGGAGAAGAACCGTTTGGCACCGACCGACATCGGTATGGTGGTGAACGACTACCTTGAGACTCAGTTTGCACAGATTATGGACTACAACTTCACCGCATCGGTGGAGAAGGAGTTCGACCACATTGCCAATGGCGAGATGACGTGGGACGAGATGATTATGCGATTCTACTCACCCTTCCACACTATGGTCGACCGTGCCATCGAGACTCAGACCGACAAAAACTCGCAGATTCGCGAGCTGGGCATCGACCCCGAGTCGGGCCAGAAGGTGAAGGCGCGTATCGGTCGCTACGGTCCTATGGTGGAGATCGAGTCAGCGGATGGTGGCAAGAACCGCTTCGCGTCGCTGAAGAAGGGTCAGCTCATCGAGTCAATCACTCTCGAGGAGGCGTTGGAGCTCTTCGCCCTACCCCGTAACCTGGGTAAATATGAGGGTCAGGATCTGATGGTAGGCATCGGCAAGTTCGGCCCCTATGTTCGCTACGGCAACTCGTTTGCCTCGCTGACAAAGGCCGACGACCCCTACACTATTCAATATGAGCGTGCTGTGGAGCTTATCACCGAGCAGAAGGCCGCTGCTGTGGCTACGGCTACACCTCTGAAGACCTTTGCCGAGGATAAGGATATGGTTCTGAAGAATGGTCGCTATGGCGAGTACATCGCCTACAAGGGCAAGAACTATCGTCTGCCCGCAGGCAAGAAGGCCGCCAATATGACCTACGAGGAGTGCGTCAAGGTGGTTAATACACCAAAGAAGAGTAAGAAATAGTCCGAGTATTAAGTTTATAGCCCCACGGGGCAAGAGGCTGCTCTCTACGAGAGTGGCCTTTTTTTAATGCAAAATCGTAAGATTGGGGATGCAGAGATACTGAGCAACATAGCTCTATCCCTATGCCACCCGAGGTGAAATCAATTATGAATTTTGAATTTTAGATGCTGACCTCCGATGAAGGATTCTGGCGCAGCTTGCGAATCTGCACGGCAAGTAAGAAACCAGCCAGGGCGGTCGATACAAAGTCGGCAATGGGTATCGAATACCACACGCCATCGACGCCATAGATCGGGGGCAGGATAAAGAGCAGAGGGATGATGAACAACATCTGACGCGCTACCGAGAGCAGAATGGCACGCTTGGGCTTGCCGATGTGCTGGAAGAAGTTACCCGCCACGATGTTGAATCCCACGATGGGAAGCATAGCTACCAATATGCGCAAACCACGAGCCGAGGCCTCGATAAGAGCTGTTGCGTCGCCCGAACCATCCTCGCTCACGAACAGGCCCACAACCTGATAGGGGAATAGCTCGCAGATAGCAAAGCCGAGCGTTGTGGTGAGCATCGACCAGCCGACGGTCATCCACATACTCTTCAGTGCACGGTCGTACTTGCGGGCTCCATAGTTATATCCCACGATGGGCTGCATACCCTGCGTGAAGCCGAGCACCACCATCGTAAAGAGGAAAGCCACACGGTTGGCAATACCATAGGCACCAATCGAGAGGTCGCCGCCATAGCTCTGCAGCGTAGTATTGACGATGATAACCACAATGCAGGCGCACGACTGAATCATAAAGGGCGCCATACCGATGGTAACGATTCCCTTAATCAAATCCCAATGGAAACGGAAGCCTTCACGACGGAAGCGCAGGAAGCTATCCTTGCGCGCAAAGTGCGAGAAGAGCAGAATGAGCGAAATGACCTGCGAGAGCACCGTAGCCCACGCCGAACCTGCTATACCCCACTTAAGCCAGAGGATGAAGATTGCGTCGAGCACAGCATTGAGCGCCACCGACACAAGTGTGATGATCATAGCCTTATTGGGGTAGCCTGCCACACGGAGCATATTATTGAGTCCGTGGAAGAGGTGTGTGATTACGTTACCGTAGAGGATGATGCGCATATACTCGCGCGCATAGGGGATGGTCTGCTCGCTGGCTCCGAAGAAGTAGAGCAGCGGATCGATGAAGTAGAGACCAAAGAGCATTATGATAAAGCCCAACACCAGATTGAGCAGCACCACATTGCCCAGGATGTTCTCCGCCGCGGCCTTGTTGCCCTGACCCAGACGGATTGAGGTAAGAGCCGCCGAGCCTGCACCCACCATAGCACCGAAGGCAGCCGAGAGGTTCATCATAGGCATAGCCAGCGCCAAGCCCGTGATGGCCAATGGGCCTACGCCCTGTCCGACAAAGATACTATCGACAATGTTATACAACGACGCGGCCACCTGCGCAATGATAGCGGGCAACGCATAGCGGAACAACAACTTCGATATGGAATCGGTACCTAATGAAAGGGGGGAATCTTGCGAACTCATAACGGCGGCAAAGATACGAAAAAATATCATATCTTATACCTCAAGGCTCACATATTTAACAATGATAGGCAACCAGATAATCTTCACGGTCAATAATATGCATCTGAACGGGGGGCGCATCTTTTACTCTACACTCGGCAACGCCCTGCTCAAGATTCAACGCCGTGATGCGCATATCTCGACAAAAATCCAATCCTGGCTCGGCAGCCATCTTATAGAGCGCCTCCTTGACGCACCACGCCACAGCGAGAAACCGATCGCGTTCGCACCCTGCTGCCTGACTAAGCACCCACTCCTCGGCAGTAACATAACGCGAGGCGACACGCTCGAAATTGCGATCCTTGCGCTCGACATCGATGCCACACACACGATTCGATACCACCACGGCGACCACGCCCTGACAATGCGATACGGAGATATGTTTCCACTCAAAATCGTTGATATGCGGAGCCCCCTCGGCCGAATACTCTACCCGAATGGGGTGGCCTACCACCTCGCGCACCATACGGCGCCACATAAGGCGCTCCCTGCGACGCGAACAAGAGGTGAAGCCCTCCACCGCAAGGCGATCCTCATCGTCAGCCTCGGCCTCCAACTCTTCGAGCGAGAGCGGAGCATCGCAGACAACAAGCAACGCATCCTCCCCTGCGAGAAGTCTATCTATTTTGAGGGGTGTCATTATTTACCTCTACTTTAATCTTATCGACACGGTGGCCATCCATAGCCTGCACAGTAAGTCGTATGCCGTGCGCCTCGACCATATCGCCCTTGTGTAGCAGGTCGCGGCGAAGCTCAAGCATAAGACCAGCCAGAGTCTCGGCCCTACCCTGCACATCGGCGAATATATCCTCGTCGCACCCTATCACACGCTCGAAATCGACTATGTGGCTCTTGCCATCGAAGAGGTAGGTGTTCTCGCCCAGACGCTCGTAGAAGCTCTCCTCCTCGTCGCTCTCGTCGGAGATCTCTCCCACGACCTCCTCCAAAATATCTTCGAGCGAAACCAAGCCCTGCGTAGCACCATACTCATCGACGACGATGGCTACGTGGGTCTTATTCTCCTGAAAGTCGCGCAGTAGGTCGTCTATCTTCTTATGCTTGGGCACGAAGTATATCTTGCGTAGCAACTGCTGCCAGCCGAACTCATTACCGCAAGCGATGTGGGGCAGAAGATCCTTGACATAGAGCGCTCCCTTAATGTTATCGAGGTCCTCATCATAGACCGGGATACGCGAGTAGCCCGACTCGATGATGATACGCTTGACCTGCTCGTACGATGACTTGATGTCAACGGCCGTGATGTCGATGCGCGGGCGCATAATCTCCTCAACCTCGGTATTGACGAAGCTAACGATACCCGAGAGCATCTGACGCTCCTCCTGCGAGGCTGTGTGAGCCAGATCCACAGCGTCGGCCAGCTCCTCCATCGAGATCTCGGCACCACGCGAGGCGATACGGCTCAGGCGACCACCCGTGTGAACGAGCACATAAGAGAGAGGTGCGCATATGAACTTTAATAACTTGATGGGATAGACCACCACACGGGCAAACCAGCGGGGATTTTCCTGCGAGAATACCTTGGGCAGAATCTCACCAAACAGAAGCAAGAGGAAGGTAACAAGCACCGTCTTGTAGAGAAACTCGAAGTGGGTGAAGATGAACATCGAGTCCATAATCTTCGAGGTGAGTATGACGATGCAGATATTTACAAGGTTGTTGGCCACAAGAATAGTAGCCAACAGTTTATCGACATTACCCCTGAGTTCGAGCACCGCCTCATCGCGTGCATCGCCACTCTGGCGCATCTGCTGCTGGTCGGAGGGCGAGAGCGAAAAGAACGCCACCTCTGAGCCCGACACAAGTGCCGAGATGAGCAACAACACCAGCGTGATGGCCAACATAAGACCAACCTCTGGGGTAAATCCCTGATATATTACTCCTAAAGATTCCAATCCTAAGCAATTAGAACAACTCCTTATCACTGTTCACCAGAGGAGTCTCCTCTGTCTCGTCGCGTACGACCTCCTTGCGGCGAGGCACGCTATCGTTGTGAACAACAAGCTCTACATTGCGACGCTGATATGAGGGTACTCGCAACTCATCGGCCAACTTATCATACTTCGAGGGCTTGCGCTCAAGCACAGCAGGCACTACAGCCGTCTGACGCGAGGTCTCCTGCGCGGGCTCCAGAGTAGGGATGATGGGCTCGGCCTCGATCTGGAAGTTGGGCAACGAAGCTACATTCTGCGGACGCACAACATCCTGCTGATCCTTATCAAAACCTGTGGCTACAACAACCACCTCGATAACGCCATCGGGCAGGGGCTTGCTGCTCGCTCCCCAAATAATATCGGCCTGGTGTGTTACACCATCCTCGTCCTTGTAGCTTGCGTAAGATTGTATATACTGGAGGATCTCCATAGCCTCCTTATAGCTGATATTCTCGACATTGTCGGCGGCAATGCTGAGCAGGATCTTCTTTGCACCCGAGATAAGGTTGTCGTTCAACAGAGGCGAGCACAACGACTTGCGAGCCGCCTCCTTGGCACGATTCTCACCCTCGGCCGACGCCACACCCATATGTGCGCGACCACTGCCACTCATCACTCGTTTTAGATCGGCAAAATCGACACGAATGAAGGCCGACTCAACGGTGATAATCTCGGCAATACCCTTTGTAGCCGACGCCAATATATCGTCAGCCTTACCGAAGGCCTTGGTAACGGGCAGATTACCAAACTGCTCGATGATGCTCTCGTTGTCGATAACCAGAAGCGAATCGACATACTTACGCAACTCCTCGATACCCTTGCGAGCCTGCTCGCTACGCGAAGGGCCCTCCCACAAAAGGGGCGAGGTTACATTGGCCACGGTCAAGAGATCCATCTCGCGGGCGAGCTTGGCAATGACGGGCGAAGCACCCGTACCTGTTCCACCACCCATACCTGCGGCGATGAATACCATCTCGGTGTTGTGAGCCACCAGATACTCACGAATCTGATCGATAGCCTGCGTAGCGTACTCGCGACCCACCTTGGGGTCGTTACCTGCGCCCAAGCCAGGGCCCATAACGATCTTATCCTCGGCAGGGATCTTCAGGTTGTCCAACGCGCGGGCATCGGTGTTACAGGCCAAGAAGTTGACATCCTTGATACCCATACGCCACATATGGTCGAGCGCATTACCACCTGCACCACCAACTCCGATTACGGTTATTATCGACGACGCCTTCTTCTGCGCCGTAAGTTCATTCATCAAATCTTCCATTTTCACTACTCATTAATATTCGTCATCACCATCTAAATCCTCGCCCGGCTCGGGGAACGCCTCCGAGATAGCCTTCTTTATCTTGCTACCCCATCGACCAAACAAGCCTCGTTTGGGCTTAGCCTCGTCGCCACTATCGGGAATATCCTCAATATCCTCGTCGTCGGCCGTTACACCCTGCAAGGGGGTAGATGCGGGCGACTGAATGGGCTGAGCTGCGGGCTGCTGAGCTGCCTGCGACGCAGGTGCAGAAGCCGGTGCAGAAGCCGGTGCAGAAGCGGGTGCAGGCGCGGGCTGGGCTTTAGGTGCGGATGTAGGTTGTGCGGGCTGGGGAGTAGGAGCCACAGGGGGCACTACTACTTGGGGCTCTGCCACTGTCTGAGTCTCCTGAACCTTGCGGATAAGGTGTCCCACGGGGCAAGCGCCCTGCGTAGCACCACGCAGAAGCAACGATATGGCCAGCGTAGATTCGGGTGCAGCTACCTTCTCCAACGACTCGGTTGTGATGCCCACCTCGGCACACGCCACGCGTACCTCCTGCTCGGTCTTCTGACGGAACAGCTCATCGAGGTGAGTTAGGTTGGCAACGCCACCCGTAAGCACGATACCAGCACCGAGGCGCTTGGCATAGCCTGCCTCGCGGATCTCCGACCACACATACTCGACGATATCGGTCATACGTGCCTCGATAACGGCGGCAAGGTTAAGGCGCGGAATGGGCTTGATGGGACGACCCTGCGTGCGTACCACCTTGATGATGTCGTCAGAGGCGAGAGCCACCACTGCCGAGCCACACTTGCACTTGAGGTTCTCGACTGTCTTCGAGGGAATATTCTTGTTATAGGCCAAGATGTCGGCATTAACGGCCGAGCCACCCATCGGGATCGAGGCTATGTAGCACAACACGCCACCACGATAGATAGCCACATCGGTTACGCCACTACCAATATCGACAATGGCCACGCCATCCTCCTTCTCGTCGGCCGTAACCAACGAGTCGGCCACGATAGCGGCACCAGCAAATATATCGCGAATCTTGATACCCACCTCCAGGAACACGCGACGCAGGCGATCCTTCGAGGTGTTGTCGCAGAGGATGAAGTTATATGTTGCCGAGAGCTGCTTGCTGTAGCAACCCACGGGATTTCTCAGCTCGGTGCCGATGTCGCTCTTATAGCACAGCGGGAAGAAGTCCATAATGGTCTCGCCATCGGTGGCCTTCACATTGCACATACGCTCGCGCAGAGCCGCCAAGTCGCGGGGCGAGATGCAGTTGTCCTTATCCTCCACAAATACGTGGTCGGTGTAGCGGGCACAACGCACAAACTTACCCGAGATTGAGACATAGGCATCGGTGATGGCTACGCCCACCTCATCCTCGGCTCTCTCGCGTGCCTTGCGCAGAGCCTCGGCCACGGTCTGGCTGTTATCGATAAGGCCAGCGGTAACTCCTGCCGCAATGGGCTCTCGAACAACGGTTTCGATATTGATTACACCGTCATCAACCATAGTACCAACGGCAATGGTCAGCTCGGAAGAACCGATATCGACGGCTACGACATATTTTTTTATACTATCCACAATATATTGTTTTTTCTATTTTTGCTATTCCTATCAGCACCACGCCACGGTTTGGCTCACACGCCTATTTGGTGCATACCACCTGACCGCGATACTCGACCGAAATGGTACGAAAACTATCCCAACCCAACGAGCTTAATCCATTCTCGTAGAATGTCATTAGGTTTGACAACTTCTGCTCCATATCGTCCAGCGTACCCAGACGCACGGTATGAGTACCCGAACGGGGTATGAGCTCCAAACACAAATCGCCGCTACTCATCGTAGAGGCCACAATTTGCACTATCTCGGCACGCCAAAAAGAGTCTTTTTCTATATATTTTACAAAGTTAATCAGTTTCAGGAAATCTTCATACCTTTTTTGTAACTTTTTTTGCTTCTCGCGCTCAGCTTCTTGGCGAGCCGTTACGCGAGCTATACGCTTTTCGTTCTCACGATCCATATATCGCAGGTGGCGACGCAGGTCGGCCTTCTCTCTACGCTTGGCTCTAACACGCTCATCGTACTCGTCATAATCCTCAAATGGACCCTTGAATCCGCCTAACCAACCCTTGCGCTCGACGGTCATACGGCGCACGGCACGCACCGAGTCGGCAATGATATCCGACTGCTCGAACAGGGGCACCTTCTCATACTGCAGGGTGTCGATAGCGGCCTCGCGCTCGGCATTGCGTGCGGCCACATAGTCGCCAATAAATCCCACATAATCGCGCGGGATGGGCGGAGTGTAACTACCCGTAACAACAGGCACATATACCGACGCCAGCTTCGGGGCAGGGAAGATGTAGCCCTCGGCCGTGATGTAGCAGTCGTAGCCATCGACAATCATACGCATAAGCGGACGACGCTGGCTCACCTCCACACGCAACTCGCCATCGTAGGTGAGGTAGGCGCTGGCACGATCGACAAAACCCTTGCCTCGTATGCAACGCTCGATGCCGGCCAAATCGACCTCGGCAACCGACTCGCCAACGGTGGCTATGTCGCTTAGCTCGATCCATTCGCGTACGGCCTGACTCGTAACCAGAGTCTCGCCTGGCAGACTATCGACCACCTCGACCGAGAGCGTATGCACCCGTGTCGTGGCTCGGTGCTCGTCGGCGCGCGAGTGGAAGAAGACCACAAACACCACAACGGCGACCCACAACAATGCGTTAAAGAGTATTTTCAGGTAGCGGGGCATTATGCTTTCTTAATAAGTTCTGAGGCTATGGCCTCGCAATATACATCGATATTTCCTGCTCCGAAGCTCACCACAACATCGGTTTCGGCAGCACCCAAATCGGCAGCAAGTGCTTCACGCTCACATATATGCCACGGAGCAGTAACATACTCGCCAATAAGTTCCGAGCAGATGCCCTCGATAGGCTCCTCGCGGGCGGGATAGATGGGCACCAACACAACTGCATCGGCCAGCGATAGGGCAGCGGCGAACTCACGATAGAGGTCGCGCGTGCGGGTGTAGAGGTGGGGCTGGAAAACGGCCGTAAGGTGGCGCTCGGGGAACATACGCTTAACCGAGGTGATGGTAGCCTCCAGCTCCTCGGGATGATGGGCGTAGTCGTCCATATAGACCTGACGCGGGGTGTTCACATAGAACTCGAAGCGACGCTTCACGCCCGAGAATTTTTCTAAAGCGGCCTGCAACTTCTGCTCATCCAGCACTTCTCTACGCTTGCGCGCAGCACATACCGACGAGGCTACGGCGGCCACAGCATTTTCGATATTCACCCAGCCGGGGATGCCGAGCGTAAGGTTAGAGAAAGTGCCAAACGGCGTTACTATGTCGAAGCGGTAATAGCCGCCCTGCTGCAGGGCTATATTGGTGGCGTAGAAGTCGCTTGCGCTATCGTCGTAACTATATCGCCAGATATCGATTCCATCGGGCAGAGGTATCTCCACACCCTGCTTCAAGATGAGGTCGCCACCCTGCTTGATAAGTGCCGCAAACTGACCAAAGGCCTCCACCACGGCCTCGAATGTGCCGTAGATGTCGAGGTGGTCGGGCGCCACCGAAGTGATCACTGCCACATTGGGCTTTAGACGCAGGAACGAGCGGTCGAACTCATCGGCCTCAACAACCAAGCGGTCGCCCTGGCCTAGGACCATATTGCCGTTAAAGTTCTTCGAGATACCGCCAAGGAAGGCGTTACCACCCATATCGGTTGCGGCATTGAGCCACGCAATCATAGTCGATGTGGTAGTCTTGCCGTGAGTGCCAGCAACAGCCATAACATATTTTCCCTCAGAGAGATGCCCAAGCATTTGCGAACGCTTTTCGATGAGGAAACCTCCCTCGCGGAAGAACGCCATCTGCGGATGGTCGGCCGGCACTGCAGGGGTGTAGACAACCATTGTCGTAGCGGGGTCGCGAAACTCGGCGGGGATATTCTCCACCTCGTCGTCGTAGGTTACATAGGCTCCCTCGGCCTGCAGGGCACGAGTGAGGGGAGTCTCGGTGCGGTCGTAGCCCGCCACGGCGCGCCCCTCGTGCAGGAAATAACGGGCCAGGGCGCTCATACCTATGCCGCCAATGCCCATAAAGTATATGTTTTGGTAGTACTGCTTCATAAACAAAATATGAAATTTTTAAGTTGTCTTTCTTCCTATCGTCTACGGCTTGCGGCAGAGCCGCATTTACAAATCTGACCCACCCCTAAATCCCCGCCTCAGGCAGGGACTTTGGTCGCTGCGCTCCTGGGTGCAAGGACCGAAGGTCATTCGTGATTGCTATATCGTTCTAATTCAAGTTATCAGTTTAACGCACCGTTGGATTTGTATAGCAAGAACTATTTCGAGTCCAAGCCAGACGCCAAAAGAGCCTTGTTAGACCATTTCAAACTAAAATCGGCTCCACTCCTTCTCTATCTGTCGCACGACGCGATCGGCCGCATCCTTAACGCCCAGGCGTGCCACATTCTCGCGCAAGAGAGCCATACGCTCCTTGTCGGCAAGCAGCTCCAGAGCCACGGGCATACCTCGCTCGATAGCCTCCTTATCGCTCACCATCAGTGCCGCATCCTTATCCACCAACGCACGGGCGTTCTTGGTCTGATGATCCTCGGCCACATTGGGCGAGGGAACAAATAATGTGGGCTTACCCACCAGACATAGCTCCGAGACTGTGCAGGCGCCACTACGCGAGATAACCACATCGGCCACCTCGTAGGCGTAGTCCATACGCTCGATAAAGGCTCCCTGCCAGAGTCCCTCGACGGGGTGTGCCTCCAAAAACTCCTTCATCTCACGCTCATAAAACTTACCCGTCTGCCAGATGACCTGCACCTCGGGCGCTGAATCGAGCTTCGAGATCCAATGCTTCATCATCTCATTGAGCGTACGCGTGCCGAGCGAGCCACCCACGACCAACACCGTGGGTTTTTCGGCACTCAGGCCATAGTGTGCCAACGCCTCGGCGCTCTTACCCTTTGTGGGGGCGAAGTGTCCGCGCAGGGGGTTGCCCGTCATTTCAATCTTATCGGCGGGGAAGAAACGCTCCATACCATCGTACGCCACGCATATGCGACGAGCTCCGCGCGAGAGAATCTTATTGGTAAGGCCTGCGTAGGAGTTCTGCTCCTGAATAACGGTAGGCACTCCCATACGCTGTGCCGCCCACAATACGGGCGCTGAGGCATAACCTCCAAAGCCCACGACCACATCGGCCGAGAAGTCGCGAATGATGCGACGAGCCTTGCGAATGCTACTCACAACCTTCCACGGCACAAATATGTTGCGCCAATCCAAACGGCGCTGCAGGCCTGCGATTGGCAGACCCTCTATGTTGTAGCCCAGGGCGGGCACTTTCTCCATCTCCATCTTGCCCTCGGCACCCACGAAGAGAATCTCAACATCCTTCTTCCACTTGCGCTTCAGAGCCTCGGCCACGGCCACAGCGGGATATATATGGCCTCCCGTACCGCCACCGGATAGTATTACTCGTTTCATTTGTATCTCGCTTATATAGCTTTTCTCGTTAATCCGTATGTTATCTTGCTCTCCATCGCATACCTTGCGGCAGAGCCGCATCTACAAGTCTGACCCTCCCCTAAATCCCCTCGGAGGAGGAGACTTTGGTCGCTACGCTCCGAGGGTGCAGGACCAAAGGTTAACTTGGGGTATTCTGGATATAGCTTTTCTCGTTAATCCGTATGTTATCTTGCACTCCATCGCATACCTTGCGGCTGGAGCCGCATCTGCAAGTCTGACCCTCCCCTAAATCCCCTCCTCGGAGGGGACTTTGGTCGCTACGCTCCGAGGATGCAGGACCAAAGGTTGTAGAGGTAATCGTTTATATAGCTTTTCTCGTTAATCCGTATGTTATCTTGCTTTCGACTGCAAAAATTCCCTTTTATCTTACTACCTTCCCCAACTCTCGCGGTCGAGCGTGCGGTAGGTTATCGCCTCCGAAATATGGAGCGGCGAAATATCCTGCTCACCAGCCAGGTCAGCTATCGTGCGTGCCACCTTGATGATGCGGTCGTAGGCGCGAGCCGATAGTTGCAGACGCTCCATAGCCATATCCAAAAGCCGGCGCGCCTCGGCCGAGAGAGGACAGAACTCACGCAACATTGCCGATGTCATCATCGTATTGGTGTAAATCCCCGTACCACGAAAACGCTCAGCCTGACGCTCGCGTGCCCTTGTAACTCTCTCGCGTACAGCAGCACTCGACTCTACGGCTTGCTCCGAGGCAAGTTCCTCACGGCTGACGGGAGTAATCTCGACGTGCAGGTCAATGCGATCCATCAGCGGACCCGATATGCGTCCCACATAGCGGTGCACGGCCGCAGCCGAGCAACTACACTCCTTGGTGGGGTGGTTATAGTATCCGCAGGGGCAGGGGTTCATCGATGCCACAAGCGTAAAGTTCGACGGATAGTCGACCGTGTAGCGCACACGCGAGATGGTGATATGCTTATCCTCCATCGGCTGACGCAACACCTCCAGCACCGAGTGTCCAAACTCGGGCATCTCGTCGAGGAACAGCACTCCGTTGTGAGCCAGCGACACCTCGCCCGGCTGGGGTGAGTTACCACCGCCAATGAGTGCCATAGGCGAAGCCAAATGGTGGGGCGCACGGAACGGACGCTGACACATAAGACCCTTGACTGTTCCCAGCTTACCCGCCACGGAGTGAATCTTAGTGGTCTCCAGCGCCTCCTCGGTGCTCATAGGTGGCATAATCGAGGGCATACGCCTGGCCAGCATAGTCTTACCCGAACCCGGAGGACCTATCATAATCACATTGTGCCCTCCCGCAGCGGCAATCTCCAGCGCTCGCTTGGCGTGCGACTGTCCCTTCACATCCGAGAAGTCGTCGGCATAGGGGTGCGCCTCTACGCTTTGCAGCATAGTGCTCTGCGCTGGGGTGATCTCCACCTCACCATTGAGCGAAGCGGCCACCTCGCGAAGCGTTGCCACGGGCAGCACCTCGATACCCTCTACCACGGCAGCCTCGTCTGCATTTTCGCAGGGAACATATACTCGGCTAAAGCCTCGACGCTGCGCCTCGGCAACAACGGGAAGCACGCCTCTAACTCCTCGTATAGCGCCATCCAACGATAGCTCGCCCACGAAGAACGAATCCTTCAGGCGCTCGGCTACAATCTGGTCAGTAGCGGCCAATATAGCCACCGCAATAGGCAGATCGAAGCCCGAGCCCTCCTTTCTGAGGTCGGCAGGAGCAAGGTTCACCACGCACTTGCGTGCTGTCATACGGTAACCCGAATTCTCGAAGGCCGAGCGTATGCGTTGCTCGCTCTCGCGCACAGCATTATCGGGAAGGCCGACAAGGAAGAGCCCCAAGCCACTGCCCGTGATGCTCACCTCGACCACAACCTCGACGGCGCCGATGCCTGCCACGGTGCCCGTATGTGTGCGAATTACCATAGTATCTCTCTTGTATAACTTATCTCGTTAATCCGTATGTAGTCTGGCTTCAGACTGCATACCTTGCGGCAAAGCCGCATCTACAAGTCTGACCCACCCCCAACCCCCGCCTCAGGCAGGGGCTTTGGTCGCTACGCTCCTGGGTGCAGAACCAAAGGTCATATCTATATTTCTAAAACCCCAATTTTGAATTTTGAATTCTAAATTTTGAATTTTAGAACGGTACTTCGTCCGTCAGGGGGCGTTGCTTATCCATATTCACAGGGCCTTGATTGAGGTCAAACTCGCCTCCCATCGACGAGCCTAAGCCGCCCATCGAAGGCACAGCGAAGTCGTCGCCACTACCTATGCTGCTGGCAATCTCCTGATAGCCACCCGCCGCAGAGCCCTCGTCAGCATCCATATCGGCGAAGCGAGCCTGATCCTTGAGAAAGCGCAACGGGATGTCGCACACGGCACCGTTACGGTGCTTGGCAAGGATAATCTCGGCCATACCTGCCGTGGGCATACCATTCTCGTCGGTCTGTATGCCGTAGTACTCGGGACGGTGGATGAATGCTACGATGTCGGCATCCTGCTCGATAGCTCCCGACTCACGCAGGTCGCTAAGCTGAGGTCGCTTCGAGCCACCACGAGTCTCCGTAGCACGGCTGAGCTGCGACAGAGCGATGATAGGCACATTGAGCTCCTTGGCAATCGCTTTCAGCGTACGCGAGATAAAGGCTACCTCCTGCTCGCGGTTACCCTTCGAGTCGGCGTTGCCGGTCATAAGCTGCAAGTAGTCGATGATAATAACCTTAATACCCTCGTGGATATGCAGTCGGCGTGCCTTCGAGCGGAACTCGAATACCGAAAGCGCAGGTGTGTCGTCGATAAAGAGCGGAGCCTCGCCCAGAGGCTTGGTGGCACTCTCCAGATGGCGCCACTGCTCGGGCGTAAGACGACCCGACTTAACATCATTACCCTGCAAGCCTGTCTCGGCAACGATTAATCGCATCATCAACTGCACCGACGACATCTCAAGCGAGAAGAAGGCTACGGGTGAGGCGTGGTCGATAGCCATATTGCGAGCCATCGAGAGCACGAAGGCGGTCTTACCCATCGAAGGACGGGCCGCCACGATGATAAGGTCGCTGGGCTGCCAGCCGAGCGTTACGCGGTCGATAGCCATAAATCCCGATGCAACGCCGTTGAAGGCCGAGGTGTTCTTGCTCGCCTCCTCGATCTGATCCATCGCACGACGCAACACATCCTTGGCGTTCTGCACCGAGCGCTTGACGTGGCCCTCGGCAACGGCAAAGATCTCACTCTCGGCAAAGCCAATCAGATCGGTTACATCCTGATCCTCGTCATAGGAACGACGCTGAATCTCGGTAGCCGAGCGAATAAGCTCGCGCTGGACATATTTCTGCGCAATGATCTTGGCGTGGAACTCCACATTGGCCGCCGAGCCCACACGCTGAGTGAGCTGTGCAAGGTAGGCCGCACCACCCACCTTCTTGAGCTCCTTGCGCGACTTCAGTCGCTCGGTAACGGTATAGAGGTCGATGGGTTTAAGTTCGGCCGAGAGCGACTCGATAGCCTGATAGATCAGTCGATGCTCCTCGGTGTAGAATGCCGCGGGGGTGATATACTCCTGCACGGCGATGACGCTGTCGCGCTCCAACATAAGAGCACCCAGCACCGCCTCCTCCAGCTCGACAGCCTGAGGGGGCACGACACCTGCAGCATCGGTGAGCGTTTCAAACGCAGCACGATTGCGCGACGAAGGGTTATAATCTTTTGCCATAGTTTTCCAGTCAATTTTTATTCACAATCACACCCACACTCCGCCCTGCACGGGTCATTGGAAGCAGCCTCGGGCCCACAAAAACGACCACACAAATGCCTCCTCGGAAAAGGGTGTAATTTTCAGAATTCAAAATTATAAAATTTTGAGCAAACGGCAAGGGTGAAAATGCAGAAAGTTATAAATATTGCCGCTGTTGATAACCATTAGCCCTGTTGGTGCAGACTTCGGTGAGTGGTGGCCAGCACCGCAACGCTCAACTGAGCGTCGGGCAGGACACGCAAGATGGTCTCGCCAAGCGAGATTATGGTGGCACCCGTGGTGAAGACATCGTCCACCAAAAGAATGTGTTTGCCTCTAAGCGCATCGGCACATCTGACACTGAAAATGCCCTCGACATTATCCCAACGCTGAATGGGGTGCTGACGGGTTTGACTCTGGTTGTAGCGGTGACGCTTGACACTGCGCGTATCTACCTCAACACCAAGCTCGCGAGCTATGCCGCGTGCAATATATTCCGACTGATTGTAGCCTCGCCACATCCTGCGCCAGAAGTGCAGTGGCACGGGCACAACGACATCGACATCGGCATAGAGACCCGACTCACGCATCAGCGCTCCGTACCAGCGGCCAAAACGATAGGCCGTAAGCCAACGACCCGAGTATTTGAAACGATGCACAGCATCACGCCACGGACTACCCTCGACATACCAGAAAAGAGCCGAGGCGTGCTGCACAGGCAGTAGTCCCCAGAAGCGTTCCATCATCGGGTTAGTGGGTTGAAGCCATAGATTGGTGAGTGGCGCTGTAGCCTCGCACAGCGAGCATACCACCTCACGCGTAGGCGGCAACTCCCCGCCACAGACGGGGCAAGTTGAAGGTATAATGAGTGAGCGCAGATCGGCCCACAGACTACTGAACATCGACATCAATCGTACACTTTACCTGTTTGTAGTCAGCCTGCTCAGCGAACGAGGTGATCACCTGACGCAGAATCTCGCGGGCGCGCGCCATCGAGCGGCCATTCTCGATTTTGAGCTGAATTGACAAGATATATTCGCCACGAATTCTATCCACGGCAGGCGCCACAGGCCCCGCCACTCGGCGACCGAATTTCTCGCGCAGGGTTTGAGCCAAAGCCGACGCCGCGCCATACAATCGCTGGCGGTTTTCGTCGCGCAACGAGAGTTGCACAAGGCGCGAATATGGTGGATATGAAAAGGCGTGTCGTTCAGCGAGTTCCGAGCGAGCCATAGCCTCATAATCGCCCCTTGAGAGCCATCCTATTACGGGGTGTTCGGGCTCGGAGGTCTGCACCACCACAACGCCCTCACGCTCGCGTCGTCCGGCACGGCCTGCCACCTGCACAAGGAGCTGAAAAGCACGCTCCGAAGCACGGAAATCGGGGGCATAAAGCAGGTTGTCGGCATTGAGCACACCCACCACCGAGACGGCTCCAAAATCGAAACCCTTGGTGATCATCTGCGTGCCAACAAGGATGTCGGTCTGTCCCTGCTCGAAGGCTCGCACGATGCGGTTGTAGGCGCTCTCCGAGGTGGTCGTATCGCGGTCGAGGCGTGCCACACGGGCCTCGGGAAAGAGTTCGGCAATAGCCTCCTCGACACGCTCGGTGCCGAAGCCCATAGCCTTCAAATCGACCGTCTCGCACTGCGGACAGGAGCGTGGCACGGCAGCCGTATAACCACAGTAGTGGCACTCCATACGCTCCGACGAGCGGTGCTGCGTTAGGGTTACATTACACGATGGGCAACGCGGAGTCCAGCCACAGCCACGGCACTGCACAAAGGGGGCGAAGCCTCGCCTATTCTGGAAGAGCATAACCTGCTCGCCACGCTGAAGAGCATCGGAGATGGAGTTGATGAGCACTTGGTTGAAGTGCGCGCGGCGCTCGCCACGCTTGACCGAGCGCATAGTGTCGGATATTATGATGCGTGGCTCACGCGATGAGCCATAGCGCTCGACGAGGGTCGAGTAGTCGTACTTACCCCACTGCGCATTGGCATAGCTCTCGAGCGAGGGAGTGGCACTACCCAGCACCACGCGCGCTCCGTAGAGCGAGGCCAAAACGATAGCCACATCGCGACCCTGATAGCGGGGCGAGGTGTCGCTCTGCTTATAGCTTGAGTCGTGTTCCTCATCAACGATTACCAATTGCAAATGCCTCAGTGGCAGGAACAATGCCGAGCGGGCACCGATAACCAGCTCGCCACCCTCGCTACTCATCAGGCGGAGGTAGGTCTCCGAGCGGCGCAGAGGCGTAAGGCGCGAATGGTAGGCCGTAAGGCGTGAACCGAAGACTCGCTCCATACGGTCGATGAGTTGTGTTGTGAGTGCAATCTCGGGCACCAGCAACAGCACATCGCCACCACGCTCCAGCACCTCGGCTATGAGGTTCATATATATCTCGGTCTTGCCCGAGCCTGTAACGCCACGCAACAGATGCACCTTCTGCGAGGAGCGTATAGAGTCGGCAACACGCTGCTGAGCCTCGGTCAATGTGGGAGCTGAGAAGCCCACGCAGGCGTTATGCTCAACCGAGCGGGGTCGTTGCACAATGTCGATATATCCAGCCTTACGCAGGGCTGCAATCTGCGCCGCATCGCAATCGAGCAGACGGCGCGGAATCTCGCCCAGCGAGTTGAGCTTCGAAGCATCGAAAGAGAGTATCTGCCTAAGAATCTGGCTACGGCGTGGCGCACGGCGCTCAATGCGGTCGCACTCAGCTGCGAGTTGTTCGCTCTCGCGCCACTTTTCGGCAAGGGAGATATACCCCTCGGTGCGGGGATGGAACTCCTCGCGCGAGAACTCCTCGTCGGACGAGCCTCGAGGCTTGATGAGCGAGGGCAGTGCCACACGCATAACCTCGCCCAGAGTACACATATAGTAGTCGGCCATCCACTCCCACAACTGTCGTTGCTCATCGTCGAGCAGGGGGTGATCGTAGAGGCGACGGCCCACGGGCTTTATGCGCTTTACGCTGGGGCGCTCATCGTGCAGACGCCAGACGATGCCCGTGTAGATATTTTTCGGGCCAAACTGCACCGCTACGGCATCACCCACGCGCAGAGCCTCGCCCTCCGCCCCCTCGGGGATGGAGAAACAGTAGGCTGGTTGCGCCAAGGGGAGTACTATGTCGGCAAAAAGTGGCATTTGAAGCCAAAGATAAGAATTTTCGGGAATAAAAACGGGGTGAGCGAACTTTTTTCTTTGCAAAATAGTTACTTTTGCGACACAACAATCAGCATTATGAAAAAACTTTTTCTACTTATCATCCTTATACTTGGCACCCTGCAACCAGCGGCCTATGCCCAGACCTTCGAGCAAGTTGTACAAAAGTTCGAGAACAAGAAGGGAGCCGAGGTACTCAAAGTGCCAGGAGCACTGATGAAAATAGCCTTAGCCCTCGCCAACGATGACAAGGATATGCCCGCCGAGGCACGAGATTTCATCAAGCACATATCGTCGATGACCCTGCTCGAGATGTCGGATTGCAGTAGCGCCGACAAGGAGGCCTTCGCCACGGCGATGAAGAGTTTGACCTTAGATGATTTCGAGGCTATCGAGACAAAGGATCTCAACACGGCGCGACTCTTTTTCCGCAAGGGCGAGAAGAAGAGCGAGATGATAATGGGCTCCTATGATGGCGAAAGCTACTCGCTTGGACTGATGACGGGCCGCTTCGACGAGGCGTTGGCTGCGATGTATGCCTCCGCGAGCAAAGACAAAGAAGAAAAGAAATAACAACCCTGAGCAACAATGGTTTATCCCTGGGGCGATAGCCGCCGTTTCAACTCCTACGCGGCACACTTCAAACGCATTTTTGGCCACCGAATGCAGAAGGTAACCATCAATGCGGGCTTCACCTGCCCCAACCGCGACGGCACACTCTCGACGGGTGGTTGCACCTTTTGCGACAATGCCGCCTTCACACCCTCATACTGCAACCCTCACAAGAGCATCACACAGCAGATTGACGAGGGGGTGGAGTTTCACCGCCGCCGCTACCGCACCGCCGAGCAGTACTTGGCCTACTTCCAATCCTTCTCAAACACCTACGCCCCACTTGAGCGCCTGCGCAAGTGCTACGATGAGGCTCTATCGCACCCCTCAATTGCGGGCATAGTGGTAGGTACACGCCCCGACTGCATCGACGAGCAGAAGCTCGACTACTTCGCCTCGCTCGCGCGCGAGAAATATGTAACTATAGAGTATGGCGTGGAGTCGTGCTACGACACTACCCTACGACATATCAACCGAGGCCACGACTTTGCCACAGCTCAGCGCGCCATACGCCTCACGGCCGAGCGCGGAATACACTGCGGAGCCCACTTCATATTGGGTCTGCCGGGCGAGAGCGACGATATGATAATCAACCAGGTGGAGCGCATAAATGCCCTGCCGCTAACGACGATAAAGTTCCACCAGTTGCAACTATTCCGAGGCACAGCTCTGGCGGCCGAGTATGACGCCCACCCCGAGCGGTTCCGCTTCTGGAGCGTGGAGGAGTACATCGACCTCTTCATCGAGGTGCTGCGCCGACTGCGTCCCGACATCGTTGTGGAGCGCTTTGCGGGCGAGGCACCGCCACGCTATCACCACACCCAAGGGTGGGGTTTGGTGCGTAACGAGCAACTTTTGGCTATGCTCGACAGAAGATTGGAGGATAAAAATGCATATCAAGGAGAATTTTTTAATATATTTGCGCCCGAAAAACCGTAATGCTATCTTTTAGTAATGTATTACGGCGTTTCAAATTACAATTTATAAGTGGTTAGGTTATGAATTTATCATTTTCAAAGGTTGCCGTAGGCATCAAGGAGTATCTGTTGATGTCGCTCGGTATGTTTATGTACGCCTTCGGATGGGTGGCTTGCGTAATCCCCGCAGGAGGTATGGGTGGTGGTGCAACAGGCTTGTCGATGATCTTCAACGCCATCATTCCCTCCATCTCAATTGGTACATTCGTATTTATTATCAACGCCGCGCTACTCATCGTGGCTGGTTTTATCGTGGGATGGAACTTCGGTATTAAGACTATCTTCTGCATCTCGGTGCTATCGGTAGCGATGGATGTGTGGGGAGCTGTGTTGCCCGAGAATATATTGGCGATCTACACCGAGAGCATCGACTCGCACAACATCCTGCTCGTGATTATGGGCGCCATATTGGCAGGTGCGGGCGTAGCGCTGAGCTTCAGCCAGGGTGGCTCGACAGGAGGTACGGACATCGTAGCGATGATCATAAATAAATACAAAACAATCAGTTACGGCAAGATTGTAATCTCGAGCGACTTCTTCATCATCGGTAGTTCTTTGTTTATCGCAACCGACATAGCATCGGGTATTGCTACCGTTATCTACGGTTATATTATGGTGGCCGTGTTTGGTTATACGGTCGATTTGATACAGTCGGGTAACCAGCAGTCGAGCCAGATATTTATCATCTCGTCGAAGTATGATGAGATTGCCGACGCCATCAACCACGAGGCCAATCGCGGAGCGACGCTCATCGATGGCAAGGGTTGGTACTCGAAGAACGAGTGTCATATCGTGATGGTAGTATGCCGCAAGCGCGACGCATCGGGTATTCTGAAGATTGCACGCCGTATCGACGAGCGCGCCTTCATCACAATGGGCTCGGTGATGGGTGTATATGGTCAGGGCTTCGAGGCTTTGAACAAGATTTAATCGCACGCCAGAGGTGCCACAGTAGATAAATCCCCAAGCGGGGTGAAGAGAGAATAGAGGCTGACTAACCTGATGGTTAGCAGCCTTTTTTTTATTTGCTCCATAATTGCATATTTATTGCAGGTATTTCCACCACGACATACTCCCCGCCAAGCCATAGGGAATAGTGTTTACTTATCTATAAGCACTATTATACCATACAAGCGCGATCACAAGATGGGCTCAACGAATTAATCATTATGCATATTTATCCCATAAAATTGGATATTTAGAAAAAATTGTTCATAACTTTGCCCTATTCTTACTCGAAAAAAGCATAAGGATGCAAACACTGAGTAATAATTTAATGCTAAAACTATAGAACTATGAAAAACTATTTCGACCTTTCAGGACAGGTTGCTGTTGTTACAGGTACCTCAACAGGCCTCGGTCTTCAAATGGCTAAGGCTTTTGCGAATCAGGGAGCTAACCTTGTGTTGCTCGCTCGCCGTATGAATCTCTTGGAGGAGAATGCTAAGGCTATTAGCGAGGAGTTTGGTGTGGAGGTGTTGCCCTTCGCTTGCGATATTACCAAGACCGACAATGTTACCGCCGCAGTGCAGGCAACGATAGAAAAATTTGGCCGCGTAGATATTTTGGTTAACAACGCTGGTACGGGCGCCGTGGGTCCCGCCGAGGAGATCACCGACGACCAATTCCGCCACGAGATGGAGATCGACCTCTTTGGTACTTTCCTCTGCGCACGCGAGTTTGGCAAGGAGATGATCAAGGCTGGCTATGGCCGCGTGATTAACATCGCTTCGATGTACGGCTTGGTGGGTAATATGATTGTCGGCAGTGCCCCCTACCACGCAGCAAAGGGTGGTGTGGTAAACCTTACACGCGCACTTGCGGCCGAGTGGGGTAAGCACGGCATCACAGTGAATGCCATCTGCCCGGGTTACTTCTACACCGACCTTACTACGGCTACTCTGGATAGCGACTACTTCCAGGCTATTGCCAAGAGCAACATTCCTCTGCAGCGCTACGGCAAGTCGGGCGAGTTGGACACTTGTGCCCTCTTCCTCGCTTCGCCCTGCAGTACTTATGTGAATGGTCAGAACATCGCAGTGGATGGTGGTTACACCTGCATCTAATCTACACCACATAAAACGAAAAAGAGTGCCCCGTTTTGGGGCACTCTTTTTTTCTCCATACGATAGATATTCTTCTATAGTAGGAATTGTATAATAAGTGGGTTTTCAAGGCTTGCGAAGACCGAAAAACCGCAGTTTACTAAGGCGTAAATGAGGATTTGAGGGCGAGCGTAAGGTTGCGTTTAAGCAAGGGCAGAGGGTGCTTGCACACTTTGCCGAGCGTAGCAACCAAAAGGAACTTAACGCAGAAAACACCTTATTAGGCAATTACTCCTGGTCGTAACCCGTGGCCTTTGCTCGCCACATAAGCATAAAGATAAGCATACCCGTTACGGCCATAGCAATCATCATCAGGAATACATAGTTCCAGCCCTGGCCGGGGTTTACTCTATTCACCCAATCGACCATAGCACCAATACCCAAACCCGATACGAAGGTACTCAAGTAACCGAAGATACCCGTAACACCATTGGCCGTAGCGGCGGCACTCTTCGTTGCCTGATTAGCCGCAGCGATACCGATGAGCGCCTGCGGGCCGTAGATGAAGAAGCCCACCATACCCAACACACCTGCGAGCACCACTACGGGGCTTGTGCCAGGCAGGAAGTAGAAGATGGCCATAAAGGCGGCGGCACCCAACATACAGAATACGCAGGTTTGGTGAGCACGGCCACGGAAGAACTTGTCCGTTGCCCAGCCCGCTACGAGCATACCCACGATACCCATAATCTCCGACACGGCGATGATCCAACCCGCATCGGCAGGATCCAGACCGCGTGCCTCCTGCAGGAACTTGGGACCCCAATCCAGCACAGCAAAGCGCACTACATATACGAAGAAGTTAGCGAAGGCCAAAATCCAAATCAAGGGGTTGCGGAATACCTTCTCGCGAAGGAAAGCCTTATACTCGGCCGACGAGGTGTTATCCTCGACCTTGGTGTGTGTACCCTCCAGCTCGGGCAGACCTACCGAACGAGGTGTGTCGCGAAGGAATACAGCCAAGCCTACAGCACCTGCCAACGCAAAGAGCGCAGGTACCCAGAAGCACCACTGCCAAGCACCCACGTGTGCGGCAGCACTTGCCACCTGCTCCTCCAGCTCGGCGGGGTTGTCGAGCAGGGCGGGGTTCAAGGTTGTGAGGTTGGTGCGGATAGCCTCCACAGCCTCAGCGTTGCCTGTCATATCGCTACCCATCGAGCCCATCACATAGCCACAGAGGATGGCCAGGATGCTGGCGCCGATAGAGTGTGAGGTGTTCCAAATCGACATCTTGGTTGCCAACTCGTGAGGCGGAATCCAGTGCGTGAGAAGACGCGCGCAGGGAGGAAATCCACTACCCTGGAAAATGTTGTTGAGCACGAGCAACACGCCGAACAGCACCACCAACGAGTGGGGTGCTACACCCAACTTCACGCCCAGAATCGAGGGGCTGAAGCCGAAGGCAAAGCTCGCCAAAACGCACAACAGCAAACCGATAGCCATATGCCAACGGCCATTCATACGGTCGGCCAACAGACCATTCAAGAAGCGCGAGAGTCCGTAGATAAGACCTACGACGGTCATAATGATACCGAAGCTGGTGTTCGATATACCATACTCGGCGGCGAGGCCAGGGATGGCGAACGAGAAGTTTTTACGCACAAAGTAGAAGAGTGCGTAGCCCAACATAGTGGCAATGATGGTGCGGTATTGCCAATACTGGAATTTTTTGGCTTGTTCTGCAGTCATTTTTAGTTTGAGTTTTTGTTTGTTTACACAAAGATAACTCTTTTGTGCCCAAATACAAAAAAAAGTGTGGGGCCACCCGAAGCAACTCCACACCTTATTTTGAAAATTCTATTTTTTTCGGGCCTGCGAGCGAAACGCAGAAAACACCCTCTTAGGTAATTCTTACTGTCTAATCCACTGCCAAAGCTCCTTATACGACGGCTTCTTGCCGTGCATAAAGATACCCACGCGGTAGATCTTGCCAGCGGCCCACACCATACCAACTACCGATACATAGAGAAGCACCAGCGCGAGCACTATCTGCCAAGTAGATATGCCGAAGGGTATGCGTGCCATCATCACCACGGGAGAGGTGAAGGGAATAATCGAGCCCCATACGGCCAACTGCGAGTTGGGGTCGTTGGCAACCGACATAGCCAGGATAAGAGCCAGGATGATAGGCATCGTGATTGGCGTCTGCAACTGGCTGGCATCCTGAATAGAGTCCACGGCCGAGCCTACGGCGGCAAACATAGCCGAGTAGAAGAGGAATCCACCCACAAGGAATAGGAGCAACCACACAAACATCATCACCAGCGAGCCCACATCGGTAGCGAGCGATACGGCCGATAGCAGGTCGGCATCGATATTGGCCTCGATAGAGGTCATCTCGCCCATCTGCACAGCCTCCACCGTTTGCATCACATCGTCGGGCATAAGTGCGGGCAGTAGCGTAGAGCCCATACCGCATACCAACACACCCCAGATAGCAATCTGAGTAACGGCAACCGACGCCACACCGAGAATCTTACCCATCATCAATTGGAAGGGGCTGACACTCGACACCAGCACATCCAACACACGCGAGCCCTTCTCCTCGATTACCGAGGTCATAACCATCGAGCCATAGATGATAAGGAACATATAGAGCATCATACCCATCACCAGACCCAGCAGATAGGCCACCATCGACGATGTAGCCTCTTCGTCGCCTCCATCTGCGGAGAGGTCGTTGCGGTAGGTAGTCATCGACACCGAAGCCTGCAGGTTATCCATAATATCTTTCAGACCATCGATATTATACATCTTAAGGCGCTCGGCCTCAATCACATCCTCGATCTGCGAGATGATAGTCTCCTCGAGTGTCATCGACGACGAGGAGTTGGTGTAGAGCCTTACCTGCGAGGGCGAAGCCACCACATCGCGACCCACCCACAGCACACCGAACACATCGGCCTGGGCACGCGCCTCATCGAGCGAGCCCGAATAGGGGGTAAACACTATATCGTCGCCACTCTCCAACTGCGGAGCAACCACTCCACTCTCGTCGATAACGAGCAGCGTCTTCTGCTCGCCCTTGGCGAAGAGCATCATCAGCGTGGGGGCAGCCATCAAGCCCAACATAAGCAGGGGCATAAGGATGGTAGTGATGATAAAGGACTTTTTGCGTACACGCTCATTGAACTCGCGAGCGATAATGATTTTTATCTTATTCATAGCAATCTTCCAATTTTGAATTCCCTACAACTTGCCCTCGACGGCACGGATAAATATATCGTTCATACTCGGAATAACCTCTCTGAACGAGCGCAACTCGACACTCTCGTTGGCCGCGCCAATGCAATCGCGCACCGAGGCTTTGTCGTCAAGGCGTATGCGGGCACTCAGATAGGGGCTGTCGACCACCTCACCCGCCTCGATAATCTCGGCCATAGGCAGCACGGCCTGCTCGAAGGTCGCCTGCTCACCGCGGAAGGTTACCTCGAATACATTCTCGCCAAAGCGGCGGCGCACCTCATCGACCGAGCCAGAGAGTATGTTGCGCGACTTGTCGATGAGCGTGATGTGGTCGCAAATCTCCTCCACGCTCGACATATTGTGTGTCGAGAAAATCACCGTAGCACCCTTATCGCGCAGGCGCAAAATCTCCTGCTTGAGGATATTGGCATTTATGGGGTCAAAACCCGAAAATGGCTCGTCAAAGATGAGCAGCTTCGGCTCGTGCAGCACGGTAGTTATAAACTGCACCTTCTGCGCCATACCCTTTGACAAATCCTCCACCTTGCGATTCCACCAGCTCTCTATGCCCAGGCGTATAAACCAATCCTTCAGGCGCACGGTAGCCTCGCGTCGCGAGAGTCCCTTCAGGCGGGCGAAGAAGATAGCCTGCTCGCCAACTTTCATCTTCTTGTAGAGTCCGCGCTCCTCGGGCAGGTAGCCGATGTTGTAGATGTCTTGGTCGGTGATTTCGTGACCGTCAAAGATAACACGTCCCGCGTCGGGTAGCGTTATGCGGTTTATCACACGTATGAGCGTGGTCTTACCCGCGCCATTGGGGCCGAGCAGACCATATATCGAGCCCTGTGGCACGTTGAGCGACACGTCGTTGAGGGCTGTGTGTGCGGAGTAACGTTTCGTTACGTTTTCAATTTTCAGTAAATCCATCTCGTTGAAATTTGTTTCTAATACATTAGTCGCATAATGTGGCTATAAAATTACAAAAAAGAGGAAGTTTTTTTGCATTTGCCTCCATTTTTTTTGTCATCGCCCCGAAATGGAGTATCTTTGAGCAACAAAATCCCCAAACTATGAAAAGATTTTTTACCCTTTCCCTGCTGCTTGCGGCTGTGGCCTGCACAAATACCGACGATGATAAGAAGAGCGTAACCCTCGACTTCGAGGGCAATGGCTGGAACGCCCTCTCGGCCACAACGGCTGGTACGGAGTATTCGTCTGACTTGGTGGCGGGCGGCTATGAGTGGAGCGATTCGGAGAGTGGCCTTACATCGAAGGCGCTGATTGACGATAGTTACGGCTATACATACATTCGTAGCGGTATGCTCGTATCGTCGTATAACTCTGCCGCTTACGCAACCTATGGCGACTACACGAAGGACCTCTACGTCTATAACCCCGACTCGCAATCTACCACCTCGGGAGGCGGCCACAAAGGCTCGGATAACTACCTTATCGTGGTGGGCAACTACGACGAAACATCGAATGGCGACGAGCGCGCCGAGATGCACTTCGCCGACGGTAAGGCCCGCAAGGTGCTGGGTTGTTATGTGAACTACACCACCTACTTCCTTAATATCGCCAAGAACGGCAACCCCTACTCGCCCGCCTTGGTCGAGGGCGATGCACCCATCAAGCTCACCGCTACGGGTTATAACGACATCGGCGTTGAGGTAGGCTCTACGGAGATGACTTTCGCCCGCTGGGACCGCTTTATCGAGGATTGGACCGCGTGGGATTTGTCGGCGTTGGGCGAGGTTGTAAGCATTAAGTTCAACATCACGGGCGGCCCCGCTACGGAGTGGGGTATGACAACGCCCAAATACTTCGCCATTGACGACATCACTATCGAGTGGAACGAATAAACCTTACTACAATGAAAAAGATACTCCTGCTTGCTGCCGCTGTGGGTGCAACCCTCTCGGCTTCAGCGCAATACTTCGACCTCGCACCCAACTATAACCCCGAAATGGCACGCCAGACAATGGCGCATAACAAGGAGGTGCGCAAGGAGATTATCCTGCCGCAGGTGCGCGGTCTGAACATCTATAAGGCCGACCTGCATACCCACACCATCTTCTCCGATGCCCACGTTACACCCGAGTATCGTGTGCAGGAGGCGTGGCTCGATGGCTTGGATGCTATCGCCATCACCGAGCATACCGAGTACCGCGACTATGAGCAGAAGATGATTGACTTCCTGAGTGGTTACCTGCCCGAGGGTACAAAGGCTGTGAATACCAATCTGCTGGATAAAGGTCCCGAGAAGGGTGGCATTCAGGTCGATTTGAACCTCCCCACACGCCTTGCCGAGAAGGCTGCCGAGCGCTACGGCATTGTCGTTGTTCCCGGCGTGGAGGTGTCGCGCACACCCGAAACCATCGGCCACTACAACGCAATCTTCACCAAGGATAACAACGCCATCTACCACCCCGATGCCTACGAGTCGTTCCGCCGTGCCAAGGCGCAGGGGGCTCTTGTGGTGCATAACCACCCCGGCTGGCGTCGCCCGAATATGAATATCGGCCCCTTCGAGCAGAAGGCTTACGACGAGGGACTTATCGACGGTATCGAGGCCTTCAATAGTGCCGACCTCTACCCGCTGGCTATCGAGCGCGCGAAGAAGTATGGCTTCTTCCTTATCGGTGCTACCGATGCGCATATCTCAACCTCACGCGACTATCTCGCCTTCACGCCTATACGCAATATGACGCTTATCTTCGCCAAGGATAAATCTTTGGAATCTCTGCGCGAGGCTCTGCTTGACCACCGCGCCATAGCCTATGGCTGGGGTACTTTGTCGGGCGAGGAGTCGCTGCTCAAAGATTTGTTCAAGGCCTCTATGCAGACACGCGTGGAGCGCACCGATGCAAAGGGTACACGCACCGTGGCCATTACAAATATGACCTCTATTGGCTATGTGCTCTGCCTTGTGGGCGACAATCCTTTCGAGTTGAAACCCTTCACAACGGCTACCGTAGCGGTCGCTGCGGGCGAGAAACTGCTGCTCTCGGTGGAGAATATGTGGTGTGGCGCGGAGGAGCACCCCGTGGTGGAACTCGATTTTTAATAAGGCTATGATTTAAGAGAAAAAGTTGTATCTTTGTAAAAAGAAATAAAAACCTAAAACTATAATCGTATGAAAAAACTTCTCACTTTGGCAGTGGCTTTGGCTGCTACGCTCTCGGCCTCTGCACAGCTTTACTACACCGATTCGGCAAATAAGGATATGTTGCGTTTCAACAATCGCGAGGGCCGTCAGCGCGTGGAGATGATTTTGCCGCAGGTACGTGGCTTCAATATCTACAAGGCCGATTTGCACAACCACACAATCTTTTCGGACGGTAGTGTAACGCCCGAGTTCCGCATTCAGGAGGCTTGGCACGATGGCTTGGACGTTATCGCCGTTACCGAGCACGTGGAGTATCGTCCCTACGAGGGCAAGATGATGAACTTCCTTACAGGCTACGTTCCCAAGAATGTGAAGCCCGCAAACAGCAACGTTATCCGTAGCGAGGCTACCGATGCAGGTATTCTCTCTGATTTGAACTATCCCGTAAAGTTGTATCAGAATGCTGCTAAGGCTTACGGCATTACAGTTATCCCCGGTGCCGAGATTACACGCGAGCCGACCGTTATCGGCCACTACAACGCCCTCTTTACAAAGGATAACAACACCATCTACGCAAAGGATCCTATGCAGTCAATCCGCAACGCGAAGGCTCAGGGTGCTATCGTTATGCAGAACCACCCCGGCTGGCGTCGTACTACACTCGATATGATGGAGTTCGAGGAGAAGGTATATGCTGCAAACCTTATCGACGGTATCGAGATTGTGAACGGTGGCGAGTTCTACCCCCGCGCTATCACACGTGCCCTGAAGCATAAGTTCTTTATGTCGTCAAATACCGATATTCACGGCTCTACATCCGAGGATTATGTTATTGGCGGTAACGGCCACCGTAATATGACCTTCATCTTCGCACAGGAGAATACTTTGGAGGCATTGCGTGAGGCTATGGAGTCACAGCGTACATTGGCATACTCTCACGGCACATTGGCTGGCGAGCAGAGCCTTTTGATTGACTTGTTCAAGGCCTCTATCGCTACAAAGGTTATTCAGACTGCATCAAGCGGCGCAAAGACTGTTTTACTTACAAACAACTCTTCAATCAAGTACACTCTCCGCTTCGGCAACGCTAATCCCGTAATCCTTGAGCCCTTCACATCTATCCGCGCAACAACTGCTAAGGATGGTAAGTTGGCCGTAAAGGTTGAGAATATGTGGTGCGGCGAGGATGCTCACCCCGTAGTAGAGTGGAATTTCTAAAAGCCGAATAAAAAGGCTCTTTTGGCGTCTGGCTTGCCCTCGAAATGCTCATTTACTTCTTGTAAACTCCGCTTTCTCGGACTGCGACCAGCTTCAAAATAGCTCATTTTATTCAACTTTTTGGGGTAGTCCTCATAAACAAATTAAAGCATACTGTTCCCGTTGGGGCAGTATGCTTTTTTTTATAAGTATTATAGGAGTTATATGTGTTATATTCTTTTTCCTATAAGACTTATCACACCTATAACACCTATAATTCTCCCAATGTTTTTGAATTTTGAATTTATATTATGTATATTTGCACGATTAAAACATACTTACTATGAAAGAGATGGTTTTGGTTTCGGGTGGTGCCGGTTATATCGGTTCGCATACCGCCGTTGAGTTGATTAACGCCGGCTACGATGTAGTTGTGGCGGACAACCTCTCAAATTCGGATATGAGTGGCGTTGAGGGCGTGCGCAAAATCACAGGCGTGGACGTTCCCTTCGTTAATGTCGATTGCTGCGACAAGGAGGCCTTCCGCAAGGTTTTTGAGCAGTATAACTTCAACTCTGTAATCCACTTCGCGGCCTTCAAGGCTGTGGGCGAGTCTGTTACCGACCCTATGAAGTACTACCGCAATAACCTCGATTCGTTTATGAACGTCTTGGAGCTTATGCGCGAGTTCGGCCGTCCCAATATCGTATTCTCTTCATCGGCTACCGTCTATGGCGAGGCTGACGAGTTGCCCGTAACGGAGCCCACACCCCGCAAGCCCGCAACCTCGGCTTACGGTAACACCAAGCAGATGTGCGAGGATATCCACCGCGACACAGTTACGGCTTACGATGGCTTGAAGGGTATCTCGCTTCGTTACTTCAACCCCATCGGCGCACACCCCTCGGCTCTTATAGGTGAGTTGCCACGTGGTGTTCCGCAGAACCTCGTTCCCTTCATCACGCAGACTGCGGCAGGTATCCGCGAGTGCCTGAGCGTCTTCGGTGACGACTACGACACGCCCGATGGCTCTTGCTTGCGCGACTATATCGACGTTGTGGACTTGGCTAAGGCGCACGTTGTGGCTATCACACGTATGGTCGAGGATAAGAACAAGCAGAAGTATGAGATTTTCAATGTCGGCACGGGCAATGGCGTATCGGTGTTGGAGTTGGTTGAGAGCTTCCAGCGCGTGAACGAGCTCAAGCTCAACTATAAGATTGCTCCCCGCCGTCCGGGTGACGTGGTGGCTATCTGGGCCGATACAACCCTCGCAAACGAGGAGTTGGGTTGGAAGGCCGAGCGTTCGCTCGATGACACGTTGCGTTCAGCGTGGGCTTGGGAGAAAAATGTTAGAGGTATAAAATAAAACTACACTCTCCTCCGTTTGAAAGTCGAGTGCCACGCTGCGCGCGACGCAAAGGGACTGGTGTAGAAGAAAATATAGATTCAGATGAAAAAGATTTTGATGCTTTTGGTAGTAGTGTTTATGTGCGGCGCAGTGGCCGAGGCGCAGAACATCTACATACCCAAATACAAGAAGAAGAAGGAGGTACGTGACTACGACCTCGATAACACCGAGCGTAAGTGGACCATCACCTTTGGTGGCGGTTTCGATATGGCTCTCGGTATGCAGAACCGTATCCACTACAAGGATTACAACGAAACAGTAAACTACGACGGCCGTCCCGATTTCTCGGGTGGTGGCGCTTTCGTAGGCTATGGCTATAAGCTTGGTGACCACGTTGTTACAGGTGTTGAGTCGGGCTTCTTGTTTGTCGATAAGATGTGTATGTGGCCTACCGTTGGTACTCTTAAGGTGTTCTATGGCCCCGTTACTCGCCAGCACCGCACACGTTGGTTCAACTATGCGCACTTGGGCCCCCAGCTCTACTTCGGTAAGAGCTATAAGACTATCGGCGCTATCGGTAGCGCGGGTGTGGGTATGCGTCTGTTGATGGCCAAGACTACAAAGGTAGATTTCCAAATTGGTTATCGTTGCACGTTGCGTCGTCCCGAGTTTGATATGATGGGTAAGCACGAGCTCGAGTATAAGAACATCAACTACCAGCAGTACATTCACGGTATCCACGTAGGTATTAACTTCGTCCTCTTCTAACGGGCGGGCTTGCGACCTATACAAATATAAACGGATTGCTCTCTCGGGC